>JBGUDT010000006.1:0-76603 GCA_041821665.1 Anaerolineales bacterium
ATATCGTTTTGGAGCAGGCGATCGGCTCGTGCACTGAGCCTCTGAATTCGACCGTCTGGCGTTTCCTGATTTGTGAAAGTGGTTGATTCTGGAGCGATTTTAACGTGGCACTGTAGATTTTGAAGCGGTCGGATGTCCATGCCGCGGGCATGCGATGAGACAATGCCCACAGAGAGCCCCAGCGCTTGCGCGGTGAGCCCGCCATAAGTGACTCCGCCACCGAGTACACGACCATCCGGTGTAATATCTTCCGTGATATGTCCAATCGCGAGGAATTGAACTGGTTCGAATTGCGAATGCATGGTGAGCATTATAAACCAGTGCGACAGGTGAACATAGCCAATGCTGTTGCTATTGCTTGGGGATGATGGTTACCTTGCGTCGATGTCCTTCACCCACGCTCTCCGTTTCGACATCCGCATTATCCCGCAGTTCGATATGGATGATGCGGCGTTCATTCGCGGGCATGGGTTCGAGACTCGTCGTGCGTGAAGTTTCAACCGCCTGGCTCGCCATCCTTCTGGCGAGCTGTTGTAGCTGACGTTCTCGTCTGGCGCGATAGCCTTCGACATCAATGAGTATGGCGACAGGTCGCTTTAGCTCTTTCCCAACAATAAGGCGGGTGATGTATTGGAATGCAGATATAGTCTCCCCACCGCGTCCGATCAGGAGGCTTAAATCATCCCCCTGGATATCGACAAAAAGAGGGCGAATCTTACCGGGAGCGTCGGCCTGTCCCCAGACGGCGATCACCTCAGCCTCAACATCCATTCGCTGGAGCAACTCGACGACCGTCTCTTTTGTGATGCGTATAGTCTCGGCATCTTCGTCGAGATCCATCTCTTTTTCAAGGGTTGACGAAACTTCGGTAGGGGTTTCAGGTTCTTCAGGTTTATCTTCAATCGAAGTGGAGGATCCATGGATGGTGAGCTTGTACCTCTTCTTCCGGCTTCCCATCCCGAAGAGGCCTTTGCTGCCTTCGTCCAATACCTGGACGTCAAATTGATCCTCAGAAAGGTTCAATTCTTCCGCCGCGATTTCAAGTGCTTCGTCGACGTCAGTTGCGATTACTTCAAGACTGGTTCTGTTTTCAGTCATAATATTGATACCCTCAAAGTTTTGCCCACAGGGTCTATTCTGCCGCGTTCGCTTCCCGTGTTCGTCGCATCAGATATCCCTGAAGGATACCGAGCAAGTTGGACACGAAGAAATAAAGCGCCAGCCCGGCTGCGAGCGTGTAGGCAAAATATCCTAAAAGAAGGGGCATGTAAAGGCTCATCATCTGGCCCATCATGGCTCCCTGACCTTCTGTGCTCGCTGGCTGGGTTAATTTTGAATTTGCCCATGTTGTAATGACCACAAGGATGGTAAGAAGCGGAATCACGCCATTGAGAAACTCTAACGGCGTGCCCACCAGAGCCTGTAAATATAGACGTTCCGGCTGACCGAGGTCCATGTACAGGAACTGGCTGTTGAGCGGGATGATTTCAGCGGGGATGACGGCATACATGAATTTTGTAAGATCAAAGAGCTGCACTGGAGTCTGTGCCAGTGTTCTGATGATGGCCTGATAAAGACCGATGATGATGGGGAACTGGATGATCAAGCCCAAACAGCCGCTGAAAGGGTTGTAACCCTTTTCCTTGAACAGCTTCATCTGCGCTTCGGACTGCTTCTGGCGATCGTCCTTGTATTTCTTCTGCATTTTCTTATAGGCGTCTGATTTCTGGATTTCCTGCATGACCATCGTGCTCTTCATTTGCTGATACGTGAGTGGCAGTGTGATGAGGCGAATCAGTGCAGTAAACACGATGATGGCCAAACCGAAGTTCTGGAATAACAGCGTATAGATGAAAAGCAAAGCGTTGATCATCGGGCTGAGTATTAAAGTGTCCCATATATTCATGCGCTACCTCTTATTCCTCGGTCGCGAAGAAGCATCGCGAGAAGCCAGATTCATAATCCAGGATGAAGACCAGACAATCGCTTTCCATGGCGCCGATCAGCAAACCACCTTCAGAAGCGATTGGATCGCTTAGCAGGCGGCCATCGATTGTATTGACGCCTGGCCACAGGGGATTGCCCGTTGACGTGTCTAGAGCTTGAACAGCGCCAAACTCGGTCACAAAATAAACAACCTCATCGATCACAATCGGGGACGCTCGTACGGGTCCCTCCAATTGTTCTTTCCATAGCAAGCTTCCGCTGGTGAAATCGAGTGCATATGCGAATCCTGCATCATCACCGAAGAACGCCATGCTATCGGATACCGCCGGGCTTCCCCAGATTCCACCATCTGCCTGGAACGACCACATTTCATTTCCACTCTCTAAATTAAGTGCGAAGAGGCTTTGCGCGAAAGTTCCGCTTAGCAGGGCCTTTCCTGCGAGGGTGGGGGTATCCGTGATGGCTCCGCCGAGATCCTTGCTCCAGATCATCCTGCCGCTGTCCAGCTCGAGCGCATAAATGTGTTGGTCGAGGGAAGAAGCATAAATGCGCTCACCAACGATGAGGGGTGCGGACCAGAATGCTTCCTCTCCCCTGAATGGCTTCGCCCAGGGCCCGGGTCCGCCGTCCTCAAGGTTACGTGCGTATAGGTTCCAGTTCGATCCGGGAATGTAGACTGTATCTTCATCGACGACGGGTCCACCGATGATGCGATCCCTCTCTCTTTCTTCTTCCGCTTCAAAGGTCCACAAAACAGCTGCAAATCTTCCCGTCGGCTGGAGTGCATAGGTTTTCGTGTCATAGCTCCCAACGATGATTAAATCTTCCGATGCAATTGCGGGAGGTGCAAAGAAGGTTGTATTTCGATCGGAATTTTCTGGATCTGGATAGCGCCAGATTTCTGAACCGTTCTCCTCGCTGATCGCATATACGAATTCTTCGTTGGCAACATAGAGGATCCCGTCTTCTAGCGTCATCCCGGGCCAGCTAGAGCCTTGAAGCACACTGCCTGACCCACAAGCGGACATCACCACAGCTGCCAGAATAAGCACGCCGATGATCAAGAGAGGTTTTCTGAGAGTGAATTGTTTTCTCGCCATTGAACTCCTAAGGTACTGGGTCGTGACCACCTTTGCTGAAAGGTTGACATCGAAGGATGCGCCACGTTGCCATCAAGCTTCCTTTAATCAGGCCGTACTTGGCAATGGCCTGGTAACCATAATGGGAGCATGAAGGATAGAAGCGACATGTATTTCCGGGCAATCCGGATGAGATGAAGCGCTGATAAAAGCTGATTATGGCAAGAGCGGGCATACGCGGGAGATTACCCAATGTAAGTGGGATCTCACTCAGCGATGGCTCATACTCATGTTGGTGTTCAGGATGATCGGTCATGATTCTCTTCAAGCAAACCGGCTCGCCTCAGCAAGCCGAAGATGGCATCTTGAATATCCTTCCATTCCGCGTTTGGCAGTGCTGGTCGGGCAATCAGGATGACGTCCCACCCAGGCTTGATGGGCATCTGCCCCCTTGCAGCCTCCCGCATGAGACGTTTTGCCCGATTGCGTATGACTGCGTTTCCAACAGTCCGCCCGGCTGTAAATCCGAAGCGAGTTATCCGCTGATCGTTGACGCAGGCTACAAGAACGGCAAGCGGGTGCGCATAGGATTTTCCTTCACGCCGCACCCGTTTGAAATCGGTCGAACTGGTGAGCCGGTATCTGCGGTTCATCCACTTGGCCGGCCAATGGCAAGCATACTGGCTGGGTTGGACTCGGCTACGCCTTCCAGTTAATTTTCTTGACGTGTTCATTCATCCGGACGGTCAGACGATATCTGCCCCGCCGGCGCCTATTGCTTATCACCGCACGACCGCCACGCGTTTTCATCCGGGATCGAAATCCATGAACGCGTGCTCGTCTGCGAATTTTTGGTTGATATGTTCGCTTTGGCATGTCTTATCCTGCTTACCTTCCTGGTTTAACTCCCTGAATTGCGCCGGCAGATTATACCCCATGGGGTAGGGGCGGTCAATGAAAAGGACCCGTTCGGCTCGTACTGAACCGGAATATTAATTTGGAGGCGATGAGAGATACACTTTGGGAATTCTCAATCGTCTACTCGTTCAATCCTGGCCCCGAGGGCGCTAAATTTTTCGTCAATACGTTCGTAGCCGCGCTCAATCTGAGAAATGTTGTTGATGCGTGATGTGCCGCTGGCGGACAGCGCTGCAAGCGTCAGTGCGAGACCAGCGCGTATATCTGGACTCTCGAGCACCTCCCCCAAGAGGGAGCTTGGACCTTGGACTATGGAGCGATGGGGATCACAAAGAACGATGCGTGCGCCCATCGATACGAGTTTGTCGATGAAGAACATCCGGGTCTCATACATCCAATCATGGAAAAGCACCGTGCCATTTGATTGAGTCGCGAGGATGATGGCGATGCTCATCAAGTCCGTTGGAAAGGCTGGCCAGGGCATGACGCTGATCTGTGGGATCTGGCCTCCGAGATCAGGTTTGATTTGCATGGATTGCCCTTTGGGAACGAAAATGTCATCCCCGCGAATCTCCCAATTCACGCCGAGGCGGCAGAAGACCAGGCGAACCATTTCGAGGTATTCTGGTGCAGCGTTTTTTACCAATATCTCCCCTCGGGTCACTGCGGCAGCGCCGATGAAGCTGACCACCTCCAAGTAGTCCGGACCGATGGTGAACTCACCCCCATGGAGTTCATCCACGCCCATGATGTGGAGTGTGTTCGACCCGATATTTTCTATCTCGGCGCCCAGAAGATTAAGAAAGTGGCAGAGATCCTGAATGTGGGGTTCGGAGGCTGCATTCCGGATGACGGTCTTGCCCGACGCTCTCACGGCGGCCATGATCGCGTTTTCGGTTGCCGTCACGCTGGCTTCATCGAGGAGAATTTCAGCTCCCTTGAGCCCATTCGGGGCTTTAAGGTGCATGTCTCGGTCGGTGTAACTCACCTCCACTCCCAGGGCTTCCAACGCAAGCAAGTGTGTATCGATCCGACGTCTACCGATTACGTCTCCACCCGGAGGCGGAAGATCCACCCGACCGATCCTTCCCAGCATGGGACCCGCGAGCAGGATCGAGGCACGAATCCGTCGGCAGAGATCGGGATCGATGTCCCCGAGTCGGAGTTCCTTGGCGTGAACCTGCCAGGTATGTGCGTTGAGAACCTCTATCGATACGCCCAGGCTCTCCATGAGCATTTTCATGGTTTGGACGTCGCCGATATTCGGCACGTTATGGAGAACGACAGGTTCAGTAGTGAGTAGGCAGGCGGTTAGGAGCGGTAGTGCTGCGTTCTTGTTCCCGGCTGGGGTGACCTCTCCTATGAGTGGATGACCACCCTCGATCAGAAATGCTGGCATAGGACATCCTTATGCTGTGAGTGATATCTGCTGACCCGGTGTCAGCCCAAGTGTATCATCTGCGCTCCCCTGGTTGATGCCAATCTCCAGGAGACCGGCGCTGCCGATGTAGGCGACGGCTTCACCAACAGGGACTTCGTCGAAGGTTCGGTTCAATCGGAGCGACAATGGACCAGGAAGATGGAGGCGAAGATCTTCATAGGGGAATCGAAGCTCAGGCGCATTAAGGAGCCATGGTTTTAAAATCAGATCTGGAATGGCGAACTCGAGTATTCCGATGGAAGTGATGATGTTCCCGAATTGATCTGCGTGTAAGACCTCTCCGAGAATCTCGACATCCTCGAGTGACCTGAGGAGGGGCAAAGGGAAATGGGCGACGTCTGTGACTTGTGGGCCGAAAGCATCCAGCTCAACGCCACGGGAAAGGTGTGCTGCGGCAGGAGCGAAAACATCTCGACCATGAAATGTGCGGCTCACGTTTGTCAGCATAAGTCCAGGATTCTGAAGCTCAACCGCCGTACATTGCGCTGAAAGCAGATGGACATAAGTGAAGAGACCGTTATCAGGACCGACATATGTTCTTTTTCCACAAGAAATCGCCAGTCCGCGTCGTATGGTGCCCACACCAGGGTCAACAACACAGAGGAAAATGGTCTCCTCTGGGAAGTAGTCCTGCACCCGCCAGAGTTCGAATGCAGCCCTTTGGATGTTACCCCTGGGGATGTGATGGGTTATATCGACGATTCTCACTTGAGGGTTCAAACTCATGATTACGCCCTTCATGGCGCTCACGTAAGTATCTTGGGTTCCAAAATCTGTCAGCAGGGCGATGGTAGGTGTCACGAGGAGCTCCCTCACCGGGGATTCTAATCGTGGAATGAGTGGGGGTCAATCATCGGGCTATGGAAACAGAGGAGGGCACATATGCGCAAGGGCACAAAAGCGCAAAGGCAAAAGGGAATCAATACACCGGGGAGGGCGGGGTCAGGGAAAGAGTCTTAATAGATGGAGGCCACCCCCGTCCCCCGCTTGCTATTCTTCCCTGCAAGCTAAAGGGTATTCTGGCCTTTTCCCATAAATTACAAAGGTTGATTTGAAAGGTATTTTTCCTTTTATATGAAGCAAAAATAGGTGATTTTTAGGCTGTGTGGTAGAATCATATTTCATGGAAAAATTGAATATGAACAGCGAAAAACGCCCCATTGGCGTGTTCGCTTCGTTGATGGCTGGGTTTGATCGGATTGCTGGAAATCCCATCTTGATCATACCGCCACTGCTTCTTGATCTCTATCTCTGGTTTGGCCCACACCTGAAGATATCAACGCTCATCACGCAGTTTATGACGGATGTATATCGCACACCGGGTGTGGAGTCCTTGAACAGTGAACAGCTTGTCTTCCTGCGAGAATCGATGACGGTACTTGGAGAGCGATACAACCTATTCTCAAATCTGAGCAGCATACCTGCCGGGATACCATTCAATATCATGTTTGCCATCCTGGCGAGTTTTCTCATCGGCCTACCAAGCCTCATGGCACTGAGGATGCCGGTAACAACGCCGCTCGGTTTGCCCATCTCGTATGACCTTCAAGACCCGGTACTCGTTGTATCACTCTGGCTTGTGTTCGGTTTGGTTGGGTTGGGTTTGGGCGGTCTGTATCATCGGAATTTAGCCAAACAGCTTGCCCCTGAAACAAATTTTGCCAGTGGGTGGACGATTTGGATACGCTTAATCATTCTCGCGGTTCTTGGCTATCTAGTCGTCTTTATCTTTTTTACAGCATCTGCGCTAATCGGAGGCGAGGCAGGAATAATGTATGTCGCACTTCCGATAGCATTCATCGCCGGCATGTACCTGGCGTTCACCCCTCACGGCATTGTGAGATTCAGATACGGTATTTTTAGAGCCATAAGAGAAAGTGTTCGACTGGTGAGATGGAACTTCTTTCCTGCCGTGGGCTACATTTTTATTGCGTTCATGGTTATGTGGGTGACGACGACCCAGATTTGGGTGCTCCCAGATGAAGATTCCTGGTTCATGTTGTTGGCAATGCTGGGCCATGCTTTTCTGAGCGCGACACTGCTCGCCGGGAGTTACGCCTTTTTTCAAGACCGACACTCCTGGCTCACAGAAGGCTTGCCTGCTAAACGAGCAGAATCTTTGAATGAAGAATCTTCTGAAGGAGAATCTGCCGATACATGAGGATGGCAGCCGGGAGGAATTGGCTAATAAATGAGCAGTCCGTAGGACGTTTCCTCCCCATCATTCTGCTCAAGAAGATGAAGAAGGAGAAGGGATTGTGACAAAGCGAGCGCAGAAGGTTAGCAGCTACGCAGCAAAAGATATTCAAGTTTTGGAAGGCTTGGAAGCCGTTCGGAGGCGTCCTGGCATGTATGTCGGTGGAACGGATGTCAAAGCACTTCACCACCTCGTGTATGAGGTCGTGGATAACTCGATCGATGAGGCGCTCGCCGGAGCGTGTGATCAAATCGATGTCGTGCTCCACGAAGACGGAAGTGTGACCGTTGAAGATGATGGCCGTGGTATCCCCGTTGGCATTCATCCCGAGAAGAAAAAACCAGCGCTCGAAATAGTCATGACGGTGCTCCATGCCGGTGCGAAATTCGGTGGGGAAGGATATAAAGTTTCTGGTGGCCTGCATGGCGTTGGAGTTTCGGCGGTAAATGCGCTCTCGGAATGGTGTGAGGTTGATGTGAAGCGGGATGGACAGATCCATCACCAGCGTTATGAACAAGGCGCCCCGATGAGCCCCGTGGAAGTGATCGGGAAAGTACCCAAGAAAGAAACCGGTACAAAGACAACTTTCATGTTTGACAAAACCATCTTCAAGGGTGACTTCACCTATAAATTTGAAACTCTTGTACAACGATTTCGCGAAATGGCCTTTGTGACCCGTGGGGTCACCATCAATCTTTTAAATGAGAGCAACGGGCGCGAGATGGGGTTCTACTTCGAGGGCGGCGTCACCTCCTTCGTGGCCTACCTCAACCTTAATCGCACTGTTCTGCATCCCGTGGTTCATGCCGACAAAGAGGCTGAAGGGATGGGGATCGAAGTTGCCCTGCAGTACACGGATGCTTTCGCGGAGTCGGTTTACTCCTTCGCAAATACCATCAACACGGTCGATGGTGGCACTCACCTTACGGGTCTCCGTGCCGCAATTACGCGTACAATCAACGACTACGCACGTAAAAACAAACTCCTTAAAGATTCAGATCCGAATTTCAGTGGCGATGACACGCGCGAAGGTTTAACAGCGATCGTGAGCATCAAGCATCGTGATCCACAGTTTGAGAGTCAAACGAAGGTCAAACTCATGAACGCGGAGGTGCAGACGCTCGTACAGCAGGTATGGGGAGAGTCGTTCAGCGAGTTTCTTGAAGGCAACCCCCGCGCAGCGAAAGCCATTGTCCAGAAGTGTCTTACCTCTGCACGTGCACGGGATGCAGCGAAAAAAGCTCGTGATCTGGTGATTCGCAAGAGTGCCCTGGAAAGCCTGACACTTCCCGGGAAGCTCGCAGATTGCTCGGAAAAGGATCCGAATAAGTGTGAGCTGTATATTGTCGAGGGTGACTCCGCGGGGGGTTCGGCAAAGCAAGGTCGTGATCGTCATTTCCAAGCCATTTTGCCTCTGCGGGGCAAGATATTAAACACGGAGCGAGCTCGACTCGACAAGATCCTCTCGAACAACGAAGTTAGAACCCTCATCTCCGCGCTCGGTACGAGTGTTGGGGAGAGCTTCAATCTTGAGGGGCTGCGCTATGGGCGGGTGATCATCATGACCGATGCAGATGTGGACGGGAGTCATATCCGCACCCTACTTCTTACATTCTTCTTCCGATATATGCACTTGCTGATTGAGGAAGGTCATCTCTTTGTTGCGCAGCCTCCGCTTTACCTCATCACGTATAAAAAGAAGAAGAAATACGCATATTCAGAGGCTGAGCGTGAATTGGTACTGAAGGAGTTAGGTCTGGAAGCAAATCAAGGTTCGATCCAACGTTATAAGGGGTTGGGAGAGATGAATCCTGATCAGCTCTGGGAAACGACGATGGACCCTGCGAATCGAACACTGCTTCAAGTGACGATTGAGGATGGAGCTGCGGCGGACCGCACTTTCGACATGCTCATGGGGGCGGCTGTTCCACCACGCCGTCGGTTCATAATTACCCACGCGAAAGAAGTCCGAAACTTGGATGTCTGAGACGTTCACACGTAATTAAAAAGCTCCTGGGGAAGGGATCAACTCAGGAGCTTTCTCATTAAATGGGGAAGGTTTTATCCAAGAGCAGATTCGCCGCTTTTCGCTTCGTAAAATGGTTGGTCCCCCGAAGCATGGTCCGTCAGGTCGACGATATTCTGTACTTCTGAGACGGATTCACGGATCATCACCTCGACGCCTTGCTTGAGGGTTACATCAACTAAGCCACATCCCTGGCAACCGCCTCCAAAAGCGATGTAAGCAGTATCTTCCTTATATTCAACAAGAGAAACAAAGCCGCCGTGGGAGGAGATCCCCGGGTTGACCTTGGAATCAAGAACATCCTGGATGGATTGCGCGGTCGGGTCTTCCCAGAGGGGATTGGGATTATCCACCGAGAATCCTCGCTGGAAATTATCGTCCTTGTAATCAACGGTCGAACCTTCAAGGTTCTGGGCGCTGTTCTGATCGATGAGCACGTGGAAGGCATCCATGTTCAGCTCAATGTCATCGGGCGATTTCTCGTCAGCGGGTACAAAACGGAGCGAGTAAAGAAAGCCGCCAGGTCCTCTGCCCATGATTTGCATTCGCAGCATCATATCTTCCTGGGCTTTTGCTTCGATGATCTCTGTGATCTTTTCCCGGGCAGCCTCAGTAAACTCGACCATTTTTCCCTCCAGACTGAATTATGGTCAATTATACCGCGATGGAAGGAATGAGAATGCCCAAAAACCGGGATTTCCTCCATTCATCCGACAAGAAATAATATTTATGATAAGTATTGACTATATTTTTTAAACGTGCTAGCATGAGGCCAAGACAGTGATTATGGGAAAAAGCCAGCATATCCAGTAGGTACTGCGGGGATGAATGACAAGGCGGGGGGGTTTTTCCTTAGAAGATCGTGCTACGGGGTTCTTTATTCGAAGGTATCGTGGGGTGTGAAAATGAATGGTCAGTCTGTTGGTAGGTTTGATACGAACGCCTTAAGTCACGAATATATCGAAGAGATTACAAAAACGCCTCTGCTCACCGCCGAGGAGGAAATCAACCTTTCAGGACGGATCCGGCTGGCTCGTGAAGCGCGAGAGCAACTTGCTAAGGGAGTTAGTCAAGGTGAAAAAGCGTCCTTGAGTAGCATTATCGAGGATGGCGCTGCAGCCCGTGAGCACCTGCTCATGGCCAACACTCGTCTCGTGATTAGTGTGGCCAAACGATACACTGATCGTGGGATCCCATTTCTCGATCTCGTCCATGAAGGCATCATCGGCTTAATCCGGGCGACAAAGAAGTTCAATCCTGGGATGGGCAATCGGTTCAGCACATATGCCACCTGGTGGATCCGGCAGGCCATCACCCGAGCAATTGATAATCAGGGACGAACAATTCGATTACCCGTGCATAAAAATGTTGAGATAAACCGTTTATCTGCTGCGAGAAATCGTCTCCTTCAAGATATGGGGCGCAATCCCACGATTGAAGAATTAGCACAAACGCTCGAACGCACTCAAGAAGAGATCCACGATATTTTACGGATTGGACAAGCGCCGATTTCATTGGAAACTCCCCAGGATGAAGACGACGGGCGTGTGCTCGGTGATTCGCTTCCCGATGTCGATATGCCATCCCCGGAAGAGTCCACGACCCGATCCTTGATGCAGGAACAGGTGCGCGCCGTCATCGATGCACTTCCCATGAGGGAAGCCCAGGTCTTACTTTTAAGATACGGCTTCCACGACGGAAAATCGCATACGCTTCAGGAAGTAGGTGATCGCATGGGGATCACGCGTGAACGCGTTCGACAGATAGAAAATCAGGCGCTCACCAAACTTCGCGTGACGGGAGACCGCATCAACTAACAAAACATTGGCGCCAATAGGTGTGATTATTATCCCGGATACTCCCAGTATTCGGGATACTTTTTTTGGAGATGGCGTTAGGTACGATCCCCTGCTGATGTGCAACTTTTTAGATGGATAAGGTGTAGTACTCTATAAGCATGGAAGGTCCCTCTGACAGGAGTCTCGTTCTACGGACGCGTCAAGGCGATGATGAAGCGTACGGTGATTTGGTTTCTCGCCACCAAAACCCGGTCTTCAATGTTTGCTATCGACTTATGGGTGAACGTAGAGAAGCTGAGGATATGAGCCAGGATGCATTCATCAGAGCCTACGCAAGACTGGATACGTTTGATGTTGAACGTCCATTTGGTCCGTGGATTCGACGGGTGGCGACCAACGTGTGCTTGAACCGGATCAAGAAGTTCAAACCCGGTCAGTACCAACTGGATGATGAGTTTGATGAGCCTACCGATAGGCGTAATCCTGGTCCTGAAGATCAGCGCATCCGAGTTGAGCGAGAGATCTCGGTCAGAAGTGCAATTGTTGAGCTGCCCCCTCATTATCGAGCCGTGATCGAACTGAGACATTTTCAGGACCTCACCTATGCTGAGATTTCTGAGACGCTCGGAATTCCGATGAGTGATGTAAAGAGTCATCTCTATCGTGCTCGACGTGAACTTGCAGAAAGGCTCAATGTCAATGGCGAATAACACACACGTCCACCCTGAAGAAGACCGTCTACACGAATACCTTGACGAACTCTTAAATTCTGAAGAGCGACTAGAGCTTGAAGCTCATACATCATCTTGCGAGCAGTGTGCCAGGGAACTTGAACGATTGTCGGGGGTATTCTCTGAATTATCTTTATTAGCGGAGATTCCCCTTGAAGCGGATCTATCGAGGGCGGTATTAGAGACCATCCATGAGAATGCTCGTCGTCGTGCAGGCGTACGAATAGCTATAGCGCTTCAGATCAGCCTGCTCCTGCTAATCACCTTCTTTATTGGTCCAAATATCTATTCCTTCTTGACGCGCCTATCAGGACTTCTCGAACCTTCAACTGTGTCAACCTGGCTTTTGGAGAGTTTTATCCTCTTCCAGGCGAGCATTGGTCTCTCGTTACAGAGCATTAGGCATGAGTTGGTTGAGCTTCTAGAGTTCAATTTTCTTCTCGACCAATTCTCCATACAAACGACACATCTGATCAGCCTTGTCGGTGGAGTTTTTATCTTGTGGTTGATAGGGAACACAGTGTTGTTTCGTGATTCAAGCCGATTTAAACGATTTTTATAACAGGCAAAAATCAATAATAAAGTGGGATGTTGTTTTTTGAATAACGTGGAGAAAAAAGGAGCAAATAATGGATCAAGGATTCGCAATTATCTTCATCGCCATTGGGGTAGGTATCTCACTGGTTGCGTTTTTTACAGTCGTAAATATCCTCTTCGGCAGCCTGGTGACCAGGATCGAAGAGAAATCGGATGAATCACCTGGGAGATCTTTCTTCCTGGGCTTGCTTAACACCGCCTTCATCGCCGTGCTCTCTTTGGCGTTATGGTCGATCGCAGAAAACTCGGGCATTAGCATCCTTGCAGTTCCATCCCTCTTTCTCCTCGCCCTGTTCGCCGTCGGCGTGATTTTGGGCGGTACTGCCCTGGTCCGTACGATAGGGAAACGCCTTTACCCGGATCGGGAGGAGCGCACGCAGATGTTGTGGGGAGGCTTAATCACGGTGCTTGCCTGTGTGGTCCCCTATATCGGATGGTTCTTGCTCCTACCCTACCTGCTTCTTCGCGGGTTCGGTGCTTTCTTGATGACTTTAATGGCAGCGTATCGAGCTCGACGTGCACCTGCTGTTGAGACTGAATAAGCTTGGTCATGATCGAAGATTTCAGCACCTAAGTGGTTTATCGAAGACCACTTCCTCCGGGAGGATTGAAGACCTTTGCGGATAGGAGAGGTACATTACAACCATGTAATGCATAATCAAAAACCACGCTGCTATTCTGATAGATCTTTCTTTGTACAAAAGGCTCAAAGAAATCGAATGCCTTGCATGAAGCATTCGATGTTTAAATGGATCCATATTCTTCTAACACTTCTCGTTATCCACAAATGCATCCTATCGGAACGAGGCCCTACCAGCACATAATCATAGAATCGCAGTCGATTCTCCTCATCGAGTAATTCGCTAGATTCTTCTTCCACAGTCAAAACCGCGACATTTTCCAATCTCTTGCTGTAGTCCTATCAAATACCACGTCACTTTTTAGTGAAAGGATTGATCATGTCTGATGTATACGCAGTTTTTGGAACTCTGCTTGCTCTGGGGATCGCATTTCCCGGGTTGCTCACAGCGTTCTGGCTGCTCTTCCCAGCCATCGTTGAGAAGACGGAAATGAGAATCGAGTCCGCACCCTGGAAGAGTTTCTGGCTCGGATTGGGTTCGGCGATCGGCATTGGGGTACCAGTCGTGGTCCTGTTCAATCTTCCCCTCGGCGGGCTCCAGTTTCTCGGGTTTATGATCTTGTTGCTGGTTTTGGGGATTTCTACATTTGGCGCTGCCGGGATAGCGCTCCTCATGGGTAGGCGCATCCATGATCATTCTAATCATGGATTAAGCGCCACGAGGAGTTTCGTGTTTGGGGGGATCGCGCTTGCGCTTGCCGCGGCTTTCCCCATCGTGGGTTGGTTCCTGGTTATTCCCGCTTCACTCTTTATCTCGCTTGGCAGTTCGCTATTCGTCTTGTTCAGAAAGCCTGGGACCAGCGGACAAATCGCCGAGTCAGCGGCAGATTGAGGGGGAGACAGGTGCTCAACCGGAGAGCGTTTCTCCGAGCGGCTGGATTGGGAGCGGCGGGATCGCTGGCTGTCGCATGTACACCCATCTACCGCGAACTTGCCGGAGATACTGCAGAGTCTGGCGATTTCACAGAAACCCCTCTCTCTGACTTTCGCGCTTTGAGCAGGATGACATTCGGCGCCAGATTTGTGGACCGGCAGTTTGTGCTGATGCATGGTCTCAGCGCGTGGATTGAAGAGCAGCTAGATCCTGATACTATCGATGATTCCTCTGTTGAGTGGAGATTGCGATCACTGGAATCCCTGAAACTACCTCCCAAGGATGTTGAAGCCTGGGAGGAAAATGATGTGGTCGCTGAACTCTCACAGTCTGCGATTCTCAGAGCCACGTACAGCAACCGCCAACTATTTGAAGTGATGGTCCGGTTCTGGAGCGATCATTTCAATATCTCCGTAGAAAAGGGAGAATGCTGGTTGTTGAAACCGACCGATGAGCGCGAAGTCATCCGTCCCCATACATTCGGTAGGTTCGAGGAATTGCTGGGCGCATCTGCACACTCTCCTGCCATGCTGGTGTACCTTGATAATCAGGCGAACATATGGGAAGCCCCGAATGAGAATTATGCCCGTGAAGTCTTGGAGCTTCATACGCTGGGGGTTGAGGGGGGCTACTCTCAAGATGATGTGATGGAGTTGGCCCGTATGCTCACGGGTTGGCGTGTGAAGGAACACTTCTGGAAGGGTGAGTTTACCTTTGAGGAAGATTGGCACGATCCCGGTGTGAAGACTTTCATGGGGGATGGGATCTCTCCAGCAGATATTCGGGAGGCGGAAGCTGTGCTGCTGTCCTTAGCGAACGCGCCGTCCACGGCTCGCCATATTTCGATAAAGTTGATACGTCGCTTTGTTTGTGATGATCCAGAACACGAGGCGCGGGAGCTGATCGAACGTGCCGCACGAACTTTCCTGGAAACTCGAGGGGATATCCAACAGGTGGTGAGGTTGATTCTATTGGATGGTCTATCCTCCCTGCCCGAGACCCGGTTGCCGAAATTCAAACGACCCTTTGAATATGTCGTTTCCGCGTTACGGCTGCTCGGTGCTGATACTGATGGTGGAGCCCCGATTCAGGAGTATCTACGGGTCATGGGTCAACCGCTCTACGCCTGGCCGACTCCGGATGGACCCGCTGATGATGCTTCTGCATGGGTGACTAATTTGCTTCCTAGATGGAATTTCGCGTTGGATCTTGTCGATGGCAACCTCGAAGGGACGGAGTTCCATCCTCGGGATTTTGTCCGCTCCCTTCTCGACGATCCTTCAGACGATTCCCTCGATCGTCTCTCCCACCTACTTATTGGTGAAGGTCCAAACCAAAGAATTAGCGATATCAAATTTGCCCACCTCCGCGCCGGGGATGAGGAGGATCTCGTGGATGAAGCTGCTTTTCTGACGGCAGCCGTCTTGCTTTCTCCCGAGTTCCAATGGCGTGGATAGGCGTGAAAATAAACGGCATTAACCTCGATTGAGGAGGCATAGAGTGGTATGAAGAAGATGAGGGTGGGCAGGCGAGATGTGCTGCGGTCAGGCGCTCTCTTAGGCGCTGGGGCTGTTTTGCCTCCGTGGATGCCAAGAATGAGCTTTACGGCAAAAAATTCTGGTATTCGCGGTGACGTGCTTGTTGTGGTTTTCCTTCGCGGTGCTGCCGATGGTCTTAACATGATCGTTCCCCATGGTGAAGAACTCTATTATCAATCGCGACCTACGCTTGCCATACCACAGCCTGATGCGAGGGGATCCTCACAAAACGCGCGAGTGATAGATCTCGATGGCTATTTTGGGCTTCATCCGGCGCTCCGACCGATCTTTCCGGTTTGGGAGCAAGGTCATTTCATCCCCGTGATCGCATGTGGTGCGCCCGATGAATCCCGAAGCCATTTCAAAGCGATGGAATTGATGGAGCGCGGGCTCACAAATGAACGCGGTCCGGCTTCAGGCTGGATTGGTCGTCATCTTGCCACTCTGGAGAATGGTAATCCCTCTCCCCTTCGTGCAGTCGGATTTGGTGAGGCTGCCCCCAGGAGCCTGCATGGATCGATCCCCATCACGGCGTTGAAGTCGATCACCGATTTCCACCTTAATGGGAATGAGGCTATGGCTTCTCGGATGCGATCTGTAATTTCCTCTCTCTACACTGGCGATCAAGCTTTACATCAAATAGGCAGGGAAACGCTGAGCGTGGTCGATACTATCGAGAAAATTTACCCCAGTGCAGATGTGGCATCCAGCATGACGGATTATCCGGAGACGGATTTTGGCTTCGGGCTTCGTCAAATAGCGCTTCTTATCGATGCTGATGTTGGCTTAGAGGTTGCCGCGCTCGATCTGGGTGGATGGGATACACATTTCACCCAGGGTGGGAGTGAGGGGATCATGGCGAGGCTTCTGGCAGAGCTCGGGGGTGGGTTGGCGGCATTCTACGACCAACTTCAGGATGATATGGATAACATCACTGTCGTGGTCATGACTGAATTCGGTCGACGGGTGAGAGAAAATGCCAGCCTGGGAACAGATCATGGACACGGATCGATCATGTTCCTCATGGGTGGTAACCTGCATGGGTCCGAGGTGCATGGCGTCTGGCCGGGTTTGGACGAAGGTCTGCTCATAGGTCCGGGAGATCTCGCGGTTACGACCGATTACAGGGACGTCCTGGCGGAAATCCTCGTGAAGCGCCTGCACAACCATGATGTTGAAGCCGTGTTTCCGGACTACGTACCCAACATTGGGAACGTGATTGCATAAACATGTATGGATTGTAGCTCATGGGGTTCACCGAGTGAAGAACTCTACAGCACGATCTTTCAAGGAACCCCCCTCGCTTGTCATTCATCGCTGCTGCAAGCTTCAGGGTATCCTGGCTTTTTCCTAAAATTAATAACCCGGAGGCTTCTCCCAGTGAAGGAGCGCTTCCATGACATCGAGATTCTGACGAAGATCAGAATCTTCATGATTGGTCAACTCGATATCCACGGAAGCAATTCCTTGCATGGAAGCCCAATCAATCAGTTGGCCTGTGTACGTGCAGCCGGTCTCGATCGGTGGGTATGGGTAATCGCTTACTTCGGCGAGAGTCTCGGCGAGGCTGATTGAACCAGCGTCGGGAGGCTGCCCACCCGGGAATATTCCCAGCGCGGCACTATGATACGAGATCATAGCCTCTATTTCATAGGTGAGTAGAAAATTCATCAGTGCGCGTGTCTCGGGTTCTGAGGCAGGATGACTCCCCCCGGTCACATAGGTGTATGTCCAGCATCCTTGTTTTGGCCAATCAGATTCCCATTGTGCTGGCCAGTTTCGATTCAGATCCACGAGGTTTTCGTTTACACGTCCTTTGTAGCTGTCGGATCTCACCTCCCCGTCTGGATTCAGGGCTCGGAGGATGTAGAGCGTGACGTCCTCCGGGAAGAGATCTGGACGCGAGGGCAGGATGGCAATAAGCTGATCCGCAAGCCTGATGGTGTTGCCCTCGTACCCCCCATGAATACCCGCAATGATTATATGTTTCCTGCCCCCCGAACCGAATTGAAATACCTCGAGAGGTCGACCAGAGACACTTTGTCCAATGACGATAGGCCCACGTGAGAATGGAGTGGGCGTCAGAGTTGGGAGCGGGGTAGGCGATGGGGTAGAACTTGCTGACTGAGCCGGGGTTTCAGATTGAGTGTTCGTATCGACCCCTGGCGCGCTAGCAGACGGGTTTGATTTAGAGATTGGATCATTGACGTCGTCAAGTTGGGTGCCGATCGCCGCGCATCCGACCAGCAGTAGGAGTGATGCGAAGATGATCGAGGCTATTGCTAATCTCGATGGTGAGGCGAATCTGGGTTGGTCTTCAATCCTAATTTTGGACATCGTACCTGCGGTTCTTCACTAATTGGTTTCCGCTTTCAAGGGTCGATTTACATACTCCCAGGATCGAATCTTACTACAGCACGGGGATGAGACGCACGTAACGTAGTTTGCTTCGTATGACTTTTCCCTTAAATTGTCCTCCAGGTGTTAACTTACAGTATCCTTGCGTCTTCCTCCAGCATGTAGTCAAATCCCATGCCATTTGCTACAATTATTTTTGTCGTATCAAGTAAGGCACGTATCCTTCGACCGAGTTGTCGATGCCTCTCCAAACAGGAACAAGACTACATCACCGGTACCGTATCGAAGGGATCCTTGGGCAAGGCGGCATGGGGGCCGTCTACAATGCCTTCGATATCAACCTGGGTGTCTATGTTGCGGTAAAGGAAAATCTCTTTACCACGGATGAGTACGCGCGGCAATTTCGCCGCGAGGCCACTATCCTCGCCAGTCTCCGTCATACGAGTCTCCCAAGGGTTACCGATCACTTCGTCATCGAAGGCGAAGGCCAATATCTTGTGATGGACTTCATCCAGGGTGAGGACCTCCGCGAGAGGCTGGAGCGCGATGGCGCGATCTCGGAAGCAGAGTGCATTCCCTGGTTTATCGATATATGTGATGCCTTGGCGTACATGCACAGTCGAAATCCTCCCATCCTTCATCGAGATCTCAAGCCAGGAAATGTCAAGATTCTCCCGGACGGTCGTGCGATGCTTGTCGATTTCGGACTCGCCAAGATTATGGACAAGTCCGGGACGACGACAACAGGGGCAAAAGCGATGACCCCGGGCTTCTCGCCACCTGAACAATATGGTACGGGAAGTACAGACGCACGCACCGATGTATATTCGCTCGGTGCGACAATGTACGCGTCATTGACCGCTACCATCCCGGAAGATTCTCTTGAACGGGCGATGGGTCGTGAGCAATTGACGCCAATCCGTAAACGGAACGCCAACATCAATCCTGCCCTCGTCAGGGTAATCTCGAAGGCCCTCGAAGTGCGCCCAGAGGACCGATATCAGAGCGTCAACGAGCTTGCATCCGCTTTGAACGCAGCTTCAAGTGCGAGCCGTCCGACCGTTATTCGCAATTACAACTATCTCGACCGCACTGTACCGGTGAGCACATTTCGTGAGAGCGAGACGGGATTGCCAGTATCCCAAAAGATTCGCGCGCGCAGATTTCCCAAGATTGCAGTCCTCTCCATCACGGGGCTTCTCATCGTTGCGGGTGCCATCTTTTCCATCTCAAGGATCGCGCCCTCATTCGGTGGGATTTTCGGCGGCGGTAATTCGAATCCCACCGCGATTGACCCGACGATCACAACGGCCATCGAGCCAACCCCCACAGGCGAGGTCGTCGTGGTGATTCCTGTAGCCACCGAAACGGGCGAGGAACCGACAGCAGCTGTTATTACAAATACCGTATCCGAGATTGCTACAGCCACGCCTGCGGGTGGCGGGGTCGGGCAAATTGCCTACGCTTCGGACCGCTCGGGTAAGCCGCAAATTCACCTCGTCAACATCGATGGCACCGGGGATCAAATGCTCACGGACCTAGAGGAAGGCGCTTGTCAACCTGCCTGGACTCCTTCTGGAAAGCAACTAGTTTTCACTTCCCCGTGCAGGGCAAACCAACAGGAATATCCGGGTTCGAGCTTGTGGCTGATCGACGTCGATATGGATGGGAACGCCTCCGAATCTGAGCAGCTCCATACAGCTCCAGGAGGAGATTTCGATGCTGCTTGGTCTCCGGATGGAAGCGTTATCGCGTTTAGTTCTATTCGGGATGGAAGACCGCAGGTTTATGTCATGGCGCCGAATGGCGCCCAGCTACAAAACCTGACCGGAGATCTGGCGCGTGATCGAGAACCTGCATGGTCCCCTATAGGTACGCAGCTTGTTTTTACAAGCTCCAGAGGGGGTACGACAGACATCTGGATCATGCCTGAGGAGGGGGGAACTGAACAGCGCTTCTCCCGTGGGGGTGATCGAGATGATACCCACCCAGACTGGTCGCATGATGGGCAATTGGTCATTTTTGAGCGAAGTATCAGTGGTCTCCCACGGCTCGTCGTCGCACCCTTCGACGAGGGCGGCATCTTCGACTCACTCGTTTGCCCACAAGGGGATCGCTCAGTTCAACCTATGTCTGAGCCAAATTGGTCGCTTGATGATCAGTGGATTGTTTTTGAGACTTGGCCAGATGGTGTCAACCACGACATTGCCATCATGCGTTCGAGTTGCACCAATTATGGTTCAATCACCACCGATCCATCGCGAGATTTTGACGCTGCCTGGCGGCCAAGTCCATAGACATTTTCACGACCTCATGTACGTCATCTAGACTTCTTCAGGCTTTTCCGGGTAAGGATAAGTGTCAGGTCCATGGGCGGAACTCCGTACTTGTTCCAGCCACACTGCCTGAGTCATAATCTTGTTGATAAACTGTGCGTCTAGTACACGAGGCAGGTGTCACGAACAGTTTGCGCGTGTGGGACCTGATCGAACACCTACAGAATGGAGTAAGAAAAATGACTGCGAAGATCATCGATGGGAAGGCAATTGCGGCGGAACTGCGTGAAGAAGTTGCTAAGGGAGTTGAGGAACTGGTCGCTGCCGGGGGGACGAGACCTGGACTGGCTACCGTCCTGGTTGGTGCAGATCCCGCTTCTCACACTTATGTCCGCATGAAGCGGAAGGCTTGTGCAAAAGCGGGGATCGAATCATTTCATCATGAACTCCCAGCAGATGCGTCTCAAGAAGAGGTGGAAGAGCTTGTTAAGGGATTAAATGCGGATGCGAATGTGCATGGCATCCTCGTCCAACTTCCACTTCCCGCAGGACTGGATGAGGAAGCAGTCTTACGAGCGATCGACATTGAGAAAGATGTGGACGGATTCCACCCCATCAATATCGGTCGTCTGGCGCAGAAGGGTCGGGAACCGCTCTTCGTGCCGTGTACTCCGGCCGGAACGATTGTGCTGTTAAAGAAAGCCGGGGCAGAACTTGAGGGTGCCCGGGCTGTGGTCGTGGGGCGTTCGAACATCGTGGGCATGCCCGCCGCCTTGCTCCTTGTGAAAGAGAATTCAACCGTGACCATCTGCCATTCGAGGACAAAGGATCTCCCGGGGGTCTGCCGTGAGGCGGATGTGCTCATTGCTGCTATCGGTCGCCCGGAGATGATCAAGGGCGATTGGATAAAACCAGGGGCTTTTGTCATCGATGTCGGTGTCAACCGAGTAGATGATCCCGAACGGGAACGTGGATATCGGCTCACGGGTGATGTGGCCTTTGAGGAAGCGAAGGAAGTTGCGGGTGCCATCACGCCGGTGCCTGGCGGGGTTGGTCCGATGACCATCGCTGGACTGCTTAAAAACACGCTCCGTTCTGCCCAACGTGCGGCTTCCTGACCCTTAGGTCTGGGCAGGGGCGGGCCCGTGTACCCGCCCACTTTCGTATCAGATCCATACAGATCATCTAGCAACGGTCCTGATCATTGGACCCCTACGCGAAGGGGATAGTTGAGGATTGCATCGCTCCGCTCGCAATGAAAATAAGTGAGGATGTGTCATTGCGAGGAGCGTCAGCGACATATGTCCTGAACGCTAGCGAAGGACCGCAATCTCCACCTTGGAATCAGGGAAAGCGATCTTGGGGATTGCTTCGCTTCGGCGCGAGCGCCTCTGCTCGCAATGACATAATAGGGCTTGGCCCGGATCTGTACTTCCGGGCTCAGTGATGACGATGGCCTCACCCAAAAAGAGAGGAAAATGTATAAATTCATCACTGGGACCGTGATCTCGAGAACATAAAGATTTACCCTCACCCCAACCCCTCTCTCTGAAAAGGAGAGGGGTTTTTATCATACGATCAACAAATTAATGAATTCCACGTACAAGTTTAGTCATGATAATTCATTTTGAATTCGTAAAACGCCCTGGTCTTTACGTTGATCACCTTGAATCATGCGGAGAATCAGGTGACAGAATTCATAAATCCCCATGTTGTCTGACAATTGACGAGGGAATCTGTCAGTGCTAGACTTTTTGCGATGGTTTTGGAGGTCCTATGGCGACATTACTTGTGAAGAATGCCTCCGTTTTGGTCACGATGGATGGCAGCCGGCGAGAAATACCTGATGGAGCTCTTTTTGCTCGAGATGGCTTTATCGAACAAGTTGGACCTTCAGATGAATTACCACAGGAAGCTGACACGAACCTCGACCTTGCTGGACACGTCGTTCTCCCAGGTTTGATCAATACTCACCATCATCTATATCAAACATTAACTCGGGCTGTTCCAGACGCACAGAATGCAAACTTGTTTACTTGGCTGAAGACTCTCTACCCAATCTGGGCAAACATGCGTGCAGAAGACATACGGCTCTCCACGAAATTGGGGTTAGCGGAGCTGGCCCTCTCCGGCTGTACAACAGCCTCGGATCATCACTACATCTTCCCAAACGATTGTCGTCTGGATGACCAGATTGAAGCTGCAGGACAAGTTGGATTGCGTCTTCACGCCTCGCGCGGTTCGATGAGTCTTGGTGAAAGCCAGGGCGGGCTTCCGCCGGATAGCGTGGTTGAAACCGAAACAGCCATCCTCGAGGATACTCGCAGAGTCATCGAAACCTATCATGATGCAGAACCAGGATCAATGATCCAAATTGTCGTCGCTCCATGCTCACCATTTTCAGTGTCCAAAGATCTCATGAAGGAATCTGCAGCTCTTGCCCGTGGGTATGGTGTTCGATTGCACACGCATTTGGCAGAAACGATGGACGAGGAAGTGTTCTGTCTCGAGCAATTCAATCGACGGCCACTCGGTTATGCGGAGGACCTTGATTGGGCGGGGGATGATGTGTGGTTTGCCCACGCGGTATGCATCAATCCCGAGGAAGTCGAACGCATGGCTGCAACGAGGATTGGCGTGGCACACTGCCCTTCATCTAATATGCGGCTGGCTTCCGGTATTGCTCCAATTCGCAGGTACTTGAAAGCCGGGGTCCATGTGGGCATCGGAGTGGATGGCTCCGCAAGCAACGACAGCTCGAATTTGCTGGCTGAGACGAGGCAGGCGCTGTTGCTCTCTCGCGTCGGCGCAGCCGTCGCTCCTGATATCGATGATGTTGAGGATCTGCTCACAGCGAGGCAGGCGCTCGAGTTGGCGACCATAGGCGGCGCTCAGGTATTAGGTCGTAATGATATTGGATCATTAGAACCCGGAAAGTGTGCTGATTTTATAGCCGTACGATCGGACAAAATCGCATACGCTGGTGCAGGGCATGATCTCGTTGCAGCGCTTGTCCTTTGTGATCCCGCGCCGGTCGATTATGCGTATGTGCACGGTAAAGCAATTGTGTCTGAAGGCCGGCTCCAGACTGTTGATCTGGGGCCTCTGATGGAGGCGCATAACAAAGCAGCACTCCGTCTTACTGCGTCTGCATAGATGGCGCATAGGCAAGCATCCAGAGAGAGGGAACGATAGATGGACCCGAATATGATTAGCGAAAGGACCAGAGGACTCGTCGATGTGGCGATGGGGAGATCCCCTGCAGACATGTTGATCAGGAACGGTCGCTGGGTTTGTGTTCAAAGTGGAGAAATCATTGATCGTACATCGGTAGCTGTCAAGGCTGGGCGGATTGCCTTCGTCGGTTCCGACGCAGAGCATACTGTGGGGCCTGATACACATATTTTGGATGCACTGGGAGCGCATCTCGTACCCGGATTACTCGATGGGCACATGCATGTTGAGTCGGGGATGATCACAGTGACAGAATTTGTGCGAGCCGTCATTCCCCATGGAACGACTGGAATGTTCGTCGATCCCCATGAGATCGCAAACGTATTTGGGTTGAAGGGCGTTCGACTGATGGTGGACGAAGCCAGCATCCAGCCGATTCATGTCTGGGTCCAGGTGCCTTCATGTGTTCCCTCAGCGCCTGGATTAGAAACACCCGGTGCTGAAATCGGCCCGGATGAGGTCGCTGAAGCCATGAGCTGGGAAGGCATCATCGGACTAGGGGAGATGATGAATTTCCCGGGTGTGTTCATGAGTGATGAGAAGATGCACCTTGAAATGGCGGAGTCCCGGGAAGCACAGAAGGTCGTGGGCGGGCATTATGCCTCCCTTGATCTAGGCATGGCGTTCAACGCGTATGCCGCAGGTGGCCCAGAGGACGATCATGAGGGCACCAGGCTTGAGGATGCCCTCGCTCGTGTGCGCCAGGGCATGAAGGTTATGCTGCGCCTGGGATCGGCATGGCATGATGTCGCCAGCCAGATAAAAGCGGTAACAGAACTTGGCCTAGACCCTCGCCATTTCATACTGGTTACCGATGACAGCCACTCCGGCACGCTTGTGCACGAAGGCCACATGGATCGTGTGGTTCGCCACGCAATTTCCGAAGGTGCGTCACCTATGACGGCGATCCAGATGGCGACGTTGAACACCGCTGAACACTTTGGTGTATCCCGTGAGGTAGGCCAAATAGCCCCAGGACGATTTGCTGATCTCCTGCTTGTGGAAGATTTGGAAGCCTTTGAAGTAGGAATGGTGATTGCCCGCGGAGAAATCGTGGCCAAGGGTGGAAAGCTCCAAATCGATTTGCCTGAGTTCAGTTACCCCGACGAAGTCATGTCCTCCATCAACTTAGGTAAGACGCTCCAGCCAGAAGATTTTCGCGTAACCACCGCTCTGGAGGGGGAAGTTGAAGTCAATGTCATCGGTGTGGTCGAAAACCAGGCGCCCACACAGCATCTCCGTTTAAAGGCTTTTATCGAAGATGGCGAGGTCAGGGCAGACCCATCGATCGATCTCGCCAAGGTGGCTCTAATTGAGAGACATCGCGGCACGGGGGAGGTGCAAGTTGGCTTTGTGCAGGGATTCGGTTTTGAAAGTGGCTGTGCCGTCGGCTCGACGGTGGCACATGATTCACATCACATGATCGTCGTGGGTACCTCTGAGAGTGACATGGCGACAGCCGCAAATACACTTGGTGAGATCGGGGGTGGGCAAATCGTGGTTCAAGATGGTGCGGTCGTCGCACAAGTCGAGCTTCCCATCGCAGGTTTGATGTCCAACGAAAAAGCTCAGGTTGTCGCAGAAAAAGCAGAAAAATTACTCGTAGCTTTCGAAACGGTTGGGTGTAAGCTCAACAATGCCAACATGCAACTCAGTCTTCTGGCGTTGGTCGTCATTCCCGACCTCCGAATTTCGGACATGGGGCTGGTTGACGTCAATACGTTTTCAGTCATCCCATTGCTGAAAAAATAATCTAGTTGTCAAAAGAGACTGATTGAGAGATATCATTGGAAAATAGAACAGGTCACTCGAATATACGATCGCTGGGGAAGGGTTCGAAGAAGATTCCCCGATACCAGCAGACGACGGAGGCGTTATCCTCGCTGCTCGATGATATGGAACCAGGCACGTACCTGCCATCAGAGCCAACGCTCGCACGACAGATTGGTGTATCAAGAGCAACGCTTCGGGAAGCGATGCGGACATTCGAAGGTCAGGGGCGAATCGTACGCAGACAAGGAGTAGGGACCTATGTGACCGATCCACCATCGGTCATCGATAGCGGGATAGAGACACTTGAAAGCATCGAGGTCCTGGCACAGAAGATCGGTCTAGAAGTGGAAATGGGGGATCTAACGTTCGTAGATCGAGCGCCGAGCGATGAAGAGACCCGTAAATTTGACATCCCACCTTTAAAACTCGTCACCGATATCTCGAGGGTCATCATCGCAAAAAATCGGCCAGTGGCGTTCTTAATAGACACGCTTCCTAAAGATGCCGTACCCGAAGATGCCAAATCTGATCATTTCCGTGGTTCCATCCTCGACCTTTTCTTGAACGGTGGTGAACCTATCTTGCAGCACTCCATTGCTGAAGTAACCGCGGTAGCCGCCGAATCTGAGATCGCCCGACATCTGCAGATCCAACGAGGCGATGTGTTGCTCTATTTCGAATCCTGGTTGTACGCAGATTTAGGTGAAGCTGTGGATTATTCGAAAAGTTATTTTCTACCAGGGACATTTCGTTTTCACCTTGTCCGAAAAGTAGCTTCTGGTTAAAGAAGGATAAAGTAATTCAAGTTAGATACTCTATATCGAAAAAGGAGATACAGGAATGAGAAGCTTTGCAGGACGTGACATACTCTCACTGAAGGGGTTTGAGCGGGAGGAATTTTTTAGAGTGTTCGAGGCATGCGATAGGGTCGCGCCGTTCGCGCGAGACCGCCGTAATACGGACTTGTTGGCTGAAAAGACACTAGTCACCGCGTTCTATCAACCGAGCACGCGCACCCGTTTGGCGCATGAGGCGGCAATGATTCGTCTGGGTGGCCAGGTGACTGGATTCGCAGACGCCAAGATGACTCGAGCTGGAGATTACTACCAGGAGTCGATAAAGGACACCGTGAAGATGTTGGAATTTTACGGTGACGTAATTGTGATGAGGCATTTTCAGCAGGGTGCTCCCCACGAAGCGGCGAAATGGGCTTCCATCCCGATTATCAACGGGGGAGATGGCTGGGGTGAACATCCCACCCAGATTCTTACCGATTTGTATACCGTGCATCAGGAAAAGGGACGTCTCGATGGCTTGCGATGGCTGGCTGTTGGCGATATGCGCATGCGCACAATGCACTCTCTTGCTTATGGCCTCACCCAATTCGATTGCCCGATAACGTTCGTTTCTCCGCCGGATATGTCGCTTACCGACGAGTTTAAAGAGGACATTTCTGAGTTCAGCCTGGACTTTTCCGAAGCGGACCATGTCGAAGAGGCGATTGCAGACGCGGATGTGATCTTGGTGGAGCCAGTTGTTCAGCCTGATTACACCAAATCCAGGGACGAACGGGGTGATGATGTTGGATTGACCCCCGCAAATTATAAAATCACCCGAGAACTGCTGAGCACGAAAGCAAAGTCAGATGCCATATTGCTTCATTCGCTGCCACGCATGGATGAGATCCCCCCGGATGTGGATGCGACACGCTGGTCGCGATACTGGGAGGAAGCGTTCAATGGCGTTGTGATGCGGATGGGGCTTCTTGCGCTGGTTCTCGGCGCCATGGAATGATACTAAAGGGATTTGGGATCGGGGATTAGGGATTAGGTTCAACGACCTGATCCCTGTTCCCTAACCCCTAATCCCGCCACTATTTTTTTTACAAAGGAGGCAGAAACTCATGCAAACAGATTTAAGTAGTCGCGATCTCATTGGTGATCTTGACTTCAGCAAGGAAGAGGTAGAGACCGTCCTCGAAGTTGCGCTGGATTTGAAGCGAAAAAGAGCCTTGGGTGAACCTCATGCGTACCTGCGGGACAAGGTCCTGGCGATGCTCTTTTTCTTTTCGAGCACTCGCACGCGTGGATCCTTTGAGGCTGGCATGGCCCAATTGGGAGGGCACGCGGCTTTCATAGAATCACGCACGACCCAAATATCTCACGGAGATACAGAAAAAGAGATGGGGGAAATCTTTGGACGCTACTTCGATGGAATCGCCATTCGACATGTCGATTGGGGAATTGGAAATCGGTACCTCAATCTTGTAGCCGAAGCATCCCGGGTGCCAGTCCTAAATATGCAATGTGAGTTTTACCATCCCCACCAAATCCTCGCTGATCTGCTCACGATTATCGAGAAGAAGGGGAGAGATTTGCGCGGGAAGAAGATGGTGGTCTCGTGGGCGTATGCTTCCTCATATCTAAAACCAATATCGGTTCCTCAATCACTGATCCTGCAAATGCCGAGATTCGGGTTGGATGTCGTATTAGCGCACCCCCCTGAGTTTAAGCTCATGCCTGAAATCATGGATCAAGCAAAAGAGCAGGCCAAGAAATTCAAGACTGGTTTCGAAGTCGTAGATGACATGAAGGCTGCCGTGAAGGATGCCGATGTGGTGTATGCAAAATCATGGGGTCCGCTGCTCACGACGACGGATCCAGATGAGGGTAAGGAAATACAGGATCGCTATCAGGATTGGATCGCGGACGAGGCTAAGATGAAATTGGCAAAAGACGATGCAATCTACATGCACCCCTTACCGGCAGATCGAAACATCGAAGTGACGGATGGCGTCATCGATGGCCCGCAAAGCGTCGTGTTTGATGAAGCAGAAAACCGTCTTCACGTCCAAAAAGCCGTGATGGCGCTCACAATGCGATAAAGGAGCTATCCCGAATGTCAGAGAAAAAAGCCAAGAAGGTAGCAGTGGTAGCCGTGGGAGGAAACTCCCTTATTGTTGATAAGGCTCATCAGACCATCCCCGATCAATATGCCGCCACGAGTGAGTCGATGAAGCATATTGCCGGCATGATCGAGTCTGGATGGGATGTCGTCATCACGCATGGTAATGGTCCTCAAGTGGGGTTCATCTTGCGGAGGGCAGAACTGGCTCTTAATGAACTTCACCCTGTACCGTTGGACTATTGTGGAGCAGATACGCAGGGCGCGATCGGGTACATGTTCCAACGTGCACTTTACAATGAATTCAAGCTGCGCGGGTTAGATAAACAAGCGGCGACTGTGGTTACGCAGGTGCTTGTAGATCGAGAAGATCCAGCTTTTACAAATCCAACCAAGCCGATCGGGTCGTTCATGGATGAGACGACCGCGACAGAACGAAGCCAAGCCGATGAATGGGTCGTCGTCGAGGATGCTGGACGGGGCTGGCGAAGAGTTGTACCCTCGCCTCAACCGATCCGGATCATCCAGGTCGATGCGATCAAAGCGCTCATCGACCGCGGATTTACGGTAGTCGGAGTTGGTGGAGGTGGCATTCCCGTAATCGAGGATGCGGAAGGGAACCTGGTCGGCGTAGAAGCGGTTATTGATAAGGATTTTGCCTCCGCTCTCCTGGCAAACAGCATCGGAGCGGATTTGCTGCTCATAACGACGGCTGTAGAGAAGGTCGCCTTGAATTTCAATAAACCTGATCAGCAGTGGTTGGACCATATGACTCTCCCCGAAGCCAAGGGTTATCTTGAAGAGGGTCATTTTGCCAAAGGCAGCATGGAGCCTAAAATGAAGGCCGTCGTTCAATTCCTTGAGGCTGGAGGCACAGAAGCCCTGATCACCGATCCAAAAAATATCGAACGTGCGATTGCGGGTGAAAGCGGAACACGGATTACTAAGGAATAATGGAGCTTGATTGAAAAGGAGGTGGTCGCGGACGCATAGGTTGTTGAATATTTGAATATTAGGAAGAGAAGAAGATTAAGTGTAATTAAATCAGGAGGAATACGAAATGTATCGTAACAAGTTTTGGCTTGTATTCGGCTTGCTCGTCATCATGGCCATGGTGCTTGCGGCTTGTGGTGGCACCGCACCAGCAGGTGAAGAACCCGCTGGAGAGGAACCAGCAGCCGAGGAACCCGTTGCAGAAGAACCCGCAGAGGAAGTAGGCGGTTTCGAGATCCCTGCGATCGAAGAGGGGATGTTCAATGTGGGCATGGTGCTCATCGGTCCACATGACGATGGCGGCTGGTCACAGGCTCACTTCGAAGGGCTGGAGTACATCGACGAAAACGTCCCCAATACGCACGTTGCCTATATCGAGAACGTGCCCGAGGGTGCTGACTCGGAGCAGATTTTCCGCAGCCTCTCACGAAAAGGGTTTGATTTGATCTTAGGGACGTCCTTCGGTTACATGGATCCCATGGAGATCGTCGCAAGCGAGTTCCCGGACACAATGTTCATCCATCTTACTGGTATCAAATCCAACATGGAGAACTTCGGTAATCTGATGGGCGCGATGGAGAACATGAAGTACATGGGTGGGATGCTTGCAGGAGCCCGTGCTCAGATGGATGGGAATCCTAAGCTGGGCTATATGGCCACATTCCCCATCCCTGAGGAAATCCGTCTCGGCAACGCCATTGCGCTTGGGATGAAAGAAACATGCCCTGAGTGCACGATGGATGTGCGTTGGATCAACACCTGGCACGATCCCATCATTGAGAAGGAAGCTGCTGCATCCCTCTTTGATGCTGGTGCCCAGGTTGTCTTCACTGGTGCAGACACACCCGCGGTCGCGGATGTCGCCCAGGAGAAGGGCAAGTGGGGCGTCACGTATGACTGGTATGGCTCCTGTAAAGTGGACGCCTGTCTGACTGCACCCTACTGGGTATGGGGACCCGAGTATGCACGCATCACCGAAGGCGTCATCGATGGTAGCTATGTCCCTGGCTGGGATTACTTCGATGGTGAAACCGGCGCGCTCGGTTTATACGGCTTCATGGAGGGCGAGGAACTGACCCCTGGGGTCGCTGAGCTCCCAGAAGAAGTCATCCAGAAGGTTCGCGATCTGGTCGCAGCGATGCAGGCGGGCGAATTTACCCGCTTCGACGTTTTCTCCGGACCGATCTATGACAACCAGGGCAACCTGGTCGTCCCTGAAGGCGAAGCTCTGGAACAAATCGATCTGGACGCATTCCCCGAGTTCGGATTGGATTGCGAGTACTGCATGAAGTGGTGGGCCGAAGGCATCACCGCAGAACTGCCCGAGTAGTCAACGAAAACGTTGATCACACTGGGTCGGCGCTCATCAACGAGCGCCGACCCTTCATCAAGAAGAAGATTTGTAGGGCAATCGAGGCTTGCGATGGATGATCAAAACATTGCTGTTGAAATGCGTGGGATCACCAAGGAATTCCCCGGTGTATTGGCGGCTGAGGATGTCGATTTCACGTTGAAGCGAGGCGAAATCCATGCGCTCCTCGGTGAGAACGGTGCAGGAAAAAGCACGCTTATGAATGTGCTTACCGGGCTATACATGCCCGAGAGAGGGACCATACGCGTGTATGGTAAACAGGTTGATATCCGATCCCCAAGTGATGCGATTAGCAACGGTATAGGTATGGTGCATCAGCACTTCATGCTTGTACCTACTCAGACCGTCACGGAAAATATCCTCCTTGGGTTGGATAAGCCAAAGTTCCGATTGAATTTATCTCATTATCATGAAGTTGTCTCTGATCTCGGAGTGCAGTATGGACTTCACGTGGACCCGAGCGCACAAATCTGGCAGATCTCTGTCGGTGAGCAGCAGCGAGTTGAAATAATTAAGGTGCTCTACAGAGGTGCAACAATCCTCATCATGGATGAACCTACGGCCGTACTCGCACCTCAGGAGATCGAAGAATTGTTTGTCACCCTGCGTGCGATGACAGATGAAGGAAAATCCATCATATTTATCAGCCATAAACTCGATGAAGTAATAGCGATCGCAGATCGAATAACGGTCTTACGGAAGGGAAAGGTAAGTGCGGCGAATGTGCCCTTGAAAGGAACCACCAAGCAGGAGCTTGCTAATCTGATGGTGGGGAGGGAGGTATTCTTCGATTTACAGAAGGAAAAACAATCACCCGGAGATATCGTACTGAAGGTGGAGAATCTCAAGGCGGAAAACGATAAGGGTTTAGCGGCGCTGCGAGGGCTTTCAATACAAGTGCGATCGGGGGAGATCGTTGGGCTTGCCGGGGTTGCGGGGAATGGTCAGTCAGAGCTTGCTGAAGTTATCACCGGAATGCGGGCACCTACTGGGGGGAGGGTGATCGTACATGATGAGACTTTAATCGGCGAAGGTGCTGAAACGAAAAACGTAGCCCAGAGTGTACGGAAGATCATCGATGCCCGCGTGTCCCATATCCCCGAAGACCGGACGCATGTGGGAACCGCGCCGAATTTGAGCATCACGGATAACGCGATTATGAAAAATTATCGCATTCCCCCCATCTCTAAAAAGTGGTCGGTGGATAAAATCGAGGCGAGGCAACATGCGGAGAGTCTTAAAGATTCGTACGATATCATCGTGCCCACCGTAGAGACCCAGGCCAGGCTCCTCTCTGGAGGGAATTTGCAGCGATTAATTCTCGCCCGTGAAATGTCGAGTGAACCAGATCTTATGATTGCCATGCAGCCAACTCGTGGCCTTGATGTTGGAGCGATTGAAGGCGTGCAGCGGCTCTTGCTTGAGCAGCGTAAAAACGGCGCCGCTATCCTTCTTGTCTCAGAAGAATTGGATGAACTCATCGCACTTTCAGATAGGGTTTATGCCATCTACGAGGGAGAGATCATGGGCGAGATGACGGACGCCGATGCAGAAACACTGGGGTTGATGATGACAGGAACCCCACTCTCGGAGATAGCGAAGGATAAGGAGGCGCAGGGATGACCACCTCCAGCAGCTCCACGCAAAAGAGGCGACTCAGTCTTCCAATCTCCCTACGTCTCGAGCCGCGTTTAGAACAGCCGCGATGGCTCTCCCTCGCAGTCACGCTGGGAGCCGTGATCCTTGCCCTGCTTCTCGGAGCGTTGGTACTGAAGCTTGTAGGTGGCTCACCTCTGCTCGCCTACAGATTTATGATAAAAGCCGCATTTGGCAACATCGGCGTGTTTTCCGATACGCTGACGAAAGCAACGCCCCTCATCTTCACCGGTCTTGCGGCTGTGGTCGCTTTCCGGATGCGGTTGTGGAACATCGGTGCCGAGGGACAGTTCTACATGGGCGCCCTGGGAGCAAGCGCAGTTGTTCTGGCGCCGCTTCTCCCGGAAGAGGCGTCGCGATGGTTGATGATCCCGGCTATGATCATTGCGGGAGCACTTGGCGGCGCGCTGTGGGCATTCCTCCCCGGATACCTTAAGGCGAAACTCAACGTCAATGAGATTATCACCACACTAATGATGAATTACATCGCGATTTCCTTTGTAAACTACTTTGTCTTCGATGTGTGGTCCGAAGGCGGATTTCAGATGAGCCGCCAATTCCCCAAGAATGCGTGGCTGCCAAAGCTGACAGATTTAGGCTCGCAGATCACCGAATTTCGCGGCCTTACTACACATCTTGGACTAATCATCGCTTGTATCGCAGCACTCATTGTTTGGTGGATCATCTACCGAAGTCGCTGGGGTTATGAAATCCGGCTGATCGGGGATAATCCACGGGCGGCGAAGTATGCCGGCATCAATATCGCCCGCAATATCATTCTGGTCATGTTGTTATCCGGTGCATTAGCAGGGCTCGGTGGTATGTCGGAGATCACCGGTGTCGTACACCGTCTCCAGGGTTCCATTTCCCCTGGCTATGGTTTCACCGGGATCATCATCGCCTGGCTGGCAAAACTTAACCCACTCTTAGTTGTGCCAATTTCGGTTTTGTTTGGCGCCTTGATCCTCGCAGGAAGAGAGATCCAGCCTTCAGGTGTCCCCATGCTTCTACAAGGTATCCTTCTCGTCTGTCTGATTGGAAGTGATTTTTTGATGCGTTTCCGTGTCCGATTAATTCACCTGCAGAGGGAGGCCTGATCATGGATCTCGTCATAATCCTCCACGCAGGTGTCGCTTCTGGAACTGTCCTTCTCTTCGCGACGATTGGAGAAATCTTCGCTGAACGCTCAGGCATCCTCAATCTAGGCGTCGAAGGTATGATGCTCATCGGGGCCATGAGTGGATTCAGCACCGCCCTGGCGACCGGTGATCCATGGCTCGGGGTACTCGCGGCTGTAATCGCCGCCGGACTCCTGAGCCAGGTCCATGCCTTCATCTGTATCACACTTCATGGAGATCAGGTCGTCAGCGGGCTTGCGCTCACTTTCCTCGGCACAGGACTGAGCCTGGTCTTCGGAGAAGGATTGAGCAAGGCGGGCGCGGTTTCGCTGCTTCCGAGATTGTCGATCCCGTTCTTGTCGAGTATTCCCATCCTTGGTCCGATCCTTTTCCTGGATCAGAGCATCATGGTCTACGCGGGTTACTTGCTGGTCCCTTTGGCTGGATACTATATCTATCGCACACGACCGGGGATGCATTTGCGAGCGGTTGGAGAATTCCCGGCCGCTGCTGATGCGCTCGGGATCAATGTATATGCGCTGCGCTACTTCTATGTGTTGATAGGGGGCATGCTGGCTGGCGTAGCGGGGGCTACGATTAGCCTAGCGGTGTCTCCGGGATGGTTCAGTCACCTCACAACCTCGGGTCAGGGATGGGTTGCGATCGGGCTTGTGATCTTTGCGCAATGGGATCCGCTCCGTGCTGCCCTGGGTGCTTACTCTTTTGGCGCACTGCGCCGGTTGATCCTCGATATCCAGGGACCCAGGTTTTTGTTCGGGCTGAAAAACCCTTTCTTCTTCAATCCATATTATGGCTTTTTCCTGCAAATGCTCCCGTATGCGTTCACGATCGTAGTCCTCGTGATCGGATCTCGGGAGGCGATTCGCAAGCGGATTGGCGCACCTGCGTCGCTGGGGCTGCCATACATCCGTGGTGAGCGAGGCGCTTGATGAAGGAAAAATTTACTGGATATCAGTGTTCCGTTTGCCAAGAAACATATGAACCGGGAGAGGTCGTGTATACGTGTCCCTCCGATGGGGGGAACCTGGATGTCGTGCTTGATTATGATGCGATCTGGAATACGCTTTCTCCGGAACGAATCGCTGATACCGATGATACTTCTATCTGGCGTTACCTACCGCTTCTCCCCGTCCATGACCCCGGGCATCAGGGCTCACCGCTGCGAGACGTGGGGTGGACACCGCTCTACAAACCTGACAGGCTTGCCAAAAAATTGGGAATGAAGGACTTTTGGTTGAAGGATGATGGACGCAATCCAACCGCATCGTTTAAGGATCGTGCCAGCGCAGTTGTGATCGCAAGGGCGGAGCAGATCAAGGCTGATGTAGTCGTCACTGCCTCAACGGGAAATGCGGGTGCTGCATTAGCTGGAATGGCAGCGGCGGCAGGGGTTCCAGCCGTAATTCTTGCACCGAAGAGCGCTCCGAAAGCCAAAGTCGCTCAGCTCTTAATCTTTGGTGCGAGCGTATTCCTCGTGGATGGCACCTACGACGATGCCTTCGACCTGACGATTGAAGCCGCGGATGCTTTTGGTTGGTATTGCCGCAACACAGGCTATAACCCTTTCACGGCAGAGGGGAAAAAGACAGCTGCATTCGAGATATGTGAACAATTGTCCAGCGCAATTAGCGCAATCGATAGCCCCACTGGTCAATGGTTATCTCCAGATGCCCTCTTCGTGTCGGTGGGGGATGGCAATATTATTTCTGGCCTGCACAAGGGTTTCAAAGATCTGCATCGACTTGGGTGGATCCCGGGTGTTCCAAGGCTTTATGGGATCCAGTCTACGGGATCGGCGGCAATCACGAATGCATACTCGACGGGCACGGAGGAAATCAAACCGGTCAGAGCCGATACACTGGCCGATAGCATCGCGGTAGATCTGCCTCGAGATGGACTGCGCGCCTTGCGTGCCGCAACACAAACCGGAGGTGCATATCTTGCGGTTCCAGATGAATCGATCTTGAACGCGATGCGAGATCTCGCCCGGGATGGAGGCGTTTTCGCTGAACCTGCGGGTGCGACTGCATATGCGGGTGTGATTGAAGCGGTGGAACAGGGACTGGTTGCCCCGCAAGAACGAGTCGTAGTGATGAATACCGGCAGTGGACTTAAAGATATCGATGCGGCGATGGATGCTGCTGGGGTTGCTACAGTTATTGAGCCGAATCTGGGTGCGCTGCAAGCCGCGATAGGTAATTGACCACAGGAAGCGAGGCACGAGATGCATAGTAAAGCTTCTCCAGTCTTATCGGTGATCGGCCCAGTTTATAACGAGGCAGAGATCCTCCCGTCGTTCTTTACCCGCATTCGAGATGTCATGGAGAAAATCGGGGAGCCATGGGAGCTCATCCTTGTCGATGACGGCAGTGGAGATGGATCTACCGAGATCATAAAGGATCTGGCCAGAGAGGATCCTCACGTTCGCCCGGTGGTGTTTTCGCGGAATTTCGGCCATCAGGTTGCACTTACCGCAGGCCTGGATTACAGCCGTGGACAGGCCGTGGTGGTGATCGACACCGATTTGCAGGATCCGCCCGAGGCAATTCCCGACCTCATTGTGAAATGGCGCGAGGGGTTCGAAGTCGTTTATGCCGTGCGAGCAGAGCGTGAGGGTGAAACATTATTCAAGAAAGCCACTGCATCTTTCTTTTACCGATTCATCAACCGGATTACGGATGTGGACATCCCCCTGGACACCGGAGATTTTCGACTGATGGACCGGAAGGTTGTGGATGTCTTGAACACGATGCGAGAAAAGCACAGGTTCCCGCGGGCGATGGCTTCTTGGGTGGGCTTCAAACAAATCGGTGTGGAATACAAGCGGGACGCACGGACGGCTGGGGAGACGAAATATCCATTTCGTAAGATGTTTCGCCTGGCGCTCAACGCTATCACAAGCTTCTCCTATTTCCCGCTCCAGCTTGCAACCTATTTTGGGTTCATTTGCGCGGGGGTGAGCGCCCTGGCAATTGTGGTAGTCATTGTGATGCGTCTCATAGGAAATCAAGCCTTCTTCGGTCAAGCCACCACTTTGATTGCGGTGCTGTTCCTTGGGGGTGTTCAGCTCATATCATTGGGCATCATGGGTGAGTACGTCGGACGGTTATATGACGAAGCGAAAGGACGTCCACTTTACATCGTGCGTGAGGATCCCGAGTAAGGTGGGAACAATAAAAATCAACGCGAGGAGCATATTTTTATAATGATAGATCTACAAGTAATGGAAGAGCGGTTGGAGCGAGTAGTAGAGCGAGCTCGTGAGAGGGATATCATTATTCCGACGGTCGCTCAAATGAAGGACCCCTCCCTGGTCCCGGATAAGATCAAGGAGGAGTTGGGCGGTTTGGGGCTTTGGGACATTACACCCAGAAATCTTTTCCGGATTACGTGGAAGAACGAACCAGTCGCATCCGGGGGTGGTTTTGGTGGTGTCAATTACATCGAATTCCCACCGGCGCTCACTGGCGTGAATGCTAGAATTATCGCACTGGTCGGCAAATGGTTCCCTACAGGCTCTCACAAGGTGGGCGCTGCGTTTGGCTGTCTTGTACCTCCATTGGTGACTGGACAGTTCGATCCAACCCTTCAGAAAGCAGTTTGGCCCTCAACTGGAAATTATTGTCGCGGTGGCGCCTATGATTCCTCGTTGTTGGCATGTGATTCGATCGCCATTCTTCCGGAAGGCATGAGCAAGGAGCGTTTCGATTGGCTGGCAAGCGTGGCTGGAGAAACGATCAAGACTCCAGGCAGCGAATCCAACGTCAAGGAAATATTTGATAAGTGCTGGGAGCTGCGAGAATCGGGCGAAGATCTGATGATCTTCAACCAATTTGATGAGTTCGGTAACTATCTATGGCATTATGAGCTGACGGGTCATGCCATGGAGGAGGTCCTTAAGGCGGAGATGGGTCCAGATGACCGCTATCGCGGTGTGGCGCTGACGACGGGCTCGGCCGGGACGATCGGCTGTGGTGACTATCTCAAACAGCTATTCCCTGACAGCAAGATTGCTGCAGGAGAGGCGGTACAGTGCCCCACGCTTCTGGAAAACGGATTTGGCGCCCACCGCATCGAGGGGATCGGGGATAAGCACGTTCCGTGGATTCACAACATGAAAAACACCGACATGATCATCGCGCTCGATGACAATGTGATTGTGAATGTGGCTCGTTTGTTTAACGAACCAGCGGGAAAAGCCCATCTTGTGAATGAGGGTGTTCCCGAATCGCTCGTGAACCAATTGGATCTGCTCGGTTTCTCGAGCATTGCCAATCTTTCCATGGCGATTAAATTTTCAAAGTACTATGAGTTAGGGGAAAACGATGTCGTGTTAACCGTTTTCACCGATTCAATGGAACTCTACCAGAGTCGGTTGAAGGAGATGCATGAAGAACACGGCAAGTACTCTGAAGCGGACGCATCAGCAGATTATGCTCGCTATATTCAGGGTCTCTCAACGGACGATTTGCTCGAATTGCGCTATACAGATCGTCGCCGGGTACACAACCTGAAGTACTTCACTTGGGTGGAACAACAAGGCAAGACCTTCGAAGAGATTAATACGCTATGGTATGAAGATGATTTCTGGACCAACATCCAGGGTCAGGTAGGTGAGATCGATCAACTCATCGAAACCTTTAATGAGAAGGTGGGTCTGTTGTAAGCGCCGTCCAAGTAATCTCAGAAACATGCATGGCGGATTGCCTATCCATAAGATACGCAGTCCGCTTTGTCTGTATGCTAGAATGAAATCGAGTCCAAAGGATCGACAAGGGGGACACATGAGGGTAATTCTTCCAGATGATCTTATTCTCATTGCCATATTGAAGGAACCACGCGATCTTGAGATTGCGAGGGTGCTGGGCTGGTATCGGATTCCACTCGCTTCGGCCCCCAAGACAGTTCGGGTTGACTGGCTTGCTTTCTACCTTCCGTCGACGTTCGGCGAGTTGAAATGGTCTATCCGTTTTCTGGCGCCAGTTAAAGGGTATGAACTTCTCACCCGGATTGAATTGCTCAGAGAAGATGTGAATCATCCGCGTAAAGACGATCCCTATTTCAAGCTGCAGCTTGGTCCACTCATGGAGCTCCAAGAACCGATCACCACAGAACGCTGGCGGCGGTTCACTTTTCTGTACACGACGGGGGAACGAATGCTAATGGCAAAGGAAATCAAAGACTTGCGGGTGCCACCATCAAACACCCGCGATCGGCTTTGGAAGATTTTGCGTGAGCGGGGCGATCTAGTTGAGAGCTCCAATCTTGAGGACACGGATCAGACGGTGGATGACCTGATAAATTAACAGAGGCTGATCCCAGCAGTTTCCATCGAAAAGACCACGGTCTATAATCCCTGAAATCGTCGAATTCTTAAGATACACTCAATTCACCGGTATAGTGGAGGATGCTCCATGCCACATAAGCTAATTCATTCGGGTACGATCATTACAGCGAGCGAAATTATCAGGGCTGATCTCCTTATTGAAGATGAAAAAATTGTAGCCATAGGATCGGACATTCCACCTGACGTTCACGAGTCGATTGATGCTGAGGGGAAATTCATCCTACCCGGAGGTGTTGATCCGCATACTCATTTGGATTTACCGATGTTTGATACGGTTTCTTCAGATGATCACTATACCGGTCATAAAGCCGCCGCTTTCGGCGGTACCACCACGGTCATAGACTTCGTTCCACAGGACTATGCCTCCCTCAAACAGGCGGTGGATGCATGGCATGAGAAAGCGGATGGAAAAGCCGCCATTGACTTTGGTTTTCACATGAACATCACACAATTGGATGATGAAATTGAAACCCAAATTCCAGATTTGATCTCCGAGGGGATCACCACCTTGAAGGTGTTTACGGCTTATAACGGTCGTCTGAGATTGCAGGATGGGGAAATCTTCCGTGTGATGCGCGTTGGGGCGGAGCACGGCATGCTCACGATGCTGCATGCCGAGAATGGTGATGTCATAGACGTTCTCACGAAGGAGGCATTGGCGGCTGGTCACACCGAGCCTGAATGGCATGCGCAAACTCGGCCCGCGTGGGGCGCAGTCGAGTCCGTCTTGCGCGGGATCGCTTTAGCGCAGCAAGCCGGCGCGCCTCTTTATGTGGTTCACCTGAACACCGCTGGGGGTTTGGAGCAAATCCAGTACGGTCGGGCGCATGGGGTGGCTGTCATGGCGGAGACATGCCCGCAGTATTTGTTTTTCACAGAAGAACACTTAAGGAGCCCAGATGGCGCCAAGTGGATATGCTCCCCTCCGTTGCGGGGGGAAGATGACAATATAGCGTTATGGCGTGGAATTGCGGATGGCAGTATTCAGACTTTAGGTACGGATCATTGCCCCTTCTACTTTGATGGAACGACGCCGATCGAATATGAGGGGTCGCAGATCGCAATTCCCGGGAAGGAGCTAGGCGCTGATGATTTCACTAAAATTCCGAATGGTCTTCCCGGTGTAGGTGATCGGATGCCCATCCTCTGGACGACGGGTGTAGGTGAAGGCCGGATTACGATGAATCAATTCGTCGAGCTAACGAGTACGAACCCGGCGAAAATTTTCGGCCTATATCCGAAGAAAGGTGCGTTACTCCCGGGGTCGGATGCAGATATTGTTATCTGGGATCCCTCCCTGAAGGTCGAGTATGGTGTCGCGCACGCAAAACATCGGACGGATTACAACTTATATGAAGGTTGGGAGCTCATGGGGTTCCCAGAGAAAGTCTTTCTAAGAGGCGAGTTGATCGTGGATGGGGGCCAATGGATGGGGAAACGTGGCCAGGGAAAGTTTATTATGCGCCGCCCCGGCGGGGAGATTTTGTAATCCGATATAGTTGAACCTATTCTACATGTCTAAGATTATTCCGTAGGCGTGGACCCGTGTGTCTGCCCGAGGAGTATCCAGGATACTGGTTAGAGGGCCGCCACGAAGGGCGGCCCCCACACAAATGTCATTTCGAACCTTCCAGAGGAAGGTGAGAAATCCCCCCTCAAGACTGGATAAGCAGATAGCTGGATTGGTAAAAGAACATCCCTCCTTCCCAGTAGAGGGTCGTTTGCGATGAAGGAGAAGGAGATTTCTCGTCGCTATCGCTCCTCGAAATGACATTAATCGAGGGAAAAAGGATCATTAGCTGTCCCCTACAAACAATGGATCAACCCGTAGGGGCGGACCCGTGTGTCTGCCCGATGAGTATCCAGAATACTGGTTAGAGGGCCGCCACGAAGGGCGGCCCCTACAAACAATGGGGCAAGTAGAGACGCCCCGGCGGGACGTCTCTACCATCGTGACCTCCCAAAATGGCAAACAATAGACGGCCTGGTCGAATGTGTCATTGCGCGGGAACCCGTAAGGACGACGTGAGTCCGGAGCGTAAGCGAAGGACCGCAATCTTCACATGGATGATCTTTGAACTGAGATGAGGTTGTTGAAAACGGATGAAAAAAACCTACAGCAAAGTGCTGTAGGTTCTTATTTGTATAATCAGCGAGAACCACTTACTTCTTCATAAAACTCTGCAGTAGGTTAGCGCCGAGCGTCACCATATCATCGGAGATGTCTCCGTCCCCGTCCATGTCCAGGAGAGAGCTAAGCTCTGGAGCGTTGCTCTTTGCGGTCTCCCGGTTTTGCTGCAGCATAGAGGAGACATCTGAGGCGTTCATATTTTTTTCCTGCTTCTGTTGTCCCATTACGCCAAGCACGACCGGCGCGAGCATGCTCATGAGCATCGCAACGTTTTTCGGATCGATGCCTGTGGAGCGGCCAATGCTGCTCTCAATACCTTTTTCCTGCTGACCCAGTACGTGGCCGATAATTGCAGAACCATCATCCATCACCTCTTGGCGGGTGATGTTGCCAGACACATCCTGCAAGATGGTTCCATCGTGATCTCGTGCTAGGGCGTTCGTGAGCGATTCGGCGCCTTCATCGGTCGATGTATTTCGGCTGAGTGCACCGAGGAGAACTGGAAGCGCCAGGCCGATGGCCGCCTGGGTTGACTCATCTTCAACACCAAGTGCGCTACTCATCTGTGCGATGGTATTGCTGTCCAGTTGCCCAGCAATATTTTGTAGAAGGGGGTCCATGTTTATAAATCTCCTTTTTCCATTCGTAAGTATCTCGAGTCTATCGAGATATCGAGGTTGATGTCCTTATTCTAACCTGATTTCTTAGACGCAAAACCCGGCGTTACTCCTATCCGTTAGAAGCGCGCCATCGGAAACAGTATCCCGGATACCCATAGTATCCGGGATACTCTTGTATGTCCGGCATGGGCGTTGGCTGGATGGTGAGGGACCCTTACAGAGGTTGATCACACTAATTGTTCGAATACATACATCTTCCAAAATCGACGAATAAAAGCCCAGCTCCCAGAAAAAGGGAGAGAGGTTGGGGTGAGGGTAACCTATATCAAATCCATGAGGAAGAAAGTAATCCTTGCGTTTTTATAATCCGAGTGACATGATTGCTTGGTATTTCCAATCTTGGGATCAAAGCGTGCAGGAAAACATCCATTCGATGCCTGATAAACCCGCGATCAAAACCTCCGGGTTGAGCAAAACCTTCAAGAAAGGCAAGCACGAAGTACACGCTGTCCGGGACTTGAACCTCGAAATTCAACCGGGGCTGGTTTTCGGGTTCCTGGGACCAAACGGGGCGGGTAAAACAACGACGATTCGCCTTCTTATCGATCTCATCCACCCCACCCAAGGTTCAGCAGAAATATTCGGGGAGGCCGTTCTGGGAAACCCGAGTTCGCTCAACCGAGTCGGCACGTTGGTGGAAGATGCAACATTCTACAACTACATGAGTGGACGCTCGAATCTAGAAATCCTTTCCCGAACATCAAACATAAACATCCCTCAAAGGATCGATGAACTGTTAGAAAAAGTTCATTTAGAGGAAGACAGAGACAGGCAGGTAGGCGATTATTCCACCGGAATGAAGCAGCGGCTCGGGCTTGCTGCAGCCCTCCTCACAGATCCAGATTTGCTCATTCTGGATGAACCTACAAATGGCCTCGACCCAGGGGGGATCCTGGAAATGCGCTCATTTATCCGCGACCTGGTATATGGTGACGGGAAAACGGTCTTCCTCTCAAGTCACCTGCTGAATGAAGTTGAACAAGTGTGTGACCGTGTGGCGATCATCAGTGAGGGGGTGATGATTCGAGAGGGGGCAGTCAAAGATCTTCTCTCCGAAGGTACAGCACTTCTGGAAATTGAAGTTGCCCCGGTAAAACAAGCCATCGAAGCGCTGAAACCGCGTAGGTCTTCTATCCTCGAGATCAAGCGGCGAGATGGGTCTTCCCGCGCCTGGATAACGCTCGATGTTCCTGAGGAAGAAACTCCCGAGGTGGTCTACCGATTGATCGAGAATAAAATCCGTGTGTATCAGGTGATCAACCGCAAGCCGTCGCTGGAAGAGTATTTCTTAACCGCAACTGCAGAGAAGGATCCTGCTGCGAAGAAGGAAACCTCCCCGTGAACTTATTTCTGGCCGAATGGATGAAGGTCAACCGAAACTACAAAGTGGTCGCCTTTCTCGTGTGGATAATTCCGATCGGCTTGACAGCCCTCTATCTTGTTTTAATCGGGATGGCTTTGATCGACGATCGCGCGAGCGGCGGACTTGATGGTGTGGCATCCGGGAAGTGGATCCAGGATGCGGTCAACGTTTGGAACATGGTGATCTTCTTCCCGGGTAATACGGTCGGTAGAATGCTCCCTCTTGCATTTATGGCTGTGGTGTTCGCTGGTGAATACGAGTGGCGCACCTGGAAAAACACTGTACCCCGCACAAACCGATACCGCTTGATCCTCGTCAAACTGAGCGTGCTTGTCCTGGTCGTGGTGATCGGGTTTAGCCTCGCATCTCTGATCTCCGGAGCAGCCAATCTCTTCGGTCGCCACATCACCGATGTCCCCTATTCCCCGGTCTTCAGTCCAACCAGTTTCGGCGAGTTCATTCTTGCCTTTACGAAAGCGACAGCTCTAGGACTGCTATCGATAATCTATCTGGGCACACTCGCTGCATTGGCAGCGATAATCACACGGTCGATCTTAGGTGCACTGCTCGTGAGTTATGGGCTGTCGCTCATCGATGCTCTCTCGCTGGGAATCCTCGCCCTTATCAAACAGCTATTCAATCTTCCTGTTGAACTATTGAATCTCTACCAGCTCACACCCACATATCACATCGAGAATCTCTGGTCATGGGTGTTTTTCGATCAAGCCGCCACCTCACTTTCGGGCAACCTGGCTATTTTTACCTCTGCACCTAGCATGGCTCTGTCTGCGCTGATCTATGGTCTCTGGATAATGGCGTTGATCGCGGCCGCGATCCTCCTCTTTCAACGGCAGGATCTCACATCTTGACAACCCCGCTCTTTCCACCAGCTGAATAGCTTTTGCCTCGTACGGAGAGGAGAAAGCCTCGAAATCAAGTAGCAACTCAAGTCGACGAATGTTGGGAAGATGAGGCGTTCTCCACAGCAATCATATTTTCGAATCGGAGAACCAAAGCCCCTCTCCCTGAATAGAGGAGAGGGGTTGGGGTGAGGGTGACTAATATCGACCGTGCACCAACAGCGTTCTCTTGATGACGACTTCCCAGCATGCTACAATCCAAATACCTCGGATCGGAGGTCGGTCGTGGGGCGTGCCTACGAGCGGCGTTGAGCATTCAGGGTCATCGATAAGTGCCAGCCGATCCTCAAACCCTCGCTGAATTTGAGAATGAAACTTTGGAACTTATATCAACTCCCGGAAACTGTTGAGGAAGCAGTCGCTCTCCTTGGTGCGCGCACGGCGGTAATTGCCGGGGGCACCGATTTGCTTCTCGATCTCCAGCAAGATCGTCACCCTCCTGTTGAAGCTATTGTCGATGTGAATCATATCGATGAGATGCAGAGAATTGAAGAGAGGGAGGATAGCATCTATGTCGGAGCCGCCGTATCTCTCCATCGGATAATTGAAAGTGACCTTCTTAATCATCATGCTCTCGGATTGGTGGATGCCTGTCGCCGCATCGGGGGACCTCAAGTGCGAAATGTAGCTACGCTTGGAGGGAATGTGGGTCATGCGTTGCCGGCGGGAGATGGCACGATTGCGCTTATGAGTCTTAATACAGAAGCCCAATTAGCATCGGAAGAAGGCCGGCGATGGGTTCCGTTGGAGGGCCTCTTCGCAGGACCGGGTCGCCCCACTTTCGATCGATCCCAGGAAATTATTACGGACTTCAGATTTTCCAAACGAGCTGCGCTTGAAGGCTCATCATCGACTCGTGTGATGCGACCCCAGGGTGTGGCTATCGCGATATTGAACATGGCCGTATGGCTGCGCCTCAATAAAGACAGTGAGATTGCAGACGCTCGCATTGCTGTAGGTCCTGCCGGGCCCACGCCTCTCCGGGCTCGAGAGACGGAGATTCGCTTAAAGGGGCAATCGAAGGGGGAGTCGATGTTTGCATCTGGTGTCGACGGACTTCTTCAGGAGGCGCAGCTGCGCACAAGTCCGTATCGGGCGACAAAGGAGTACCGGCGGCATTTGCTGGAAGTATTGCTTCGCAGGTGTATGGAGGAGGCGTTCTTATCAGCCCTTCCTGGAAATTAATTAACGGCGCATCGTCATTAGGTGATGCGTTAATTTTGAGGTGGCATGGATTTCATTCTGAATGGTAAAAGCGTCCAAATTGTACCTGAGCCAGGGGAGATGCTGGCTGATCTTCTACGAGTTCGTCTTGGATTGACGGGCACGAAAATTGGATGCAATGAATCAGAATGCGGTTCGTGCACCGTGCTTATCGATGACGCCCCGATCTTATCGTGCAGCTATCCTGCCCCACGGGCGAGCGGGCGTAAGATCCGCACCATCGAAGGACTTAATCAGGACGGGGAGCTTCATCCAATTCAGGAAGCGTTTATTAAACAGGGCGCTGTTCAATGTGGGTTTTGCATACCTGGTCAGATCATGACTGCGGTCTCTCTGGTTGAGAAAAACCCAGACCCGAACGAAGATGAGATAAAGAAAGCCCTCAAGGATACGCTCTGTCGCTGCGCTGGGTATCCTTCGATCATCGCCGCTATTCAGGATGGCGCACGAGCTCTACGCACCGGCGAACCATTACAAAATGTATCTCTTGTGGAAGCGGATTCAACAACGGCGATCGGTCATATCCAGCCTCGTCCAGATTCGCGGGCAAAGGTGACCGGGGAAGCGTTGTACGCTGATGATTTTACTTTCCCCGATATGCTCATCGGAAGGACGCTCAGAGCGGGGATCCCGCATGCTGTCTTGACGAGCTTAGATGTGGGAACCGCAAAAGAACTCAATGGCGTCGCAGCAGTCCTGACCGCCAAAGATGTTCCCGGAGAACAGAACCATGGGTTGGTCATTCGGGATTGGCCCGTGCTGATCGGCGTGGGTGAGCGAATTCGCTATGTAGGTGATGCGCTCGCCATTGTAGCCGCCGAGGATGACGAGACCGCACGCCAGGCTCTTGATCTCATTGATGTAACCTACGAACCCCTTGAGGTCGTGAGCGATCCAGTGCGAGCAAGGTTGGCTGAAAGTCCTGAACTTCACGATCAGGGCAATCTGTTAAAACATATCAAGGTCCGGAAGGGTGATATCGAAGACGGTTTTAGGGGTGCTGAGATCATCCTCGAGGGAGAGTACCATACGCCCTCCACCGATCACGCTTTTCTCGAGCCGGAGTGCAGTATTGCACGGATCACTGAGGACGGGAGAATCGAAGTCGTTGTGGGATCGCAAATTCCATATGCTGATCGGGAGCAAATTGCAGCGTGTCTCGATGTCCCGGTTAACCAGGTCAGGGTTAGGGGAGCCCTCATCGGCGGCGGTTTCGGAGGCAAGGAGGACATTGCCGGGCAGATCCATGCGGCGCTGCTCGCAAAGGCTACAAATCGACCTGTGAAAATACTTTATGATCGTCATGAGAGCCTGATTGTTCATCCGAAAAGGCACGCGACACAAATACGAGTGCGCATGGGCGCCAAACGGGGCGGGGAACTAATCGCGATCGAAACCGAGCTTTATGGGGATACCGGCGCATATGCCTCCCTCGGTGAGAAGGTTATGACTCGGGCGATAACACATTCCGCTGGTCCGTATAATCTCCCCCACGTTAAGGCCGATTGCTATGCGATGTATACCAACAATCCTCCTGCAGGCGCATTTCGTGGATTCGGCGTGACACAATCCTGTTATGCGGTGGAATCGATGATGGATCGATTGGCTGAGGAATTGATGATCGATTCCATTGAGATACGGAGGATGAACGCTCTTCAAGTCGGTGATATCACCAACACCGGTCAGCTTCTCACCGAGAGTGTAGGGCTCCTCGAATGTATCGAGCGTGTTGAGGATGAGCTAAAGAGGGTGTGTAAGGGAGGCGATCCGTTTGCATCCCGGGTTGTGGATTCGCAAGAACGAATGCGTCGAGCCTGGGGAATCGCGGCGGCGTATAAGAACACCGGTCTCGGCGGTGGAGCGCCGGATAAAGCTGCTGCTGAGGTAGAGCTCTATGAGGATGGAACTGCGGAAGTAAGAACCTCTTCGGCGGATATGGGCCAGGGTCTTGTCACCGTCTTACAGCTTATCGCAGCGGAGGAATTCAGTCTTCACCCGGATAAAGTGCGGGTCTTGCTTTCAGATACAGATTTGACACCGGATGGCGGTCCGACGACAGCTTCACGGCAGACGTATGTAACCGGGAATGCCGTTCGATATGCATCCGAAGTCCTTCGTCAAGCTGTTACAGCGACACTTGCGGAACGATTTGATGCACCCCCGGATGATGTTCGGTTTGATGAGGGTCTCGCTCAGGTTAACGGCAGGGAAGTTACCCTGGGAGAATGCGTAAAAATGATGATGTCCGAGGGGAAAGAGCCAGTTGCTTCTTATGAATACTGGGCGCCCGAGACGCAGCCGTTGGGAGCGGGGGGAGACATGCACTTTGCCTACTCCTTCGCCGTTCAAGCGGCTGAAGTGGAAGTCAATCTTGATACTGGCGAAGTGAAGGTTTTGCGCGTCATTGCCGCTAACGATGTTGGACGTGTGCTTAATCCTCTGGGCTTGAAGGGCCAGATTGAGGGCGGCGTGATGATGGGGCTTGGCAACGCGCTAACCGAGGAGTTCATCCTGGATGATGGCGTGATATTTACAGACCGCCTTGCGCGCTATCGGATGCCATCGATCGTGGATACGCCAGAAATTATCTCTCTTGTGGTTGAGCATCCGACCAGGGACGGTCCTTTCGGTGCGAAAGGCGTAGGTGAAATTTCAAGCATACCCACGACACCCGCGATTACGAATGGGATATACAATGCATGTGGCGTGCACATTCAAAACTTGCCCGTGGACCAGGATTGGCTCGCACTTGAACTGGCGAGATTGGAAGGATCAGAAGGTGGATGATGCATCAAAGATCTATATAGGGAACGTCTGATCATGGATCATGTTTGAAGACCCGGGAAGAGTAGGGTCTCCAGTAAATGTGCCGAAGTACAGAGTGAACCATGGGGATGCAAGTATCATTAGAACTGTGTACGTATGAATAGGATGGATGGTTATGCTGATCTATAACGCCCGCGTAGTGACCTGGGGTGATACTCCGGAGATCCTTGAAGATCACGCTGTGATTATTAAATCCGGCATGATTGATGATATCGGGACGACGGAAGCGCTCTCTAAGAAGTACAGCGGAGATACACGCCTCGACGCACGCAACCAGCTCCTCATGCCAGGAAATATTTGTGCTCATACACATTTTTACGGCGCATTTGCACGAGGCATGGCGATCCCGGGACAACCACCGAAAGATTTCCCTGCGATCTTGAGCAAGCTGTGGTGGCCATTGGATAAGGCGCTCACCGAAGAGGACGTGCGCTACTCCGCGTTGGTGTGTCTCGTGGATGCTATTAAGCATGGGACGACGACGTTGGTAGACCACCACGCATCGCCGAATGCCATCACCGGTTCACTGGATGCCATTGGGAATGCTGTTGATGAATCGGGTCTTCGAGCGGTGCTGTGTTACGAAGTTACGGATCGTGATGGGAGTGAAAAGGCAAAATTCGGTATTGAGGAAAACCTGCGCTTCCTGAAGAGAATGCGTAACAATGGCGTTGCGGGCGGTCGCTTGGCGGGGACCTTTGGTCTCCATGCCAGCCTCACGCTGTCGGATGAGACATTACAATTGTGCCGTGATCGCGCACCCGACGACGTTGGATTTCACATCCACGTGGCAGAACATGAAGCGGATGAATATGACAGCCTGGCGAAGTCGGGTATGCGCGTTGTAGATCGACTTAATTCGTACGACTTATTGGGGGAAAATTCGATCGTCGCGCATGCGATACATATCGATGCACGCGAAGTTGAGCTGCTTGCAGAAAGCGGCACCTGGGTGACTCACCAACCGAGATCGAACATGAACAACGGTGTTGGCGTCGCCGAGATTGAGTCTCTGATCCGTGCGGGTGTGAGGGTTTGCCTCGGCAATGATGGATTTTCAAATGCGATGTGGGAGGAATGGAAAACCGCCTATCTCTTACACAAAGTATGGCATCGAGACCCACGCCGCATGCCGGGTGACCTGGTGGTGAAAATGGCAGTGGAGAATAATGGCGCCCTCCTGGGAAGATTCTTTCAGGATGGTCCCCTCGGTACGATCACGCCAGGCGCCTATGCAGATCTAATCCTCGTGGATTACCATGCGACAACCCCGCTTACAGAAGGGAATCTACCATGGCATATCCTGTTTGGATTTCACGAGTCGATGGTCACATCGACGATCGTCGCTGGAACGCTGCTCATGCACGACAAGAAATTGCTCACGTTGGATGAAGCCGAGATTACAGCACGGTCTCGCGAATTAGCGCCTGATGTTTGGGATCGTTACCAGGCATTCGTACCGGCAGATTGACGACCGAGAAATGGAGATAGCATGACCGAACGTTTGATCCTCACCATCGGACTTATTGGGGGAACTGGAAACCTGGGTCCAGGTTTGGCAACACGCTGGGCGAGCGCAGGCTATGGCGTCATCATCGGCTCTCGCAGCGAAAAAAAGGCTCAGGGGATCGCGGAAGAGCTAAATACGAAACTCGACATCGAGAGCATCCGGGGAATGAAGAACGAGGATGCTATCGAAGCAGCAGATATTTGTGTCCTGACGGTGAACCATTCTGCTCACGGGAAGACCATTGAAGTGATCAAGGATCATCTTGGAGGCAAAATCCTGGTCGACGCGACCGCAAGGGTCGATTTTCGAGATCCGGTCCCACCAGACCCTCCAGCAGCCGCCCGGCTCGCCCAGGATGTTATCGGAGAGGCCGGCAGGGTGGTAGCTGCGTTTCAGACAGTTCCTGCCCACGCACTTCAGGAAAATATCGGCATGCCGCTTGACCTCGATGTACTCGTATGTGCGGACGATGATGAAGCCGCTGCCGAAGTCGTCAAACTGGTCAAAGGCGCGGATATGCGTGCCTATTACGCTGGGAAACTGGACAACGCTATTGTAGCGGAAGGGATGACTGCTCTACTTATCGCGATGAATAAGAAGTACGAATCCAGGACCGGGACCATTCGAATCTCGGGGTTATGAACGCACAGAGCGCATCTTCACTCGTCCTTACGGCTCTTTCGGGTATTCCGGTTGTCCAACCCGGTGATGACCTGACCAAACTAACGATCACAGGACTGAGTGACTCTGGCATCGCTCTCTCACACGGCGACGTTTTGGTGTTCGCGCAGAAAATTGTATCTAAAGCTGAGGATCGTTTCGTCAATCTTGACAAAGTCACGCCATCATCTAAGGCGAAAAAGTTAGCTGATGAAACTGGCAAAGATGCGCGGCTGGTTGAAGTTATCTTACAGGAAAGTGTGCGTGTCGTACGTACTCGGGAAAATCTCATCATTGTGGAGCATCGGTTGGGCTTTGTGTGCGCCAATGCTGGCGTGGACCATTCGAATGTCGCCTCTCCAAGTGGTCAGCCAGGGGAATGGGTCTTGCTCCTCCCAGAAAATCCTGACGAATCGGCTCAACGCTTGTGGAAAGAAATCCAGGACAGCACGGGTGCAAACATCGGTGTATTGATTATCGACTCGCATGGGCGCGCCTGGAGACTTGGGACCGTGGGGGTTGCGATTGGAATCGCTGGTTTCCCTGCATTGTTGGATATGCGAGGCAAGCCGGACCTCTACGGAGACACTCTCATGGTTACGCAAGTGGGTCTCGCGGATGAGGTGGCTGCTGGGGCTTCAGCACTTATGGGTCAGGCTGATGAAGGTCGCCCAATTGTGCATGTGTGCGGACTCCCGTATGAGCTGCGTGAAGGCAACTTACGTGAACTGATTCGACCGAAAGACGAAGACCTGTTTCGATAGGTTAATGTGCAAAGGTACCGTATGGAACTTATTCCCAACTCTCACCTAGATCTTCTCCAGGACGACCGAAAAGCCATAGCCATACTTTCGACGGTTATGGCGGATGGCAGCCCCCAATCCACACCCGTATGGTTTGACACTGACGATGGTTTGATACGGGTGAATACCGCCCATGGGCGTGTGAAAGACAATAACATGACCCTTCGACCGCAGGTGGCCGTGGTCATACTTGATCCAGAGTCGATATATCGCTATGTTCAGATCCGAGGTCTCGTTGTGAAATCATCGGAAGATGGCGCTCGAGCGCATATTGATTTACTGGCGAAGAAGTATCTCGGACAACGGACTTACGAAAACTACGATGGAGAGACGCGTGTGATGTATTTCATCAAACCCATCTCCGTCAGCGTGATGGGATGATGGACTCAAACAAAACATTCTCTGAAGTCGTTGTTGGAAGACGGTCGATAAGGGTATTCAAGGATACGCCCGTACCCCGGCACGCCCTGGAGTCAGCGCTAACCTACGCTACGTTTGCGCCTTCGGCACACAACCGTCAGCCATGGCGATTTGCCGTAATCACCGACAAAGAACAGAAAGTCAGTCTGGCGAATTCCATGGGGCAGAGGCTGAAGCGAGAACGCGTACAGGATGGCGATGACCAAACGGTGATCGAAAAGGATTTAGCCCAATCCTTCACAATGTTGACAAAAGCGGGTGCGATCATACTAATTTGTCTCACCATGGAGGATATGGATTCTTACCCGGATGCTCCTCGGAATCTCCATGAACTGCATTTGGCCATTCAGAGCGTGGCCATGGCAGGTCAGAATCTGCTGCTCGGTTTGCAGGCTGAAGGCCTTGGAGCTTGTTGGATGTGTGCACCGCTCTTCGCCCCAGAAGAAGTTGCAGCCTGTTTCGATCTGCCTACATCATGGGAACCGCAGGGGCTCATCATCGTTGGATATCCACTTAAGCCGGCGTTGAAAAAGGACCATAAATCCACCGAGGAATTAATTAAGTGGCTTTGAAGCTCGTTGCCCTCGCAGGCGGTGTGGGCGGCGCAAAACTCGCCCACGGTTTGGCGCGCTTGGAAGGTGCAGAAGAGCTGACCGTCGTAGTAAACACTGGGGATGATTTTGTACACCTTGGTTTAAAAATATGTCCAGATCTGGATACTGTGACGTACACCCTTGCCGGGGTTGCGAATCCTGAGACGGGCTGGGGACGTGCGGATGAAACCTGGAGTTTCATTGCTGCGCTGCAGGAGTTGAATGGACCCACCTGGTTCCGTCTGGGGGACCGTGATCTTGCCACCCACGTATTCCGCACCCACAAACTTATGAACGGGTATAAATTGAGCGCAATCACGAAAGAGATCTGCGAGAGCTATGGCATTCAGACACGATTGCTTCCCATGACGGACGATACGGTCAATACCATCGTGCAGACTTCGAACGGAGATCTTCCTTTCCAGGAGTATTTCGTGGCTAGGTCATGTCAGCCCGTCGTAGAAGGCTTTTATTTTGAGGGGGTAGAAACCGCGCAACCGGCACCGGGCGTATTAGAATCCATACAGGACGCTGATGCTGTGATCCTTTGCCCCTCCAATCCCTGGGTAAGCCTGGATCCCATCCTGGCGATCCCTGGCATCCGGGACGCGTTGATGTCAAAGATCGTGATTGGTGTAAGCCCGATTATTCAGGGTCGAGCTTTGAAGGGACCAGCCGGGAAAATGTTTCAGGAACTCGGAATTGAACCATCAGCAGCCGCCGTTGCAGAGCATTATCAGGACCTGCTCACCGGCTTTGTGCTAGATATTAAAGATAAAGACCTTGCTGGTGAGATCAGCAATTTTGGAATCGAAGTGAAAATCACCGATACAATGATGACGTCGGATGAGAAACGTCTCACACTTGCGGAGGAAATCTTGGAAACCATTGCTTCACGAACGATGACGGAGGAAACATAGTGACATTATGGGCGATCGTACCGATCAAGCCCCTGGGGCGTGCAAAATCGAGGCTCTCAAGTGTGTTATCACGAGAGGAGAGAACGACTCTGAGCCGGGACATGATGGTGCACCTGCTCGATGTGCTCGGGGAAGTTCCAGGGATCGAGCGCACGCTCGTGGTCAGTCGAGACACCCAGGCCCTGGCCCTGGCTCGGGAGCATGGCGCCAGGACGGTTGCCGAATGGGGAACACCAGATCTCAACCCGGCTCTCGTACGCGCCACCATCGTCGCTAAGCAATACGGAGTCTCAGGCGTGCTTGTATTACCCGCTGATCTCCCTCTAATCTCTCCCCAGGATGTGGAGACATTAATCTCCAAAGCGGATCAACCCCCGGTCGTCGTGATCGCCCCAGATAGGCACCGCAGTGGGACGAACGCGCTGCTGGCGATTCCACCCGGTTTGATAGAATATGATTTTGGGCCGGACAGCTTCCAACGTCATCTCGATAGGGCGGAACAAGCAGGAGTGCGTGTGGAAGTCTGTGAGCTACCCTCGCTGGGCTTGGATGTGGACATACCCGAGGACCTTGAAATCCTGCGACAGGAAAAGTCCCCCATCTCCATAGGTGCAATTGAGGAGGAACAAGAATGAGCTTCGATCGAGTGGCACTCTATCTACAAGATGCGCATGATTTACGAGAAGGATTAGATTACGTTCGGTATGCTGAAGAAAAGGGCTTTGACGCAGTCTGGCAGGCAGAATCGCGGCTTGTGCGCGATGCAATCGTGCCCATGGCAGCGTATGCAGCGGTCACCGAGAAGATCACAATTGGTTCCGGGGTTATTAATAATTGGACAAGGAACATTGGTTTGCTTGCGTCGACTTATTTGACTTTGGATGATCTCGCTCCCAACCGCATCATTTGCGGTATAGGTGCATGGTGGGATCCTCTTGCGAAAAATGTCGGAATCGAACGGCGAAAACCACTGCTCGCTATGAAGGAGACTATTGAGGTATTTCGAAGACTGCTCAATATGGAGCAGGTGACATTTCATGGGGAGTTTCATCAGGTTGACGGGATTGAGCTTGATGTGGTCCACGGTCGGCGTGAACCGAGGAATGTCCCCGTTTATATCGGTGCGACGGGACCAAAGATGATGGAACTAACCGGTGAGATCGCAGACGGTGTCGTTTTGAACTATTGTGTTCCACCAGATTACAACAATCAGGCAATGGAGCGTCTTGAGGTTGGAGCAAAGAGAGCAGGTCGTTCCGTGGATGATCTTGATCGCCCTCAACTCGTTGTATGTTCCGTTGATATGGACGAGGACAAGGCGTTGGACACCAGCCGGGAGCTCCTCACGCAATACCTGGCACAGCAGCCACATATCGCTAAAGCCAGCGGTGTGTCCCAGGACATTGTGGATGAGATTCAAGCCATTCTCGGTTGGCCCGCGACACACGAACAAATTGTGCAAGCGAAACACCTTGTGCCGGATGAGCTCGTTACGCGTATCACGGCATCAGGAACTCCAGAGCAAGCCAAGGCGAAAGTTCAGGAATATATTGATAACGGTTCAACCTGTCCGATACTTTACCCTGTGGGTGGCGATATTAAACTGCTCATCGATACTTTCAGCCCAGGCTAAAGCGTTACCTGTCCTCCATCCTCATCGCAGACAAGGAAGTGATCCATGGACGAGGCGGAGAGAAAGTCTATGCAAAATTCTCGCATCAAGCAGCCTAATTCAAAAAATTGTTTCGCTTGTGGCGTGGAGAACGAGCATGGTCTCGGAGTGCAGTTTTACGAAATTAACGGGGATGAGCTCGTTGCTGAATATGTCGTTCCTGAGCAATTCGAGGGATTCCCCGGCATCGTCCATGGGGGCATTACCGCCTCCATCCTTGACGAAATGTTATCTAGAGTAGCGATGATCGGTGAACCCGATCGATTTTGGATGACCGCAAAGATGGAGCTCCGTTACCGCGCGCCTGTGCCCACGGGTCAGATGCTCAAGCTCCGTGCCGTTATTGAGAAGCGGAGAGGACGCATAATCTTCACCAAAGCCGAGTTGAGGCTCCCCGATGGAACAGTGGCGGCCGAGGCAAATGGAATGATGGTTAACGCCGATGAAGCTCTATTGGAGGGCGCAAATCTTGAGGAGCTCGGCTGGAAGGTCTATCCAGATTAGGGAGAGCATAATTCATGAGGTCACTATGTCAGAATTGAAATACTCACGACCCTCCAAGATGAAGAAAGCACTCAAGCTCATCGAAACTGGCGACCCCCTCGCTGGTGGCACATCAATCACACCGCGTCGGGGAAGTTATACCAGGCTGGTGGATATCCAAGACTTGGGGTTGGATTCAATAGAAGTTAACGATGAATTTATTAAGGTGGGCGCTGGGGCTAAGCTGCAAAAATTCCTTGAAGAGATTGGGGAATATTCAGAACCGCTTGCAAAAGCCTGCCGGTTAGAAGCAGGCTTGAATATACGTCTGATGTCATCTCTCGGCGGTACGATTGTCGAAGCCGATGGACGTTCGCCTTTCCTGACGGCATTGCTTGCTATGGATACTACGGTCATTCTCGAACCTGGGGCCAAGAACCTACCTTTGGAAAAACTCCTGAAAAATAGGAAGAAACGTATTGCAGACCGACTTATTACGGAAATTGTTCTGCGCATACCTGAAAAGATGGCATTTGAATATGTGGCACGATCTCCAGCGGATCGCCCGTTGGTCTGTTCTGCGGCTGCATTGTACAGGGAAGGGACGAATCAAAGCATATTCATATCTCTTGGTGGTTTTGGTGCAGTACCCATTCGCATCGCTAAATCGGAGAAGGAGATTATGGATAGAGGCAATCTCGAAGCGGCCACCCGGATAGCATCACAAATGTATGCGGAAGCGGAGGATTCGTTTGCGAGTGGAGAATATCGAAGCCATGTCTCCGGTGTCCTGGTAAAACGAGTTCTCGAGGAGGTCCTTTCCTGATGCTTATCGACTTCCTTCTTAACGGAGAATCTATCCAGGTTGGAGTAAGTCCTGACAAGACACTCCTATCGCTTTTACGTGAAGATCTTGGATTGTTTGGCGTGAAACATGGTTGTGAAACTGGCGAGTGTGGCGCATGTACGGTGCTGCTCGATGGCGCTCCGATGAATGCGTGCGTCATGCTCGCCGTGCAGGTCGATGGTCATGCTATCACCACGATTGAATCCGTGGGTGAGCATCCGGATCAAGGTTGGCATAAGACCGAGGGTCTGGATGCTATCCAGGCGGCATTTGTGGAGACCGGTGCCATCCAGTGCGGCTTTTGCACCCCTGCCATGGTGCTTTCCGCCAGGATGCTTTTAGAGAAGAATCCGAATCCGACCGAAGCCGATGTCCGGGAAAATCTCTCGGGGATCCTCTGCCGCTGCACTGGTTACCTCAAACCAGTGCAGGCCATCCTGCGAGCCGCCGCGGTTCTACGCGGTGAAACGGTGAACCCGATAGAGGGTGGGGAACCATTAATAATGGATGTTTTACCCTCCGAAGATCTGCCGAGACCGGAAGGAGACTGGGAACGGGGCGGACCTGATGTGGTCACCCGCACAGAAGTCATGCCCAGGATCCAGATCGCATCGCACCAGCAGCCACACCAGACGGTGGGGAAACCAGAACCGAAAGTCGACGCACTGAAGCTTGTGCAAGGTAAACCAGCATTCACGGCAGACATCGAAATGCGCGGCATGCTTGTCGCAAAAGTCCTGCACAGCCCGGTTTCGCATGCCAGGATAACGAGCATCGATGCGGAGAAGGCGCGTGCAATTCCAGGTGTTGCTGCGGTGCTCACTTGGGAGGACATCCCCAGAGTGGTCTACTCCACGGCTGGGCAGTCCGATCCAATTCCAGGTCCGCTGGACACGTTCTCTCTGGATCATAAGGTTCGGTTTGTTGGTGATCGTGTCGCATTTGTCGCAGCCGAGACCGAGGCAATCGCGGAGGAGGCAATATCGCTCATTGACGTGGAGTACGAGATCCTTCCCCCGATCATCGACTACACCACCGCGCTCGATAAAGACGCACCGCAGATCCACGATGAGCCCGAATATGTCAATTTTGCGGAATCTGATCCAAGCAGGAATCTAGCCGCCCAGATTAAGATTGATATTGGTGATGTGGAGATGGGTTTTTTGGAAGCTGACCGTATCTTTGAAGAGACGTATGAGGTCCCAAAAGTTAACCCAGCGCATATCGAACCGCATGTTGTCGTGACTTATTGGGACGAAGACGATCGTCTGGTCATTCGTACGAGCACACAAGTTCCATTCCACGTGCGGCGTATAATTTCACCCGCCCTTGATCTGCCACCGAAACGCATACGTGTCATCAAACCACGCATCGGCGGCGGCTTTGGCGGGAAACAGGAAGTTTTGATTGAAGACGTCGCCGCCCACCTGACCATCGCGACGGGTCGACCGGTACGGTTCGAGTACACACGGGAGGAAGAGTTTATCGCAGCTCGCTCACGTCATCCCATGCAAATCCGCATGAAGACCGGGGTTAAGCTTGATGGCACGATCACCGCAAATGAAATGCTCGTGGTAAGTGACACAGGTGCGTACGGCTGTCACGCGCTCACCGTCACCGGAAATACCGGTCACAAGGCGATGGCGCTGTATGTTGGGGATGGTGCGTATAGAAAATCACCGAATATTCGCTTCTACGCGGACGTTGTGTATTCCAATACGCCACCTTCAGGAGCATATCGTGGATATGGTGTCCCTCAGGGCTTCTGGCCGGTAGAGAGGCAGATGGAGAAGATTGCTCGGGAGCTGGGTCATGATCCGATTGAATTCCGCCTGAAGAACGCGCTGCGGGCAGGTGAACTGCATCCATTCAGCTCAGCCTGGTCAGAGGGTCGCGAACCGCGACCGGAGACAATTAACACTTGTGGGCTTGAGGATTGCGCCGCGCAGGGCGCAGCCGCAATTGGTTGGCAGGTAAAGTTCTCGGATGATGCCTGGCATGAAGTGGCCGGCAAGCCTCATCTTAGACGCGGGATAGGGGTTGCCCTTGTTATGCAAGGGACTGCGATTCCGTACCTCGATATGGGCGGCGCAAGCATTAAGATGAACGATGATGGTTCCTTTAATCTTCTCGTCGGTGCAACCGATCTGGGGACAGGTTCGGATACTGTGCTCGCCCAGCTGGCAGCGGAGGTTCTGGGAACTCCTGTGGATGATATCATCGTGTATTCATCGGACACCGACTTTACGCCATTCGACAAAGGCGCATACGCTTCCAGCACGACGTATATCTCAGGAGCCGCAGTCGTCCGTGCGGCGGAAGCTGTCGCGGCACGCATCTGTGACCGTGCCGCAAGATTACTCAGTGAAGAAGGAAACAAAGTACTGCCCGCCGACATCCGGCTTCATGATCGTGCGGCATGGGGGCCGGATGGGCGTTCGATTTCCCTGGGAGAGATTGCTCTGAATGCACTGCACCACGAGGATCAAGAGCAAATCATGGCCGTGGGATCATTTATGTCCACCGTAGCCCCTCCGCCGTTTGGGGCACAGTTCGCGGAGGTGCTCGTCGATATCGAAACGGGTGCTGTGAAAGTACAAAAGCTGGTCATGGCCGTGGATTCCGGTGTGATCGTCAACCCTCTCACGGCATCGGGGCAAATTGAGGGGGGCATGACCCAGGCGCTGGGGTATGCGGTTTGCGAGGAGATGATCTACGATGATGCGGGACGACCACGTGAAATTGACTTCACGGATTACCATATATTCGCCGCGCATGAGATGCCAGAACTTGAAACCATCTTTGTCGAGACGATCGAACCATCTCATCCCTTTGGCGTGAAAGCGGTCGCCGAAATTCCGATGGATGGCGTTGCCCCAGCTGTGGGGAACGCCGTCTTGGATGCTTGCGGGGCGGATGTACATACACTACCGGTGACACCGGAACGGGTTTGGAGGGCATTACGGGGATAGCCCGACCACCCGTTACACTTTGGAATGAGTGAAAAACAATCATGAGTACGATTTACGTTATTGGACATGTTAATCCGGACATCGATGCAATCGCATCTGCGATGGGCTACGCATGGCTTCTCGCCTCTCAAAATGGGGATGATTTCATCGCCGCACGAGCTGGTCCGATAAATGCCCAGACAGCCTGGGCGCTCGAACGGTTGGATTTGAAGCCACCAATCATCCTCACGGACGCGTCTCCACGGTTTGAAGCAGTGGCACGACGGTTCGACACCGTCACACCCGATCGCCCGTTGCGAGAGGCGTGGACAATCGTGAATCGGACAGGTACGGTGGCTCCGCTGGTAGAAACGGATGGAACACCCGTTGGTCTTGTGACAGGATTGAGCCTATTTCGGTCAATGAGCCAGTTTATCGGCACCCGTCCTGAAACCCAGGAGATGAGCCTGAGCGAACTTTTCAATGTACCCAGTCGTGAAGCCGCAGACGTCGATGTGCCCAAATTCCGGGCGAATTCAAGAATCAGAGATGGACTCCCTCGTGTCCTGCGTGGAGAGAGAAACAATTTCTGGGTTATCGATAATGAAGATCGTTATGTGGGTGTATGTCGGCAGCGCGATCTTCTCAATCCTCCCAGATTGCAATTGATCCTCGTCGATCATAATGAAGTTGGGCAGTCCATCGGTTCACTTGATGAAGCAGATTTGATAGAAGTGCTCGATCATCATCGTGTGAATAATCCGCCCACGCGCCTTCCCATCAGTTTCCGTGTGGATCCAGTGGGGAGCACTAGTACGCTTGTATCGGAACGCATTGAAGAGTCTGGCTTGAGCGCACCACCCGAGTTGGCGGGATTGCTGCTCGGGGGCGTTCTTTCCGATACGCTGCGGTTCAGCTCTCCGACGACAACGGAACGCGATCGTGAAGCTGCCGAGCGGCTCGCAAGATGGGCATTTGTGGGAGGCTCACCTCTTGAGGGTGAGGGCATCGACTCGTTTGGATTGGAATTACTCCAGTCGAGCTCCGGACTCTCAACCCGTGATCCGAAAGAAATCGTAACGAGCGATCTCAAGGTATACGACTCCGTCGGTTTGCATTTCGGGATTGCACAGGTTGAAGTGACCGATCTCGTCGCCGTGGGTGACTATCTTGAAGAATTATGCGGGGCGCTGCAGGATTTGATCGAGGGGGAGAAACTCAATTTTGCCATGCTCATGGTGACGGATATTGTGGATGGCTCCAGCCGGCTTTTGATGCGGTCCGAACCCCCGGTACTCAGTGAGCTGCCCTATAAACGACTTCCCGATGGCACGATGGATGCGCGCGGGGTTGTATCCCGCAAGAAACAGCTTTTACCCGTCGTCCTGGCTCTCCTGGAAGCCTAGATGACGATCTATGAGCGTCTCGCAGATCTCGAACGCACAGGTGTCTCCGCTGCACTCGCGACTGTGATTCGCACCGAAGGTTCCGTCCCCCGTCGCGAGGGGACGAAGATGATCGTGCTCTTCGATGGGGTCATTGAAGGTACGATCGGGGGCGGCGAGATGGAGAACCAGGTTATTAAAGAAGCTCTCCTGACACTTTCTGATGGTCAACCCCGGCGCTTGACGTACGCTTTTCGAGATCCCGAAGAAGGAGATGTGGGCGTTTGTGGCGGCGAGATGGAGATTTATATCGAACCCTTGATCTTGGTCCCGTCGTTGATCATCTTTGGCAGCGGGCATGTTGGGAGAGCGCTCGCATATCTTGGAAAATGGCTGGGTTACAGAATCGTTGCTGCGGATGACCGGGCGGATTACGCGGTACCCGAACTGATTCCGGAAGCGCAGGAATATATCCACTGTGAGCTTGCCGATCTCCCTGATCGTGTGAAAATAACCCCTGATTCCTATATCGTTCTCACGACGCGTGGTGTAGATATTGATGTAAGCGGCTTACCGAGCTTGCTAGAGACGGATGCGGCTTATATCGGCGTGATAGGGTCGCGCAGGCGTTGGGAGACAACTGCAGCGAAGTTGCGCGAGAATGGTGTAGATAAAGGGAAGATCGAGCGGGTCGTGTCACCAATGGGGTTGGAATTATGCGCTGAGACGCCGGAAGAAATCGCACTATCGATCATGGCACAGGTGGTCCTGGAGCGACGCGGCGGCACTGGCGAGAAAATGGCACACGCACCAAAGCTATAATCAAGCATCGGAGAAATTCAAACATTCCAATGTGGATAAAGTATTACACTCCAAAAACCATCGATGAAGCCATCAACCTGTTAGGGGACATGGCGGATCGAGCCCGCATAGTAGCCGGGGCGACGGATCTCTTGCTGGAACTTGAGCGAGGTCAACGTCCGGGAATCGATGTGTTGATCGATATCAGTCGTATACCTGGGTTGGATCTTATCTCCATGGATGGGGATCGTATCAGGCTGGGACCGCTCGTAACCCACAACCATTGTGCCGCCTCTAAGTTCATCAGGAAAAGAGCCTTTACGCTAGCACGCGCCTGTTGGGAGGTCGGGGCACCTCAAATTCGAAATCGCGGCACAGTAGCAGGTAACCTCATTACGGCTTCGCCGGCGAACGATTCAATTCCTGCGCTCATGGCGCTCGGTGCAGAAGTTGAGCTGCGGTCACGAGGGGGGGATCGCACTGTCTCGTTGGCAGATTTCTATACCGGAGTTCGGAAGACCGTGATGCGCCCTGACGAAATACTCGCCTCCATCTCCTTCCCGATTCCAGTTGAGAATACACGCAGCACCTTTATCAAGCTGGGTTTGCGACAAGCCCAAGCTATTGCTGTCATCAATGCGGCAGTACTCATCGAAATGGAGGATGAGACTGTCCAGCGTGCGGTCATCACGCTTGGCTCGGTAGCGCCTACGATCATCCACGCAGAGAAGGCGGAATCCTTTCTCATCGGTAAAACACTTTCTTCTGAAGTCATCGATCATGCTGCTGAGCTTGCGGCTCAAGCAGCACAACCAATCGATGATTTGCGCAGCTCAGCACAGTATCGCAGGGACATGATCCGCCTCTGCACGAGTAGGGGGTTACGCGCCATTGCCCAGGGGGAAGAGCAAGCATCGTTTCCGGAGGATCCCGTTCTGCTCTGGGGACCAGGTGAACGACAGATTATGCAGTCAAGAGATGATTCAACTGAGCACAATGGTCAAGAACCCATCGTCACGACCATTAATGGAAAGCAATTTTCTTTTACTACTGGATATCGAAAGTCGCTTCTCCGTCTGCTTCGTGAGGAAGGCGAGCTTATCGGAACCAAGGAAGGTTGTGCTGAAGGTGAGTGCGGTGCATGCACGGTGTTCCTGGACGGCATGGCGGTGATGGCGTGTTTGGTACCAGCACCAAGAGCGCATGGTGCAGAAATTATCACCATCGAAGGTCTGGCCGGTGATGAAGAGCTGCACCCTCTGCAGGAAGCGTTTATCGAAGCAGCGGCGGTGCAATGTGGATATTGCACCCCCGGATTTATCATGTCTGGTGTGAAGCTTTTAGAAGAAAAAACCACACCCGAGCTCTTTGACATTCAACAGGCCATCAGTGGCAATCTATGCAGATGCACGGGATACTACAAAATCATCCATGCCATCGAGATGGCAGCAGAATCTGGAGAGAGATAAACTCTGTATACTTGTAAGAGTGAAGATGGAATGAAGTAACCCATAGGGCGGCAAGCAGCACGCATCACACAATTACAGGGACGAAAGAGAGGATGCTATGGGGAGAGAGACATATAGATTCGCCGGGCTCGATGATGATAGGACGCAAAGGAAGAGGTTAGATCCTATCTGGCGTGGTGCTGGTTGCCTCATCATAGTTTTCATCGTGGTATTTGGATATCTCCTAGCCACATGGTTCATTCGAGAAAACTCTGTCCAGAACTGGATTTTCATTCCGGCCGAAGCATACAATCCAGAAATTCATCCCCTCATCGATCGATATATCGGTAAAGGTATATTGGTTCGCTTATCCATCACTTTCATACTGATGATATTCAGTTTTGGGATTATTACGTCCATCTATTCCATCGCATTTCCTATTGAACCGAAGGAGATGGATGTGGGTCCTCCAAGCAAGAGGAGAGCCCGCCGCTGGAAGAAAAAGAGATAACATCGTGGATCGCACCGTACCGAGAACGGGCTCGGAAGAGATCGAGCTCTACATTCGAACTTATTATTCTCTTCTGCGCTCAACGACCGATGTTCGCATCCGCACGCTTGAAGAAGTCCATGCGAATATGGGCTCCTCCCTGCACGCTGGTGCTCGTGCAACACTGCCTGACACTTCAGCACTTATCTACAGCTCCCTGCGTTTGCCGCCGCAAATCGTCAAGGTCGAGCGGATTGTCTTAGGACAGGGCCCCACGACTTTTAAGCGACGTGGATTTTCCCAGGTGGAAACCTGGGAACCAGCGAACGCGGTCGCGCGACGACGACGTAGTTTTTTCGATGGTGTCAACACATTGGCATGCTATATTGCCAGCCGGTCCGACATCGATGACATGGTCCCATTGCTTACTGCGTACCAGATAGAATGGAATAAGCTGCATCGAATGATGCAGGGTGAGCAGGTTCGAGAGTTCCTAAATGACCCAGTCGAATCCGAAGAGGGTGTCATTTTTCTGGCACACGGTATCGGCATTGACCAGGAGGAACTCGAACGGCTCCTCATCATATGGGGGGAAGATTTCTGGACGATCATGCAGAGGATCTCTGAGAAGCCGAAAGATTTCCGAGTTCAGCTTCTTGGGGGAACCCTCAGTGAGTACCGCCGTGCGACGGAAAATTGGTGGGGTGAGATAGAGAGGAACCTGCCCTCCATTCTCGAGCGCCCGGTGTATTTTGTATCCGGGAATGCGCATAGCATCGTGAATCTGCTGAGCGGGTTTGCGCTCCGGCATGAATCTTTGCTTCTGGATTTCATTCGGCAGCCTGAATGTGGCGAGCTCTTGGACGAGTGGCGTGATATTGAATCTCGTCAGGTACCCTCGAACCGGGAGAATTTTCTTTACTACACATTAAAGAAATATCTGACCACACCTGAGGGCCAGGAGCTTGTCTCTGCAAGACGGGAGGCCGAGGGCAAAGCCGGCATCTCCCGTGTTCAAAGTGTGCACGCATTCGACGTGGAAGCCCAATTGATCGAAGTGAAGAATATCCATCACGAGTATATGGACCCTCGCCTGCGCCAATCGGATCTCAAGAAACTCGCCAAGAGCGATGCCGTGGTGCTTAATATTGATTACCCGCTTGGAGAGGCTGCTTACCTCATTCTTTCTCATCTGGCATCAAGGGTTGGAGAATTACGAGGGGTCTACATCATGGGGAAAGCTGCGACTTTGAATGGTGTCATCGGCGATGTTGCTATCCCGGCGGTCGTTCACGATGAGCAATCCCAGAACACCTATCTTTTCGACAACTGCTTTAGTGCGATCGACGTTCGAGATCACCTGGTTTACGGGACAGTTCTAGATAATCAGAAAGCGGTCAGCGTGCAAGGCACATTCCTGCAAACCCCACGTTATATGGACGTTTTCTATCGTGAGGGGTACACGGATATTGAGATGGAATCCGGACCTTATCTGTCGGCAGTTTACGAGACTCATCGTCCAAAAAGATACCCAAATAACGAAATCGTAGATATGCACGGCTTATCCTTCGACCTGGGTATTCTTCATTATGCTTCCGACACACCCCTCAGCGAAGGGAAGAATCTAGGAGCGGGATCGCTCTCATACTTTGGCATGGATCCCACTTATGCGATAAGTATTGCGATCTTGCGACGAATTCTGCAGCTCGAATCCACACGGACCGAATAAAGACGGATTAAGTGTGCTCGAGTACTTCTGTGGATAATTTCACCTAATTTATTGAGGCAGGTTGTATGTCTGTACTTGGAAAATCCGTGAATCGACTGGATGCAGAGGGGAAAGTTCGCGGCGCAACCCATTTTCCTGGAGATATTTCACGTCCCAACCAACTCTATATGAAGATTCGCTTTGCCCATCGTCCGCATGCCCGTATCACCAAGCTCGATACGTCGGCAGCCGAGGCGCTTCCGGGTGTCGTGGCGGTGTTTACGGCCAAGGATGTCCCGGTGAACGAATACGGTCTCATCATGCCGGACCAACCCGTGCTCTGTGGTCCGGGGTCGGAGAAACCTTACACAGATCATGTGCGATTTATCGGGGATCAAATCGCGGCTGTCGTTGCAGAAAGCGAGGAAATTGCGGCTGAAGCTGTCGATCTCATTGACGTGACCTTCGAGGATCTACCCGTCGTCCTCGATCCCATGGAAGCCATTGGGGACAGCTCAATCCGCGTTCACCCTGAAACGGAGTCGAACGTGTTCTGCCATTACCGCATCCGCAAAGGGGATGTTGATGAAGGATTCGACCAGTCAGACGTCGTCATTGAGCATGAGTATCGCACACCGGCTCAGGAACATGCTTACCTTCAGCCCGAGGCTGGGATCGCTTATATCGATGAGGACGGGCGTGTAACGGTTGAAGTCGCCGGACAGTGGACGCATGAGGATCGTGAGCAAATCGCCCATGCGCTTGGGCTTCCTGAAGATCGGATCCGAGTCATATATCCTGCTATTGGCGGGGCGTTTGGTGGGCGTGAGGACATGTCTGTGCAGATCGTCCTCGCCCTTGCCGTCTGGAGGTTGCACGAACGCGGGATCGATCGCCCGGTGAAGATCATCTGGTCACGGGAAGAATCGATTATCGGACATCATAAACGTCACCCCTTTATCATCCGGGCGAAATGGGGCGCAACTCGGGATGGGAAAATCGTCGCTGCCGAGTGCGACCTCATCCAGGATGGCGGGGCATACGCTTACACTTCGACCAAGGTGCTCGGAAATGCCATCCTCATGTGCACCGGTCCCTATCTCATTCCACATGTGAAGGTGGATGCCCGCTCGGTTTATACAAATCACATCCCCGGGGGGGCGTTCCGTGGTTTTGGTGGACCTCAAGGTGCGTTTGCGGCTGAGAGCCAGATGAACAAGCTGGCTGAAGAACTTGGCATGGACCCTGTTGAGATCCGGGCTCGAAATATCTTGAAAGAGGGCGATAACCTCTCAGTAGGATCTCCACTTCCTGAGGGTGTTTCAATCGATCAGGTTCTCGCCGGTGCTGCCGAGGAAGGCGGGTGGGAGCTTTCCAGTGAGGGTTGGAGACGGTTGACTAAGCCCGAGGGACCCGAAGAGCCCCATCTCCGGCGGGGAATCGGCATGGCATGTGGTTTTAAAAATGTGGGATTCTCCTTTGGAGCGCCAGAGCGATGCTGGGCTGAAGTGGAACTTCATGGAGAGGATAAAATCGAAGAAGTCGTGCTGCACCATGCTGGGGCGGATATGGGGCAGGGTGCCCACACGGTAATGGCACAAATGGTCGCGGATGCGGTCGGTGTCGAACTGGAAAAGGTTCGTCTGCTTGTCTCGGATACTGCCACATCGGAAAATTCCGGATCGGCATCAGCTTCACGGCTGACTTTTATGTCTGGAAACTCGATAAGAGGCGCCGCAGAGGCGGCGCTGGAGAAATGGCGGAACGAAGAGCGACCCGCAATTGCTATGTTCACCTACCATGCGCCCCCAACGACACCTTTGGATCCCGAAACCGGTGAATCGGATCCCAATTTCGCCTATGGATATGTTGCACAAGTTGCCGCGGTGGAGGTTGATACGGAAACGGGGGTGGTGCGGATATTGGAGATCATCTCGGCAAACGATGTCGGACGAGCGCTCAACCCCATTCAGATAGAGGGACAGATCGAGGGCGCGGTCGTTCAAGCCGCAGGGTATGTGTTGCTAGAAGATTTTCAGAACCATGGCGGCTTCGTTCAGACCGACCTTCTATCCACTTACCTCATCCCGACGGTCCTGGACGTCCCGACCAGGGTTAAATCCGTCATCGTTGAACATCCCGATCCGATAGGTCCGTGGGGGGCACGCGGGATGGCGGAGATGCCCTATATTCCGCTCGCCCCAGCCGTGACGGCTGCTGTGCATGATGCCATCGGTATTTGGTTTGATGAATTTCCGCTGACCCAGGAGAGGGTGTATCAGAAGATAAAACCCTCTCTCGAGACATGAATTGTGCAGCCCCCCTCGTTCTGATCCGGGGAGGGGGTGACCTCGCAACAAGTGTCGCTGTTCGCCTTCACCGCTGTGGTTTCCACGTCGTCATCACAGAAATTAAAAAACCACTCGCCGTCCGCCGACTAGTCGCTTTCGCGCAGGCTGTTTATGCATCCGAGTGTCTGGTGGAGGACGTCCGTGGCAGGCTGGCAGCGAATCCCTCTGAAGCAATTAGCATCCTGGAAGACGGGGATGTCCCTGTGATGATTGATCCTCCCGCGGATTGCTGTAAAGAATTGGAACCCGCCGTGCTTGTGGATGCACGCATGCGTAAGGTAGCCCCCGAGATCGGGTCGGAAGCTGCTGACTTTGTCGTTGCTTTGGGACCGGGATTCAGAGTTGGGCGGGATTGTCATGCCGTCGTCGAAACCAACCGCGGTCACGACATGGGTCGGGTGATATGGGAGGGGAGTGCGGAAGCTGATACTTCGGTGCCAGAATCCGTTGTCGGAAATGATGTCGATCGTGTCCTCAGGTCCCCTGATGACGGTATGCTCATGGGCGGCATCCCGCTGACAAGTCTTGTGGATGAAGGTGATCAAGTCGCCTGTGTGGGGAATACGACCATCATTGCGCCCTTTCGTGGAATTTTGCGTGGTCTTCTCCACGACGGTGTTTCAGTACACGCAGACATGAAAGTGGGAGACCTCGATCCGCGCATGGAGCCTACTTATGCCACGCGGATTTCCGATAAGGCGCTCGCCGTCGGTGGGGGTGTCCTGGAAGCGATTTTGTCTCAAAAGGAAATCCGGAAAACACTGAGGTAAGATTTTGAGACTCACGGATGCACTCCGCATTCGACCTGGTATAGTTGCGGCTTTGACTGGCGCGGGTGGAAAGTCAACCGCCATGGGTCTTATTGCGCGTGAACTTAAGGGACAAATCCCCCTCCTTCTGACGACCACAACCAAATTGGGATTAGAACAATCGGATCTTGCCGAAAACCACGTCGTCCTTGAGGGGGATGAGCTAGATTTGGAGCTTGAATCTGTGATTGGGGAAGGGGCCTCAGTCTTAATCACGGGTCCACGGGGCGATGATGGGTTGAAGTGGTCGGGGATATCGTTAGATTTACTCAGCAAACTTATCGTGCAGTCCAAGGATATTAACGCGGTGACGATCGTCGAGGCAGATGGATCTCGTGGACGATCTCTTAAGTTTCCAGCTGAACATGAGCCGGTCGTACCACGAGAGACCGACCTCGTTGTCCCAGTAGTTGGGCTCGATGTGATCGGCAAAGAGCTTCATGAAAGCGACGTACATCGTGCGGTGCGTTTCAGCGAACACCTTTGTATAGACCTCGGCGCTTTGGTCAAATGTGATCACATCATCCAATATTTTTCCGACAAGAGAGGGGGTTTGAAAAGGGTCCCCTCTGGTTCTGATGTACGAGTTCTTTTAAATAAGACAGATTCGGAAATTGAGCTGCGCCATGGTAGAGAAATCGCAGATGGTCTCATCCAGAACAAAGCAATTCGTTCCGTATGTTTAGGTTCAATGCTTTCCAGCGACCCTATCATTGAAAGTGCTTCGCGTGTCGCGGCCGTGATCCTCGCAGCGGGAGGTTCGACCAGGATGGGTGGTGCAAAGGTGACACTCGAATGGGATGGGAAACCGATGATCACACGGGCGGTTGGGGCGGCAAGGGAAGCGGGGTTATGGCCGATCACTGTTGTGATAGGAGCATACGGCGAACTTGTCCAAGAGGCGCTGCAAGGTGAGCCGGTGGAAATTGTGGAGAACGAAGCCTGGGAAGAAGGGCAGAGTTCATCCGTAAAAGCCGGCCTGGATGCGGTTCGGGATCGGGCTGAGGCCGTCGTCTTTCTTCTGGCGGATATGCCGCTTGTGGATGGGGAACTGGTAAAAGCGCTGGTGAATGAACACAGAAAGACATTAAGTCCCATCATCGCGCCATGGGTGGGAGGAAGGCGCGGGAATCCAATTCTGTTCGATGCGAACACGTTTCATGCGTTGGAAGGATTAAGCGGGGATCAGGGGGCGCGTGCTTTGACCAATCAGTTTCCTGTTAGCCGAATAGAATGGGATGAGCGTGCTCTGATCGATGTAGACTTTCCTGGCGATCTTCCGAGAATCTCTTAACACAACCTACCCGGCAAAGGAGTTTAATAACTGAAGTACAATCCACCCCTTTACAGCTGGCGTAGCATCAAGCGGGGCATTCAATTGTATAATGCAGATAAAGGTGTTTCGCATTGGAATAAACATTGGTTGAAAGCATCATGGGACATATATCGAACATCATGACGAACGATACAGCGGTCTTGGCACAAACTATCACCCAGCATGGCAGTAAACAGACATACTTCACTGCCCGCATCATGGTGGACAAGGATCTGAAGAGCGATTTCTTCAGATCTTATGCTTACTTTCGTTGGGTGGACGACGTCATCGACATCCACGCTCAAACGGACGAGGAGCGGATCAACTTCATCGAGCGACAGAGAAACATCCTTGATGGCCTTTTTAAGAATGAGCTTTTCGAAGAATTATCCATCGAAGAACAGATCATTGATGACCTCATCCGAAATCCTCGCACAGAAGGAAGTGGATTGGAGTCATTTATTCGAAACATGTTTGCAATTATTGAGTTCGATGCCCGGCGCAAGGGCCGGCTGATCAGTCGTGATGAATTAATATGGTACACAAGCAAATTGGGGAAATCCGTCACGGACGGGATTTTGTATTTTGTTGGGAATGGTCATCCCTATCCAAAAAACGAATACAAATATCTAGCGGCGACTGCCGCGCACATCACCCACCTGCTCCGTGATATGCTGAGAGATATTGCCGACGGATTTATCAATATTCCCAGAGAATATCTTGAGGAGAACGGTATCGGCCCCGAGAATATCGATAGCTATCCATTTAAATCATGGGTACAGGAAAGAGTTGTCCAGGCCAGGGTTTACTTTCGAGACGGAAAGATTTATCTGGATGAATTGGATGTCTTGCGTAGCAAGATCGTTGGTCATTGGTATTGCGCTCGGTTCGAGGGCATCCTGGATGCGATTGAGCGAGATGGTTTCATTTTGCGCGATAGGTATCCAGAAACCCAAAGCTCTTTGGCCTGGTTTAGTTTTGCCTTGATCGCTTTTTCGGTCACCATGCGGCATCTTGCCCATCGATTGTCGAAGGCCATCAGGCGGTAGATGTGTTTGATGGTTTGATCGGTGTCTTGAATTACTTGTTTTTGCTGTGTTTAATATCCATCAGGATCATACAGATTGCAGAAGGACAAATCGTAAGGATACAAGACCCATGATGTCGCAAAACCTTGAATCGACCATCTCTAAACATGAGCTGGGCGAGGAGGAACTGAGCGAGAAGTTTGCTGATGTATTCGATGAATACAAACGCCCGATCTTCAATTATCTCCTGCGCATGACCCAAAACCGCGAGCTCGCGGATGACATCATTTAGGAAACATTTATTCGGGTCCACAAAGGGCTCCAGAATTTCCGGGGAGATTCCAGTCTTTCTACCTGGATATATCGTATCGCTTCCAATGTGAGCTTCGATTATTTCCGGAGCAAAAGATCTTACCAAGAACAGTTGACTGATTCCATTGACAATGCTGAAACAAACCGAATGAAGGTCCTAGATAAAGGTGGGCTACTTCCCGAACAAGCTGCTGACCAACGTGAAATGTCGGCGTGTGTCCAACGCTTTATTGGAGAACTTCCGCCTGACTATCGCGCAGTGATCGTGTTGTCGGATCTGCAAGGATTGAAAAACCGGGAGATTGCGGACGTATTGGAGATTTCGCTGGACACAGTAAAAATCCGGCTCCACCGCGCACGGAAACAATTACGCGCAGCACTGAATCTGGGTTGTGATTTCTCCCACGACGAACGGAACGTTATGGTGTGTGAAGAGAAGCCAGCGGAACAGGAGAAAGCCGAATGAGCTGTTCCGAGCTTCAACCATGGATCGAGGATTTCATCGGAGATGGTCTCGGCGGTGAGCTGCCAAAAGAACTCGAATCTCATTTAAAAGCATGTTCTGCCTGCATTAATGAATTCGCCACATGGCAGAGGTGCTTCGACTGGCTACAAAAATCATTCCCGGACCAGGCTCCCCCTGAAGATTTATGGGTCAGGATTTGCGCAGATACGGGGGGCAAATAAGTCTGGAATGAGTTTTCGGGATCTGCCTGGGATTGACATCTTGGAGCCAAAACAGGGTGTATCCAGGACAATCCGGGTTCGTCTGTGATTCTCAAAGAAGGCAGAATGACAAAGCAACCTCCTGATCATGGTAATGTCAGGAGATTGCTTTTTTAAGACCCTCGATGGCTGAAAGAGAACAGCTTTATGTTCTCGTTGGCAGCTAAACGGGCTTTCTGGCAGTGACCTTTGCACTAAAAACAGTTTGCTGAATCGCCTTTGAGCCTCGTTCTCTGAGTTCACCCAGATCGATATGCTTCACGCTTCCATCGTCTAAATTCATCGCTAATACACTGGAGCCATTATCTGTGCCTTCAAGAATCTCTATACCGAGCTGTTTGGCTGCTTCTTCTAGTAAGGATTCGTCCAAGTAAGTCGGTGTGAGCTCGACATCGACAAATCCCGCAGCTTGAATGGCGCTTATATAATCATCGGACTCGATCGCACCTGCAACACACCCAGCCCAAGCACTCAGGTCATCCTTGAGCTCTTGGGGAAGTGGACCACCCGTCACGATATCGCTCACGGCCAGTCGACCTCCAGGTTTCAAAACCCGATAAGCTTCTCGAAAGACTTGTGGTTTGTCAGGACTCAGATTGATTACGCAGTTCGAGATCACCACATCCACGGCGTCGTTTTCTGCGGGGATGTGCTCGATCTCCCCAAGTCTGAACTCAACGTTTTCTGCTCCTAACTTGGTTTTATTCGCACGCGCCTTCTCGATCATCGTTGCCGTCATGTCCACCCCGATCACGCGGCCAGCTGGACCCACTTGCTTGGCAGCAAGAAAGCAATCGATTCCACCACCAGACCCTAAATCGAGCACCGTTTGGCCGGACTCCAGTGAGGCCAAAGTTACCGGGTCCCCACACCCCAGCGATAATCCCGTCACATCTTCGGGAAGTGTCTTCACATCGGGGGTTTCGTAGATCTGAGAGACCTGCGACATTTCGGCGGCCTCATCCGTTGGAGAACATCCACAGCTGCTTTGCGTCGGTCCGCAGCAACTCGCAGCGATTTCCCCGGCAAATTCTTCTGCAATTTTGCCGTAATGTTTGCGGACCTCCGAGCGAACATCCTTCTCGCCCAATTCTTTTTCCTTCGTTGTCATATTCCTTCTCCTTAATATTGATATATTTATATACTTCGATTGGTTGTTTTAAAAAAAGGCTCTGATCATCACTCCTGAATCTCGAGGGGGTACTCCGGTGCAAAAACTTCTGCAACCTGGCAGCAGCTGCTAGCCAATCGAGCTTGATTTAGGGAATAAATCACCTGTTTCCCACGCCGTTCGGAAGTAACCAGTCCGGCTGATTTGAGAATTTTTAAGTGGTGTGAGACTGTCGGCTGAGCCACATCCAAAGCATCGACGATGTCATTAACGCTCAATTGCTGGCAACAGCATATCGCCATAATCTTCTGTCTGGTCCCATCGGCGAGTGCTTTTGCAAAATCTACGGTATTAATGTCTTCTGCCATCATATCGATATCCGTCTATACAATATTATATAGATGATTGTCGATTTGTCAATGGCATCCTTGAATCATCTTCCATAAAAGTTATAACCGGCGGACGTGACAAGTCCAATAACTCACACAAAGCCCGCCGGTGTATCAAAGCAACTTTTAGCTATCTACGATCGACTAATCCGCTGTCGATGCCTCAGATGTGGTTTCGGCCACTTCGCTTTTGCCTTCAACACCACACCTTGACATCATGGTTGAAAACATATCGGCGAAGAACGCCTCGCTCTCGACTTCACTATCCATTCCATCCAACATCACGCGGGGATCACATCCACAACCTTTCCCCTCTTCACCCATCATCCGCTCCATCATCTTCATGCAGGCAGACATATCAACCGTCGATTCCGTCGTACCTTTTTCTTTACCTTTATGATCAGGCATTTCTAAACTCCTTTCTATTCAGATATCCTATGTGTGTTCAAATTCCTCTTTTACGAATTGTAGAAAATCCGAATGGGGCGTATATCCAGCAGAACCCCGTAGCCGCCGACAAAATTGGCATCAATGCGAATATCACAACCGCGATTCCGATCAACCGCCCATCGACACCACCCAAAGCGAACAAACCGATCGGGATGAGGCATAATCCCCAGACCATCCGCATCCCCCGATCCCACCAAGCAATGTTTTTCGTCAACATCATCAATCTCCTTCTTGCTTTTTTTTTTAACTCTTCGGTACACAACATCATTGTTTCAACCATATAGACGAAATTTCCCAAGAAACAGATACATTTACCCGCCAACATTTCGATACAGATATCAACAGCGGATATGGGTTTCGTAGTTCAATACACGGTGAGCTCGATGCTCCCTGTTTTCTGACATCGAGCCGGGTGGGTGGTTGATGGAGAAGGGATCTGGACGAACGATGATCATGTCAAGACCGAAGGAAAGATTCCGAGGTAAGTCTTGTTGTCCATATAGATTTCTGGGTGGCTTGAGGACTAGAATATCAATGAGTTCGAAATGCTACAACATTCCATGTACATCGAGACGAGATGAAGAAGAATCGACCATATAATGACCATCAATTCTTGAGAATTGATGTCCCTCATGTGTTAGGAGTCCAATCATGAATAATGAAAAAACAAAAATCCGTTCGATAGTCAGGCGCGAACATGCCGATGGTTATCTGCTTACCTCTCTGGTTGTTTTTGGCGCGACCGTAATATTTACACGCCTGTTTCTTCAGTTAACCGGGTTCCCCCAGATCGGCAACAGCGTGTTGCATATTGCACATGCCCTTTGGGGAGGACTGCTCCTGTTCGTTGCTGTGTTATTACCCTTGGCAATGGCCAACCGCTGGGCTCTCCAATTAAGTGCCATTCTGAGCGGACTAGGCATAGGACTGTTCATTGATGAAGTAGGAAAATTCATCACCCAAGCCAACGACTATTTTTTCCCTCCAGCTCTATCCCTCATTTATGGCTTCTTCCTCATATGTGTCTTCTTCTATCTTCTCTTTCGTCGATCATCTTCAAATGAACCGCGCAGGGCTATGTATCATGCCCTTGAGGGATTACAGGAAATCCTGGATGGTGACATGGACAAACGGGAGGCTGGACTAATCGAATCTCATTTAGAGGTCGCTAAACGCTCGGATCGTGAGGAGCTTGCATCTTTGGCATCGGTACTCAGCGAATATCTTGAGAGAGAAAAAGGACAGCTATTACTTGCCGAGCACAGTAATTGGAAAAGAAGTGTCAAAAACTTGGATTCACTGGGACAGCGAATCGGTCGCCGCACACACCACACCATTGTCTCCGGGATTTTGATCTTCTGGTTAGCCCTCATAGTTGGCTACATAGCCATCCTGGTTCTAGCAGGCCCATCAATTGATGACCTGGTCATCCAATGGCGCGCTGTACTATTGGTGATACAAGTTACGATAGGTACTTTGATGTTCATCGCAGTCATCACCTGGTTCTTAGAGGATGAAACTCGGGGTTTGAAATTCGGGATTTCCGGTTTTTTGGTATCCTTAATCACATTACAGCTGCACTACTTTTACATATCTCAGTTCGCAGCAATTACAACCACATTGCTGCAACTGACCTTTCTACTTGTGTTGCTTTCTTATCGTCGCTTCTATCTAAAGTAGTCCAATCATATCTAGTCGACAATACGGATATTGGCTCATTACGTTCCATTGAATTATTCCACAAATTATGATGTCGTAAGCGCTACCTAGCACTCTTTAGTTGATCTTGATGAACCTGCTTGATAACACAGCTAGCTATAGGATGAGTTGCGGAACAGTTAACGATTTGTCAGGTTTTATCGCTATGGACCACAGTTATAACTACATTGCCCTTTTTGTGTCCTTTATCGACATACCTGTGGGCCTCAGCAGTCTGTTCCAATGGATACCGTCGATCAATGACCGCTTTTATCTTCCCCGCCTCAATAAGCTCTTTGAGGAAAATTAAATATTCTTTTCGCTCGCTGTCTTCCCCACCCCCGAAAATTACTTTCTTGTTGCCTATCACTGTAGTCCATAGCATTTGAATCAACTCTTTGAGCCCACCGGCGACTGCAAGATAAATCCCTCCTTGCTTTAGAGAGCTTTTGCAACGTGAAAACGATGTCTTGCCTACAACTGTATCAAAAATAATGTCATAGGTCTCAGCGCTTTGGGTAAAGTCCTCCTTCGTGTAATCAATGACCTTATCGGCTCCTAGAGATCTCACCAGTTCAATATTCGTTGTACTGCATACTCCGGTCACTTCTGCCCCAAAGTACCTGGCAAGCTGTACCGCGGCACTACCTACACTTCCAGAAGCGCCATTGATAAGGACTTTTTGTCCGTTCTGGATGTTTCCCTTATCTCGAAGGAAGTACAATGCTGTTGTTGCCCCAAAAGGAACGGCGGCGGCTTCCTCATAGGTCATGTTGGCGGGTTTTATTGCCAGCGCGCCTTCTTCCGGCCGGCATACATACTCGGCATATGCGCCAAGATGGACACCATCAATTCCAAAAACCTGGTCACCTTTCTTAAATTGTTTTATATCTTTGCCAATTGCTTCAATTTCTCCGGCTACCTCTGATCCTAGTATCGTTTTTTTTAGGTTTTCTAAGACCAAACATTAATCGTGGTAGGGGACCGAACCCGGGAGGGACAAAGGTAAAACCTCGAGCGTTCACGTCCCCTGTTGTTGCTGCTGTCGCATGGATTCTGATCAGAACTTCATCCCCCTTGGGAGAAGGTTTTTCTACTTCTTTGAGCTGAAGAACCTCCGGTGGTCCGTATTCTGTGTATACAATCGCTTTCATGAATTTCCTCCAAGTTTGCTTTTGGGATAATAATATTTATCTTAAAAGTTAATCGGAAATTTTAAAATGTGCGCGCGCATTTGAGGATTCTCCATAATATAGCATTATGCGTATAATGCGATTATGTTTAATATGAGCAGTGTTGCCATTTCCATAGGTTTTTTGATTGCCAATATCCTGGTTATGAGGCTGATCCTGGCCCTAAACCGTCGACCGAGCCCCACACCCTCACCCCCGCTGCCCTCACCCGAAAAACCACCCCTAATAAAGCCCCTTTATTCAGCTGACATCCTCAATAGGGAGTTCGAATATGCCAGGCTCACTGCGAGTGAAGCTATGCGGGACCGTCACACGATGGTCAATTTCTATTTATTAGCTTTCGGTGTGATCGCCACAGGGGTCCTAACGATATTATCTCGAGGAACAGACCTGCCGCAATCTATCGGTACGCTTCTCCTCTGGATCTTGTGCGCGGTTGGTTGGTTGTATTTCCTAAAAATCATTCGCCTCAGGCAGGCATGGCACGAGAGTGCGCAGGCGATGAACCAAATCAAGGAATTTTGTATTCAGCACGATCAACATTTTG
>JBGUDT010000006.1:77496-78914 GCA_041821665.1 Anaerolineales bacterium
AGCGTATATACCTTTTCCTTGGCATCGTCGACCACAACGATCGATCAAGTGCAGGCGGGGGGCTTCCTTCTGAAGGAGAGGATATTCGGGTGGAAAGCCTATCTTTTCAGGAATCAATGATGATGATTGCCCGGGGTGAAGTCGGCGATGCAAAGACCATCATCGCCCTTCAACATCTGGCCTCACTCAAATCCCGTGGGGTGGAGTTTTAACTCGACGCAAGATAGGTATTACACTCACAGAGGGAACGATACTGATATGAGTCTTGCCTGGTAAAGTAAGAACCTTGACTGACCTGGTGGGACAACTCATCTAGTGGTCGGAAACAACATCCAATGTTTCGGATTTTGTGTCAACAAGCGCTTCCATGAATTTCCCCTAAACAACCAAGCTTGGGTTATGAAGCGCACAGGATCTAGTAAGTTTGCCTCTATCTAGAGAACGGCATAGCCGTTCTCTTAAGCACAAGGGCTTTGCCCTTGCCCCGTCGGAATGCAGTGCTCTGGCAGGCATTGTTAGTTATGTTCCACAGTTATAACTACTTTTCCCATGGCGTGTCCTTCTTCAAGATACCGGAAGGCTTCAGGGACCTCACTTAACGGGTAACTTCTATCTATTACGGGTACGACTTTGCCGGTTTTAAAAAACTCTGTCAACAAAGCCAGATCTTCCTTATTGTTTTGTTCCCACGCATTGAGCCCCAATTTCTTGCTCCCGATCCTTGATATCAAAGTCCCTAGGGTTAGAACTTGGAGAAATGTACCCAGGGAACCTCCGACTATGATAAAAATCCCCTCGGGACTCAAAGCACGCCGGTAATCGAAAATCGAACGATATGCCACAACATCAAGAATCAGGTCATAACGCCCCCCGCTTTTAGTGTAATCTTCTTGAGTGTAATCAATGACATGGTCTGCACCAATCGAACGCAGCAGGTCCAATTTCCTCGTGCTGTCCACGCCAGTCACTTCAGCACCATAGTATTTGGCAAGTTGAATCGCAAACGTACCCATGCCACCACCCGCACCATTTATTAAAACCTTTTGACCTGGATGAATCTGTCCTTTATCGCGAAGACTCTGCAGGACGATGATGGCCGAATGAGGGTAGGTCGCAGCTTCCTCGAATGTCATACTGGCCGGTTTCAGCGCTAATGCATTTTCAGAAACACATACATACTGAGCAAAAGAGCCAAAACCATACGGAAAAGATAAGTCCCCCCATATCTCATCACCTGGCTGAAACTGATGTACGTTTCTTCCAACCGCTTCAACACGCCCGGCTACGTCAGTTCCGGGTATCTGATGCATTGGTCTAAGGGGCCCCCCAAAGCGAGCGACCCACGCACCTCTCATGGTTTCCAGGTCACCTGCATTTACGGACACCGCATGAACTTTTACCAAGACCTCATCGTCCTT
>JBGUDT010000007.1:0-2239 GCA_041821665.1 Anaerolineales bacterium
CCTAAACTGCTAATATGCGATTAGATGAACTTCGGGATTTTTTTATCAGACTGGATATAGTACTAGAGACCTAGAACGAGTAATTGAATCCCGTGTTTTTTTATTTAGAATGCGTTGAGATGTGTGCTGTATTCTAATCGTGAGGAAACACAAACTTACAAGGAGGTTGCTAACATGAAGGCTCGATGCCCGGCATGTGGCGGCGGCGGCGGATAGAACTTAGTCCTTAGCCGCACCATCAAAACAAATAATTTTCACTCTCAGGCAGCGAGGCCAACGACCTTGCTGCTTTACGTTCTTAACAACTGGAACAAATACTGCAATCAAAATTGAAACTGAAGGAGAGAAAACATGAGTATGCAAGCACTAAACCAACTTGTAGCACGATCCATCGTTGACCCCACCATCGTAAAAGCATTTTCCGCAGGACAGGTGGATGAGGTTATCTCAGGTCTGGAATTTACCCCCGAGCTCCGGCTGCGAATCGGTGAGCTCGAGGCAGGATCCTGGACGGAGTTCGCCATGCTCGCGTACCGTGTGGTGAAAGCTACTGAAGAACCTGTTCGCCGCATCGAGCTTCCATCACCGGCGGAAGGTCTCGGCGACGATCAAGAACGAACTGGTAAAGAGCAGGTTGCATGATTCCCTTCTCTCGCGAAGAGCGCGAGTGGTTCCTGCGCAATCTCGCACGCGGCCTTGTTGAATACTACCGCACCTCGGAGCCTCCGGTTGCGGTCGAGGAGATGTTGAATCAGCCTCCTCCCATCTATGATGCGGATTTCGGCGTCGTGGATATGTATTCAAGTCTCTGGGACGCAACCTTCGCTCGACCTCCAACCCACCGAGGTAGTATTTTCGTTCGGATCGATCTTGCGCCGGAAGACCGCAGATATGCACTCGCACGCGAGATGCTCAGCGCGTTGATCACGAGCAAACATGGTCGTGCGATGGGACTGAGCGACCTTCTCTTACCCCACCTGCGAGATTCTGCTGAATACTTCGCCAGATATCTGCTTGTTCCCGATGATTTGTTGCAAGCTTACCGAAACCAGGGGGGCATGAATCACGGTTTCGCCGAACATTTCCAGATACCTGCAGGAGTTGGGGCCGTCCGCTGGACGGATGATTAAGTAGGACCTCTCCTTCTAGTAAAGTTCATCATCCCTCTGATATTCCAGATTGCGAGGATATCAGAGGGTTTTTTTTTATATGGGAAAAAGCCAGAACCTCCCGCAGGTTCCGAACCTGCGGGAGGTTTAAATCTTGCGGGAGGCCTACTGCGCCTCAGATCGGAAAGAAAGCTTCTTGAATCCCTGGATTTGAGATATGTTCAAACAATAAACCCTGGAACATCAGCCGGATTATGGTTGAGCTGCCATGACTGTGCGCATATGCGTAAATTGCCTGTCCATAGTATGGTGGAATAGAACCTGTTATTTTTGCAAGGATGAGCAACTCTTGCTCCCGCTTCTTCATTTGATGGCACTCTCCTTGCACCGTTGCTCGCAAACACTTCTTATGCGAGTATAATCGCCTCTCTAGGGCAGAAAATCTGTGAACGAGTCATCTAAACCGTCGAATTCAAACCAGGAACAATCCCGACAGAGGCTCAAGCGGTGGGGTTTTCGACTACTGTTACTGTTGGCGCTGGCGGTCATCATCGTATTGGGAGTGGCTGGAATTGCTTTACAGGATATCACCCAACCGACACCCATCGATCCTACTGTGCTTGCTCTGGCGACATCCCTGCTCCACTCTGCCACCCCGAGCTTGAACCCATCTGAAACAGCTCAACTTGAGACCGCATCACCGCTTCCATTGCGAGATCCCATCGAAGGTACCTTATTCTATTCCGCGAGACCCGATGGATACAGTCATTTGTTCGCCTATGGAACTGGCGAGAGCGTCCCAGTTCAGTTGACGTTTGGACATTGGGATGATCGGGATCCTGCTGTCCACCCCGATGGAAATTCAATTGCTTTTTCATCCAACCGAGATGGTTACTGGGACCTCTATGTGCTCGATTTATCAAACGGAGAAGTACGTCAGTTAACCCAAACCCCTGGATATGAGGGTCATCCAACCTGGTCGCCAGATGGTCGGTGGGTGGCATACGAAGCACATGATGGTGATAATTTTGATGTATGGATATTACCCATGGATCCTGGACAGACGGTTTTTCAGTTGACCAATAACCTGGCGAGTGATACTTCACCGGCATGGGATCCAAATGGCCGTC
>JBGUDT010000007.1:2249-14240 GCA_041821665.1 Anaerolineales bacterium
TCCTGGACAGACGGTTTTTCAGTTGACCAATAACCTGGCGAGTGATACTTCACCGGCATGGGATCCAAATGGCCGTCAGATCGCGTTTGTATCCAACCGTGAAGGATCCAGGGATATCTACCTCGCGCATCTTGACCGCCCAGATGACAGGTTCATCAATGTCACAAGCTCATCAGGCAAAGATGAGCGCGATCCGGCTTTCAACCCAGAGGGCACGATGTTGTCATTCACACTTGATGACGCACCCTTCCCACGATTGTTCGTGATGGCATTGGATGATGTTACAGGAAGGTCAGGAGAAATCGGGCAGGGAAGCCGCGCGACCTGGTCGCCAGACGGCCGATTACTTGTTGGAATTCTGGGATCTCCAAACAGCGCCCACATCGTAACCTACGCGATTGGGGATGGAATAGGACAAGAGATTGGACTACCCTTGCCTCGCAATGTGGAGCGTATGGACTGGCATTCCCTCACGCTTCCAGGTGAAGCGATTACCCGTGCGGGAGCACAAGGTGATGCGACACCGCTCTATATGGTCAATACAGATGAAAGCAGTGGAAGTGTGGATCGTATGCAATTGGCTCGGCTTGCGGGGATTTCCGCACCTAATCCGCTCATGGCAGATGCCGCTGATGAGGCTTATATGGCATTACGTGAGCGTGCAGGGCTGGAGCTAGGTTGGGATTTCCTCGGTCAACTTGAGAACGCTTTCGTGGGAATCAACGATCCACTCCCTCCAGCCATACCACATGATGATTGGCTCTATACAGGTCGTGCGTTTTCATTCAAGCGCGATGCGGTAAGTGCCGGTTGGATCGAGTTCGTGAAGGAAGAATTCGGTGGGGAAACGTATTGGAGAGTCTACGTCCGTACAGTTGATCAAGACGGGTCACACGGTGAACCGCTTCGGGTGCTCCCCTGGAATTTTGATGCCCGCTTTGATGGGGATCCCAATAATTACGATCAAGGCGGTGCGCTGAAGGACAGAATCCCTGCTGGCTACTATGTAGACTTCACACAGCTGGCTCTGGATTATGGATTTGAGCGGGTTCCATCCCTTTTGAACTGGCGTACGTATTATGACGGCGCTCGATATAACGAATTTGTTTTCCGTGATGGATTAAGCTGGTTGGATGCCATGCTGGAGCTATACCCAGCTTCTGCCATCGTGACTCCCACGGTATTCATGACTCCGACTCCAACACCCACGCGTACTCCTCGACCCACGCCAACGCCATGGTGGTGGCACTGGCAAACCCCGGTCACCTCCCCATAACCCACAAGCAGGACCCAAGCGCCACGAATCTTTGTGTAAAAGATGATAAACAAGCACTTATGTCAAGTAAAGTTGACAGGTTTTTGATCGCTGTGCTATCCTCAGACTTCTAAACTAGAGCTGGAGGATGCATGATTCGGGAACGTGTCGCTGAAGATGTCTATGTCTTCACGAGTGAACTATACGCACAAGTAAACGCAGGCGCGGTGATCGGTCCAGATTGGTCCATACTTATCGATACGCTTGCTTATCCAGAAGAAACGCGTGAGATTCGAGATTTCCTTGAAGGCCGCCTTGAGAAACCAGTCCGCTACCTGATTAACACACACTTCCATGCGGACCACACGCTGGGTAATTTCTTGTTTCCAGAAGCCATCGTGGTTGGGCATGCTCTAACCCGCTCACTCCTCGATACAAGAGGTCGGAAAAGCCTGGAGGAAGCGAAAAAACTGAGCAGAGAGCTTCGTGAGATCAACATTGTGCTGCCTGAGATTATTTTCGATACGGACACAATTGGCTTTCGAGTGGGAAAACGGACCCTACAATTGATTCCATTGCCTGGTCACAGCATCGATGGCATCGGGGTCTTCCTGGTCGAAGATCGGGTTCTATTCTCGGGCGATGTTATGATGCCGATACCCTATATCGTGGACGGAGATTATGATCAGATTCTCGAGAGTCAGAATATTCTCCCGAATATGAAACTGGAAAACTTGGTGCAGGGACATGGTGAAGTGATTCTAAGAGGTGAGGTCCCCCTCGCTGTGAAGAACAACCAGAAGTACCTACAGTGCGTTAGAAAATATGCGAAACAAGCTGGTCGCCGCCGGGATCCGGATGGATTCCTCGCATCGATTGATGTGGAATCGTGTGGGAAGAGCCGCATCTTGCTTGGTGGGCCTGCGGAAGAACTTCATCAAAAAAACATGCGGACACTTTTTAGGCAGCTTTACCCTGATCGAGCTGCCGATATTTGATGCTAACCTGAAAAAATCCAAGGAAACTTTTGTGTCAAATAACTACATCATCATATTCGATGGAGGCAGCCGGGGGAATCCTGGAGAAGCCTATGGTTCATTCCGAATTCAAAAAGACGATTCGGCGCTTCAAGCTCCAGTAAGGTTGAGCTTTGGCAGGGGTACAAACAACGAGGCCGAGTATATGGCGCTGATAGCCGCGATTCAAGAATGTAGACGCCAGATCTTCAATGAGCAGTCATCTCCAGCGGAGGTGAGCCTCGAGATCCGCGGTGACAGCAGCCTGGTTCTCAACCAACTCCAGGGAAACTATAAAGCCAAGGATGCCCGTATGAGGCAATATCGCGATAAGTCGTTGGGGCTGCTGGATGATTTTAAACAGGTCAAGTACGTTCACCAAGATCGCGCGAAGTCGGTGAGGCTGCTGGGTCATTGACCCGTAAATCTGTCTATGGCATAATCGCGAGTATCGATCAATAAAAAGCGATGATGGAGACGAGTACACCTGTATTGAACTGAAAGCGAGCCCGGGTTGGTGTGAGCCGGGTCAGACGAGCAGGTGGAAAATCCCTCTGGAGCTGTAACCTGAACACGAGCAAGGTTCGTAAGTAGGGAAGCCGGTTTCGTCCACCGTTAAAGCTGACGAAAGTATAAACCAGCTCAGCTGGTTGTACTTTACAGAGTGCCCGGAATTTTCGGGAATCAGGGTGGTAACGCGGGATAGATTACGGCTCCCGTCCCTGGAGGGACGGGTGTTTTTTATTAAGGGAGCATCGTTTGGGAGCAAGTTTTTCTATCTTACACAATGTGGTGAATTGGAGGTTAGCGGGATGACTGCGCTCATCTACTTGCAGGATGCCTATGTTCGTGAATTTGCAGCATTGGTTACTTCGGTTTCGGATCAAGGAATCGTGTTGGATCAGACCGCTTTTTACCCAGGTGGTGGAGGGCAGCCCAGCGACAGGGGCAGCTTGCGGATAGATGACCAGGAATGGCAAGTAGTTAAAGTCCAACGGGCAGATGGCGAGATCTGGCATAGATTAGAGGATGATCCGCCGGGAAAAGGGACTGCGGTCTCCGCTAAGCTCGATTGGGATCGCCGATACCAACTAATGAGAGTACACACGGCGATGCATATCCTGTGCGGTGTGATCTGGCGCGATTATGGCGCCAGCGTTACTGGCGGCAATATGGAGCCTTTACGAGGTCGCATGGACTTCGAGTTCGAGCGAATGAAGAAAGAGCTGGTAGCTGATATCGAAACAAAGATCAACAACGAAGTGCAGGAAGCTCGTCCGATTACGACGAGAACGCTGCCTCGTGATGAAGCTTTTGAAATACCTGATTTAATTCGCACGAAGATAAACCTTCTCCCACCCTCGATCACAGAAGTTCGTGTGGTCGAAATTGAGGGTCTCGATCTTCAGGCGGATGGCGGTACACATGTGGCAAATACGCGAGAGGTGGGACCCATACACATTGTGGATTACAAAAGCAAAGGGGCGATTAATAAACGCCTTGTCGTTGAACTTGAGCGTGAGGTGACGGATGTTTAAACCAGTTGAGAACAAGGTAAATTTCATCGAACAGGAGCATGAGATCCTGCGACTCTGGGATTCCACCTCTGCTTTCGAAAAACTTATCGAGATGCGTTCAAAGAGTCCGCACTGGTCGTTTGTAGATGGACCAATCACGGCGAACAACCCCATGGGGATTCACCACGGTTGGGGGAGGACATATAAGGACCTTTTTCATCGATTTAACGCTATGCGTGGCGCCCAAATTCGATATCAGAATGGGTTTGATTGTCAGGGTCTTTGGGTGGAAGTAAATGTTGAGCGAGAGATGGGGTTTAAGAACAAACGTGATATCGAGTCCTTCGGGCTAGACAAGTTTGTAAGTCTTTGCAAGCAACATGTTCTGAAATATGCTGCAATCCAGACCGAGCAAAGTATTCGACTGGGGTATTGGATGGACTGGGATGACCCCAATCGATTGATGTACCTCAGGGAGAAACTGGGCGAAGATCCTACTGCGGAAGTAACCATCGAGGGCCCCGAAGGCGAAGTCACGGGAACTGCCGAATGGTTGGTGGGTAATCTCGGTATGCCCAACTTGGGAGGTTCCTACTTTACCTTCTCGGATGAGAATAACTACACAATCTGGTCCGCGTTGAAGTCATGCTTTGACCGTGGTTGGATTTACAAAGGCAGGGACGTCATGCCCTGGTGCGCTCGTTGCGGAACAGGGATAAGTCAGCATGAAATCGTAACCGAGGGATATCGAGAACTCGCGCACCCCAGCATCACCCTCCGATTTCCCCTCAAGGATCGGCCTGGTGAAAATCTACTTGTCTGGACAACCACACCCTGGACTTTGACGAGTAATGTCGCCGCGGCGGTAGGTCCGGATCTTGTTTACGTGAAAGTCCGCCAGGGAGATGAAGTTTTCTATCTCAGCAAAGGGACGGTTCAGGTCCTTCAAGGAAGCTTCGAGGTCATCGAGGAATTGCTGGGGAAGGACATGGAAGGATGGCGGTATGCTGGACCATTCGATGAACTCCCCATCCAGATTGAAGAAGGAGGGCCCGAAGCGCATCGCATCATTCTATGGGATGAGGTTGGTGAGGACGAAGGTACGGGCATCGTACATATTGCTCCCGGCTGTGGTGCAGAAGACTTCCAGTTAAGTAAGGAAGAAGGGCTTCCTGTGATCGCGCCTCTGAACGGCGATGGTATTTTCTTGGAGGGTTTTGACTGGTTGTCCAACATGAGCGTGAAGGATGTGTCCGATCCGATCTTTAAGGATCTCGAAAAGAAAGGGTTGGCCTACCATATCGCCGATTTCACTCACCGATATCCAGTTTGTTGGAGGTGCAGCGAGGAACTCGTTTTTCGCCTCGTGGATGAGTGGTTTATTGGGATGGGGGAGCAGCTCGATAAACCCTATGAAGAGATCACGGATGAGGAGAAGAACCATAATTTGCGATATCAAATCATTGAGGTGGTTCGCAATGAGACCAGCTGGCATCCAGCTTTTGGCTTCGACCGGGAGTTGGATTGGCTTCGAAACATGCATGATTGGATGATCTCAAAGAAACGCTATTGGGGTCTCGCACTTCCTATCTGGGAATGCGGTGAATGTGGTCATTTTGAGGTGATTGGCAGCCGGGAGGAATTGAAGGATCGAGCGGTTGAGGGATGGGAGCAGTTTGATGGTCGTTCGCCTCACCGCCCCCACATCGACGCCGTGAAAATCGAATGCAGTAATTGCAATGCCATCGTGAGTCGCATACCAGATGTTGGAAATCCCTGGCTGGATGCGGGGGTCGTTGGTATGAGCACGCTGCGATACAACTCGGATAAAGATTATTGGTCAAAGTGGTTCCCCGCCGACTTTATTTCGGAGAGTTTTCCAGGTCAATTCCGCAATTGGTTTTACAGCCTGCTGACGATGAGCACGATCCTTGAGCGGAAGGCGCCTTTTAAGGATGTCTTTACCTATGCCACGCTCCTGGCGGAAGATGGCCGAGCTATGCATAAATCATGGGGAAACTCGATAGAATTCAATGAAGCCGCAGACCGCATGGGTGTGGACGTCATGCGTTGGTTGTACCTCAATCATAAGCCGGAGAAAGATCTGCTCTTTGGCTACCATCGTGCAGATGAAGCCCGGAGACAATTCCTCATTCCATTGTGGAATGTTTATTCGTTCTTCGTCACCTATGCAAATATTGATGGCTGGGAGCCTGGAGAAGATCGGGAGACCAAACCGAGCCAGTTGGATAGGTGGATCCTATCTCGGTTGCATGAAGTTACAGGTGAGATCACACGGAGATTATGTGCGTATGAGCCAGATAAAGCGACTGACGAGCTTGGTGGTCTGCTGGACGATCTCACCAACTGGTATCTTCGCCGGAGTAGACGTCGATTCTGGGCGAAGGCAGGGGCGAGTAAAGCCTCTGACGCTGATAAAAACGCTGCCTACGCCACACTCTATACCGTGCTCACAACATTGACCCGGCTGCTGGCGCCATTTGTTCCCTTCGTGAGCGAGGCGCTGCATCAGAACCTGGTTCGATCCGTTGATGGCTCCGCAGCTGAGAGCGTGCATCACTGCAATTGGCCACAAGCAGATGAGAAAGCGATTGACCAGGGTCTCATGAGGGAAATGGCGCTCGTTATGAAATTGGTGTCGCTCGGTCATGCTGCCCGTAATAGTGCGAATCGAAAACTCCGTCAGCCTCTGCAGGAAGCCGCATTTTTCGTCTCTTCGCTCAACGAGCGGGACGTCGTGGAAAAATATGAGAATCTGCTCAAAGAGGAATTGAATGTTAAGCGAGTGCGGCTGCTGGATGCAGCGGCTGAGGCCGTGAGGTACACGCTCAAACCTCTGCCAAAACAACTCGGTCAAAAATATGGCTCAAAATTCCCCGCGATTCGGGAGACCATCCTCGAGCTTGAACCCGAAGATGCATCGACGAGCCTCCTGGCAGGCCAATCCCTGAATATCGTTGTGGATGGTGAATCTATTTCGATCGAACCGGACGAGGTCGAAGTGCGGGTGGAGGCGCAGGAGGGCTTTGCCGCTGCCGCAGATGGACCCTATGTCGCAGCACTGGTAACCGAATTAACCCCTGATCTGGAACTCGAAGGTTTAGCACGTGAATTTGTCAGGCGTGTCCAGGAACTTCGCAAGACGGCCAATCTAAGTGTTGACGACCGCATTCGGTTGGAATATGCAGCCTCAGAAAAGCTCTCCAAAGCGATCGGGAAGCATGAATCCTACATTGAGAGCGAAACAATCGCGACGTCCCTGCGCGCGACTGCAAAACCGGATGGTGAGGCAAAAGCAGAGCATACCTTCGATGGGGAAGAGCTGATAATCGCTCTTTCAAAGGACTAGCTTCACTGAAGCAATAATGTCGAATAAATTCGTACGAAGATTGAAGCCTCTGCGGATCACAAACGTCGGAGGTTTCATTTGAGTACAATAGCCGCTATCATGCGGTAAAATCAGTCTCTATCCATACAGTTGGCATGAGGGAGGGATGCTTGTCAAAGTTGAAGGATTATCTGGTCCTCTTCGGCATTGCTGGAGTCATCGTCGCTTTAGATCAGATCACAAAGTATAAAGTGCGCACAGAACTCCTGCTGGGTGAAACATGGTCGCCGTTCGAGTGGCTCGAGAAATACGCACGAATTGTGCATTGGAACAATACTGGCGCAGCCTTTGGCATTTTACCTTCCGCCAGCAAAATATTCACGATCATAGCCATCGTCGTCGTAATCGCAATCATCTACTACTACCCACGTGTTCCCAGAGAGCAGGTCGCAATACGGATTGCATTAGCCCTCCAACTCGGCGGAGCGCTGGGGAACCTGCTCTCCAGATTGTTGGTCGGCACGGTCACGGATTTCATTTCCGTCTTGAACTTCGCAGTGTGGAACGTCGCGGATGCGAGCATCACGCTCGGAACTGCGCTCCTCATCGTAGCCATGCTTGTAGAAGAACGGAAACAAAGCAAAGCCGCAAAATCAGACTCCCCAGAAGATGAGGCAGGAGTCGAAGAAACCCTCTCAGAAGCGAATTGAATATTGGGGTGACCGAGCGCAAATTCCACTTCGAGATTGCATCACCCGGGGGCAGGCTTGATCAGCAAATAGCTGCCCATATTTCCGATGTTTCCCGGAACCGGATCCAAAATCTGATTCGTTCAGGTCTGATTTCCGTGGATGACATACGGATCGTCAAGCCTGGATATTCGTTAAAAGGTGGGGAAAGGGTATCGGTCGTCATCCCTGCGCCAAAGCCGTCCGATCTCATTCCCGAAGACATACCGCTCGATATTATCCATGAAGACCGCAACGTGGTTATCGTGAATAAACCCGCAGGGATGGTCGTCCACCCTTCCGCTGGTCACGATTCGGGCACACTCGTACATGCCATCCTTGCGCACGCCCCTGACATCGAGGGGATTGGTGAAGTGCTTCGTCCGGGAGTTGTGCACCGCCTGGATAAAGACACGTCAGGCATAATCGTCTTTGCCAAGAGCGACGCAGCTCATCAACAACTGCAGGCGCAATTTAAGGAGAGAGAAGTTAAAAAGGTCTACCACGCGCTTGTAGATGGCGCACCCCCTTCACCATCGGGGAAGATCGAAACACATATTGGGAGAGACCCGAAACATCGTCAAAAAATGGCGGTCGTCTCAAAAACTAAAGGTCGGGAAGCATCCACGATTTACCATACGGAAGAACTCTTCTCCCAGCATTCGTTCCTTGATGTACATCCTCGCACCGGGCGGACTCACCAAATACGTGTGCATCTGGCTTTTATCGGGTGTCCTGTGGTCGGCGATCGCTTTTATGGCAAACGAGGGGTTACGCTGCCCGTAAGCCGGCATCTTCTCCACGCCTCCCAGCTGGAAATCACCCTTCCCGAGCATGACGAGCCTTCAATACATAAGGCGCCGCTTCCCCGCGATTTCCTTGATGTGCTTGTCACTCTACGTGAGGATCAGGGTTCGATTTAAATTACACAATGAAGTTGCAGCACGAACTCGTTGGGATGATATCCTGCAGAATTGACCACGCATGTCCCTTATCGGAAACAACCACGGAAGCTAGACTAACAAGATAAACCTCAATTATAAGGAACTTCTCAGGTCCCAGAAGGATGGCTTCGAATGGAATGGATTGATTTACGGTCGGATACGGTGACCCAACCAACAGCAGAAATGCGTAAGGCAATGGAAATCGCTGAAGTCGGCGACGATGTGTATGGCGAAGACCCAACAATAAATCGGCTGCAGGAAATGTCAGCAGATAGACTGGGTAAGGAAGCCGGTTTGTTTGTCCCGAGCGGTACGATGGGTAATCTTGCCGCCATCCTTGCGCACTGTGCACGCGGTGAGGAAGTTATCCTGGGTCATCTTTCGCACACCTATTTATATGAAGCTGGCGGAACTGCCGTGCTGGGCGGAGTCCATTCGTACATCCTTCAGAATCAGAGCGACGGGACGATATTGATGGATGATTTAGTGGACGCAATCCATCCAGAGGATGTGCACCAGCCCATAAGCCGCCTTGTTTGTATCGAGAATACACATAACCGTTGTGGGGGCAGCCCACTCACCGTGGAATATACACGCAGCCTGTGTGATACCGCGCACGAGCATGGTCTATTGGTCCATATCGATGGCGCAAGGATATTCAATGCTGCGGCGGCATTAGGCGTATCTCCATCAGAATTGAGCTCACCCGCGGATTCAGTCACGTTTTGTCTTTCGAAGGGCCTGGGCGCTCCGGTAGGATCGGTCATATGCGGCACGAGCGCATTTATCCGGAAAGCACATAGGATTAGGAAGCAGCTTGGTGGGGGAATGCGTCAAGCTGGTGTCCTGGCGGCAGCCGGGATCGTGGCGTTGGAGGTTATGGTTGATCGTCTAGGAGAAGATCATCAGCGTGCAAAGAGATTCTCGGATGCCATCGGCAAATACCCGGGAATACACGTGGAATACCCCACACCACCCTCGAGCATGGTCTTTTTCCGAGTTGCAGACGTTGAGTCTCAGGAGTTCGTGTGTTTGATGGCGGAGAAGGGTATCCGCATCGGAACGCCTCGAGGGAGTTCCTTTCGCGTCGTGTTTCACTACCAGATCGATGACCCCGCGCTCGATCATGTCCTCGATTCTTTTGCTCAAATTTTCGGGGGTGCCTGACGGGTCAACGGGATTTGCTGAAGCGCTCCTGTTGGTCGAATCATGCTCGAAAGAGGTTGCAAGCCTTTGGAACTTCTTTTGTCGGAAATCTTATGCCGATCGGTACGGCTTTGTTTGCACTTTAGATTATCGGAGATACAGTTCCCCCGAACGCGTAAGTTGGGATGATCAACACGCTTCTTGGTGTGATTTGAGCTGCGTTGGAATGATCCCGGTCAATCGTGAAAGGCCCCGCCCTGGTTAGAAAACCCGAATTTTTCAGGGATGATATTCAAATCGTAGACGAGGGAATCTACCGACCGCGTTCCATGTCACGACGTAGCGAACTCTACGCATATGGATTTGCACTGAGCGTTGGTCTGGCGACGGGATTTCTCAGGGATCAAACTGGAAAGATGTCCCTTGTAGGTGTGCTCATCACTGGGCTTTTCCTGATCGTAGGTCTTGTATTGAGTTTTGGCGCATGGATGGAGCGGGGGACGAGTATATGTGTATCGACTCAATCGCTCGCATTCACGAATCCTTTGAGGAGAATTAATGTCCCGTGGGAAAGCGTTACTAGAATTCATGCCCTATGGGTGAGAGAACGCTGGAAGATCGTTGTATTCGGCGAGGACGCCCGTCTGATTTTTAGCACAGAATTCCTTGAGCATGAACCTGGACTGGTGGGTCCGGGTTCAAGTTTTATCAATGGCCCGATGCTCACGGCGATTATCCAGAATCACGCAAAACTTTCTGAACCATCCTGGCAAGAAGATGGATGGATGTGTGAAAAAACGGAAGCAAAGGGTGCATCGAGGGATATGTTATGATAAGCGCGTGGGTATATCACAGAACTCCCTCAGGCGTCCGGTTTATGGTTATCCCAGGGGCTCTTTTAGCCCCTGATTTTGCCTGCGTATTTACCCACTGAATTGGAATCGGATGTTTACATCCTTATAGAGTATCGAAAAAACAGCGTGGGTGAAGCGTAGCTCACGCTGAACTTGTTTCGCACCCTCAGAACGAGGCGTGGGAGAACGAGGTACGGGAGAACGAGGTACGGGAGAACGAGGTACGGGAGAACAAGGTACGGGAGAACCATATGTCCAAGAAAAAGATGTCCATGGATGAACAAGTCGCTCTCTTGATGCAGGGATCTGAATACGGGGATGATGAACTCAAGAAGGTGATGGGGATCGAGCTTCGGGACCGCCTGATCGAAGCTGAGAAGGCGGGGACGCCCTTGCGCGTTTACTGTGGCTACGACCCAACACATTCTGATCTTCATCTGGGGCATACAGTTACGATGCGCAAATTGCGTCAATTTCAAGAGCTTGGTCACCAGGCGATATTTGTGATCGGCTCCTTTACCGCACTCGTGGGCGATCCTTCGGACAAGGATAAGGCGCGACCTCGATTAACCCAGGATGATGTCCAGAGAAATGCGGAGACCTATACCGCACAGGCTTTTAAAATTCTCGATAAGGAGAAGACAGAGGTTCGTTACAACAACGAATGGCTATCTGAGTTAACCTTAGAGCAATTCACCGAGCTGGCCTCGAATTTCACCGTGGGGCAGTTCCTTGCAAGAGATAATTTTTCGAAGAGATACGAGGATGGCAATCCGATCTGGCTGCATGAATTCTTCTACGGACTTCTGCAGGGATATGATGCCATTATGCTGAAGGCGGATGTGCAGTTGGGTGGTACGGAGCAGCTCTTCAACCTGCTGGCTGGTCGTAAGCTCCAGGAAGCCAATGGCATAAAGCCTCAAATTGTGCTGACTGTACCCGTCCTCGTTGGCACCGATGGCCACATGCGCATGGCAAAGAGTACGGGGAATTTTATCGGCATCGATGAAGAACCAGAAGAGATGTATGGCAAGGTGATGAGCATCCCAGATTCAGCGATGAGCAACTACCTGCGCCTGGTCACTCGGTGGACACCTGCTGAGATAGACGAGATGGAAAGCGGGCTCGACGCCGGGGAGCTGCATCCTCGTGATGTGAAAATGCGTCTGGCGCGTGAGATTG
>JBGUDT010000007.1:14505-16377 GCA_041821665.1 Anaerolineales bacterium
AGTCGGGAAACGGAAATTTATCCGGCTTCAACAAAGGTAAAAAAGGGACTGTCCCAAATAGGGAGGATAACGGAATCCATCAGCTTGCTGATGGGAAGGAGCAAGCTCCTTGAGTCCCGAAACAGGTTTTGGGGAAATTAGTGCATCTTCCCCTGGATCTGTGATTTCGAGATCACAATATTCAACCCTCACCCTAACCCCTCTCCCTGAAAAGGAGAGGGGCTTTATTCACAGATTAGAGAATGTGTTTGTTTTCGTGGTTTGCTGATGTCCCCCGCTGGGGGTTCCAAGTTGGAGAAAGATGGAGGTGACGGGGAGGGAAAATCATCCTTAGGAAGCTACAGATTGGTCGGGCTTGCTCCAACCAAGAAGACTGAGGCGTCGAAACCCGCGGCTTTCCTCATAGCGTCGCGTTGCCTCGGTGAGATATCAATATCATCCTTGATGCTCACCCTTTAATAACCGCCACAGGCACGAGCCTGGCAACTTTTTCCGCGATTCCAGCTCCAGTCACGACATCGATGACCGCGTCGACATCTTTATATGCTTTGGGTGCCTCTTCCGCGAGACCGGGCATTGATCCAGCCCGTACACTGATTCCATCCGCTTCCAACTGCTCGAGCAAATCCTTGCCCCAAACCTCGCGTTTCGCCTGTCTCCTGCTCATAACTCGTCCGGCTCCATGGCAGGTCGAGCCAAAAGACTGCTGCATACTTTTTTCTGTTCCTAAAAGGACCCAGGAGGCAGTGCCCATACTGCCGGGTACGAGCACGGGCTGACCAAGGTTTCTGTATTCTTCAGGGAGACCTGAGAAGCCTGGTCCAAATGCCCTCGTTGCACCTTTGCGATGCACACATACCCGCATCTTTTTTCCCTGAATGATGTGCTCCTCGATCTTCCCCATGTTGTGAGCGATGTCGTACACCTGTGTGAGATCCCAGTTCTTCATCTTGCCTGCGAAAATATTCTCAAAAGATTCTCGCACGTAATGGGCAAGGATCTGGCGGTTGCAGAATGCATAATTCGCTGCACATGCCATGGCGGCGAGGTACCTTTTCCCTTCGGGAGAATTCAGTGGTGCGCAAACCAGCTCTCGATCGGGCAGGCGAATACCATATCGCCGCACGGCAATCTGGAATTCCTTCACATAATCAGAACAAACCTGGTGTCCAAAACCTCGCGAACCACAATGAATTTGTACAGTCAACGATCCCTCGTATAATCGCATCGCCCTGGCAGCATCAGGATGGAAGATTTCCTCGACGACATCGACTTCGATGAAATGATTTCCGGCTCCCAGCGTTCCGATCTGCCCCCTCCCGCGCTTGTGTGCCCGGGAGCTCACGCTGCCAGGATCTGCTCCAGCGATACATCCACCCTCTTCTGTCTTCTCGAGGTCATCTTTCCGCGCATAACCATTCTGGAGCGCCCATTTCGAGCCCATACGACAAATCTGCTGAAGCTGTTTGTGGCTGAGATTAATATGCCCACCCACACCGACGCCACTTGGACAATTCGCATAAAGTTCGGTAGCTAGATCAGGAATATCAGCTTTTGCGTGCTCATATGAAATCTCGCTGGCCAGGAGCCGAACCCCGCAGTTGATATCATAGCCAATTGCGCCGGGGGATATGATGCCATCGGGGAGGGCGGTGGCGGCAACGCCACCAATGGGGAATCCATAGCCTTGATGAACGTCGGGCATGACCAGGACATGTTCCACCAGACCCGGGAGCGTGGCTGCATTCACGGCCTGGTTGAGAGATTTATCCCCGAGCGATTCATCGAGAAGGGTCTTGCTTGCGAAGATGCGAACCGGGACGCGCATATCATCCCGATATGTGGCAGGGATTTCCCAGAGGAAATCCGACA
>JBGUDT010000007.1:16730-17438 GCA_041821665.1 Anaerolineales bacterium
AGCCGCATTTTTAAAAAGGTCCGGAAGATCGATGCCCCAGACTCTGAGTGCCCAGTCTGCTGTATGTTCTACCTCTTCGAATGGCTGACGTTCCATGTCTTGAGTATAGTACGAAAAGGCCTCATAATCTTTAATGACAAACATGTATAATCGTCTCAATGGATGAGCAAACAAACGCGCTTCGAGATGCTCTACGTGCATCACTTGTAGATATCGCCCTGGAGAGTGTATCGGTAGAAACGCTCTCTGAAAAACTGGCAGATGAAATCTGGGCTGGGATTCGGAAAGATACGGCGGGCAACAAATATGCCCCCGATCAGTACACCTTAAGCCTTGATCCAGAAAGCTTTGCCCAATCCGTCCGTTCGTCTCAAAAGATGCAGGACCAGCTCCGAATGGGTTTGCAGGTAGCGCTAACCAGCATGGATATGGTTATTGCCCGAGACCCTCATTTCACTCTGGCAACAGACCCAACTCTATCTGCCGGCTCGATTCGAGTGATTGCATGGCATAGTCGTGATCCACTCAATCTGGTGGAAGAAGTTGTCGCACCAGTTATTGGTGACACGGATAAGCCCCCCACGGGTGCATTTCTCATCATCCAGGGTAAACGTCATTTTCGGCTGAAAAAGCATCTCATCACCATAGGTCGCCGATTGGACAGCGATCTCGTGCTCGACGATCAACATATCTCGCGCAAGCATGCCA
>JBGUDT010000007.1:17448-18221 GCA_041821665.1 Anaerolineales bacterium
GTTGCTGGCACGTCACGGGAAGTTTGTCCTTATTGATGAAAGTTCGACTGCTGGTACTCGAGTTAATGGACAACTGATCGATGAGCAAACGCTGAAACCCGGTGACGTTATAACGATAGCCAAAATCGACCTCATTTATGGGGAAGGTCCCGAAGGTCCTCCTGACATCACTCCACCATACAGACCCACAGATAGGCCGACGGATCGCGATCAGATCACGCCGTTGGGATTGAAATTGAAATATGAAGATAACACTGCGGTCTTGGGTAAAAAGGGGAAGAAAGATTCAACTGAGACGTAGTACATCCAAAGTTTCACACCAGCGGTATAATTTGAGCTTCCATGGCACATCAAATTGATCAAATAGAGAATCATTTGGAAAGTTTTTTCGAGGGCACCCTTAACCGTCTCGTCGGTTTAGAGATGTCTCCGTCGGATGTCGCCATCAAGCTGTCTCGGGCGATGAGTGACGGCGTTCGCCGAAACGAGGAGGGGGGTGCGTTTGCACCCGATAAATATGCGATTACATTCCATCCAAAAGATGCCGAAGATCTGCTGAAAGACGCGCCCGATCTGCACCAGGCTCTGGCGAAACGATTGCTGGAGGCCGCCAGAATATCCGGTTATATGGTTTTTAGCGAACCCATCGTAACGGTCGCTGCAGATCCGACGCTCTCGCGTCACGAGGTCAGGGTAATCGCATGGCACAGCACCAGCCCACTCGAGTTTACGCAGGAGATGGCACGGGATGTCAATCAAGATCCAGCCAAACT
>JBGUDT010000007.1:18768-33926 GCA_041821665.1 Anaerolineales bacterium
CAGGAGACTCGCTTAATATACGCATAGGGGCGTTAAATTTAATCGGCCGTGCCGTGGATTGCACGATTCGCCTCACCGACGAGACTGTATCTGCCCATCATGCGAGATTGTCGTACCAGGGGAACCAGTGGTGGTTGGAGGACCTGGGGTCGAAGAACGGGACGATGGTCAATGATTTTTCGATCGAAGGACCCACCATCATCACCGATGGCGACTGTATTTCACTTGGCCAGGTAGATGTGATGCTGCATTCTGGTTCCCAGGAAAAATCTCAAGACACCCGCACGAATGCATAAGCTTTTCAATGAGGAAAGAACTTCCATGGCGTGTTCTGACGCTGCGGCTGTGTGATGAACACCTGGTTAGAAGTCAGTTTAATGAGTCATTTATTAATAAATTTCATCTCCAATCATCTATTCAAATCGGCAGACACGATGGAAAGGTTGTACCTACTTGCTGATCGATACCTCTTCTGAACGCCGGGTCAATATCGATCGTCGTGAGGCACAATTGTTGTCTCTCGCATTTATCTTTCTCTTGCTCGGAGCAATGGCTCTCTCTATAGCTTACAACGCAAAGCTCCAAGCGTGGTCCACTGCTGGGGTCAAGTGGACGCACTTTCTCATCCTGCCGGTATGGGCTTTGGGCGCATGGATCGTCAGGCGAACCGCGCGGAAGACAGATCCGGATCGTGATCCTTTTCTGCTTCCGATTGCATTGTTTCTTGCTGGTTGGGGAATGCTTGTTATCTGGAGGTTGACGCCCGAATTCGGCCTACGTCAAACGGGATGGTTCGTTCTATCCTGTCTCATCCTGATAGCCGTACTTCAAGGGCGACGGGATCTCCAGTGGTTGCGTAAATACCGATATCTATGGATCACCCTCGGGATCGGATTAGTATTTCTTACGCTATTATTCGGAACGAGCCCAACAGGGTCGCCACCTCATCTCTGGTTGGGATGTTGTGGTGTCTACTTTCAACCTTCCGAACCTCTCCGGCTTATTTTGATTGCATTTTTAGCATCTTTTCTTGCCGACCGCGTCACAGTCGAGCAGGACGTCATAGAATTTCGTGGATGGAAGTCGCTGTTTCCCTTGATGATCATTTGGATGATTGCCGTAGCCCTTCTTGTGCTGCAAAGAGATATGGGAACAGGATCGCTTTTCCTGGCAATCTTTGCGTTCTTACTCTATCTAGCCACAGGTCGCTGGCCCGTATTAGTGCTGGCCATCATCCTTACTTTGGTCGGCGCTGTCGTTGGGGTGGTGTTCGTTGACGTCGTGGCGCTACGATTTGAAGCATGGGTTAACCCATGGCTTGACCCAATAGGCGGTTCTTACCAGATTGTGCAGTCCTTAATTGCCATCGCATCAGGTGGGATATTCGGTCATGGTCCGGGTATGGGGAATCCAGAGTTCGTCCCCGCTGCCCATACCGATTTCATCTTCACCGCAATTTCGGAGGAATGGGGCTTGATCGGCGGGCTGGGAATTATCGCCTTGTTCGTGATCCTCGTGAGCCGGGGCATCAAGGCCGCTGCAGGGAGTGAGGAGCCATTCAGAACATTGCTGGCGGGCGGGATTTCGATCGCACTTGGGCTTCAGGCAGTGCTCATCATTGGCGGGGCAACCCGCTTCCTACCTCTGGCAGGGATCACGCTCCCTTTTGTTTCCTATGGCGGCTCTTCCTTGCTGACAAGTTTTGTGGCACTGGGATTGATCCTACATATATCAGGCGGGCGGGGAAGAGCCAACCGGTTCAGCAAACCCATTAAGCACGTTTACCTATTTTTATTGCTTTTATACGGGCTTCTTGCGATTAATTTGGGCTGGTGGAGTTTATACAGTTCTTCGAATCTGGTTTCCAGGCTGGATAATCCGCGTAGGGCGGTACAGAGCAAGTTCGTGGAAAGAGGCCGTATCCTCGACCGAGATGGGAACGTGCTGGCGGAGTCGCTCGGCGTTCCGGGTTCTTATACGCGCAGCTACTCCCAGCCCAGCGCCGCACATGTGGTCGGTTTCGACACATATACCTACGGCCAATCCGGGATAGAAGCCTCGATGGACGCGTATCTTCGAGGTGAACGGGGAGTGGATGAGGTCTCTTACCAGTGGAACAAGGTGCTTCGAGGATTCGCCCCGCCTGGCGCTGATGTCCAATTGACGCTCGATTCTGAGCTTCAACAAAAAGCTGCGGGGGCGATTTCAGATCATGAGGGAGCTGTGGCAATCCTGGATGGATTCTCAGGTGAAATCCTGGCACTCGCGTCGTCACCCTCGTTCGATCCTAATCTATTTGAAGAACAATGGCAGGATTTAACCGAGAATGAAAAGGCACCACTAATTAACCGCGCCACACAGGGTAAGTATCAGCCCGGCACAGCACTGGCACCTTTTCTCTATGCCTGGGGATTAAGGGAAGGTGTGCTGAACGAGCCTTTCCACCTGGATGACCTGAATCGCATCGTCCCTGTCGATGGTGGCGAGCTTACCTGTGCGGAAGATCAATCTCCCCATGAAGTCGTTGGTTATTATGATGCCGTTCAACGAGGCTGCCCCGCATTGATGGAGGACATCGGTAGGCAGATGGAACTCGATTCATTCGGACGAATGCTCGAGCTATACGGGTTTGACCACGAGGTCGCTCTCCAACTCTCAGCCAGCGAACCACAGGTAACTCTCGAGCTCGATCCATCAGATCCTTCTGCTGAATTTATCGGGCAGGGCACGCTTACCGTCACCCCCATTCAAGCCGCCCGAGCGTTTGCTATATTGATCTCCCCATCCCCGGTTCCGGAGATCAAGCTTGTACGAGCGATAAATGGTGTGGAGGATGATCGGCAGGTAGATCCTGATCATCAGAAAGGAGAGCCGGCGCCCTCAGGTGAAATACAGCGGTTTATTTGGGGAGCATTGTGGGATGATGCGCGTGCGGCTTACGTGGCGTCGGGTAATGCATTGGCAGGTCCGGCGAAGGATCTGGGATGGTTCATGGGAGGTCAGATTTATGAGAACACCATGCCCGTCATCGTGGTTATCGTGGAAGGAGAAAGCTCAATGACTGCTCAAACGATCGGTCTTGAGCTTCTGAAAGAGGTCGAATAACCCCATCCCTTGACCTGCCGTCCTAACCGGACTACAATCCCGTTGCTTATCGGATAACCGCGGAGCGCCCGCCGGCCGGTTGCTGCCAGAATGCAGCCCGATCGGCGGCTTTTATTGTCTGAGGGCATGTGTTTGAATCACTAACGTCAAAGCTTCAAACCGTTTTTCAGGGACTTGGACGCAGAGGAAAGCTTCGTCCTGAAGATGTTGACGCTGCTTTGCGAGAGATCCGGCTCGCTCTATTGGAGGCGGATGTACATTACCAGGTTGTTAAAGATCTGCTGGATCCTGTGCGAGAACGTGCGCTTGGGGAAGAAGTTTCGCGTGCGATAAATCCCACCCAGCAGGTTATCCGCATCATCTATGATGAGCTTACACAAGCTCTTGGTGAGACCGCCAGGTTATCGCTGCATGGACCGAAGCCCCGCGTTATCCTTCTCGTCGGGTTGCAGGGGTCTGGAAAGACCACGACAGCAGCAAAACTCGCGCGAATGCTTAGAGCACAGGGGGAACGGGTGTGGTTGGTTGCTGCGGATCCTTATCGTCCTGCTGCCGTGGAGCAGCTTCAAATCCTGGGCGATGAAATTGGAGTACCCGTTTTCAGTGAAGACGGTGTCGACCCTGCCGATTTATGCGTTGCCGGAGTTGAGCGAGCGAAAAACGATGGCGGCTCGGTTGTACTCATCGATACGGCCGGACGCTCACAACTGGATGATGAACTCATGCATGAGCTTCAATCAATCCAGAACCGTGTTGAGCCCGTTGAGATCCTCCTCATTGCCGATGCCATGACAGGGCAGGAAGCAATCCATATCGCTCAAGGGTTTCACAATGATCTGGAGCTCACGGGACTGATCCTGACCAAAATGGATGGTGACGCACGTGGTGGAGCGGCGATTTCTATCCGGGCGGTCACGGGTATCCCGGTAAAATTTCTGGGTGTGGGCGAAAGCCGAGATGCTTTTGAAGTATTTGAGGCTGAGAGACTGGCATCTCGAATACTCGGGATGGGTGACCTAAAGGGCTTGCTTGAGCAAGCCGCATCCATGGATGTGGAGGATGCAGAGGAGCAAGCCGCGAAGATCCTTGAGGGTGATTTCTCGCTGGATGATTTCAACCAGCAGATAGCCATGATGCGCAATATGGGACCAATCTCCAAACTGCTGGATATGATGCCCAACTCCATGGTAGGATTGGGCGGAAACAAAGTAGATGGAGATGCGGCAGAGCGTCAAATTAAACGAACGCAGGCGATCCTCCAGTCTATGACGGCGAAGGAACGTCAAAGTCCAAGAATATTGAATGCGAGCCGGAAGCGCAGAATTGCGCTCGGCTCCGGAACGAGTGTTCCAGAGGTGAATCAACTTCTGCGTCAGTACAAGCAGACGCGCAAGCTTATGAAAAAGATTGGCAAACGTGGCCTTCCAAATATGGGAAAATGGCCGCTTTGAACCTAACATGTCGGTGACCCTTCGATCTGATCCTTTGCCTCCCGTCCGGGGCAATTCCCTCTCATATCGAAGAAACTGACAAAAAATCGAAAAAAACTATAGAGGGAAGGGAACATGGTAAGAATTAGACTTCGGCGTGTCGGTTCTCGGAATCAACCGAGCTACCGCATTGTTGCCGCCGACAAGGAAAGCCCAAGGGACGGGAAATTCCTGGAAATCCTGGGCCACTACAACCCGCGTACCGAGCCTTCGACTGTTGTTGTGGACGAAGAGCGGCTTTTCCATTGGATGAGTAATGGTGCTCAGCCGAGTGATGCTGTTGTCAGTGCACTCCGCGCGGGAGGGACATTGGAACGCTGGGAACGATATAAGGGGGGTGAGGCGCTCGAAACTCTGCTCGCTGAGGCAGAAGCGGGGAAGACTGAGGTAGATCCACGCACACGGCGTGACGATCTCACAGGTAAGAGCAAGAAGAAGTCCAAGAAGAAAGCCGAAGTAGAGGAACCGGCGGAAGAGGCCAAGCAGGAAGAACCTCCTGCCAAAGCTGAAGCCGAGGATGCTGCTGAAGAGTCGTCCGATGCGGATGCAGACGACGAGGCAAAAGAAGAACCCCCCGCTGAAGAAGAAGCAGAGACTGAACCTTCGGAAGAAGACGAGGGTGAAAAAGGCGATGAGGCGCCGGCCGAATCGGAAGAAGCAGAACCCGAACCTGAGGAAACTGAACAAGGTGAGGACGCAGAAGCTGATTCCAGTGACGATGCTGCCGACGAAGAACAAGAAGACGACACTGAAGCTGATTCCGGTGACGATGCTGCCGACGAAGAACAAGAAGACGACACTGAAGCTGATTCCGGTGACGATGCTGCCGATGAAGAACCAGAAGAGGACGCTGAAGCTGAGCCGGACGAGGACGCCAAGGAGTAACGCGCTTGAGTCTTCATGTCCGTAGGTTTCACACCAACACAAACAGGTAGAGTGTAATGAAATCCTTGATAGAGTTTATCGCTAAATCTCTTGTGGATGATCCTACTGAAGTATGGGTGACCGAATCTGCCAACGGGAAAGATGTTCATATCGAATTATCCGTGGCGGAAGAGGATATGGGCAGGGTGATCGGTCGCAACGGGCGGGTGGCAAACGCCATGCGAACGCTTTTGCGAGTTTCCGCAGCCAGGAGAGGGGTTCGGTCGACTCTGGAGATCAACTAAGGCATAATGCCGCAGAACTCAGCGCATTCAGAAGCAAATCACGCCCGGCAATCACAAGATTTTCTCGTTGTCGGGCGTGTTTTACGTCCACACGGCATCCGCGGCGCACTCGTGGTCGAAGGGTTCTCAGACTTTATCCATAGTCTTCAGGTGGGCTCGGAGATTCATCTCGGTCCGGATAACGTCCCTCTAAAAATTGTATCGATTCGCAAACATAAGAATAAGTATTTGCTTACCCATGAAGCTTCCGTTGATCGCACAGAGGCAGAGGCGTATCGCGATTTTGAGGTGAAGCTTCGCTTTCAAGATACCGAACCGTTGGGGGAGGGAGAATATTTTTACTGGCAAATTATTGGTCTGGATGTCTTTTCAGAGGCGGGTGATCATCTGGGAGTGGTTGCAGAGATCCGGGAAACTGGAGCGAACGATGTCTACATCGTTAGGGATGATGAAGGTCGTGAGCTTCTATTCCCTGCGATTAAGTCCGTTATCATCGAAGTTGATCTCGATGAAGGGAAAATTACAGTTCACTTACTTCCAGGACTCGTCCCTGGGGTCGAGTGATTTGGTGACCGCTTGCTCGCTTAAATTGCCTATGGTAGACTGTTCGGGTTGTTTCAAAGGAAGGATGGGGTTTTAATGGATCAAGCCGCGTATCAAGGCATGGTAGATCGTTTGGGGGATCTTCATGCGAACACGCCAGACGTTGAAGCATCCGCTGTCGTGAGTGTGGACGGCCTGATCATAGCAGCAGCGCTCCCGACGACTGTTGAAGAAGATCGGGTGGCTGCGATGTCCGCGGCGATGCTCAGCCTGGGCGAACGAATCGCGGGTGAGCTGGGACGTGGCTCTCTGGATGAGGTCTATATCCATGGAGACGAGGGGTATGTTCTCCTCACGTCTGTGGGGTTTGAAGCAGTGCTTACCGTTTTGGCGCGACGTCAGGGGAAGTTAGGACTCATTTTCCTTGAAATGCGGCGTGCGGCGGAGGATCTCGCCAAGTGGACCGGGTAGCAAAAGATAAATCATACAGATTTCAACCACAAAGACCATCCACGATGGGGAGGGTAAAACACCCTCCCCATCGCTTTTTTACGGGTGATTCGTTACCAGGAGGAGCAGCATGAAGAAGTATATATTTCTCACAGGTGGGGTGGTCAGCTCCGTAGGAAAAGGTGTTACTGCTGCTGCGTTGGGGAAGCTGCTCAAGGAGCGCGGATTCCGCGTTTCTATTCAGAAACTGGATCCGTATATTAACGTTGATCCAGGGACGATGAGCCCCTACCAACACGGAGAGGTGTATGTCCTGGATGATGGGGCTGAGACCGATCTCGATCTGGGTCATTACGAGAGGTTCATCGATACAAGCCTCAACTCCGTATGTAATGTCACCACCGGTCAAATCTACTCGGAAGTTATCACACGAGAACGACGAGGAGATTTTCTCGGCGGAACGATCCAGGTGATTCCTCATGTCACGAATGAAATCAAGCGCCGCATGGGTCTTGTTCCAGGGGCTACGAATGCGGAAATCGTGATTGTTGAGATTGGAGGAACGGTCGGTGACATCGAATCGCTGCCTTTTCTTGAAGCAATTCGACAAATGAGAGCAGATATCGGGCGCCAGGACACACAATTTATCCACGTGACCTGGCTTCCTCATATCGGCGCGACCGGCGAGCTTAAGACCAAGCCGACGCAGCATTCCGTACGCGAACTGAGATCGATCGGTATCCAGCCAGACGTCATCATCGCTCGGTCAGACTATCCTATGGGTGAGGACCTGCGAGAGAAAATCGCGCTTTTCTGTGACGTGGAGGCCAAGGCCGTGATACCTTTGAGCACGACAAATATTCTCTACGAAGTACCTCTGTTTCTAGAAAGGGAGGGACTGGGGGAATATATTCTGGGACGCCTGGGCGTCGATGCGAAACAAAGGCCAGATTGGACAGAATGGGAGCAGTTGGTGGCGGCTGAGCGCTCACCGCGGCCAAAGGTTCGTATTGCGCTTGTAGGGAAATATGTTGAGCTGAGGGATGCCTACATGAGCGTGAAGGAGTCGGTCCGTCACGCTGCATTGAGCCTCGGCGCTGATGCGGAAATTATCTGGCTTCATTCCGCAGAGCTGGAACGAGGCAAAGGGTGGGAAGAACTTCAACTTGTCCATGGCATCATCGTTCCAGGTGGCTTTGGTTCAAGAGGTATCGAAGGAAAAATTATGGCCTCCCGCTATGCCCGGGAGGAAAATATACCTTACCTGGGTCTGTGCCTTGGGATGCAGGTCATGGTGATTGAATTCGCCAGAACCGTACTGGGATCAGAGGATTCGAACTCCACGGAATTTGATCGTAACACGCCACACCCGGTCATCGACCTCCTGCCTGAACAAAGGGGAATCGGTGACATGGGGGGGACGATGCGATTGGGTCTCTACCCGTGTAAGCTCGAAAAGGGAACGATGGCAGAATCTATGTACCAGAAGGAACAGGTGGATGAGCGTCATCGCCATCGCTTCGAATTCAACAATACGTATCGTGAAATACTAGGGCAGCACGGCATGGTTTTCTCGGGTCAGTCACCGGATGGTCGTCTGGTGGAGATTGCAGAATTGACCCATCATCCCTATATGTTGGGCTGTCAATTTCATCCCGAATTTCTCTCGCGTCCCAATCGACCGCACCCTCTTTTTGTGGGGCTCCTTGATGCCGCGATGAAGCTCGCACAAGAAGATGAAAGTCAATCCCTGGATGTAGAGGTTCAAGAAGAGGCGGATGGTTAGCTAGGTGCCTAATAATCCAGTAGAAGGTCTGGAAATAAAAAGATCCGGCAGCTTCGCACGTAGCGACTGCTCGGATCGGTGTGTGGATTGACCTATAAAAATTCAGTCCTGATCCGCGACGGGCTCAATCTCCTCTTCGACTGGATGTGCCTCTTGTCTCTCCGCAGTCAGTGATGCGATTCCATTTCGTGCCTGAGCCGTGAGGCGATCTAGTTCAGCTTCAAGTGCTGTGAGCGAGTCGATGATGTAATCATCAGCTTCACTACGGATCACCTCGGCTTCAGCCCGCGCCTGGGTGAGGAGCTGATCTGCTCTGATCTGCGCCGCCTCTACAATTGCGTCCCGAGCAACGATGTCATCCCCTTTGTTTTTTGCCAGTTTAACAGTCCGATTCGCCTCTTCTTGAGCTTGCGCGAGGACGCGATCGCGCTGTGCAATGATTTGCTGCGCATTCTTGACCTCATCAGGAATCGAAATGCGCATCTGGTCTATGATTTCCAGCATGCGATCTTCATCCACAACAACACTGTGGGTGAGCGGAATCGGTTTACTCTCGTTGAACAGCTCTTCTAACCGGTCTACGAGGTGCAGGATGTCCATAGCTGCCTCCGGTCCATCTTGGCGGTCAAACGGACCCCTTTACCAGGGTGCAAGGTTCAGGCCGAAGATTACACTAAACGTCCTTACGGGTCAACTCACTCAATCTCGCAGCGCATTCATCGGTACGATATTGGGTCCATCTTCGCCTAACTCAATAAACTTGTCGCTCAGCCTCTTGACAACGTGTTCAGGGACGAGGCTGCTGACGTCGCCGCCGAGGGATGCAATTTCTTTGACCGTGCTCCCGGTGAGAAAAGTATGTTCTTCACTCGTGATTAACGCGACAACGTCGATCCCGGGGTCTAACCTGTGATTTGCAAGCGCCATGCGGAATTCATGCTCAAAATCGGAGAATACCCGCAGCCCTCGCACAATCACCTGGGCATCCACATCCCGACAGTATTCAACAGTCAGACCCTTAAATCTGTCGACGCTAATTCTCTTTTCGTTCGCAAACTCCGCCTCGGCCATTGCAACCCGTTCATCGGAGGAAAACAGGAGTGTCTTGGGTGGGTTGTCATATACAGCGATGATGAGCTCATCGAATAATCGAACAGCACGCAGTGCGATATCAATGTGTCCATTGTGAATGGGATCGAATGTTCCTGGTAAGACTGCACGTACCATCTAACTCATCTCTCCCTTCTCTTCTGTCCAGAAGCGATCCATCTCTTGAGCAAGCAATGCATGTTCCGGTTTATGCAAATCAGGATCTTCTTGGAACAAGCGTGTCGCTTCTCGCCTCGCTTTTTCTATCAGCTTGACATCCGTTAAACGCGCAGCTCGAAGCTCGGCAAATCCCGACTGACGTGTGCCGAGGAAATCTCCCGGGCCGCGTTGATCTAGATCCATCTCCGCAAGCTTAAAACCATCGTTTGTGGATTCCATGGCAGTTAGCCGTTCATCATCTGTGCCATCATCGAAATCTGGGATGAGCAGGCAGTACGATTTACGCTCGCCGCGTCCGACTCGTCCCCGGAATTGGTGGAGCTGTGCCAACCCGAAGTGGTTCGCGCCTTCAACCATCATGACTGTCGCATTCGGAATGTCCACACCTACTTCTACAACCGAAGTGGAGACGAGGACGTTAAGCTCTCCCTCTCGGAATTCTCCCATGACCTGTTCTTTTTCATCCGGTCGCATACGTCCATGTAGCAGGCCAACTTGGAATTTAGTAAAGACTTCCTTTTGTAGTTTCTCATACTCATCCACAGCTGCTTTGGTCTGGACTTTCTCGGATCCTTCAACAAGGGGAAAGATGCAAAAGGCCTGTCCACCCTGCTCAAGCTGGCTGGTGATGAAACTATGTGCCCTGGTACGCTCCTGTGGGCGCAGGACGCGTGTTTCGATCGGCTGGCGTCCGGGTGGGAGTTCATCCAGGACCGTTAGATCGAGGTCGCCATACAAGGTCAGCGCCAGCGATCTGGGGATGGGTGTCGCCGTCATGACGAGTAGGTTGGGGTTATCGCCCTTCGCACGCAGTGTGGCGCGCTGTTCGACACCAAATCTGTGCTGCTCATCGATGATCACCAAGCCCAGTTTTTGGAATGTCACCGGGTCTTCGAGAAGTGCGTGCGTTCCGATGACAACCGAAATGGTTCCATCATCCAACCCGGCTCGGATTTCTGCCTTCTCGGCTTCGGGTGTAGCTCCGATGAGGAGCCTGATAGCGTCTTTCTTTACACCGGCGTTCTCCGGGAGAAGTGTGAGCAAGGTTTGATAGTGCTGTTCGGCGAGAATGCTGGTCGGCGCAATGATGGCGGACTGTGATCCGGCTGCCGCCGTGACACCCATCGCCGCGGCTGCAATCACGGTTTTCCCGGACCCAACATCACCTTGAAGTAGCCGGTTCATCGGTGTTTTAGAGCTCAAGTCGACTCGAATAGCCTCAAGCGCACGCGTCTGCGCAGGCGTAAGCTCATAAGGCAAGGAGTCCACAAAATGCTCAATAAAAGGATCATCCACGATGATAGGTTCAGTCTCGAGCTTCTCCCATTCTTTTTTCTGCCTCAGTACACCTAATTGGAGCAGGAACATTTCATCGAAAGCGAGACGGTGCTGGGCGCTACGTAGATGATCCGAGTCATCAGGGAAATGGATTTGCTGTACGGCCGTATTCAGTGGAATGAGTTCTGCTGACGTTCGGATGGAGCTGGGAAGTGGATCAGGAAGCCTGGGGGCATACCGAGTAGCGACGGAATGAATTACCTTGCGCAACCACTTGTTTGTCACTCCCGATGTCAATGGATATACCGGAACGATGCGATTCGTATGGAGCTGCTGACGCTCGATTGGTTCCCAATCGGGATTGTTCATCGTAAGCCTGCCAAGGTATTGATCGACTTTTCCCGAGAGGACGATCGGCTTGCCAGGTTTTAATTGTTTTGCGATCCATGGTTGATTGAACCAGGTGACACGAAGAGAACCAGTTCCATCACTCACGATGGCTTCGGTAATTTTCATCTTGCCACTGCGAACGACGCGTAAATCGATGGATTCCACCGCACCGATAACGGTAACTTCCTGCCCATACCACAGCCGATTAATCGTTTCTAGCTGGGAGTAATCATCATACCGGCGCGGGAGATACCATAAAAGATCACCTAATGTTTCCAAACCCAATTTGGCGAGCGTTTTTGCGGATTTGGGTCCGATTCCCTGGATCGTGGTCAGAGGCGCTTCGAGCGCTTCGAGTGATTCTTCCTCCTCCGATGGTGGGGGGCTCTCATCTTCTCCACCTTCCGCAGGTTCAGCAGCTTTGGTGGCTGGGATCGTGGACCTCTCTTCGTCTTCTGGTTCCGTGGGATTTGAGAGGACCCTGGACGACTCTGGAGTCTCTTCAGGCGCGGCAACAGGAAGTTGCTCAGTCTTGGTGGGTATCTTCTCGGATGCGGGTCTTGCTATTGCTGAATGGGAGTCGAACTTGGGAAGATCCTCGATCGCTTCTCCCTCCGGTAGTTCCTTACGCATCCTTACGATGATCCCTTGCAGTGCCTCCCGCCGTGATGTTGGAGAGAGATGAGCATAGTCATCAAGCCTGGAGACAACGACTTCGATGAAGGCATCCGAGACCCCCTCGGATCGAGCCTCCTCCTGCCAGGGCTCCAGCATTTTCTTTAGCCCACCTACGATAGCGCGGTCGTCAAAACCGCGATCGGCTTCCAAACGCATAAATTTTAAGAGTTTTACCAGTGGTTGTTTCATGTCCATTAACTATAAAGGGGATGGCATAAATGTGCTAGGGTTCAGGCAACCAGCGCAGCAAGACCCAGGGAACGCGGTCCGATATGGGCGCCAATGATGGTCGTTGCGCTGACAACAAGGGCAGGCGTGGATGAGATATGTTCGAGTTGGTTGGCTATCTCGGTGGCTTCATCGGGAACCCCGGAGTGCAATACAGCGAAACGAGCGACTCGTTTCCAGGCTTCTCCACACGTGATCAACTTCTCAACGCCCTTTTTCCTCGTACGAGTCCTTCCGGCAAAGATGGGGAGCCCCCCCTTGATGTCGATAAGGACTTTGATCCGAAGCATGTCTCCTACCCCAGCTTGAAGCCAACTGACTCGACCGCTGCGGCGTAGATATTCAAGCGAATTTATCATAGCGAAGACCCGTGCATTCTGTCTGGCTCGCAGTGCGCATGCCCTAACTTCATTTAGTGTATTTCCCCGAAGCGCACAATCAGCAGCATCCATTGCCTGGAATCCAAGACCCAAGGACAACTGCTCACTGTCGAATGTTTCCACACGATCCCCGAAATCTTCGGCTGCCCGAGTTGCAGTGTCGTACATCGCGCTCAGTTTTGAAGAAACATGGACGGCGAACACATTCTCCGCTCCCATTTCCAATCCGGTTTCATATGCGTTTTTGAACTCGTCTATGGAAGGAACTGCCGTTGTTGCAGGGCTTTTCATCGAGGGCATTCGCTGGTAGAAATCATCCCGCGAGAATGCTTCACTATCCCGGAATGTCTCATTATCAATGGTGAGAATCGCGGGGACGACGGAGATGCGCATTTCTCTGGCAATCGCGGCGGGGATATCAGCGGTGCTATCTGTGACGACAACGACCCGTGGAGCACGCGCCATTACGTCCCGTTCTCCGAAGTTTCCAAAACCACCGCACCGATGCTTGATAAACCGACAAAGGTAGAGATTACAGGGCCATAACACACGGTGGCGATAGGCGTCGAGGGGTAAATCACACGCAGGCGTTCCGCAATGGATCGACCTTCATCTGTTGGGCTGATTTGAGGTTGGAGAATGCCGAGATGTTCCACGTAAGAAAATTCGCAGATAAATTCGATCATTTTTTCCACAGCCCGGTGTCTCGAACGGACCTTCTCCATCGGAATGAGGTGCCCATCTTCTATTGTGAGAAACGGGACGATTCCAAGCATGTTGCCCAGGATGGCCTGCGAGCGGCTAACGAGATTTCTGCGTTCAAGGAAGAAAAGATCTTCGAGAAACATCACAGTATATAGCCTGGGGATCATGCCCCTGACAAGACGGACGATCGACTCAAAATCCTCGCCGCGTTCACTGGCGAGTGCTGCAGCCTGGACGAGGAGTCCCACACCCAAGGAAATTGACTCCGAGTCGATTACATGAATGTCCATCCGTCCTCGAAATTGCTGACTGGCGGCGAGCGCGTTTTGATATACGCTGCTCAAGCCTGATGCGGAGTGGATGGAGATAATCTGATTTGTTTCACGCTGCAAACTTTTATATATCCTGGCGATGTCGTCTACAGATGGAGCTTCGACACGGGGTCCGGTAGGGCAATCCTGCATCAATCGGGACATCCCTTTGAGATCCGTGGTTGGGCCGTCGTAAACCTCGAGGTCGCCACAGCGGACGGTCATCGGTGCAACCGTGATGACCTTGTGGCTGAAGAAAGCTGATGACGGATATCGAACTGATGCGTCGGTGACGATTAGGACCATAAGTGTGGGGCTACTCTATTGACAGGATGACTTGATAGTGAGGTTGACCACCTCGATGTGCTTCAATTTCCTGATCCGGATATAGCTCGGTGATTTTATCTGTTAACGATTGCGCCTGATCGGGGGAAAGATCGACTCCAGCGTACAAGGTGATAAGCTCATTGTCTTCGGCGTTTGCCTGTTCCAGCGTATCGATCAGGACTTCCTCTAGCGAATTCCCCGAACAGGCTAGCTTGCCATTCAGGAGACCGATGACCTGGCCTTCCTTCACATTGACCCCGTCAATCTCAACGGTGCGCGTGGCGGTGGTGATTTCCGCGGATTGTAAATCATTCAAGGCAGCATTCATGGCATCAATAGTTGGTTCAAACTCGCCTTCGCTGTTGAATGCGAACATCGCTGCAATGCCCTGGGGAATGGACACTGTAGGGATGACGACAACCGCCTTGTCGCTCATTTCTCTGGCCTGCTCAGCAGCGAGGATGATATTCTTGTTGTTGGGCAGAATGACAATCTTATCTGTGGGGAGATCCTCGAATGCCTGAATGATCTCTTTTGTGCTCGGATTCATCGTCTGGCCGCCCTCGATAATCGCGGCGACTCCCAGGCTCGCAAATACTCGAGCAAAACCGTTTCCAGGTGCGACGGCGATAACCGCAAGGTGATCCTGATCGACTTCCTGCAGGATGAACTCTTGCTCCCCCTTCATACCGAGCGTCCCATCCAGCTGATCCATTAGATTCTCGATCTCGACTCTTGTGATGGTTCCCAAACCTTTGATGTACTCTATTGGTTCATACTCTGTTTGATCAGGTACATGAATGTGCATGCGATACAACCCATCGCCCTCTCCGACCTGAATCGAGGTGCCCAAGTCTTCCAGGCGACCATAGAAGGTTTGGAGATCAAAAGTATCCATGGGTTTAAAGTCGATCACGACCTCCCAATCCTGTCCTGGCTCGATGGCTTCAATAGCGCCCTCGAGGTTAAATGAGCTAAGGGGTTGTACGATCATTAGGGGTTGGTCGAGCGGCTGTCGATAGGCTGCACGAAGCGCGCCTTCAAAAATT
>JBGUDT010000007.1:34278-62635 GCA_041821665.1 Anaerolineales bacterium
TAAGCGCGCCATGAGCCAACGAGTGGGCAACCTTGCCGATAGCCCTCTCATCACTGTCAGCAATTTCATCGACAGCCGATTGCAGTGTGAGCACCATGTTCGTCCCCGTATCCCCATCGGGGACAGGAAAGACATTCAAGGCATTGACGACTTCCTGGTTGGCTCGCAGCCACTCAAGGCTCGCCTGGATTAACATCCGGAAGCCTTTTCCGTCGATGACGTGATACCGCTCGACGAGGCGGTTGCGAAATTTGGAGGTTACGTCCACAGGTGGCGGGCTCATAATTGCAATTTTCTGAAATCTAATCCGGATCGCTTATGCGCAAATCTTGCACATGCACATTGACTGAAGCGACCGTCATCGCGAGAGACCGTTCGACTTGATAATGAACAGCGTTTGCAACGCTTGTTGCGACGGATGAGATACGTGTCCCGTACTCGATAATGATGAAGACGTCGATGATGAGGTAGTCCTCAATAACTCTTACTTCAACGCCATGACGAGGATCCTGTGCAATGACCATTGCGATACCGTCGACAATGCTCTTAGAGGCCATGCCCACTACGCCGTACGACTGTAGGGCTGCGTGTGAGGCGATAGTCGCAATTGCACGAGGGGAGATCGTGATGCGTCCCAGTTCTGAGGCTTTGTCTGTCATAGAAGATTGCCTCCGTGTTACAATGCATTGATGGGCCGAATAAGGTGTGGTATTATTGCGGCCGCTATACCCAAGCTGTACCGGTTAGAAAGGATCATCTAAAGATGGCAAAGTGTGAAAATTGCGGGAAGACGACGAAATTTGGACAGAGTCGCAGCTTCTCGATGAAAGCCACCAAGCGTAAGTTCCGACCAAACCTTCAAAAGGTAAAGGTTATGGATGATGGGCGACTTGTGCAGAAAACACTCTGTACAAAATGTATAAAACGTCTTGCCCGCGTTTGATCACCTAGTTTCGGTTTCTACCACCTTCACCACCAAGACCGCCAAATCGGCGGTCTATTAGTTTAACACCTTTAGGACGAGAAAGAGGCTCGAATAGCCTGGATGCCTTCCGAAATCCCCTCGGGATGGTTGAAAATAGAGTTTCCTGCTACGAGCACATCGGCACCGGCTGAAACCGCCTGAGGAGCAGTATCCGAGTCGATGCCGCCATCCACCTCAATCTTAAGGTTGAGGCCTTGAACTCTCATCATCTCACGAATTCTCTTGATTTTTCCCAGTGTGCTCTTAATGAAGCTTTGTCCCCCAAAACCCGGGTTTACGGTCATCACGAGGATCATGTCACACACACCCATGATTTCTTCGATTGCAGAGACAGGTGTGGCTGGGTTAAGCGCCACACCAGCCCGCATGCCGGCCTCTTGCAGCGCTGAGACTGTTCTATGCAGGTGGGGGCAGGTTTCTGTATGGACTGTGATCGAATCTGCGCCTGCATGAACGAACTGTTCTATGTAGGTATCAGGATTTTCAATCATCAGATGAACATCAATGGGGAGATCCGTGACTCGTTTGCATGCCTCGACCGTGCGAGGTCCCATGTTTATGCTCGGGACGAAGTGCCCATCCATGATGTCGACATGGATCCAATCAGCACCCGCTTCTTGACTCTCTTGAAGAGCCTTACCTAATTCGAGTGGGTCGGCGGCGAGAATTGATGCGGCAATGATGGGTCTCTGTGACATTTTTCAATCATACCTTTGGGGAATTGAATTGACAAGATGGAGGGCGAATAGGATGTTCGGTCCCATGACGATAAAAGACCAATCTTTTTGTGTTGGAGCAGGGGCGGTTCGCGAACCGCCCCAACGCGTGATCGGGAGGTTGGCTAATGTGCCAGCCCGATAATCGGACCTTTCGCCAGATCATCTGAAGGATTTCATGCGAGGGCGGGCGGACACACGGGTCCGCCCCTACGTGTGTTCTGCGGCAAGCTGGCCGCAGCCAGCCTGAATATCGATTCCACGACGGACACGGATAGAGCAAATAATCCCTGCTTCGTTCAATAGCTTGTGAAATGCATCGACACGCACACGAGCTGAGGCATTGCCGGCGTAGCCGCGAGTAACGTTCAGAGGAATGATATTCACGTGGCACCTCATCCCCTTCACGAGGTTCGCCAGGGCGCGTGCTTGATTAAGAGAGTCGTTCTCACCTTCAATCAGCGCCCATTCGAATGTGATGCGGCGACCCGTTTCATGGACATAGCGGCGACAGGCCGGAATAAGCATTTCGAGCGGGTATTTTTTGTTTATGGGGAGGAGCCGATCACGTAAATCGTCCGTTGCAGCGTGGAGGCTCACAGCGAGGTTCACCTGGCGCATCTCCTGTGTAAATTTTTCAATTCCGGGCACCAGGCCGACGGTCGAGATGGTAAATCTCCTGGCTCCGAAGTTGAAGCCATCCGGGTCATTAAGGATGTCTACCGCACCCATTACGGCTTCGTAATTCTGGAAGGGTTCGCCCATACCCATGACAACAATATTGGTAAGCTTCTGCCCACCACGCCGGAGCATTCTGGCGGCTTGTACAACCTGCTCGACCACCTCTCCTTTTGAGAGGTTTCGCTGGAGTCCCATCTGTCCCGTCGCACAAAAGACACATCCCAATCCACAGCCGACCTGTGATGATATGCAAGCCGTGTGGCGGTCATCGTAATTCATAATGACCGTCTCGATGGCGTTCTCGTCCGGTAGTTTGAAGAGGATTTTCTCGGTGCGGTCGTCCTGTGAGCGGACCGATGCTTTAGTATCCAGATTGGAGAATGAAAATAATTCACTGAGCAATTTGCGCGACTCTCGAGACAATTCATGGATCTCCCTGGGGGAATCGACATCGCGAGTGTAGATGGCGCGCCATATCTGCTTGGCTCGATACTTCTCCAGGCCCGCGGATTGGATGACTTCACTAAGTTCATCCAAGTCCAGGTTAAAGATATGCTGGAGCTCTTCTTGACTCATCATTCGGCCATGGCATCGATGAGCTGGAACAAATCATCGAAGATCCAATCAGGCTTGACACTGGAAGCCTCAGCTTCATCTTTCGAAGTAACACCAGTGAGGAGCAGCGCGCTTGCCATGCCTGAGCGGTGAGCTCCCAGGATGTCGGTGGTCAACCGATCGCCCAACACAAGGACTCGTTCTGGGGGCGTATCCAATCGTGCGCTCGCCTGATGATAGAGGTGGGGTTCCGGTTTTCCGACGATGATTGGCTCGACACCGGTTGTAGTTTGGACTGCAGCCAGTATGGCGCCATTACCGGGCGCCTGGCCGTTCTCGACAGGGAAACTCGGATCGGGGTTGGTGCCCACGAAGACGGCGCCTTCAGCGACGGCAAATGAAGCCTTAGCGAGTTTTATATATGTCAGTTCGCGGTCAAATCCGACTACGACAGCATCAGCGTCTTCGTGGCTGCTCGTTATGCTGAATCCAGCTTCTTCCAGGGCGACCTGAAGAGCGGTTTCTCCGATTAAAAAAACTTGTGAACCCGCAGGCTTGAGATCCTTCAGGAAGGTGGCGGTGGCGGCAGCCGTGGTGAGCACTTCCTCACGATCGATGTTGACACCGATTTCGGCAAGACGGCTCATCACACGCTCCGGAGATGCCGTAGCGTTGTTCGTTGCCAGTATGAAGCGGATAGATCGTGCTCTTAAGAATTCAAAAAACTCGCTTACACCGGGAAGGAACGTTTCACCGCGCCATAGGACGCCGTCCATATCAATAATCATCGCAGCGATTTTTGTAAGATCAGCCATTTTTTGTCCTGATGCGCATAAACTGCGTCCGTAGAGTGTTGCCCCAATAGTGCAGGGTAGGAGCTGGATGTGGATAATGGATGATGGTGGATCAAGCCTATCGTTCGTAGTATTTCTTTATCAGGTACTCATACACCGGTCGATCGATAAGCCCCGATTCGAAATCTGTCCGATCCTCGAAGTTCTCATTGCCGATGAACTTACGCAGTGCGGCCTGTAAATCTTCGTCCGGAGTCGCGCTAAAGTCCTTTGGCAAATAGCCAAGCCTCATCATGATCTCGTTTAGTTTTTGTGCGGTTTCACCCTTGATTTCGAGCCTATCTTCGGTCCCGCTTTCCCCAAAGTAGAGGCGATGAAGATCGAGGAGATCAGCGAGCCGTGGGATGGGGCTTTCATGGTCATCGACACGATAATCGACCCAGCGATCGTTGAAGCCCGCGTAGCCGCCCTCCGGTTTCACCACAAGGATCGCAGCACTTTGTCGACCACGGCGGTCACCACCTGCCTGGTCTCCGGCGCTGAGCGTCTTTACGAGCCTCTCAGGGAACTCTAGCTGGTCCGAATTCCGGTACGCATCTGCCATTTGCTCAATCACTTCAGGTCCTGTAAGGATATTCCCTTGAACACAAAATCCATCACCGACCAATCCACCCGCCCATTCCATACAATCCTCACCCGTAAACGTGGCCGCATTCCCGTTTGCATCGACAAATCCAGCCTGACGTAGTTTCTTGTCCTCGTCATCGTTCACCAGCTGTGTGAGGGCTTCCTCGGCTGAGACACCAGATGCCATCAATTCCAATCCCAGTGGTCCGTAAGTGGTATTCGCATAAGATTGTGTCGCTACGGCGCCTTCCCCCGCACGCGCCCAGGGCACGACGGCACCTACCGCCGGGAACTTGGAAGCGACCGCAATCCCCCAGGCATTCTCGTCTTTATCGTACGCGACGATAGAGAAAGTAGCGATTCTTTTCATAGGCATCTTCCAATTCAGGGGTTTTTCTCAGGCGGCATCGGGGAGGGTTTCATCGCTTGCCATGATTTCCCCGCCATTTGCATCGTAAAGCTGGGGCTTGGCAATTCGAGCAATGGCGTCCTCATCGACGACAACCTGTCTGATTTCGGGCATGGAGGGGATATCGTACATGACATCGAGGAGAGCGCCTTCGATAATTGCTCGTAATCCGCGCGCGCCGGTCTCGCGCTCCAACGCCATCTGTGCGGCCACGTCGAGGGCTTCTGGCGTGAACACTAATTCGACTTTGTCCATCTCGAACAGGCGCAAGTACTGGCGAACGAGGGCATTTTTCGGTTCGGTCAGGATGGCACGCAGCGCCTCCTCGTCCAACGCTTCGACATATGTCATAACAGGCAGGCGACCTACGATCTCCGGGATCATGCCAAACCGCATGAGGTCATCCGGTGTGAGGTGTCTCAGCAGTTCGCTATCTTCAACATCCTTTAATTCTTTCTCACTTGTCACACCGCTGAAACCCATTCGTCCTGAACGACCAATGCGTTCGCTTACGATTTTTGCCAGACCGGTGAAGGTACCCCCGCAGAGGAAAAGAACATCCGTCGTATTGATCTGAATGAATTCCTGCTGGGGGTGTTTTCGCCCACCTTGTGGTGGGACGTTCACTATCGCACCTTCGATGATTTTCAGAAGAGCTTGCTGCACGCCTTCACCTGAGACATCGCGCGTGATGCTGGGATTGTCTCCAGTTTTCCGGGCGGTTTTATCAATCTCATCGATGTAGACGATGCCTCGCTCGGCTTTAGCTACGTTCATTTCTGCAGCATGGAGGAGTCGGAGAAGAATGTTTTCTACATCTTCGCCGACATAGCCCGCTTCGGTGAGCGCGGTCGCATCAGCGATGCAGAAAGGGACATCGAGGCTCCGCGCCAGTGTTTGAGCGAGCAGGGTTTTTCCGCTGCCGGTAGGTCCTACGAGCAGAATGTTTGCCTTCTCGAGCTCGACGTCTGTGGAACCCCGATTTGCGATGCGTTTGTAATGGTTGTAAACAGCGACAGAGAGCACGCGTTTCGCGTGCTCCTGGCTGACAACATATTCGTCTAAATGTGTAAAAATATCTTGGGGTGAGAGTGCTGGCTTGCCATCGGCGCTTAAACCGCCAACTGATTTCGTTCCTTCGCCATCGATAATATCCTGGCAAAGGTCAACGCATTCGTTGCATATGAACACACCTTCAGGGCCAGCGATGAGCCGGTGAACGTCCGTCTCTTCCCGGTTGCAGAAGGAACAACGACGGCTCTTTTGCGTCGGATCCTCATTTTTTGGCATTCAGTGTACTCTCAGTACTACTTTTCTTTTTCTTCATCCTCATCATCTGGTGGATTGAGGACATGGTCAATGACGCCGTAGTCCTTCGCTTCATCGGCATCCATGTAGAAGTCCCGTTCAGTGTCCCGTTCGATGTCTTCGATAGGATGACCAGTGTGGATTACGAGTATGTTATTCAATTTTTCACGCAAGCGCAATATCTCTTTGGCCTGGATTTCGATATCTGTAGCCTGTCCCTGTGCACCACCTATGGGTTGATGAAGGTGAATTGTTGCGTGGGGTAAGGCGTATCGCCTTCCCTTTGTCCCTGCAGCCAGCAGAACCGTACCGAATGAAGCGGTCACCCCCACTGCTACGGTTGAAACTGGTGCACGCACCTGCAGCATCGTGTCATATATCGCCAAACCGGAGTAGATTCCTCCACCGGGGCAATTAATGTACATGTTGATTTGTCGGTCCGAGTCCTCCCGGTCGAGGAAGAGAAGCTGGGCGACCATGAGATTCGATACCTGGTCATTGATCGGGGTTCCTAAGAATATGATCCGCTCACGGAGCAATAGAGAGTAGATATCGTAAGCCCTCTCGCCCCGCCCGGATGATTCGATCACCATTGGTACTAATGATTGTGGATCCAAACTATTCATACTTTTCACCTATTCCTTTACTTCTTGATCTGGTTGTTCTTCGTGGGATTCTTCTTTGTCATCCTCGGGCTTTTCGTATTCTGCTTCGCCCTTTGAGATGTCCATCAAGCGGTCAATTGCTTTTTTTGTCAGGAGATCCATCCCGACGCGGTTCCGGCCTTCGGGTGTGTCGAATACTTCTTTCAAGCTATCATTCCCACTATCGCCCAAAGGTTCGAGCATTCGGTCGATCTCCTGGGTGATTTCCTCGTCGTCGACCTCAAGGTTCTCTTCTTCGACGACCTGTCCGAGGACCAGGCCGCGGCTTACGCGCTCCTCAGCTGCTGGCTTGAGTTCATCCCGGATCTCTTCTACGTTCTTGCCTTCGATTTTGAGGTAATCGTCAAAAGCGAGATTTTGGGAACTCAAGCGCATTTCGAGATCACGCATGAGGTGATCGGTTTCGTTCTCTAGGACAACGGGAGGGTAGGTCACCTGAGCGCCTTCCATGACCATCTCCATCACCTGTTCTGCATAGGCGGATTCGGCTTCCTGCGTGGATTGTTCCGTGAGACTTTCGCGGACCTTGATGCGGAGATCCAGAAGATCCTCGAATTCTCCGATGCTCTTGGCAAGATCATCCGACCATTCAGGTACAAAGCGTGATTTCACACCAATACATTTAAGCTGAAAGGAGGCGGGTTTGTTCTGCAAATCCTCAGCGGTGTAATCTTCAGGAAAGGTATGCTCGACTGTCTTCTCATCTCCTTCCACTATGCCTAGAAGATGTTCGTATATTCCCAAAAATGGGAAATCCGTCTCCTCGTCGACGAGGACGGAAATTCCCTCCTGATTGACAAGTTCTACATCTTCGTCATCTTCTTCATTGACGAGTTCACCATGAATGTCGAGGACGACGAGATCGGAATCTTCTGCGGGTCGTTCAACTGGTTCGATTAGCGCCTGCCTCTGACGGAGCTCTTCCATCATCGACTCGACTGCTTCATCGGTGACCTCGGGTGCTTCATATGGGATCCTGATCTCGCGATAGTCTCCGAGCTCCACCTCGGGAATAAGAGGAACGGTAAAACGTAACACAAGCGGTTCTCGACTTACGACTTCTTCAAGCGAACCCGGCGCATAGGGATCCAGCTCGGCATCCTCCAGGGATTCTCGGTATGCTTCCTGACCGAGGATTTCGAGAGCTTCTTCGAATATGACCTCTTCACCGAACTTGCTCACGATAACTTCATAGGGCGCCTTGCCAGGGCGAAACCCGGGGATGCGGGTGTCCTTGCTCAGGCGTTTTGCGGATGATCGCTTCGCAGCCTGGACGCGGTCATCCGGTACTTCTACGGTCAACTCAACCTGACGATCTTCGAGTTCCTGCGTTTCGATTTTCAAAATTTCGTTCCTCCATACAAATGTCCCCCATATCCACAGCATACTCAAAGTTTTGGCTGTGGGTCTTGGGCAGTCAACTATGGGGTGGTGGGGAAGGTGGGATTTGAACCCACACGCCCTAGGGCACGTGATTCTAAGTCACGCCTGTCTGCCAATTCCAGCACTTCCCCTGTTCAAGAGATTATATCCCATATGAGGTTAGAGATTTATGGAATAAGCCCGAATACTCGATAGCATGCTGCAGAAATGAATGGCCAGGCGGGGGGCTTATTCCTTGAATAAGCCCGAATACTCAATAGCATGCTGCAGAGATGAATGGCAAGCGGGTATGGGGTGGAAAACCCTTGCAGCCTTTTTCTTGACGGGAGGTTTTTTACCAGCAGGTTTCAAACTTTTGAATATACAATCGCATCTGAGCGTGTATCAGACTATTTCGAGAGTGCTACGGAGTTGATCGAGGTGTATCAGATCGTGTTCGGACATGATGGTTATGATTTCATCCAGCGTTGTAGGACCTAACAGGGCATGGATCGCAGGGAGACTCCAGGCTTTCGCATCGAGTGATCCTACCGTGTCGATGAGTTCCTTTCGGACCCGGGTGAACGATTCCAAAACCTCTGGTCCTGATTCGTTTATATAGCCACGCTCTGAGGTCCAGCTATCTGGATCGACCGCTTGGATGAGCGGCGTATCTTCCGACAATATGGCGTGGATCCTAGGCAGGGAGACCTCCGCGTCGACGTCGCGTAGATGTGCGACAATCTCGACCGGCGCCCATTTGTCGTCCGATGGACGACTACTCCAGGTCGCCTCATTTACACCCGACATCATGCTGCGAAGTGCAGCGAGATGTCCCTTCAGGCAGGCTCCAATCACCAGAGTATTCTGTTTTATGGCTGGCTTGGAAGTTTCAGGGAGTTTTTCAATCCAGGGCAGAATTTCGCTTAATCCACCGGCGGGAAAATCATCACTTTGATCTGCATCTACATGGAAAACGGCTATCCCAAGGGTTTGTGCGGGAACGAGATCATTTGCCGGATCGTTCCCGACCATGACGGCTGATCCCGGCGTCTTACCAATCCGTCCGAGGATTTCAGCATAATATGCTGGCGACGGCTTCGTGAAGTGGTACTGTTCATAGGACGTCACCTGGGCGTATGGGAATTTATCCGAGGATAACCCCGCCCATGCAAGCCTTTGCTCCACGGCTGTCCTCGGAAAGAGTGGATTTGTTGCGATGACGACATCGAGTTCACGTTCGAACAGGGATTCGACCAGTTCCACAGCATCAGGTCGAGGGCTGGTGAGCTCGCGCAGTGAAGGGAAGACGTCAGAATAAAAGGATTCAAGTCTGGGGAGAAGGTCAATCTCTGCGTGTCCCACTGCAGGATAGAAGTGATCTGCAAATGCGCGGTCGAGGGTAATCTCTGGATCCGAATTAGCGTACATCCTCAGGGTACCGTTCAGGATTTCTTCAATAAATTTCTCGGGCGGAATGAGATCGGCCAAATAACGCCCGAATTCCTTAAGATACGCCGGCAGGAAGGTGTCCATGTTGTTGTACAACAGGGTGTCATCGAGGTCTAGAAGGACGCTTGTGATCATAAATCTTCAGATGAGGAATTAAAGGTTGGGAGGTCGAGGTGACACTGGCCGCAGCCGATTTCAGGCTCTTTCACGTCTGCTTCAGATCTTGTACAGAAGGCAGAGACCTCTACCTTCTTTTTTAGACCTAAAAACGAAGAACCCACCCGGGCTTCAAGGATCATGTGGGGGCAGGCGTTTGCGAGCACGATGCGCGGCACCCGGCAGTTTGTACATAAGTCGGGACTGTAGGATCCCCCATTTGGAGTCCGCTCAATTAGCCGACATTCTTGTAATGCGCGCCCACGGTTAAAATCCTCGTAGTAATATGGGCAATCCGATCCGGCAGGTGTGATCATGATCAGACATCCATTCGATGGTTATACGCGGGTGACGTATACGCCAGAGCGTGTATCCACACGGATCGTATCGCCCTGTTCCACGAATAGAGGCACCTGGACTTTCAAGCCGGTTTCTGTGGTAACCAGCTTGTTCGCACCGGTTGCAGTATCGCCCTTAACGGCCATCTCAGCCTCGGTAACTTTGAGATCGACCGTTGTGGGGAGCTCGACATCGAGCGATTCCTGATTATAAAAGGTAAGTTTGACCTCCAGACCATCAATCATGTACTGTGTGGCATCTCCAAGGACGGCCGCGTTCAGAATTGGTTGTTCGTAGGTCTCTGTGTCCATAAAGTGATAGAAATCACCTTCTTGATAAAGAAATTGGGCGGTGCGGTAGTCCAGGCGGATATCTTGAACTTTGTCACCAGATGTAAAGTTTTTCTCAAGGGTGGCGCCGCTCCGTAGATCACGGACCTTGGTCTTGATCGTGGCCTTCCCGCGTCCAGGTTTATGGTGGCCGTATTCAATCACCCGGTAAATGTTTCCATCCAACTCAAAGGTGATCCCATTGCGTAGTTCGTTTACGTCTTTCACGTGTGCATTTCCTTATTTTAAGATGAGGGAATTATAGCTGGCACGTAATACAAGCGTCAATGGAGATCTAATGCAGATAAGTTCGTTGACTTATTCCTTCTTCTTCAAGTAGACGGAAGGTGGGGGTTGATTATTAGGGATTGTACAAAAGGATTTTATTACGCCCCAATCCATTTTGCCGCGGCATCGGGTAGATCATTAAAGCTTCCCGCACGTGTAGTACACCTTGGTAGAGAGTCGATAAACGCTCGACCATAACGCTTGCTCAATATGCGCCGATCGAAGATGACGACAACCCCTCGATCCGACCGTGTTCGGATCAGGCGGCCGAAGCCCTGACGAAAACGCAGGATCGCCTCGGGTAAGGTGTACTGCTGGAATGGCGATTCATAGGTCTCGGATCGGGCTGCGATGATCGGATCGTTGGGCACGTCAAAAGGCAAACGCACGATTCCCAACACAGAGAGCGCCGGTCCCGGTACGTCAATTCCTTCCCAGAACGATCTTGTACCCAATAAAACCGAACTCTCGGTGGTTCGGAAACTCTCCAGAAGAAAGTGACGTGATGCACCGCTGCTTTGTTCAAAGACCTGAATACCGTTCATGCCAAGGTCCTCCGATATGGCACGTGCCGTCGTTCGAAGTTGCACATTGGAGGTAAATAAGACGAGCCCTCGCCCTGAGGTCGCCTTAAAAAGTTCTTTCAGACTGTGCTCAAGCACCCGTTGGTAGGATTCTCGGTTGGCGGGTTCTGGGATGTCGTTGATCAGATAGAGGAGAGTAGAAGATTCGAAATCGAATGGAGAACCGAGCGCGAACTCATCCGCATCGTCAGCCTTCAACCGCCCCCTTATGAAATCGAATTCGCCCGCGGTGGTCAGGGTTGCGGAGGTCATGATGACAGATTCTTTCTCATGCCAGAGAAACCGCTCTACGAGGGATCCAATTTCCAGAGGGGCGGCGTGAAGAGAGAGCCGAGAATCTGACGCCTGGATATTAATCCAGTAGATTTGCCCGCTGTCCGGTTCAAATATCATATTCTCCAGATTTGTATAGATCTCGCTTAACGCCCGATGAGCGATACGTGCGCCAACGGCCAGGTTCTCTGCGGATTCGATGCCAGCTTCTGACAACGATGTGAGATCGTCACTCATGATAAGTATGGATTCAACAATTGTGCCCAGCGGACCTCTCAGATCATCCCAGATGATCTCGACCTGCTCCCAGAGTGGGAGGGTGCGCGTGGAGGGCATGATCCTGTACTGCACACCATACGGTCCGGGTGGTTTCCCTTCCCGCTGATCATCCACAAAGCCCTTGATGGCTTCAAACAGATGGGTGGTCATTTCCGTGCAATCTATGGTCCGATCCGAGATTTTACGGATCGTACTTTCAATTTGAGGTGCAGTATCTTCCGGCAGCTGTGATTTGGCGAGACGCCTAATCTGAGCAAGCAAGCCGCTGGTTTTCCCGCCAAGGTCTCGAAGCTGCCGAAGGACTTCGAATTCGGTCACTTTGAAACTCATGCCGTTGGTGGTCGCTGATTCGAGATGATGAGCCTCGTCCACAATCAGATACTCGTATTCCGGAATGACTCGATTTCCGGTGACGATGTCAGCAAGAAGCAGTGCATGGTTCACAATTACAACGTCAGCCGTTTCGGCGCGTTGTCGAGCTTGATAGTAGGGGCACGTACCATCCATATGCAAGACGCAGGTTTCCATGCTGCAGTCCTCATCGTCGGCAGACAGGCGGACCCAGACTCCAAGCTCTCCTGGCGGGAGGTTGATCTCGCTCCGATCACCGGAACCACCACTCGATAGCCAAATGAGCAGTTTGGCAAGGACGCGCACTTCCTCGGCAGAGCGTGGGCCTAACTGGCGGAGCGCATTCAGCCTCCGGGGGCAGACATAGTTTCCCCGTCCTTTAAGTACAGCCGCACGATAGCTTTTATTCAGCGCTTGATTCAGGTCGGGTGCGTCTTTATGGACGAGCTGATCTTGAAGGTTCAGTGTATTTGTCGAGATGACGACACGCCTGGCGTTCTGGGATGCCCACGCGAATGCAGGCACAAGGTACGCCATCGACTTGCCTGTTCCTGTCCCCGCTTCCACGAGGAGATGTTTGCTCTCTGATAACGCCTCGGCGACGGTGCGGGTCATGGTGACCTGCTGTGGACGATGTTCATAGCCCTCGAAGCGTTGAGCAAACGGCCCACCTGGTTCAAGGAGGCTGACGATCTCCTCGATATCAAAAGGAGCTGAATCTTCTTCAGAGAGTTTGGGTTCTGAGACCGGCGTTTTGGGAAACGAGATTGAGTAGGGAGCGTGTTCCTGATCTTCATCTTCCCGAATCCGGAGGTCGTAAGCTGTGTCAAACACCCAGCTCCCGCCCCATGCGACGTCCGCACTGAAGCGAGAAATTTCTTCAAGAAGCGGAAGTGGCAGCGCAAGAATTTGATCATATAGTCGTAGAAAAACTTGCCGGGTGGTCTCGGCATCATCAAGCGCACGGTGTGATGTAAGCACCGGGATATGCAGCGCTTGTGCAAGCGAGACGAGGTTGTAGCGGCTGGCGGTCGGTAGCATCACGGAAGCGAGATCGAAGGTGTCCAGCGTTTCGTTGTCCTTGAAAAGATCCCAGCGGTTCATGAAGCCAACATCGAAGCGGACGCTGTGTCCGAGGATGGGGTGATCGCCTACGAAGGCTTCAAGTTCAGGTAACACGCGCTGAACTCGTGGGGCACCGGCAAGCATGGCGTCCGAGATTCCCGTGAGGCTTTCGATCAAAGGGGAGAGGGGGCGTCCAGGGTTGATGAGGCTGGAATAGGTATCCTCTACGCGGCTGCCCCGAAATTTAACCGCGCCTACCTCGATCACAGAATCTCGCCTGGGATCTAGACCTGTCGTTTCGATATCAAAAGATACAAGTGTATGCATGGAGAGGGTGATTATAGCATTGCGGGGGTTCAACCATGCTATACTGCATCCATCATGAAATTCAATCAATATTTCGGAAGGAGACCCCAAATTGAAGGGAAACGAAATCTGAATGTGGGGGTTCTCTACTACAAGAAATACATTGCCGATGGGCGGGCGAACTGATGTCCAGCGAGAAAGATGATCTCTCGCTGGTGGTAGAAGCGGGCAGCGATCCGGAAGCTTTCGGTGAGCTCTATGAACGCCATGTTCGGAAGATCTATAACTACATTTACTATCGAACAGGCAATCATCACGATGCCGAAGACCTGACCGCCAGGGTTTTCCAACGTGCTCTTCGGCATGTCGGTAATTTTGAGGACAAAGGCGTACCTTTTACAGCCTGGCTCTATCGGATTGCGCATAATTTGGTGGCGAACTGGCATCGCGACAGAAGCCGCCGGCCGGTCGTACCTTTAGATAAGTATGTCGCTGTAAGTGAAGCTGCGGAGCATCCGGAATTCAAAGCGATCGCGCAAGAGGAACAACAGATGCTTCTTGTAGCCGTGCGGCGGCTTCCCGCTGACCGACAGGAGCTTCTCATTTTGAAGTTCGTCGAACGGCTTTCGAATGCCGAAATCGGTCAGATCATGGACCGGACCGAAGGAGCTATTAAGAGCCTCTACCACCGCACGTTAATCGCGCTGCGGGAGGAGGTCGAAGCGATAGCGAATGCAACCGAGGATGGTTCCGAAGTAAATGATTGATCGTACAGATCCAGATAAGTGATATTCAAGGATGTCGAAGAATAGAAATGTACGAGAAGAATGATTTAGAAGCGAAATTATCCGAAGCACTAGTGCCGGTCGAACCGAGCACCCATTTTACTCGATCGCTGCGCGCTCGCCTGGTTAATTATGAGGGCGGTCAGCCGATCTCGGGATGGACGCTTCTCGTCCTAATTGGAACTGGGTTCCTGCTAATTCTTACTTCGTTTGGATTATTTTTCCGCATCGTTCTCAGCCTTATCGCCATTCTGGGTTTCCTCGGAGAACGACGCCGGCGTTCTTCCGGTACACGGATCGCGATTTCCTGAAGAAGACCTCTTTCAACGTTCGCTAAAATCGATTAAATCCGTTTCTGTTGTCCACAGATTTTCTTACGACGATGGACGCCGGAGCGACCCTTCGTGCTCGCCCCGGCTCTTCACCATGGGATAGCGGCCACGATAGGTGGCCCCTACAGAGAGATGTTGGAGATTGCCACGCTCCGGCGCGGGCGCCTGCGCTCGCAAAGACATTAAACGGTATGGGCGGACCCGTGTGCCCGCACGATTTTTCGGGCCACTTCGAAGGGCGACCCAAAGGATGGTCTTTTGGGCTTGAGTAATTAAGAAACCCTCACCCCAACCCCTCTCCCCCTTTTTCAGGGAGAGGGGCTTTGAGCAAACAACTTTGTTGAGGAAGAACCTTCATCTTTGATTTGAGTCTGCCAATGTACTGGGACGATGATTGGGACCTCCACCAAATAATCTGTATGGACTTGATTCGATGACGATCGGACCTCCGGGTCCGCCCCTCGCACGCATGTCATTGCGAGGAGCCCGTAAGGGCGACGCCTGTCCTGAGCGAAGGGACAGGATGGCAATCTCCACCTGAGTATCCAACGGTTTGATCTTGGGGATTGCTTCGCTTCGGCGAGAACGCCTCCGCTCGCAATGACATTTCAAAGAGGGGGACCAAGGGATCAGGCACAAAGGGATCAGTTACAAAGGGATCGGGCACAAAGGGAATGTGTAAAAAGGGATTAGGCAAAAGAGGTTGGGAAAATGCCAATCAATTGAGTATTACTCTCGAGCAATGCATTAACTATGGGGATTTAGAACAAACCCCAATCCCCACCGGCGCCGTCCTCCATCATGCTCGGATCCCACATCTCCATGCCGACTTCGATTGTGGTGGAGATCTCTGCTGTTTCCTCGGCCTTGACGCGTGTCATATCCAACATAGCGGGACCATAAGGACAGAAGGGGGTCGTGAGTATCATCTTGATCTCGATCTCGTCGTTATGGCTCACATCACGTACAAGACCAAGTTCGATGATGTTCATACCCAGCTCGGGATCCATAACTCCGCGCAAACCGGTCCTGATTTTCTCAGCTAACGGTGGATCGGTGGAGTCAAGCTCCCAAATTGTGGCTGGCGTGTCTGATGTCTCCGACATCGGCCTCGTCTCCTTCGATAGTGATGGAATATGTACAGTGGGTGTCGCCATCGAGCAGACAGCTCACCCGTTCGACGGGCAGATCAAGCGCCTTGGCGATAAAGGATTGGTCGACAAGACATACTTCTGGGTGCTTATGACCGATCTGGTAATAGGGGCAGCTGAGTTCTTTCAAAATTATCTCGCTGCCATTGATCTCATATTCGGCTTCGAATCCTTCTTCATCGAGCATTGTGATGAGCCGACGCAGTCGCTCCTCCAGCGGGAGACCGGCAAGCTGGCTGGCGTAGGTCTGAGCCATCGAATCGGCGACCCCTGAGAAGATGTTTCTCACAGATTCAACAGGCAGTGAGTCCTTCAACTCCACAAGGATCCGGTTCGTGAGTCGGAAGTAGCGGGTGGGGAAGTGCTCGTAAGCTTCTTCGGTGAGGGAGAAAAGATGGTGAGGCCGTCCCACGCCGTGTTTGATTTCCTCAGCTTGAATAAGACCATCTGCTTGAAGACTGGCGAGGTGATGGCGCACCGAGACCGGCGAGATCTCTGCAGCTTCTGCCAGCTCCTTTACCGTACATTTTCCCTGCGCTCGCATTGTTCGCAGGATTACGTCCCTTGTATGAGAACTCATCCTGAGGCAGTATAGCACGCTGGGCGAGAAAATGTCAATATTTCCTATTATTATCATTATTATTCTGTATGAATCTGACTTCAAGAGCAAACCAAAGCGAATATTTCTTATATTTCTCACTAATATTGACAGACGAGAGGGGCGCATGCTATAATTCCGCCTGGTCATAATTGGTTGCTTCATAGTAGTGAGCCCACCCGGAGGAAACTAGATGACTGCAACACTGGAGATAAAAAACCTGCATGTCTCCGTTGAAGACAAAGAGATCTTAAAAGGGGTTGATCTCACCGTCAACAAAGGAGAGGTACACGCGTTAATGGGACCGAACGGCACAGGAAAATCGACGCTTGCAAATGCGCTCATGGGGCATCCTGCACTTGATGTCACAGAAGGCGATATACTTTTCAAAGGGGAAGACATCTTAAAGATGGCTCCCGATGAACGCGCGCGGGCAGGTCTTTTTTTGGCGTTCCAGTATCCGATAGCCATCCCCGGTGTTTCACTGGCGAACTTCCTCCGTACAGCGATCAATGCTCGACGTAAAGCCGAAGATGACGATGATAAAGGGATACCCATCCCTGAATTCCGCAAGCTACTGAAGGAAAAAATGGATCTGCTGGAAATGTCTCACGATTTTGCCGGCAGGTATTTGAACGAGGGCTTCTCCGGCGGCGAGAAAAAACGAGCGGAAATCCTTCAGCTCGCAACCCTCGAACCCTCGATCGCAGTTTTGGATGAGACGGACTCGGGTTTGGATATCGATGCATTAAAGATTGTTGCTGGCGGAGTTAACGCGGTTTCAGGACCCGAACTCGGTGTGCTCATCATTACACACTATCAACGTATCCTGAACTACATCAAGCCAGATTTCGTCCACATCATGCTCGATGGTCGCGTGGTCGAGTCCGGTGGGGCGGATCTCGCCTTGCAACTCGAAGAACATGGCTATGACTGGGTTCGCGAGAAGCATCAAGCACCGGTGGGGGGTTAAGAATCGGTATGGCAGCAACCTCTGATCTAGAGAATCTCGAAGGTATTGACGAGTATCAATACGGGTTCAGCGATCCCGATGTCTCGGTATATAAGACCCGCAAAGGGCTTGACGAGGAAGTTGTCCGTCAAATCTCTGAAATGAAGGGTGAACCGGCATGGATGTTGGAATATCGCTTGAAAGCACTGCAGCATTTTTTGGATCGACCGATGCCGAATTGGGGCGCCGATCTCAGCAATATCAATTTAGATGATATCTATTACTACGTGAAACCCACCGAAGCTGAAGGTCAATCCTGGGATGATGTACCTGACTCGATCAAGGACACCTTCGATCGATTGGGTATCCCAGATGCCGAGCAAAAATTTCTCGCCGGCGTGGGTGCGCAGTACGAATCGGAAATGGTCTACCACAGCATTCAGGAGCACCTAGAAGAACAAGGTGTCATTTTTGTTAGCATTGAAGATGGACTTCGTCTTCATGAGGATTTATTCCGGGAATATTTTGGCACCGTCATACCTTATACGGACAATAAGTTTGCGGCCTTGAACAGCGCAGTGTGGTCGGGTGGTTCGTTTGTCTATGTTCCTCCTGGCGTCAAGGTCGATCTTCCTCTACAAGCTTATTTCCGATTGAACGTCGCCAACATCGGTCAGTTCGAACGCAGCATCATCATCGTAGACGAGGGCGCGCAGGTGCATTACGTTGAGGGCTGCACCGCGCCAAGCTATACGACGGACTCGTTACACAGCGGTGTGATCGAGATTGTCGTGAAGAAGGGCGCCCGCAGCCGGTATACGACCATCCAGAACTGGTCGACAAATGTCTACAATCTCGTAACACAGCGTGCGATGATATATGAAAACGCCACCCACGATTGGGTCGATGCAAACCTGGGCAGTGCGGTTACGATGAAATACCCCTCCTGCTACCTAATGGAAAAGGGTGCCCATGGCGAAATCCTTTCGCTCGCTTTTGCCAGCGGAAAACAGCATCAGGATACCGGTGGGAAGATTATCCATGCAGCGCCACGCACCACGAGTAAGGTCACTTCGAAATCCATCAGCAAAGCTGGAGGGCGAGCTTCGTACCGGGGACTGCTCAAAGTCCACGAGGGTGCTCATGGCTCGAAATCGAACGTGGTTTGTGATGCGTTACTGCTGGATGAGGATTCTAGATCCGATACGTACCCGTATATAGAGATTGATGAGGACGATGTGACCATCGGACATGAAGCATCAGTGAGTAAGGTGGGAGAAGAGCAGCTTTACTACCTCATGAGCCGGGGGTTGAGCGAGGAACAAGCGACAACTATGGTCGTATCCGGTTTTATCGAGCCGCTGGTGAAGGAACTGCCGATGGAGTATGCGGTCGAGATGAATCGCCTCATCCAACTCCAGATGGAAGGGTCGATCGGCTAAGTGAGGGATCGAGCATCTTTTCAACAGAAGCCGAGAAATACATTAAGGACTATCCGAACATGAGCACAAAGACCGTTAGTCGGAAACGCATCGTTCACCATGAGAAAGCGGTTGAATTTAAATTCAACGAGGATGACGTCCGACGAATTTCAAAAAAACTTGAGGAGCCGGACTGGCTCCTTGAACGTCGGCTCAAAGCCTGGCGGACATACATGTCGCTCCCGATGCCATCGACCCGGGATGAACCCTGGCGTCGCACTGATATCCGTGCTTTACCGGATGTGACTCTTGACGTCCAATCGAATATCGAACCGCCCGAGCTATTGCAGCAACCCCTTCTGGGGGAGGAGCACGGATCGCTTTTGATCCTTCGCCCCGGGCACGACGGACCAATCATAGAGCAATCGCAAGATCTCCCGAAAGGTGTCATTTTTTCGGATTGGACCACAGCCGTTCGTGACCACGAGGCTGTGATGAAGCCGCACCTCGGATCGGTCGTAAGCGCTGACAAGGGAAAGTTTGCTGCCCTGGCAGAGGCACTTACAGAAGTAGGCGTCTTTGTATACGTCCCAAAAGGAGTTCAGCTTGAGCAGCCGCTCCACAGTGTGCTCTGGTCGCCTGCCGTCGGGAGAGCAACCATTGATCGCATTCTCATCGTGGTTGAAGATGGTGCTTCAGCGACTTATGTGCATGAGAGTGCTTCCCCCACAGAAGACGCTGATGCTGTGCATGTCGGGATCGTTGAAATCATTCTTGGGAAAAATTCCTCGTTGAAGTTCGTCGAGCTTCAAAACCTTGGCCATCATGTCTGGAATTTCAGTCATGAACGAGCGCATATCGGAAGAGATGCCCAACTCGACTGGATATTTGGTGCGGTGGGGAGCCATCTGACGAAGACATTCAGCGATATATATATGATGGGTGAAGGATCGCAAGGACGTATGTCAGGGTTTTATATTGCTGACAAGGACCAGCATCTCGATCATGACACCCAGCAGAATCACATGGCAGCGAATACGACGAGCGATCTACTCTTCAAGGGTGCATTGGTGGATCAAAGCCGCTCGGTGTGGCAAGGCATGATTTACGTCGCGCCAGGAGCTCAGAAGACAGACGGTTATCAGGCTAATCGGAACCTCATCCTCAGCAAGGAGGCTCGCGCCGATTCGATACCTGGTCTTGAAATTCTTGCGGATGATGTACGCTGCACACATGGTGCGACGGTAGGCCAGCTCGAGGAAGAGCCCATTTTCTATCTCATGTCTCGAGGGTTGCCGAGGTTAGAAGCCGAGCGTCTTGTGATCGACGGTTTCTTTTCCCCCATTATGGAACGTGTCCCTTTTGAGGGGGTGCGGAATCGTTTTAAGGAGATGATCGATCGTAAGCTTGGCGCGTAACCTGTTGACGACATACAATATGGTTCAAATACGTCGTGACAGGGTTTGGCTTATGACGAAACAGAAGGACAAGAAGGATTCGACGATGGAGAATATCAGGAAAGGACAATACGCTGTAGGCGATGTCGTCGATGTTTTGTGTGACCACAACCAGGATGACAAACGGGTTCGAGATTGGCTCCAGGGAGTCGTCGTTCAAGTCGATGAAAAGATGGTCGCCGTTCAGTTTACTGAGGATGTGTATCTGACCGACGGCTGGATGGTGCCGGATCGGGTTTTGTGGTGCCAGCATGGTGCGGATATCATACGCCCGACGACACGACGACGACGCCGAAAGAAGTAGGAACTAACTATTAATTTTTGAGAATGGAGGCGCTGATGGCGCCTGATGTAAAAAGTGTAAATTTCGATGTGACGCGTGTCAGGAGCAGGTTCCCGGTTCTGACACGCGAGCTCTATCCCGGGGTCCCATTGATCTACATGGATTCGGCTGCGACCTCGCAGAAACCCGATGATGTCATCGAGGCGATGTCCTCGTTTTACAAATTGCAGAACGCGAACATTCATCGTGGGATCCACAAGCTGGCCGAAGAGGCAACCTCCAGCTATGAGGCGGCACGAGTGCGAATCAGCTCGTTCGTGGGCGCGGGGAACCCCCGGGAGATTGTCTTCACGCGCAACACGACCGAATCGATCAATCTGGTCGCATACAGCTGGGGGAGGTCGAACCTAAAATCTGGCGATCGCGTGCTGCTCACGGAGATGGAGCATCATTCGAACATTGTCCCCTGGCAAATCCTGGCAGAAGAACGAGGCATCCAGCTCGATTTTGTCCCGGTCACCGATGATGGCAAGCTTGATCTTGATGCCTATTCACAGCTCCTTGAGAGCAAGCCGCGACTGGTTGGATTTACGCACATGTCCAACATGTTGGGGACGATAAATCCGGTGAAGCAGATGACGGCGGAAGCCCATGCAGCAGGTGCGCTCGTACTCGTAGATGGTGCTCAATCCGTACCTCACCTGCCCGTCAATCTCGTCGACCTTGATGTGGATTTTTACGCTTTTTCGGCACATAAGATGTTAGGACCTACCGGGATCGGGATCCTGTTTGGCAAAAAAGAACTTCTGCAGGAGATGCCACCGTTCCTGGGTGGGGGAGACATGATCAAGCGTGTAACGCTGGATGGCTTCAGTTCCAACTCCCTTCCGTACAAGTTTGAAGCTGGAACTCCAGCTATCGCTGAAGCCATAGGTTTTGGTGTGGCGGTCGATTTTCTCACGGAGTTGGGGATGGAAGCTGTGCATGCTCACGAACGGCAGTTGACCGAGTACGCGTTGGAACGACTCGAAGAAGTGCCGGGGATTATGGTTTACGGACCCTCGCCTGCTGAAAAAGGGGGGGTAATGTCGTTTACGTTTGAAGGCGTGCATCCTCATGATGTCGCCCAGGTTCTGGATCGCGATGGAATCGCGGTTCGAGCCGGGCATCACTGCGCGATGCCTCTGCATGAAAAATATAAGATCCCGGCTACGACGAGAGCGTCCTTTTATGTGTACAACACGACGGACGAGATCGATACGCTCATCGAGGGACTGTATAAGGTGAAGCAGCTGTTCGGGTGAACCTGGACAGCCTCACAGGAAACGGACTCGAGATGGACGATTTTTACCGTGAGATTATCATCGATCGTTATAAGACTCCCCTGATGAAGGGGACGCTTGATCCCCATGATTATTCGTACAAGGACGATAATCCGCTATGTGGCGATGAGATTCGTATTGATTTACGTGTAGACGGTGCAGGAAAAGTAACCGAGGCAGCGTTCGAAGGTCATGGTTGTGCGATCTCGATGGCATCGGCAGACCTCCTGGTAGAGTCGATTGTGGGAAAAGATCTGGATGAGGTGAAATCGCTCTCGAAGGAGGATATTCTGGAAATGCTGGGCATCGAGCTTAGCCCGGTCCGTTTGAAATGTGCGCTGTTATCCCTTAAGGTATTAAAGGCAGGCGTTTATGGCGTGGATGCGTTGGAAGAAGAGCTCGAATAGCACAGGAGTGTAGATAGGGCTTTGTATAATTACTTCGAGATGGAAGAGGATAAGTTGGAATTTGTCGTCGTGGCAACAGAGGATGAACTCGGCGATGGTGAACGGATTCTATTCGAGATCGATGGTGAGTCGATTGTGTTGTTCAAGATTGCGGAGGCGTTTTTTGCGATCGCCGATCTCTGTTCGCATGATGACGGACCCGTGGCGGAGGGAGAGCTTGAAGGGCATGAGGTCATTTGCCCGCGCCACGGCGCCCGTTTTGATTTGCACACCGGTAAGGCGCTGACGCTCCCGGCTGTCGTCGACATTCCTGCGTATCCGGTGCGAGTGGAGGATGGGGAGGTTCTCGTCGGTATACCGCATAAGGCGTGAAGCATGGGGGAGGGTTGGAGAGCCGGAGGGCTTTTTTTTGGTTAAGGGAAGGTAAGAAGGCACTAAGGGTGGGGCAACAAGGGTTTGAGGGATATGTGTTGGATGTGAGGATCTAGGTATATGAACAGTTGTTTCCTCGAGGTGTTCGCTTTAGGGCCGGCAGACACGATGGTCGGGACATGCGATAGATCAACTTTATAGATGGAAAACGTGAGCGGGCGGACACACGGGTCCGCCCCTACGTGTAGCTGTGATGTAATCTAACCATGAGGGGTCCGCCCCTACGAGTAGCCATGATGTAATTTAATCATGAGTGTCCCCCGCTACGCGTAGCTGGAAAGCCATCTCCTCAAAAGATGTGAAATCTCGGGGGAAAAACCCCCCTCACATCGGTGTCAATCTGTTGTATTATTATCGGCAGTGCGGCGCCGTGTCCGGTGAAGCTGGATACGGCGCATGTTTATGCGGGCGCATAATTTATGCGAGCGCATAATTTATACAGAGCATAATTTGTGTCTAACTATCCTGGAAGGGAAGGGATTTTGAATGGCTGAAAAATGGGTGTATTTATTTGATGAGGTCGACCAGGCTGAGAAGAAGGCTGGAACATGGGAAGAGGTGCGCGCGCTGCTCGGGGGGAAGGGCGCCAACCTGGCTGAAATGACCAGGATTGGTGTGCCCGTGCCCCCCGGTTTTACTGTAACGACAGAAACATGCAACGCCTACCTTGCCGCAGATGACACATTCCCTGAGGGGATGTGGGATGAAGTGCTCGAAGCGATGAAGGACGTCGAGAAGAAGACGAAAAAAACCTTCGGCGATGTGAAAAATCCACTGCTCGTATCCTGTCGCTCAGGCGCTAAATTCTCGATGCCTGGCATGATGGACACGGTCTTGAACATAGGCTTGAACGATGAAACGGCTGCTGGCATGATCGAGCTGACGGGTGATGCAGCGTTCGTTTATGACGCATACCGCCGTCTGGTTCATCTCTATGGTTCAGTCGTGATGGACGTACCAGATGAGGCATTTGAGGAACCCCTCAATGAACTTAAGAAGGAAAAGGGTTACGAATCCGACACGGAGATCACCGCAGATGACTGGAAGGCGCTGACGGACACATACCAGAAAGTGTTCAAGAAGAATACGGGTAAAGATTTTCCGCAGGAACCGATCGAGCAGCTAAAGGGCGCAGTCGAGGCAGTGTTCCGATCATGGAACGGTAAACGCGCCATCGATTACCGTAACGCTGCGAAGATTTCTCATGACCTTGGCACTGGCGTAAACGTGGTCACGATGGTTTTTGGGAATATGGGCGATGATTCAGGCACCGGCGTTGCTTTCACACGCGATCCAGCTACTGGCGAGCACGTGATCTACGGTGACTACTTACTTAACGCCCAGGGCGAGGATGTCGTTGCCGGAATACGCAACACAAAGAAGATAACTGAACTCGGGCAGGAAATGCCGGAGACCTATAAGACCTTTATTGAAATCAGCGAGAAGCTTGAAAAACATTACCGTGAAATGCAGGATGTCGAATTCACTATTGAACACAATAAGCTGTGGATGCTCCAAACCCGTGACGGCAAACGTACGGCAAAAGCAGCGATGAAAATCGCTGTGGACATGGCACAAGAGGGTCTCATCACGAAGGAAGAAGCCGTGATGCGTGTTTCCCCTGACCAGGTGGATGCGCTGCTGCACCCGCAATTCGATTACGAGGCTCAAGAAGTTGCACGGGGGGAGGGGAAGGTGTTCGCGAGCGGTGTGAATGCCTCGCCGGGCGCCGCTGTAGGACAGGTTTACTTTGACGCGGACACGGCAGAGGCGAAGGCGAAGGAAGACGATCAGGACGTGATTATGGTGCGCCCGTTCACCAAGCCTGACGACGTTCACGGCATGCTGGCGTCGAAGGGTATCCTCACGAGCGAGGGCGGCGCCACAAGTCACGCCGCTGTCGTTGCCCGGCAGTTTGGTATTCCGTGCATCGTCGGCGCTGGCGAAGTAAAGATTGATCTCGCCGGGCGGAAAATGACGGCGAACGGCATCGTGGTGAGCGAGGGCGATTGGGTTTCGGTCGACGGTACCACGGGGGAAGTATTCCTTGGGAAGTTTCCAACGACCACCCCCTCCTTTGAGGAGCAGACTGAACTGGCCGAGCTGCTTTCCTGGGCAGATGACCTGGCCGGGCGAGATGGGGTCCGAACTGGTCCAGATGGCTTTCCCACAAAGGGTCTGCAAGTATGGGCGAATGCGGATTACCCCGCAGATGCGCAGCGAGCGCGGCAATATGGTGCGAAAGGTATTGGTCTTTGCCGGACCGAGCATATGTTCTTCGAACAGGAACGTCTGCCCATCGTCCAGCACATGATACTTTCAGAGAGTTCCGAGGAGCGTATCAAAGACCTGGATAAATTGCTGCCTTATCAGCGCAGCGACTTTCAAGGTTTGTTTGCTGCAATGGATGGACTTCCGGTGATCGTGAGGCTTATCGATCCCCCGCTGCATGAGTTCCTTCCGAGCATGGAGGAGTTGATCGCCGAAGTCGCCACGATGAAGGCGAAAGGGGAGACTGACGGACTTGCAGAGAAGGAAGAGCTGCTAGCGAAAGTGGGATCGCTGCATGAATCGAACCCGATGATGGGATTGCGAGGCGTGCGTTTGAGCATCGTCATGCCCGAGATCGTCGAGATGCAGGTCAGAGCGATCTTCGAAGCCGCCGCAGATGTCAAACTTTCCGGGAAGGCACCTCATCCCGAGGTCATGATCCCTCTCACCGGACATATCAACGAGCTGACCGCAATCCAACCACGGTTGGAAGAGATTGCAAAAGAGGTGATGGAGGAGAAGAAAGTCGAATTTGAGTATAAATTCGGCACGATGATTGAGATCCCTCGTGCGGCGTTGACTTCAGCGGAGATCGCCACCGTAGCGGAGTTCTTCTCCTTCGGTACGAACGATCTCACACAGATGACATTCGGGTACAGCCGCGATGACGCCGAGCGCAATTTCCTGCTCGAGTATGTGGAACAGGGCATTCTGCCTGAAAACCCGTTCCAATCGATCGATGAGGATGGCGTTGGAAGATTAATGGAACTGTGCACGTTAGAGGGGCGTGAGGAACGGCCATCGCTTGAGGTCGGCATCTGTGGTGAACATGGCGGCGATCCAGCTTCCATCCAGCTGTGCCATAAATACGGTTTGAACTACGTGAGCTGTTCGCCTTTCCGAGTGCCGATCGCTCGTTTAGCGGCTGCGCATGCTGCCCTGGGGGTGTAAATAAGCCCGACCATCCAAGCGGATGAACAATAGAGAGGCTGTCTCAACAAGGCAGCCTCTTTTTTCTTTCCTTTCGAGTGAGGGTCATGATTTCTGAGAAGAGTTACCAAAGCTGTGGCTGAACGCTGTTTTGTGCGTGTATTGCAATGCTCGCTTGAGATGATAAATTATCCGGAACGTGGAGATTGTTACACCTCAGCGTGAGGGCGCAGGCTCCTTGGATAATAGGATACCCTCACCCCAACCCCTCTCCCTCTTTCCAGGGAGAGGGGCTTTGACTTGAGCAGCTGCTCGTTTTCATAGCTTGCGGGGCTATCGTGATGAGGGTAGGTTCTGCGAAATGATGGAGGGGATTGCTTCGTTTCGATACTTATAAACTTCAACCCTCCCGAAGGTTTTATTCGGTTTACCGATGCTATTTTTGGGCCTCCTTTCAGGAGGGTTTTCCCATGGCCATCGCAGCATGGATGGGCGTTCCCCGCTATGAGGATTCTGCCTATGTAAGGAGCGCCAATTACGTCCTGGAAACACTCGCAACATACCGTACCACAACACAAAAAGTCGATCGAACAAGCCCGTTTTGCATTCCTGTTGGTTCGTGAATAAAATGGGTCTCTCCTTCTCCCCCTGCTCTGATACAGATTTTCCATAAATGAGTAGATGATACGAAGTTGTCGTACCGTGGATGGCGTAGTACTTTTGTGGAGTGCGATTTTGTGTAATCGCTACTATACTGTTTTTGTGCTTCGTCCAAGCTGTCACAAACGAGTGGCATAGATCGTTACAATGATGAGGTTGTCAGAATCACTACCAGATGTCTCTAACAGGAGGATTTGAAATGAAATCAAAAAAATTCGTACCGTTCATCTTTTTGATCGCTGTACTCGTGGTCACAAGCCTGGCGTGCAATCTGGGTACTTCCAGCGAAGTTGATCAGGATGCTTCCGTGGAGGCAACCGTGCGTGCCGTGGAAGAAAAGCGCGCGACCGATGAGGCTGGGCTGATCCCTCCCGATGTGGGTGAACAAACGCAGGATCCGGCACCGACCGAAGAGCCGGTAGATGAGGCTTCACCGACGCCGGAACCCACAAACACACCGGTCCCGACGCCAACCGCGACGGAAATCCCCTGTGATCGGGCTGCGTTTGTGAGCGATATCACTGTGCCCGACGGCGAGGATCACGATCCTGGAGATGTCTTTACAAAGACCTGGCGGTTGAAGAATACAGGTTCGTGTTCATGGACGTCGGGGTACGATCTTGTGTTCGATCACGGTGATCAAATGGGCGCACCGGCTTCAGTCCAACTCACTAGCGGGACGATTGGACAGAACCAGAACGTCGATGTCTCGGTTCAACTGACCGCTCCTGGCTCAGATGGACGCTACAAAGGTTACTTCAAGCTGCGCAACCCGCAGAGCGCTATATTTGGTATTGGCGCAAATGGCAATGTCGCATTCTGGGTGGATATTGAGGTTATTGAACCTGCCACACCCCCAGATCTCGTGGTTACACAAATCATGCTCAGTCCGAATCCGCCTACAAAGAACGATCCAGTCGCCGTCACCGTCCGTATCAAGAACAACGGTGGGGCGACGAGTGAGTCGTTCGCGGTCAAATGGTGGCCGGGTGAAGGTTACCCTAATGCTGCCAAAACGTGGAATGTATCCGGGTTGGGAGAAGGTGTGACAAGTGATCTCGTATATACCTATGCGGGTTATCCGAGCACGTATTTTGGAATTAACACAAAAGCCCAGGTGGATACCGGGAACACCGTGGGTGAGGGCTTTGAAGGGAACAACATTCTTCTCATGAACATTAAAGTGGACCCATAATTAGCATCCGTTTTTGGGGTGATGGGAGGGGCTGTCCTAAAAGGGCAGCCCCTTTTCTTATATTTCGAATAGTGATGGATCGAGCGAGAATTGATTTCTGCTCTATGAGGGGCTTTATGTATGTTCCTCTTTCGAGGGTGGATGGTTACATCATGGTCTTTGGTTCTACCTCTCACCTCAGGCACCCTCACCCCAACCCCTCTCCCTCTCTTCCAGGGAGAGAGGCTTTGACTTTGGGAGCAGCTCGATTTCAAGATTTTAGAAGGTAATCTAATAAAGGTTTATTCAAAGGGCTGCCATACGGGTGGAAATCATCCTGTATGGTCGGACGCGTGTGGTTGTGATGACATGGGTTCGCCCGGAGCTGAACCTCCGGGGTCAGAGTAGAAGGGTGCTGCGCACCCTAAAGAACAGCCCGAAGGACAGCCCAACGGGATGTCTTATGGGCTTAGGCTATGAGCCCGACCATGAATGGTCGGGCGGAGAAGATTGCCGCGCTCCGGCGCGGGCGCAGGCGCTCGCAAGGACAACAAGAGGAGGGCATAAAGGATTAAGGGATAAGGCAAGAGGGGAGCAGGCACGAAGGGACAAGGGAAAGGGATAGGGCAATCAGGCACCCTCACCCCAACCCCTCTCC
>JBGUDT010000008.1:0-6112 GCA_041821665.1 Anaerolineales bacterium
AGTCAACACAGAATATCTTGACGATCGATACGAATAATTTAGATTATGTCTCCAGAAAAGAGCATCTTGAATCCGTTGCCAATCGCATCCGAGATGCATTAGGTATTCCCCCTTTCCAGCCCGAACTCCCTATGAGCGGAGAACAACTGACATGAAGAACACACGCGCCCTGCTGATTGATCTTGCAAGGCGCGAAGCCGAGCGTCGAGGTGCGGATGACGATGTCATCTCTGGCTATATTGTGGGCAGCGTAGCCAGGGACGAAGAACCACTAGGTGGGGTGACGGATATAGACCTCGTCCTCATCCATGATGAGCCGCCAAGCATTCCACGGGAAATTGTCCGTCTTTCTGACCAAATACATCATGATATTGCCCATCATCACAAGGACCTCTATGCGAAACCACGCGAGCTCCGAGTTCACCCCTGGATGGGTCCATCGCTATGTGAACCATTGTTCATCTACGATCCTCATCATTTTTTTGAATGGGCTCAAGCCGGTGCAAGAGGCCAATTTTATCGCCCGGATCATATGCTCGCTCGTTCCAAGGCGTTCCTCCAGCAAGCTCGACGGGGCGCGACTTTGCTCCCCATGACAGGCAGGTGGGTACGTACATACGTTCATGCAGCCATGGATGCGGTAAATGCGGTCGCCTGCCTTACTGGTTTTCCAGCCGCTGGCCGTCGGGTCATGGCTGAGCTCGCCGATTCGATCGCAAAACTCGAATATCCACAACTACTTGGAGGCTTTCTCGATCTAGTAGGTGCAGGACACTTTAACAACTGGGATGTACCTGCATTGCTGAGCGCATGGGGAAAAGCCTTCGATGCTGCAACGAACCTCTCTAGTGATCCTGAGCTTCACCCAAGCAGACGAATTTATTTCCTCCAGGGATTTCAAACCCTCGTCGAAGACGGCCAATCAAAGTCAATTTTGTGGACCCTGCTTTCCTCCTGGGAGCGATCGATATATGCCTTAGATTCAAATGAGGAATGGCACGATCTCACCGACCAGTGGGACAGTTTTCTAAGGAGCATTAAGCTATCTGCCCCTGATCGAAAACAGCGGGAAGAACAACTCTCTGCCTATATCGACTCTGCGGAAAACATCGTAGAGACTTGGGGAGAAGAACATGGGGCTTGATAAAGAAGTGCAAACCCAGAAGGAGGCCGCAATGAAGAGGTTTGTTGCTGTTGCCGGCAATATCGGAGTGGGGAAATCAACCCTGGTAGCGTTGCTCTCCGAACGACTCGGCTGGGTTCCATTTTATGAGCCTGTTGCAGAGAATCCATACCTTGAAGATTTCTACAGTGATATGCCCGCGTGGTCCTTCCACTCACAGATCTTTTTCCTGACAAGAAGGCTTCTCACGCACCGGAACCTCCTGGATCATCCCTCGTCCGCAATTCAGGATCGCACCGTCTACGAAGACGCAGAAATCTTCGCTCACAACCTGTTTTTACAAGGTCACATGTCAGACCGTGATCATCACACGTATCATGAGCTTTATTCTGTTTTAAGTAAATTTCTACCTCCACCGGATTTGGTGGTTTATCTAAAAGCCACTACTGAGACCCTATCTCAACGCATAGCCGCGCGCGGTAGAGGTTATGAACAACAAATACAACCAGAGTATCTTCAACGGCTCAATGATCTTTATGAGTCATGGATTGAAACCTTCAGTTTGTGTCCGGTGCTAACTGTTCCGGCAGATGACCTTGACTATGTGGCGCATGACAGTCATCTCGATCTAATCGTTTTAAAAATTTACGATATGCTGGCGGGGAAAGAAGAGGTTGTTTTTAAAGAAGAGGAAGTTGCCAGGGTCAACGGCCTATTAGATTCTTGATTGATTGCGATATTATTCCATCGCAAATGATGGATCAAATTCAGTCACATTCATCTCGTATGAATTGTCCTGCCTACAACATTGATGATCGGGATAATCTATAGATGATAAAAGTCCGCTTGAAGGATCAAGCGGACTTTTATTTCGGTCATACCCAGCCTTGTTTTCGAATGAAGTTAGTCAAGACCGGGATCTCAGTATAGTTTCCCTTGTACGAATCATAGGCTGGCCACAATGTAATCAACCAAGCAAATGGGGCGCATAGGCTGCCAATCCCCAGGGTCACAGTTACTATTAACATGATGACCGCCCAAAGGACGACATTAAATCCTAGAGATTGTACTGCGTGGAATTTCAAGAACGGAATTGATTTCTTGTCGTCCATAAACAGCACGATCAACGCAATAATTGGAATTGGATAACCAATTGCAGCCCATAAACGATTTTCACTGCTAACTTCTGTGGGTTCTTCCATTGAATAGTCCTCCAGATAAAGATTATTGGACAATGTGTAATACGATCACTCAAGAAGCGACGCCTTCTCCCGTCCCATGCCTGTCGAGCGTCCGGGTATGATAGGCGCGTTCACTCTAATATTCATAAACACCTTAAGACCTCAACCGATGCGGTCAGTGCCAGCTTGATTCGCTATTTTGTATACTGTACAATGCAAGTCTGCCGCGCTATAGGTCGGGCGTCGACATTTCCTTCGCCGTTGGAGAAAGCCCGATGAACATCATCAAAGTCTCGTCCGATTCGCGCACGTCGGCAGTGGCCGGTGCTATTGCCGGTGTTGTACGTGAAAACAATCGAGCTGAAGTACAAGCCATTGGAGCGGGGGCCGTTAACCAGGCTGTTAAAGCAGTAGCGATTGCACGTGGCTATCTCCACGAAGATGGCATCGATGTGATCTGCATTCCTGAATTTACAACCGTAGATATCAACGGAAAAGAACGCACGGCGATCCGCCTCACAGTTGAACCTCGCATAATAGATACTACCAACGCACAATCAGTTGAATAAAGGTTGGCTCATTGGTGCACTGCCTTACTGCGTGGATTGAGTTGGTCCTTTTTAGACGCGCGGAAATTTCAAGAGCAGGTTCTCCATCGCCAGGCGGATATTCGCATTCATTTCGATCGAGTTCATCGTGTCCTGGATCAAATGAATTACCGATGATACTTGCTGAAGCGAGAGGCGATCCATAATACGTTCGACATCATCCAGCCGATCCGGGTTTCCCCTTGTGGCTTCTGCTCCTGAAGAAGCAATTAGAAGATCTCGCCAGAAACTCAGCCATGTTTCCAGAATTAGCAACATACGATCACGCTTGGTTTGAAGATTACCCGTTCGAAGATAAGGTTCAACATATGCCAATCGTCCGGCTATATCCGTAGAAAGCAGATCAATTAATTCATCGAGCAACTCATCACGTTCCTCAAGGGCGGCTTTATTCTCACCCAATGCCAATGCTCTCCCTGGCAATCCTGCTGAAACCCCCGCAAGAAGAGCTGCTTCGTCGGACGAATATCCCTGCTCGATGAGTGCATCTTTCAGTGTTTCTCTATTAACAGATCTTAATCTTATTACTTCGCAGCGGGAGACAATCGTTGGCAGCAAACCCTCTTGATCTCTCGCTGTCAGGAGAAATACGACTTTTCCCGGAGGTTCTTCCAGGGTCTTCAATAATGCATTTGCAGCATTATCGGTGGCGCGATCAAAATCAGGGAGTAAAACGATACGTCGGTCTCCTTCGATCGGTGTCAACGCGATTTTATGTTGAAGATCACGGACATCATCCACGAGCAGCCCTGTTTTCTCCGCCTCAGGAACAACGACGTGCAAATCTGGATGCACCATTCCTTCCACCAGAACACACGGTCGGCATGTCTTACAGAATTCACCCTCCGACGGAGGCTCGGAACAAAGAAGCGCTCGTGCAAAGTCAAGCGCCAAAGTCCTCTTTCCGATGCCGTCTGAGCCTGTGATCAAATAGGCATGACGCACCTGTCCTTCGGCGATATGGTGCCCCAGTAGTTCTGGGGCCCAGGTGTTGCCAATCATTCTCCAAGTCATACGCTCATTTTAGTCGAGCTCGATCTGATTCATCAAGTCGTCGCTGGTTAGATATAGCCTCATAAGTTTCAGTGTCCTCCAAAAACATTCATGATGGCAAGAAATTCATTCGAATTTAGACCAGACCTTGTCCTTGATCTAAACTTCGCGGTATAAACCAGCTATGACACCGGATTTCAACATCTCAGATATTCCCATTTACGGCAAGCTCATCCTGGCGCCCATGGATGGGTTTTCAGATATTCCCTACCGCTCTCTCTGCAGGCAATATGGATCCGCAATTAGTTATACAGCCTTTGTCAATGCAATCGATATTGAGGGTGGATCACCGCATATCATCCAAGAATTAGAGTACCTGCCCGAAGAGCGACCTGTGATTTTTCAGATTTTCGATAGCTCGGAGGATCGTCTTCTCGCAGCCGCGCTTAATATTCAAAAGCTGAAACCCGACGCCATCGACATTAATATGGGTTGCTCGGTCAGGAGAGTATCGGGACGAGGGGCTGGAGCCGGATTGTTAAAGGATCCCGGAAAGATTGCCAACATTATGCAGTCGCTGAGTCGGCATCTTGATGTCCCGACGACGGCTAAAATCAGACTCGGATGGGATGATAGTAGCCTGAACTATCTCGATATCGCCAAGGCAATTGAAGACAATGGCGGAGCGCTTATCGCTGTTCATGCCAGGACTCGCGCACAAGGCTATGGTGGAAAAGCGGATTGGGACGCCATCGCAGCTATAAAACAACACGTCCGCATTCCGGTGATAGGGAATGGGGATATTCGCACAACTTCAGATATCGACGAGATGCTCGTCCACACAAATTGTGATGCGGTGATGATCGGCCGGGCCGCAATTGGTAACCCCTGGATCTTCCGCAAACAGTCATTATCGGACATCACCATGGATGAATTCAAGTCCGTCGTCTTTGATCATCTAGACAAGATGATAGCTTATTATGGTCTAGAACGAGCCGTGGTCCTGTTTCGAAAACACTTAGCAGGTTACATACGACCTCTGAACCCCAGCGTGACCCTACGGCAGAGTCTACTAAGGTGTCACGATCTTGAGCAGATACGCATTACCATGGACCTTATCATCGAGCGCTATCTTGCAGCGAGTGGACTTGCATATCAGCATCTAAATGCATGAAATCCTATCAAATATCAAATCCCCAGTTATATCCTCGCACTTAATTATCAAGCTTACTATTCTTTTTCCTGGGTAAAGAATGATGTGGATTACACCAGATTTATGCACGCATTCCGCGTATGTTTCGCAGCATTCATGCAAACGGTATAATCCATTGTCCTTGAGGGTCGAAATTGATGAATGACGCTGTGCAGGATCTTTTGAAGCAACCTAGGTTTGCTCGCATTCGACGGAACCATGCTCTCGAGCATGCGACTATCCATGTATTAAGCGGACGTTTTCCGAACAAGTCTTTCATTGGTCGTTCCGACCCAAAGGGTTTTTTCCTTTATGGTGACATTACAAGGGACGAAGTACATGCTGCCGCGGATGAGGCTCTCGCTCGACTCCGTAGGGGAGATGCTCATCTGGCCATTCACCCCAATTGTGGCACAAACCTGGTGACCTCCGGCCTCTTGGCTGGTTCTGCGTCCTATTTTGCCCTTATCGGAATTGGAAATAAAAACTGGCGTCAAAGGCTTGAACGATTGCCGATGGCAATCACACTGACAATGATCTCCCTCATCATCGCCCAACCGTTGGGAAAAGCTGTACAGAAGCACGTCACGACAGATGGCGATCCTGGACAGCTTGAGATCATCGATGTGCGGGAAATGCATGGCGTCTATGGAACCACGCACAGGGTCCTCACGCTGAGTTAATATGGCTATATCCCCGCCGATTGTTTATTACCTCTTTGGAACCGATGAATTTGCTATTTCAGAAGAAATCCAGACCATGCGCTCAAAATTGGGCGACGATACCACCGCGGATATGAACACCGCACACTTCGATGGATCAAACCTGGATATGGCCACCTTCGAGGAAACGTGTATGTCCATGCCATTCCTTACGGATCGTCGGATCGTGGTCCTTAACCATGCGAATCAACTTCCAAAGAAAGATCCATGGTTGACTCATTTTATTGATCTTCTTTCGCGGTTGCCGAGTACAACGGCTCTCGTCATCGTTGATATCCATGACACAGCAGACC
>JBGUDT010000008.1:6264-11679 GCA_041821665.1 Anaerolineales bacterium
GAACCTGCTGCACAACTGTTCGCAGAGTATGTGATTGAAGACCCACGCCTTGCAGATATGGAACTAGGGAAGCTCCTTGACTATGTGGATCGTTCAAGACAGATCGAAGTTGCAGACGTTGAGAAATTGACTCCATACACGGGACAGGCGGATGTCTTCGAGCTGGTAGACGCTATTGGAGCCCGCGATAGTACACGCGCACAACGACTTCTTCATCAACTCTTGCAAAGTGGTGATGCGCATTATGCGTTCGCCATGATAGCTAGACAGGTGCGTCTCCTAATCCTCGTACGTGATTGCCTGGATAGAGGGGTGGATCCAGCAAAATCGCTTGGAAGGGTAGCGTTTCTCGCACGCAGGTTAAGCGCTCAAGCGAATAATTTCTCGCTTCTCGATTTGGAAGATTTATATCAGATACTTTTCGAAATCGACATAAACGTAAAACGGGGGAAAATTGCGCTTGAACCCTCTTTGGACAATCTCATCGCTTCCTTATCCACAGCTGATTCCATACGACAATTAGAATGGTAAAAAGCAATATGAGGCGCGTCTAAATTTATCCAGGTTGATCTCGGTCGCAATCCTCTCGGGATATTTACGAGATCTCGCTCGTAGCACCTGCTTCTTTCATCCCCACCCAGAAATAATCCGGCTGCACAGCAGGACTTGGTCGAACTTCTATTCCAGCGCTTATCTCCCGATCAGAACCATCCACGAGATTTGGATTTATAAAACACATGGACGGCCTCTGTCCATATTTTTCGTGATAAAAACTGCAAGCCTGCATAATTCGATGCTCGATATCCACAGTCGGATCACTATCAAACCATAACATTCCAACTTTCATTGTGCATGTTCTCCCTTCATCTTCGTCTCACTGCACTCGATGCACCATACTCGAAAATCCCATGTCCAGAGAATCAACTTAAAATTCATCATTCCTGTGCGAGCTATTTTCTCCACCCAAGTCGTGCTAACAAGTCCCATGGTTAAGGTCATATACTCTCGTCATGATAACCGGGTGATACCTCCCTCGAGGATAAGTCACGCTCGGATCAGATGAACTGCAGCGTCAAGGTCGCGTGCGCTGAGCCACGCAAAATCGATCTCCGCCTCATTTCCATCAGCCTGAAGGGAGATTCTCCCAGCATGGCCCCCTTGCAAGCCAGAATCAGCGGGTGGCGAACTCGCGAGAACTATGCCTTCGGACTGGGCAAAGTTTCTGATCGCTGAACCGGACATCGTACGTGATGCCCCGATGACGTGCACGCCAGAAGATTTCCCATGCTGTAGGACATAATGCAGGAGATGGTCATCGTCCATCTGAAGAAGTTCATCAATCCCATCGATAAAGAGGAACAAATGTGGGTAATTTATTGCGCTTTGGAGCCGAGACTCAATCTCCTTATATAGCCACTGCAAGTTTGCTCTTGCATAATTTTCATTTGTAGCAAGATCCTTTACAGCATGCGGTAATGCTTCTATCACAGCTAGCTCACGACCACCTATATCGACCCCCAGGAAACCTGCATCACGCGGGCTGCTAGTAAGCGCTAGAGACACCAGGATGGATCGGAGAAATTCTGATCCCTGCACAAGAAGATGCCATGTTGTGCTCATATTGAAGTCCAGGAGAAGTGGGCTCCCCTCAACCGTCAACCCCAGGACAGCCATGAAAGGTTCTAGCTCGGTAAGTGATTCCATGAGCGGCAATAGCCGCACTCCCATCCCCTGTTCATATGGAACTTCAATGGCAACCCCACTTCGTTCACGGGCAAATCGCACATCTTCCACGCCGATTTCCTGAGCAACTTCAGGTGCTTGATCCAAGAAAGATTCCAGAGGGATTCCAAGAGATGGTGTCACCAGATAACGAATATGGTCCTTCTCGATATATCCGCCATCCACTCGCGCCGGCATATTTAGCCGGAACAGTGCCCTTTCGATTTGATCTGCCTGTCTATTTAAATAGAACTGCTGGTCGAACGCCCTTTCCATATCAACCTCCAAACTGTCCATAACAGAACGCGTGTTCTATTATAGCAGAACATATGTTCTGTTGTCAAGTGGGACATCCATGTTGATCCATATGTGAGCTACCCGATTCTTCTTCCTTCCCCCACATACGTCTCACCTCTATGCTAAAATCCAGCTAAGATGAAAGACGGCGGTACCGCGAAGGACATTCGGCCATCCTCAATCGCAGGAACATGGTACCCGGGAAAACCGGAGATCCTGGCGCAATCGATTGACGAATATCTGAACAATACGACATCCGAAGCGGTGACGGGGGAGATCTATGGCGCAATTGTGCCGCATGCCGGGCATCAGTATTCCGGAAATGTAGCCGCCCATGCCTTCAACCTGATAAGGAACCTCTCCCCCGAATTCGTCGTGATTATTTCCCCAATTCACACTCCCGGTCCTGGTCAAATCGTGATAACGGGGCATCTTGCTTACGAGACACCATTAGGGATTATCCCGGTGAGTCACGCACACGTATCGAAGATTGAAGAAAAACTTGAAGGCGTTCATGAAATCGAGCATATCCGCTTCGATTCTGAACATTCTCTCGAGATCGAACTCCCTTTCCTACAGCGCAGCCTCGCCGAACCATTTTCGCTCATTCCGATTATGGTGCGAGATCAAAGCAGCAAAACTATAGAATATCTTGGTCACTGCTTGGCTGCAGTCATGGAGAAAGAATCGGTTTTATTTATCGCCAGCTCAGATCTTTCTCACTTCTACCCCGAAGAAGCAGCCCAAAGGTATGATAAGGAAGTCCTTTCGGAGATCGAGGCGTTCAATCCTCAAGGCGTACTCAACGCCGAGGTCGAAGGACGAGGGTTCGCATGCGGAAGAGGTGCGATCGCCGCAACCTTATGGGCGACGAGAGACCTCGGCGCCAACCGTGTTGAAATTCTTCATCACGCCACATCAGGCCAAGTCACTTCAGATTACTCTTCAGTTGTCGGCTACGGAGCCGCAGTGATCTATCGACAATCCACGACATGAAATGGCTCTCAGGATCATTATTGAAACCAATCAGTCTCAAAGACATTACCCAGGTGAAACCCTAAATGAATGAAACTATATGGCTCGACCTGCTCGGCCTTGTCATGGTCGGCATACTTGTGCTGGCGAATGCGTTCTTTGTGGCGGCAGAATTCGCGCTCGTGAGCGTGCGACCCACACGAATTGCGCAGCTTCTTAAAGAGGGGAACTCGCGTGCTCGCTGGGTTCATAAAGCCATAAGCAATCCGGATCGGTTTATCGCTGCAACTCAGCTTGGGATTACACTGGCGAGCTTGGGATTAGGGTGGGTCGGCGAGCCAGCTTTGAGTGGTCTCCTCCAACCCGTGATCGAATTATTTCCAGCGGATATCGAATCCGAAGTTTCACATAGCATCTCCGCCGGATTCGCGTTTGCCATCATCACTTTTTTGCACGTCGTAGTTGGCGAGTTAGCTCCAAAATCGATCGCACTACAGAGCCCGGAAAAAACGGCGATGAGCGTGGCGCGCCCGACCGTGTACACGGAAACTATATTCAAACCCTTCATCTGGATCTTAAACGGAGCCGGAAATGCCCTGTTGAAATGGATGGGAGTGAAACCCGCTTCCGGACATGAACTCATCCACTCGGTAGAGGAACTCAAGATGCTTGTTAGCGCCAGCGCGGAGGGCGGAGTTGTTGGCGATCAAGCAGAAGAAATGCTCCATGCTGTCTTTAATTTCGGTCAACTTCTCGTTCGACAGGTCATGATACCTCGCACGGAGATGATCGCCATTCCTCAGGACACCGATACGGACGACATTCTCAAACTCTCGGTTGACCATCCCTTCAATAAATATCCCGTCTATGCGGGCAATATTGATCAGATCCTCGGGATTGTTCATCTAAAGGACGTTCTTCCTGCGATTGCCCTAGATCATGAAACCAAGTTAACTGCAGGCGATCTCATGCGCGAAGCCATCTTTATTCCTGAGACGGCGCGCGTAAACACACTTCTGCAACTCTTTAGGGCTCGTCGACAGCATATCGCCGTCGTCCTCGACGAGTATGCTGGCACAGCCGGGGTTGTCACTTTGAGCGATCTCCTGGAAGAAATTGTTGGCGAGGTGAGCGACCCATTCGACACCGAACAGGATATTCTCCCCTTGCCCGATGGATCTGCACTTGTGGATGGTCTCACCCTGATCGAAGATGTCAACGACCACTTCGATCTTGATCTAGAAGATCAAAATTACGACACAATCGCCGGATACATGCTCGGTCAGCTGGAACGTCTCGCTCAAGTCGGGGATATCGTCGACGTGCCCGGAGCTCGATTGCGAGTCGAAGTGATGGATGGATTCCGCATCGCCCGGATTTCTATCCAATCTTCCCCAACCAGCCAGACGATTTAGAGATGCCCCGATCTTATGCAACCGTCGTTGTAAACTTACCACCCATTCGAGGCGTATTCGACTATCACCTTCCCGAGCCTTTCAAGGGCAGGGTGTCACCTGGCTCCCTTGTGACGGTTCCATTCGGCAATCGAACGGTCCAGGGGATCGTCGTTGCTACACCGAAGATTCCAGCAGTCCGCGACACAAAACCCATCGAAAGTCTTATCGACCCCAACCCGGTGGTGACACCAGAACAGATAGAGCTCGCGTACTGGATGGCGGAGGAATATCGTGCTGCTCTAAGCGAGTGCCTTAGCTTGATGCTCCCCCCAGGGGTCAGTCAGAGAGCCGATTATGTCTATCGATTGGTTGACGCAGCCACAAATGGAAAAACACCTACAGAGAAAAAACTGCTCTCTCTTCTTGATAAGCGAGGGGAGTTACGCGGACGTCAACTGGCCCGCGCCATGCCGCGTCAGAACTGGAAGTATGCAGCAAATGCACTCGTCCGTCGGAATGTGCTCGACCGCCAACCCGTCCTTGATGCGCCGAAAGCACGCCCGAAACGTATCCGCAATGCTCGCTTAATTACCCCGCCAGATAGTTTACGCGAGAATCTGCCGTCGCTCGGTCGCCCCGGGAGTCAGGCTGCTGATAGACGAAAAAAAATCGTAGACCTGCTCATCAAAGAAGGCGAGCCAATAAATGTAAGTTGGCTTTATGCAGAAACCGGGGGAAATCGAGCCGATCTGCGCATGTTGGAAGATCGAGAGATAATTGCGCTCAGCGAAGCTGAAGTTTGGCGTGATCCTCTTGAAGAGATTGATTACGTCCCGTCTATCCCTCCGGCTCTCACGCGCGATCAAGATCAGGTCTGGAGCAAGATCTCTCCATCCATCAAGGCTTCATCAGGAGGGAAACCCATCCCACCATATGTCCTCCACGGTGTAACCGGCTCTGGGAAAACGGAAATCTACATGAGGGCAGTGCACGAAACGCTCGGCATGGGGCGTCGTGCGATCCT
>JBGUDT010000008.1:11929-18637 GCA_041821665.1 Anaerolineales bacterium
CCTCGTTACCACACTCGGAATGTCGCCGTAAAATACAGCTCAATTCTCGGGGCTATGTGCATCCTTGGGAGTGCGACCCCCGACCTCGTCACGACGTATCGCGCCTCCCGGGGGAAGTACCATCTACTCGAGATGCCCCGAAGGATACTGGGGCATCGAGAGCGCGTCGATGGACAATCTGAAAGACTTGGCATCCAGACCAACTATGTCGCACATGATGGCGATTCAAGCACAATTGATCTGCCGCCCATTCGCGTGGTCGACATGCGCCAGGAGTTACGAGCGGGCAATCGGTCGATCTTCAGCAGACCGTTGGGGAAAGCATTATCCGATGTCATCAACAGGGACGAGCAGGCCATCCTCTTTTTAAACAGACGCGGCTCATCCACTTATGTATTCTGCCGGGACTGCGGATGGGTGGCACGCTGCCCTCGTTGTGACAACCCCCTGATTTATCATAGAAATCAGGATCTCCTCACCTGTCATCACTGCGGACATCAAACCGCCGCTCGTAGCGAATGCCCACAGTGCAAGGGCAGCCGGGTGCGCTACTTCGGTGCTGGTACTAAGCGAATTGTGGACGAAGTGCAATCCTTGTTCCCAGATACACGTATACTTCGATGGGATCGAGATGCCACCCGTCAAAAGGGCGCCCACGATGTCCTCCTGGCCAATTTCGCCGCACATCGTGCGGATGTCCTCGTGGGGACACAAATGATCTCAAAAGGGCTTGATCTTCCCTTGGTGACCCTTGTGGGAGTCGTCTCCGCAGATGTCGGTTTAAATCTTCCGGATTATCGAGCCTCAGAACGCGTTTTCCAGATTCTCACTCAAGTCGCGGGACGGGCAGGGCGAGGATTACTTGGCGGCCAGGTCGTCCTTCAGACCTACCAACCCGAACATTACGTGATAAAAGCTGCCTCCACCCACGACTACCATGCCTTTTACAAAGATGAAATTGAGTACCGCAGAGACTTGCGATATCCGCCTTTTTCCCGTATGGCGCGGTTAATTTTTCGAGCCACATCACGAGATGCTGCAGAATCTCAAACAGGTAGGATGGCGAATTTACTTAAACACCGGATTAGTAAAGACCGATCTCAGGACGAACTTATCGGTCCCACACCGTGTTTCTTCGAACGAATTAGAGGGGAGTACCGCTGGCAAATCATCATCCGCGGGTACGATCCCGCCAGCATCATCCCCGATGAATTAGGGGAGAGTTGGCAGATCGACATTGATCCTGTAAGTTTGTTGTGAAGCCGCGACCATGATATGGTGGCGACGATGGAGGGGCAGATGACAGAAATTCGCACCTTTCTCGAAGAACATCTGAAAGGAATACTCGACAACGACATCTCCAGCTATGAGGCAACCACATCTTCCGACCTGACCTTATACGAATGGTACGTCACGCCACATCGCATCGACGGTCTTCCGTTTCATGAATTCATGATAATCGAATCGTCGCGCAAAGATACAGCCGGCATGGCGTTGGATCCGAATCCGACTGGAGAGCAATCGGAGGAAAAACCTCGGGCTCGATTCGATGTCACCAATTACAAAGAACAAAGATACAACGACACCGCAGTATGTTCTTATACCCTTCTTATTTCTAAAGGATCATCAAGTGGTGTCCGGGTGCTGAGTTACAATGAAACCCGGGTCGTTGTGCGCATGGAAGATGGATGGAAGGTCGTCCATGTACACAAATCACCAAGCTGGAATGCCCCTTTCCAGCCTCCCAGCTTCACCCGAATCGGGCAGGAAGACTGATGCTCCCCTGTCCCATGACAATCCTACCCAGCCCATACCATTTTCACGCAGGAGATTCAGTCCATGGTACGAATTATTACGGATAGCACATCCAATTTATCCGAGGAGATGATCGCGGAATTAGGCATACGCGTGGCGCCCATTTCGATTCAGTTTGGTAATGAAACATATGAAGAGGGTATCACCATCGATCGCGATCTCTTCTACGAAAAAATTGAGAAGACGGGTGTAATGCCGACTTCCTCACAGCCCACGCCAGCCTGGTTTGTCCGCTACTTTACTGAAATTGCAGAAAATGGCGAGAGTGGCCTGGTCATTACCGTTACGGGCGAACACAGCGGAACATATGACACTGCCCTCATGGCAAAAGCGATGGTCCCAGAAGCTGATATCGAAGTGTTTGATTCGAGAAGCATCTCCTTTGGCACAGGCTGGATGGTCCTCGAAGCCGCAAGAGCGATCAAGCGCGGCTATACGCGGGATCAGATCCTGTCTCGGCTTATGGGGATCCGCGAGCGTGCACGGCTATTTCTCACACCGGAAACGCTCAAATACCTCAGAATGAGCGGTCGTGTGGGTCGGCTTCAAGACGCATTCGCCTCACTTCTCAGCGTAAAACCCATCATCTCCCTAGTGGATGGACGGCTCCACGTGGACGAAAAGGTGAGAACACGAAAGAAATCATTGGAGAGTCTGATCAAGCACCTGAAGGAAGCTTTCGGCAGCGAGCAACCCATAAATCTCGCTGTCATGCATGCGCGAGCCGCCGAGGATGGCGAAACATTAAGAAGGATGGCGGAGGATGTGCTGAACGTAACGGAGATATTGAGTGGCGACCTGACGCCATCTCTCGCTGTCCATGGTGGACCTGGAGTCGTGGGCGTCTTCGCCTACCCTCGAGAGTCAATATCGGGCTAACGTCTCACCAAGCCAGAGTCCCCCATTTCGTGTACGCCAAGGGCAAATCTGGATCTGCTTAAACTGCATGTCGTCCCGTTAACCTGAACATTAAACTCCAACTGACTGCGCATATCCCCAGTTTCAAACTACTTTACAGCTGAAGATGTTAATGGAGGAAGTCAGGCTATAAGAAACAATCAGGACGAATGAATCTCGATGGGATGGTCGGATAGGGAAACTGCTTGTGCGTTTTGGAATAAGCGTTCGCGAATCGCAACGAGTTGACGGCGCATCGATTCGTCAGTTTCCAACTGTTCGGAAATCTTGTTGTGTCCGTACATGACGGTTGTATGATCTCGTCCACCGAGTATCTCGCCAATCTTCGGAAGAGATGTCGATGTCTCCTCCCGCATCAAATACATCGCTATCTGGCGTGGAAGTGCAACCTCTCGCGAGCGCTCTTTACTGAGCAATCGTTCACGTGTGAGCCCATACTGTTGAACAATCTCTGATATGATGCGCTCCGGAGTTAACGCTTCATCTACTTTGAGCATATCAGCTAGTGCAATCGCAACCAGGTCACTCGAGAGCGGCTCACCTCGCAGATCAGAATAAGCCAGCACGCGCGTCAGCGCGCCTTCTAATTCCCGAATATTATTCGGAACCCTTCTAGCGATTGTCTCGAGAATGTCGGCGGGCACGCTCCGTTGTGCACGCTCGGCTTTCGAGCGCAGGATGGCTAGCCGCGTCTCGAAATCCGCAGGCTGGATGTCTGCAGTGAGGCCCCATTCAAAGCGCGACCTCAGTCTCTCCTCGAGCGTAACCAGCGCTCTCGGGGAACGATCGGAAGTCATGACAATTTGTTTGTTCTGACCGTGCAGGGTATTGAAGGTATGAAAGAATTCTTCTTGTGTTGCTTCTTTTCCAGCAATGAATTGAATATCATCAATGAGGAGCACATCAATTCGTCGGTAGCGTTCACGAAAGCCATCCGTCCTATTTGTGCGGATAGCGTTTACCAGGTCATTGGTAAATTCCTCCGAGGAGACGTAGCGAACATGCAGTCCGGATTGGATACATACCTGGCCAATAGCAAAAAGAAGATGTGTTTTTCCTAACCCAACCCCGCCATAAAGAAAGAACGGATTGTATCCTGTCGCCGGACTCTCCGATACAGCAAGGGCAGCCGCGTGTGCGAGACGATTACTCGGGCCTACTACGAACGTATCAAATGTGTAGCGGGCGTTTTGTTGTATGGGATTGTCCACGTGGTCTTGCACTTCGGGGTTTTCTGACTGACTTACTAACGGTTCAGTTATTGACAACGATTCAGTTATTGACTCTGTCGGATCTCCCTGCCAAACCACAAAGCGAACCGCGACCGTTCGTCCGGTAATACCTGTTAATACATGCTTGACCGTAGAGAGGAGTCGATCCTCAAGCCAATCACGGGCGTAGGCATTTTGAACACCGATGACAAAAGTGCCGTCTTCATAAGCCAGGTATTCCGCATCGCGCACCCAGGTGTCAAAAGCCGCACGTGGCATTTCCATTTGCAATTGCCCAAGCGCAGCTTGCCAGAGTCGCTCAGCGTTCAACCATACCTCCATGGAAACTAGCTGATCCCACATTCCGGGAAAGGAAAGTGATGACCGATCTATCTTTTATCGTGTAAAGATTTTCTTCGTGATGGTGATCAACCGCTGAGGGTGCGGCTTTATGATTATAAGAAGGCTTGTGGAGTGTCCTTCTCCTCCATTTATTCAATCACCAACGGTGGATGAATTCTAACAAAATGCATCGACTCCTTCAATACATAGGTCGCAGTTAACCTAAAAACTTTAATAAATTTAAGATCGTAAGATGTTAAAGAAAATTGAAACAATGAAGTTCGTGATGGCTAAAATCGTAAGACGACCCGCAAACTCTTACCCCCACATAAATGTATAAGAGCAGATTCATCCCCCATATCTAGTGTGATTTGATTCCAAAACACCGTTTTCGAATAAGCATTGGAAAACCTTAAAGGATATTCGAGACAGGAAACGCGTTTTGTGATTCAGGAGAAGCCGTATTTATGAGCTTCGTCCCCGAAATCGTAACGGAATATACCTCGATATCTCTCGACCGACCTCATCCTCCGATGTTTTTGGTCAAACCCGCGCTTGGTGTCACGGTTTTTCATCGAGCAGGATGTTCAATGCCTCGTTGATCGTCTTCACCTCGATCAGGTTGATGTTCGTGGATTTCGAGATTTCTTCTCTACCAGATTTTGGCACCAGCGCTCTTTCAAATCCGAGCTTTTCGGCTTCATTTAACCTTGCCCGAATCTGCGGGACTGAGCGTAACTCGCCAGAGAGCCCAATCTCTCCAACCAGGACAACATCAGAAGGGAGAGGACGATCTCGTACGGACGAACCGATCGCCGCCGCGATGGCGAGATCCGCGGCTGGCTCGTTAATCCTCATTCCTCCGACAACATTCACGAAAACATCCTGGTCGCTTAGTTTAAAACCAGCCCTACGGGAGAGCACTGCGACGACGAGGTACAGCCTATTCATGTCTACCCCATTTGCCGTCCTCCTGGGGTGACCGAACGAAGTTGCACTTGTGAGGCCCTGCACCTCAACGAGCAACGGCCTGGTACCTTCCAGCGTCGCAGCTACAGAGGACCCAGGCGAATTCCGGACACGCTCTGCAAGGAACGCCTCCGATGGATTGAGCACCTCAACCATGCCTTTTTCCCCCATCTGGAATACGCCAACTTCGGTCGTCGCTCCAAAACGATTCTTGACCGAACGCAGGAGTCGATAAGCATGATAGGCATCCCCCTCCAGATAGAGCACAGTATCTACGATATGTTCCATGACCTTCGGACCGGCAATCGCCCCTTCCTTGGTCACATGCCCGACCAAAAACACAGCAGTGCCGGATTCTTTCGCCAGTCCCTGGAGCCGATGCGCGCATTCACGCACTTGAGAAATCGATCCTGCGCTGGCATCGAGATCCGGATGATGCATCGTCTGGATTGAATCTACGACCACTAATGCAGGCTTTAGATTACGAAGATGGGAGACGATGATCTCAAGATCGGTCTCGGCGAGTAAGTAAAGTTCATCAGAGGCATCCTCATTGCCGCTCAAGCGTTGTGCACGAGCCTTGATTTGGCGTTCGGATTCTTCACCAGAGACATAGAGCACCGTCTCAAGTGATGCTAACGAAATGGCCGTCTGAAGAAGCAATGTTGATTTCCCGATACCGGGGTCACCCCCGATTAAAACGACAGAACCGGGCACGATACCGCCACCCAGTACGCGGGCGAATTCTTCGATGGGAAGCAGGATGCGCTCGTTGACCTCGCCATCAATATCAGCCAAACGCACGGGCATGGAGTCGGACGAAAAAGATCGCACGGACCGATCAGACCTGACGCTTTCGGCCACCATGCTATTCCATGCGCCACACTGCGGGCAGCGACCAAGCGCTTTCGCTGCGGTACGCCCACATTGCTGACAGGTGAATTGGGTTTTTGTTTTTGCCATGGCTTATCTCTAAACTAGATTATACATTCCAATCGATATACACAAAAAAGAACCCGACGGGATCCGTCGGGCTTTTTCTTAAGCGTCGATTTACATGGGATTATGCAGTTGGGACGGGTTCTTGCGCCTCATCCTTGATTTCAGGATCAACCTCTTTTAAGACAATTTCATCATCAGCAACATCGATCAAGACAGCATCTCCATGCTTGAACTCGCCAGCCAACAATGCATCAGACAACTGATCTTCAACCTTGTTCTGGATGACCCTGCGAAGGGGGCGCGCCCCCATTTCTGGATCGTACCCGAGATCTGCAAGCAGTTCACGCGCCTCATCCGAGGTCTGGATAGTGATATCGTGCTCGTTCAATCGTAGTGCAACTTTCGCAAGCTCTAGATCTACAATTTGAGCAATTTGAGCCCTTGTAAGCGCATGAAAGATCATGGTCGAATCGACACGATTTAGAAATTCAGGTCGGAAGGCCTTCTTCAA
>JBGUDT010000008.1:18859-21137 GCA_041821665.1 Anaerolineales bacterium
GTGCGCCTTCTCCACCTCGTCAAAGACGACGATCGAGTATGGACGACGACGAATGGCTTCCGTGAGTTGACCAGCATCCTCATATCCCACGTAGCCGGGGGGGGCACCGACCAAGCGGCTCACCGTGTGACGCTCCATGAGTTCGGACATATCAATCTGGATGAGCGCGTCATCCGATCCAAACATAAACTCGGCGAGCGCCTTGGTTAGCTCGGTTTTCCCCACCCCAGTGGGTCCTAGAAAGATAAATGATCCGATAGGGCGGCTTGGATCTTTCAGCCCTGCTCTGGCTCGACGTACGGCTTTTGAGATGGATTCAATAGCTTCATCCTGGCCAATAATTCTCTCGTGAAGACTTTCTTCCATGTGCAGAAGTTGTTCTGATTCGGCCTCGGACAGTTGCATCACAGGAACGCCAGTCCACATAGAAACCACTTCGGCGATGTCTTCTTCGGTTACGTGAGGTCCATCCGTAGTTCGATCCCACGCCGTTCTCAGTTGACTTAATGTTTCTTCGAGTTCCGCCTCGCGCGCCTGAAGCTCTTGGGCATCATCAAAGCGTGCCTCTTCTACTGCGATTGCATGCGCCTCGCGTGTTTCCCGCAAGGCAGTAATCGTCTTTTTTAAACTAATCGCTTCGGGGCTTTTGTACATGCGAACGCGCGACGCAGATTCATCTATCAGATCGATAGCCTTATCGGGAAGGAAACGATCTGTGACGTAACGCGCGGAGAGATAAACCGCTGATTCCAGGGCTTCGTCCGTAATAATTAGTTTGTGATGCTCTTCATACGGTCGTCGCACACCGCGCAGAATACTTATCGTTTCCTCTACAGTCGGTTCTTCAACCATGACGGGTTGAAAACGCCGCTCAAGTGCTGCGTCGTTCTCGATATGCTTTCGGTATTCATCCAGTGTCGTCGCTCCGATAACCTGGAGTTCACCACGCGAAAGTGCCGGCTTTAGTATGTTCGCCGCATCTACAGAGGATCCGGCCGAACCTGCACCAACAAGCATATGGACCTCATCGATAAAGAGAATGGAATCCGATGATTTCAACTCCTCGATAACGCGCTTTAATCGTTCTTCAAATTGCCCACGGTACATGGTGCCCGCAACCAGCGAACCTACATCCAGTTGAAGCACTCGCTTCCCAATCAAAGGCCCGGGGGTTTCGCCTGCAACAATGCGCTGAGCCAGCCCCTCGACGATGGCTGTCTTACCCACACCGGGTTCCCCAATCAGCGCAGGGTTGTTCTTAGTCCGTCGAGCCAGGATCTGGATCACCCGCTCGATCTCCATCTCCCGCCCGATCACAGGATCCAGCTTTTTCTCTTCAGCAAGCGAGGACAGATCCGTAGCAAGCTGATCTACAAGTGGAGTCTTGGCTTGTTGTTCTTTCCCGGTGCTGCCGGACTGTTGGCTCATTTTCCGTGAAGGACTTTCCTGAAGCACACGACGTGTCTGCCTGCGTATCTGTTCAGGCGTAATTCCCAATCTGCGCAAGACATCTATGGCGACGCCCTCATCCAGTCGCACTAGCCCGAGTAAGAGGTGCTCGGTTCCGATATAGTGATGCCCCATCCGGCGCGCCTCTTCGATCGCATACTGTAAAACTTCCTCGGTTGCCGGGGCGAGTTCAATCCTTCCGCCAGTATGCCTACCCACGCCTGTCAGCCGCTCGACCATCTCCTTGACGCGGGCTGGTTCAAGGCCAAGCTCTCGAAGCACCCGACCTGCAACGCCACCCTCCTCGCGTATCAGACCTAAAAGGAGATGCTCCGTACCAATATAATTGTGTTGCAGCCTCTCCGCTTCCTCATGAGCAAGGCTGAGCACACGTCTTGCTCTTTGCGTAAAGCGTTCCATCTTATCGGCCACAGTTTTTCCTCCGTTACGATACTAAATCCACCCTATCACATTCTATTCTACCAAAAATTCAAGACATACCGCCAAAACTAGGAATCATTTCCCTATTGGTACGCAAACCGGGCGCACGAAGATGTGCGCCCGGTTCATTATCCACAAGCAAATATCAGGATTTTTCGTCCGTATCGCTCTCTTCGGCTACTGGCTCTTCCGGTGCATCGGATTCTTGCTGATCGTCTTCCGTGCCCTCATTGATATCTTCCGCAGTTTCTCCGACTTCTATCTCGATCTCGGATTCTGCAATTTCTTCAGCATTTGGTTCTACTTCAGCGACAGCGAGTTCCTGTTCAGTCTCCGTGTCATCTTCTACAACTTCAGTGACAGGCTCCTCGTCAATTTCTGATGCTGT
>JBGUDT010000008.1:21235-22701 GCA_041821665.1 Anaerolineales bacterium
TCAGTGACAGGCTCCTCGTCAATTTCTGATGCTGTTTCCTCAAGAACTTCTTCTGACGACTCGTCTTCTCCGGTCTCCAATTCATCTACGGGACCAGTGGCAGCGAGTTCTTCCTCCAGGGCAGCATCAAAATCCACAGGTTCTTCAACTGCCTGCTCTATTTCACCAGCATCGGGTCCTTCTTCTCTCTCCTGCATTGCTGTCTGCCAATCCAGATCGGCAAACTGGGAGGAGTCGACCTGTTTTAAACTCAGACCTATACGACGACGCTGCTGATCGATATTGATCATTCGAAGCGTGAGGGTTTGTCCTTCCTCTACAACCTCTTTTGGATGCTCGATGCGCCGGTCAGAAAGTTCAGAGATATGGATCAAGCCCTCAATTTCATACTCCTCGGTACCTTTAAGATACGCGAACGCGCCAAACTTGGTCAATTTCGTGATTGTGCCCTCCACGAGTTGACCTTCCTTGTACTCACCTACGATGTTGTCCCATGGATCAGATTCGAGTTCCCGAAGCGACAGGCTGATTCTTTTCCTCTCAGGGTCGACACCTAGTACCTTAACCTGCACTTCCTGTCCCACTTTAACAATTTCGCTTGGATGTGAGATCCGCTTCCATGAAAGCTCAGATATGTGGATGAGACCATCGGCGCCGCCGATATCCACGAACGCGCCGAAATCCGCGAGACTAATCACGTGACCCGAACGTTCTTCCCCAACCTGAAGCTCGGAAATGAGTCGTTCCTTCATAACATCACGAGCTTCGCGTGCCGCCGCTCTCTCAGATAAGATGAGGCGGTTCCGACGCCGATCGACTTCGATCACTTTTACAACGATGGCTTCGTCTACCATGCCTCCCCAGCGGTCATCTGGAGTCTCACCCTCAGCCCGACGGCGACGCGAGACACTTACTTGGGAGGCGGGGATAAAGCCGCGCAAGTTGCCGACTTTTACAATCAAACCACCTTTGTTGTACCCGGCGATCGTCCCTTCGAATACTTCCCGTGATTCGCGGAGTTCTTCGACATCTACCCACTCTTGTTCTTCAGCAGCTCTTGAAAGCGAGAGTAAAACCGTCCCATCACGGTCGAGGTTGCGCACAACATAAACATCGATCTCCGCACCTACGGTGAATTCCTCGCGTTGTTCCGGTGTTAAATTTTCGATTTCTCTAGCGGGGATGACGCCTTCAGATTTCGCGCCAATATCCACCAGAATGTCAGTTTCGGATACCCTGGCGATCGTCCCTTTCCTGATTTCCCCCCTCCGGGGGGCTTTTAGCTCATATGCCTCTGCTTCAAGCAGAGCGTCCATCGGGTGTTCTTCCTGAACATCAGGGTCTCCCGTCGGAAGCATCTCCTCGCCAATGGCGTCCTCGAATTGATCCATAAACTATAGTACTCCACGGAAACTAAGATGAGGGCATTATAAAAGCATACCCATGTATTGTAAACGGTAATGTTA
>JBGUDT010000008.1:22932-28264 GCA_041821665.1 Anaerolineales bacterium
CCGACTGTCGATTCGGCTGCGACCCATCTAGCTCGACCACATGGTGTACGGAATGTAAGGAGCGGTTCACCAACGGCGAAAAACTGCCCATAGAAAGTCGAAAGACATCTTTTGTAGATCTCCCAATTTCAGCCACAGAAGATAGGGTCGTCGGCACTCTCGACATCGAACGAGCCATCAAAGAAGGTGAACGTCATTTCGAACCCGGTGTGTTGGCATCCGCAAATCGCGGTCTGCTCTACATCGACGAAGTAAATTTGCTCGACGATCACGTCGTCGATTTGCTGCTCGACTCTGCCGCCCTGGGGATGAACATCGTTGAACGCGAAGGTATCTCCTTCAGCCACCCATCCCGATATATCCTGGTAGGGACGATGAATCCGGAGGAAGGTGATCTGCGCCCCCAGCTCCTCGATCGCTTTGCCCTGTCTGTTGAGATCCGCGGCCTGCAGGACCCCCGTGATCGAGTGGCCATCATGGAACGAAACTTGAGTTATGAAGAGGATCCCGAAAAGTTCGGAGAGAAGTGGCAAAAGAGCGAAAAAAGTCTATCGAAAGAGATCGAAGCCGCACGGGAACTTCTCGTGGATGTGGCCTATACCAAGCACGATCTTTTGTCGATTGCAGCGCTTACATCTTCCCTTCATGTAGACGGGCACCGCGCAGATCTGGTGATCCTCAAATCAGCCCGCGCACATGCCGCCTTCGAAGGTCGAGATAAAATTTCCGACCGAGATATCGCTCTTGCAGCCGAACTTGCACTTCCTCATCGCCTTCGACGTGGCCCGTTTCAGCAAACCGAAGTCAATATCGACGATCTTCAATCTCGCATAGAACAGGTTCAGTCTGAGATAGGTGGGGAAGAGTCCGATCTCGTTCCAGGGGATGATCAGGAAGACCCTAAAAAAAAAGCCGTCGACCCACACTAGCGGATGAGGAAGCCGCACACGAAGATCTCTCCCGCTCCGAACCTGCTCGCCAATCACCCCCAGACACCCTGCATGCCCACTGGTGGGAGGGTGGGGATAAAGTAAAAGTCGGGGATGGATTCATCCCTCGCACACTCGAAGCCGATTTAGATCGTCTTACGCGGCGCAGTAGTGGCAGGCGCACACACACACGTACTCAACGCAAGCGGGGGAGATATATCCAGGCTCGTCCTGCACGTGAGAAGACCTCGGATATTGCCTTCGACGCTACCTTCCGAGCCGCCGCCCCGCACCAAATTCATCGTAAAGAGCAGCGCAAGCGCGTCTCCTTTGCAATCCAACCATCAGATCTTCATCGCAAAATCCGCGTCCGAAAGGCCGCGAATCTAATTCTTTTTGTCGTGGATGCATCTTGGTCGATGGCGGTTGCAGAACGGATGTCTGCCACAAAGGGGGCGATCGTCTCTTTGCTCACGGATGCCTATCAGCGGCGCGATAGGGTGGGCATGATCGTCTTCCAAAAAGATCGCGCCATCATAGTCTTGCCGCCGACCAATTCTATCCAGCTTGCCAGGCGAGCCCTGGCAGATATCCCGGTAGGAGGGAAAACGCCTCTCTCAGCGGGATTGAGTCTGGCGGTAGAGATTTTCAGGAAGGAAAAAGTAGTCCACCCGGATATTCTCCCTCTTATGATCCTGCTCACGGATGGCGCTGGCAATGTAGCCATGGGTGATCTCCCGCCCCAGGAAGAAGCAGGACGAATCGCCGATCGGATTCGGGAATCCAAGATCCGGTCGGTTGTCATTAATATGGAACATGCCGCGTTTGATCAAGGCCTCGCACAATCACTTGCGGATCGACTAGGTGGCTCTTGTCTGACCCTGCACGAATTAAAAGCCGAACACCTCTATCAAACTGTCCGGCACGAGCTGGATGAGCAACAAAATTAACGCCCGTCACTTTCCCGCCGACTCCAGAAACGTATCTTAGTCAATCAAGCTGGTTCTCGTCCAAATACGGTGTAGATAAATGCGTTTACGCACAGTCCTGGCAATTCATATATATTCCGACTGATACCTGAAAATCCTTCGGTTGAACGATCTGGGGGCTTGCTCATAGCCGTGGAATAAGGAAGCTCCCCTTCCGGTCGCAACCGCAGCAAACGTGGCTGTCCCCAATGGGCCGCCCCTTACTGAAGATGGGCAACCAGCCGAAGAGGTGAGCCTTCTTGCCCGACGTTTTGTCCCCCCTACGAGTTTAAAATCAACCTGCAGGGGCGGGCCTTCGTGCCCGCCCTGTCCTTCCCCATTATCAGGACCGTCACAAAGAGCAAACAGCTGCAGAGGCGAACTTTCGTGCCTGATCCCTTCTCACCATCTCCCTTGTTCTCACAAATCCATGGGTGATCACGTGACGGGTCAACACCGTTGGTAAATCCGCCTGACCACCCGTCCACTCTGGAGGAGACATAATCGTATTGCGACGAGCCAACAAAGCACATCGAACGATGATTCTTGATCCTGGCCCTGAAGGCCAGCTCGTAAGGCTCAATCTTTGGATATGGAAATATTCTCTTGCACGGAACGGATCGCATTCTTACATGTACATTTGGTGCATCCTGCGTCCATTCAATTAGAGGTGATTTTGCGCTCCAGACGACGCAGGCGGTGCTCGATTTCCCCCCACAATATTTCACGTCGCCAATCTTTAGGTTGGTGAGATAGACACACCATAGATTCTTGAGCCCAGTTCTTCGCCTGTTCCAGATCCCGCTGATGCCACTCATAGAATTTCGCCAACTCGATGCAAGGTCGGGGATCTTCAGGTGATAATTCGTGCCAAGCCGCCCATCTATCGAGGGCTTGATCGCGCTTATTCGCTCGCTTAAGATAAATTGTGTAATGACGGAGCGCTTCCACCCGAATCTTCTCATCGGAACTAGTCATGGCTAAAAGATAATTTTCTTCCGCAGAGCCCGCCCGCCCCTCATTGTCATGCCAACGAGCTATTCCGAGAGCCTCAGCAGGCGACACGCTAGCGTTCTTTTCTCCAAGATGCTTGTTCAGAATCTCCGCACATAGGCTTACCATACTGAGAATGTCGATTTCATTGTGATAGATCACACGCTCCATTGAACTTGGGTCACCCGTTTTCAGGTAATCAATATACATACCCGGTATTTGTTCTCCCGGTACATCTTTTTCGCTCCGAGCAACCCCAAGGATTTCGTGCTCAATTGTGCCCAGGGAACAATCCCGCAAACTTCTCTTCCAGAGCCTTCGAGCAGGGTGGAGGAGATCGAACTGCGGCCACGCAGTTAACGCCCATTTTTTACGCAGACTCAAGCCATACCGCATCTCGAGGAGAGGCATGTCAAAGGACTTGCCATTGTAAGTTACAAACCCAGTACCTGCGTCAAGCTCTCCCTCCATAACTCGTAGCATGGCCCGTTCTTCTGATGGATCACGCAGGAAATACTGACGGATCCTAAAGCCATCATCGATGAAGCGGCCTATCCCGACCAGAAATGCTACAGTGCCTGCCCCGCCCACCAGTCCGGTTGTTTCGGTATCGAGGAAACGCAAATCGGCAAGCATAACATCTCTCATACCAGGATCTCGAGCCACATCCGCTGCAAGTTCGGCATCCATGTTCTGTAAACTCGATAGTCGACTCTTTCCATGCACATGCAGCAACGGGAATGTTTTTTCAATAACGAGCGCGGGGCCATTGGGTGTGTCGATCTCATTTCCATTAAACGAATGCTGAATCGGATCAGAGGATGCTTTCACCGACTTTTTACGGGGTTTCTTCACCCCCATTTTGCTCAACCTACGACGGAGATCCTGATCGCTCATTCCACTTCTCGTTCTCTATCTGCTCGAGTGACAGCAGGATTCTGATCGCGCACCCAACCACGACATCTCCCTGCAGGAGGTTCAAGGTCGCTGCGTCATCATGGAAAGGTAGCAGCTATCTAATTCTATACCAATGTGGGGTCATCCCTTCTTCTGCTGGGATTAATGTCACCCAGCCGCGATGACCTTCGGTAATGGTCGCTGCTGTTTGAAGCAGGTATTATATCGCTCGGAGACCTGAGGCAGGTAACACCTGCGCTCATCGCTGTCTCCTCCTTTGGCGAAGGCCTCCGCTGGGTTTCCCCCCTCACCACCCCGGCGGAGGCGCCATTTAACCCAAAAGTGCGGACGATGTGGGTCCGCACGCATGATTTATCTTCGCCCGAGTGAACTCAGGTTTGCAGCGCGGGTAAAACTACCGTGAACACCGTCCCTTCCCCCATTTGAGAATCCACCCAAATACGCCCGTTGTGATGATCGACGATCGATTTAACAATGGAGAGTCCTAATCCGGTCCCTGGCACATCCGCGGGGATATTCGAGGCACGATAAAATTTATCGAAGAGGTAGGGTTGATCGGATGAAGGAATTCCCGGTCCATCGTCCAGCACACGCAGTATGATTTGACTGTCCTCCGAGTTCGCCTCCAAACATACTTGTCCGCCACTGGGCGTGTATTTCACCGCATTCTCAAGCAAATTTCCGATCATCTGCCGCAATCGAATTGGATCCCCGTTGACCATGGGTAGATCATCATCTACATCCAGCTCCATGGACAGACCTTTAGCTTCTGCGGGCACACGCATGCTCTCCACGGCATAACGGGCAAGCACCGAAATTGGGGTCTCCTCATGCGTCGAATCCAAGCCGGCTTCGATCCTGCCGAGATCCAATAGATCCGAGACCAAATTTGTGATTTGCTCCACACTTAACTTGATGCGACTGATAAACTCATCCTGCTGAGACGTCGTAGGTCCAGCGCGTTCAATGAGCTCAACATATCCCAGGATTGCGGTCAGCGGTGAGCGCAGATCGTGCGATACCGTAGTTACAAATTCGGACTTGATCCTGTCCAACTCCTTTAGATGCGAAATGTCATGCATCACAACAGCCTGACCAACGCCTCGAATGGGAGACTTGACGGCATTAAAAATGCGCCCATCGGAAACTTCGATTTCTTCCCTTTTCACGGAAATGCCGGGTTCTCGAATTAAGGCAAGAAGTTTAGGGTCATCGATAGCCTCGACAACTGATCGTCCAATAAAATCGCCTTGAACGTTGAAAGCTTCCTGTGCGGCTTTATTCATCACCAGGATGCGATGATCTGTGTCCACGACAATGACCGCATTTTCTGTTTGTAAAAGAATAGTCTCCAGTTTTCTGCGTTCTGCTTCCGATCGATTGAGAAGTTGGGCATTCTCGATAGCGATAGCGGCATAATCTGCCATCGCCATCATCACCGTGGCGTCGTGTTCGTCCAGCTCCAAACCCGCCTTGCGGTTGTCCACACCAAGCACACCAATCGTTCTTCCCCGCACTTGCAAT
>JBGUDT010000008.1:28369-30283 GCA_041821665.1 Anaerolineales bacterium
GAATCTTGTACTTGAACTCGAAATGTCCGCACAAATTCATCATCGAAATTTTTCGATGCCCGCATGTAAAGCTCACCACTTACATCATCGAGAAGCAGCAGGCTTCCTTCCTCTGCTCCTGTGAGCTGTACGGCCGATTCAACGACCGTAGCAAGCACCTCGTCCAAGTCGAGCATGACCGTGACTGACCGACCGATCTGAGCCAGCGTTTCCAATTCCAGGACCCGCCGCCCGAGATCATCCTCCGTCTCTATGGCTTCACCCTCTGCCCGCATCATTTCTTTCCAGCGCTGGCTGCTGCTGAGCACGCGCCCAACGGCAGCGAGGAGTTGCTCAGCCTTGAAAGGTTTGGTGATATAGTCCGAGGCGCCACTTCGCATGGCTTCGATCGCCAAATCTTCCGAGCCTTCGCCCGTGATGAGAATTACAGGGATGTGAGGTTTTTCAATGTGCAGTCGACGGATCAACTCTATACCAGTTAAGCTCGGCATGAGGTGATCCGTGATAATTACATCTGGTTCCAATTCATGTGCAAGACTTAGTGCAGACATCCCATCTCCAACCGATCGGACGGTGTATCCGGCAGGATTAAGGATGGTCTCCTCTATCGCCTGGCGCATTTCTGGATTGTCATCAGCGACCAGAATCAATTCTTCACTCATATCTCACTATTACCGCGTAAGGTGTGGAATCTTTCAAGGGGGTACTCGGTACCTCTTTGTTTCTTGAATTCGCCCGCAGCAATTACTGCGATGTGGTTACTCAGGCTCTCCTGTGTCGATCTCTGATAATTGTTTCAGTAAAGTTTCCAGATCTCCCTTAATTGTATTCAGTCCTTTCTTTAACTTGCCAGAACGGCTTTGTTCAATTAAATTCCCTGTCTCTGCCAGCGCCGCTCGGAGTGCTCGATCCAGCGACTCGAGCCATTCAGAATCAACATATATTCTGCCGTCCGATTTTTCAAACTCTTGCTCCAACCGCTTTGCACGCTCCTCCAGGGCCTGGAAAAGGCGTGCGTTTACAAGTGAGATTGAGGCATAATCCGTAATCGCCTCAAGCATGACCTGCTCCCGTTCGGTAAATGGAATCGCCTGTTTTCTTGCCACTCCGATGACCCCAAAGGGACGGTCTTTTGCTTTGATTGGAGCGATGAGTGCGGCCTGCCCAAACTCGGATAATTTAAATTGAGACAGACCCTCCCCGTGTATTGCCAGCGCTTCTCCTGACAGCAGGACCAGTGAACTTACCCCGTCATCCCAATTCTGGTGAAGTTTTTTCGCTTCCATCGGCGGAAGGTTTCGTTCCGCACGCAGCACAAGCTCGTCCGAAGATTCCTTCTGCAGTACTACCCAACCCAAATCCGCCGAAGTCACGAACAGACACCCCTCCATAAGCTTTGAAAAAAGTTGACCCTGGTGTGTCGTAGAGGTCACTGTTTTCCCTAATCCAAAAAGTGTGGTTAACTCTCGGACTCGGCGTTCCAGCATACGGTTACTATCAGCGAGTTGTTCCGTCAGACGGTCATGCTCATGACGGAGGCGAATGTCGTTGATCACGCGTTCTACGGCGGCCACGACCTCGGTTTCGCGGAGAGGTTTTACGAGGTAATCCCGTGCGCCCAGACGGAATGCCTGGATGGCATCTGCCTCCATGCCCTCAGGCGCGGTGACAAGCATGGGAACTTCGGTGCCTTGGGATCGGAGCGCCACCAACAGGTCTTTCCCGCTTAATCCGGGCAAAGTAAGGCTGGCAATGATTAAATCCGATCCGAAGTTAACTGCCCCCCGAATTGCGGATCCGGCATCCTCGGCAACCTCGACCTCGTATCCTAGCGGTCCGAGAACCTCTCGCTTCAACAAGTCGAGTACGTAGGGATCTTCATCGACCACCAGTACGCGTTCGGGAATCTTCTCT
>JBGUDT010000008.1:30328-30928 GCA_041821665.1 Anaerolineales bacterium
AAAGTCGAACCAAATGGGTTCCCACACGCACCTGTAAGAAACACATTAGACTTATACTTATTATCTTGACTAGTTTTCCCCCTCCCACTTACAATCAAAGTGAAAGTGAGCAAATATGGAATACAAAGACTATTACAAGATTCTCGGCGTTGAGCGAAACGCAAGCCAACCCGAAATTAAGCGCGCCTATCGTCAACTCGCACTCCAGTACCACCCTGATAAGAACCCCGACGACGAGAGCGCAGAGAGCCGATTTAAAGAAATCAACGAGGCTTACGAGGTTATTGGGGATCCCGCCAAACGTGCGAAGTTTGATCAACTAGGGTCGTCTTACCGCAACTGGGAGCGTAAAGGACATCCGGGTGGTTTTGATTGGTCTCAATGGACGGCCGGGGCGCCAGGCGGCGTTCGGGTCGAGGTCGGTGATATCGGAGATATGTTCGGTGGTTTTTCAGATTTCTTCAATTCGATTTTCGGCGGGATGGGCGCGCAACCACAAGGTTTCTCACAACAGATACGATCTAGAGGACGAGACGTAGAAAAGCCCGTATCTATCACATTGGCTGAAGCTCTACAGGGAACGACTCGAAGCTTCCGCCG
>JBGUDT010000008.1:30938-61379 GCA_041821665.1 Anaerolineales bacterium
AGAGGACGAGACGTAGAAAAGCCCGTATCTATCACATTGGCTGAAGCTCTACAGGGAACGACTCGAAGCTTCCGCCGCAACGGGGGACAGATTGAGGTTACGATCCCGCCGGGTGCGAAGACAGGCACGAAAGTTCGTATCAGTGGGAAAGGGCAGGAGGGTCATGGAGGTCCAGGTGATCTATACCTGGTAGTGAAAGTCGAGCCAGACCCTAGATTCGAACGAAAAGGTGAAGATTTATATACTGATCTTGATGTCGATCTTTATACCGCAGTGCTTGGAGGGGAGGTTACCGTCCCCACACTCACTGGTGAGGTAATATTAACCATCACACCAGGGAGCCAGCCCGGACAGGCGTACCGCCTCAAGAAGCGCGGAATGCCGAACGTGAAGCATAAAGATCATTTTGGAGATCTTTATGTCAGGCTCGACATCGCACTACCAGACAAACTTTCTAAGAAAGAAAAACAACTCTTTAACGAGCTTGCCAAATTGAAAAAATCGTAAGATTTTGCAAGCATTTTTCACCTGCTATTAAATCGTGAGGGTATAGATTGTGAAATTTTCGCTTTTATTGATCGTCGCTTCTCTGGTCACTGGGTGCACTACTTTTTCCCTAATTCCAGACATCCCGCCCACGCAAACGCCGCTTCGAACAAGCATCACACCCACGCTCCAGGATACCACTGCCATCCCTGTGCCGGTCATCGATGGAGGCGTGTCCATTGTTGATGGCAATCTTGTTGATCTCTATAAACGGCTCGGTCCTGGAGTGGTCACGATTTGGTCATACGAACAGAATGGCGAACCGGCGCACACGACTTTTCCACGCGGGCAAGGATCAGGATTTGTTATCGATCAGGAAGGCCACATAGTCACGAATCAACATGTGATCGAGGAAGCCATCGAAGTCGAAGTTGATTTTCCCTCCGGACTTAAGGCTTGGGCGGAGATAGTCGGAACGGATCCTGATTCCGATCTCGCCGTTTTACGCGTGGATGTGCCGAGTGAATATCTGATCCCTCTCCCCATGGGCGACTCGGATCGACTTCAAGTGGGGGATTTTGTCGTCGCCATAGGGAATCCTTTTGGCCTGGAAGGCACGATGACGGTTGGGATTGTGTCTGCGCTCGCACGGACGCTGGATTCGAGGCGGCTTGCCCCAAGCGGGCTCCCATTCACCGCGGGCGATCTCGTACAAACCGACGCAGCTATTAACCCGGGAAATTCTGGTGGACCGCTCATAAACCTGCAGGGCGAAGTTGTCGGCGTAAATCTCGCGATCCAAACAGAGTCTTTCACGGTTTCAGGGGGCGCAGCAAACTCTGGCGTGGGCTTTGCAGTGCCAATCAACATTGTCCGCCGAGTGGTGCCCGGAATTATTGCGGATGGGGAATACAATTACCCCTATCTAGGAATTTCCAGCTTGGATGACGATGTTTGGAATCTCCACACGATCGAAGCGCTCAATCTTGCCCCCGATGTCGTCGGCGCATATATCACGAGCGTTGTCCCAGAAAGCCCGGCAGACATGGCAGGTTTGTTGGGAGGATCACAAGAGACCTCCATCCCTGGGATTGAATCTGGGGGCGATTTAATTGTAGCCATCGACGGCACGCCCGTTCAACACTTCTCCGAGCTTCTTTCCTATCTTCTCAAGAACACATCGGTTGGTCAGGAAGTGATGCTCACGGTATTACGCGTTGACGAGCTAGTGGAGATACAGCTCACCATCGGCGCGCGACCTTAAACCAAGTCCGAGTACGTGAATCCAACACTTCTCCGTAAATCCACGCGCCCCATCGATGAGCGGCAGTCCCATCTGGGTTAAATTTTAACCACCGCACATATTTACGAGCTATTCAATCACTTTATCCTGGTTGGAGGTTCCTGATCGGAATGGCAAGGTGTAGTTCACCTTGTGCTTATTGCACGTTCTAAAGTGACCAACGTGTTCGCGAGGATTTCCAAGTCCTGAGCTGCGGCTTCGGGGTCCCGAACGATTTCAGACTGGATCAGATCGAGTCGGTTGATTAAATCCCGGAGGACCTCTGCTTCCGCGCCGGTCATGCCCTGCGCAACGCGCTCCAGGTCTTCCCTGGAATTTTCGAGCCCTTCCTGTGCATCAGCAATATCATCCATCTTCAGCGCCATCTGAGCGGTTTTGACACTCAAAAGAACGCGGAGAAGGGCCAATTCCTGGTTCATCGCGGTGGTTTCTACCAGTAGGGCAGCGTTCTCCTCCTCCAGCGGTAGTAAGTGATCCAGCCTCTCCTCCAGATCAACAACATCGGCTTGAGCAGTTGCTGCTTGCACACCAAGCTTTTCAATTTCTGCCGAGCGCGGGCGAACCTGTAGTACCCAGGTTGCCGCAATCCCAAGGGCGAAAATCCCAAACAGTCCCACCGACCAGAACAAGCAGGTTCTAAGAAAACCCGAACCCTTTTTCTCGGATGGTGCGGGTTGGACTGGAGGTTGCACTTCGACGGGCGTTTCTGTGGGCGGCACTTTTCGAACCTCTAGTTCGTCAAACTTTGTCGAGAAATCTTCTTCATTAGACAATTCATTATTGGGCTTCATCCGTGAACTCCTCGCCCTCATTGATACAAGAAGTTCTATCATACCCTCCGAACTATATACATTCTTGATCAAGGAAGCTGATTGGACACATACTTTTTAATAGCCACGACGTCATTAAAATAAAATAGGCGGCCCTAGCCGCCCATTTTACCTCAATAGATTAAGCCCTATCCAGCTTTAACTTCGATCGTCTTGGGTTTGGCTTCTTCCGACTTCGGAATTCGTACGGTAAGTAGGCCATTCTCAATTTGAGCTTCAGCCTTCTCTGAGTCGAGAGGATCCGGCATTCTCAGACTTCGAGTGAAGGAACCATAAGAAATCTCATTGAGAAGCATGCTCTCGTCGTCGCTTTCCTCAGATGCAACCTCTCCACTGAGGGTCACGACATCATCCAGGATTTCGATCTTCAGATCATCCACCAATAGACCCGGTACTGCAGCGGTGATCACATACTCCTCGCTATCGACATGAACATCGACTGGGAGCCTGCGTCCACCATTGAAACGAACTGGTTGATAATGGCGGAATTTCCTTGATCCTCTGGGAACCATGTAATACGTCATTTTGTTACCTCCGTTAGTATCTAATCAATCTATGCAAAGGATATCGCCCGTCCATAAGAAAATCACATAACTGATGTATGATTTTCATTAACTCCAGCGATTAGCATGGACATTGTTTAGAAGGGTACTCCGTCCGCTCATGGGTTCCTTCTCCCAATTAAGTGGATACCAGGATGTCTTCATCTTCCTGGATCTGAAGAGCACCAGCTCTGGTCGGTGAACATGAGCGAGGCTCATAAAGAAAACCACATTCATAACCCATAAAGGTCAGGACAGCAGAGCCACATGGTTCACGCATAATTAAAGAAATGAAATTTCCCGCAAATAGCAGGACCCACATAGGCCTGATTCTCATCGCGGCAGGAATGTTGACCTTCGAGATTAGCCTGACGCGGCTCTTCGCAGTTCAACAATTTCATCACTTCGGATTCATTGTTGTAAGTCTTGCTGTATTGGGGATATCGGCGAGCGGATTGATCCTCTCAATCCAGAGGAAACATCCTCGTCTTTCTTACCTTGCCCTTGCTTATGCGATTACGGTTTTCATGGCATATCTGGTCATGAACTTCATTCCCTTCGATTCCTACAGCATTGCGTGGGATCGACGACAGTATTTTCCATTGTTCACGTACTTCCTGGCTGCGGGGCTACCGTTCCTTTTTGCCGGATGGGTTGTGGGTGCTTGCCTGTCCGATGCAGGTACGAGTTCCTATCGCCCATATGCCGCGAATTTGTTCGGGGGGGCGCTTGGCTGCTTGCTCGCTGTTCTTGGGATTAATCTTTGGGGAGTGGAGGGTGCCTTGGCCCTGTCCATATCCCTTGGCATTGTCGCGGCCGGGTTCTTCTCGGCGCGATCAGCCAAACGCATAATCGCTGTGGCGATCGCGATTTTGATCCTGTGGTTGGGGATCCAAACCCCAACGGAATTTGAGCTTAGATTCTCTCCCTACAAGCCTCTCTCGATCGCTCGACTGAAACCGGACGCCGAGCACACCTTAACCGATACGGGGTTCGCCGCACGCCTCGATGTGATTGAGAGCTCGAGCACGCACATTTTACCGGGCCTCGGTCTTCTTACCACAGGAACTATCCCAGATCAAGCGGCTGTATTTATTGACGGGGAAGGACCACTGCCAATAACCAACCTGAAGATTGAAGAGGCACGAGATCTTCCAGCTATTCAACGTATGCCTTCATCGATCGCTTATCAATTACGACCGGGAGGGGATGCTCTCATCATTCAGGCGGATACCGGGCTCAATGCCATCATCGCACTTAGTTCAGGAGCATCCTCGGTAACTGTTGCGGTCGATGAACCCATAGTGTCCGACCTCATGCTCGGAGCTTATGCCAGCTTCAGCCAGGAATTATTTTTACGACCCGAAGTGAAAGTGTTGAACCGCTCCAGCCGCAGTATTCTTGCCACCGGAGAAGGACCCTATGATGTTATCGAGTATGCGCTCACCGACAATTATTTTCCCGTCACCTCGGGCGCCTTCAGCCTGACAGAAAACTACATCTTAACAGTTGATTCATTCAAGGGAGCCTTTAGTCAGCTCTCAGAAGACGGCCTGCTCGTCGTGACCAGATGGCTCGGAACTCCGCCCAGTGAATCGGCAAGAGCATGGTCAACTTTAATTACAGCCTTGCGCGAAAGCGGCCTCGAATCCCCTGAAGACCATCTTATCTCCTTCCGGGGAATGCGGACGGCGACCATGATCGCTTCCCGTTCCGCCCATACTCCCCATGATTTGCGTACGGTGCGCGATTTTCTCCACGAGAACGGCTTTGATCCTGTGTTTTTACCAGACCTCGATCCAGAAGAGCTCAACCAGAACAATGTCTTACCCGACCCCGTCTATGCACGAATATTCGATCAACTGCTCTTCAACCCCGAGCCAACCATTGCAAACCATCTCTATAATCTCACCCCGCCAAGAGATAATCTCCCTTACTTCTACCATTTTTTCCGTTGGAAGCAGCTCCCGATTGTCTTAGACACTCTTGGCCTGACCTGGCAACCGTTCGGCGGCAGCGGCTACCTCATTCTATTTCTGCTTCTCGGCTTGATGGTTCTGTTGGCCTCGCTGCTCATCATATTCCCCTATGCTGCCTCGCGTCTTCGAAAAGATCGGAACTCCCCCAACCTGACCACACTGGTGTACTTTGGATGTCTTGGCATAGGGTATCTGTTTGTGGAGATATTTTTCATCCAACGCCTGACGCTCTTTCTTGATCAACCCGCCATTGCTCTGGCGCTCGTGTTGTTTTCCTTGCTGATGGCATCCGGCCTTGGCAGCCTGCTCTCACCCCATGTTTCGTTGCGCCTAGCAATTGTGGGTATCCTCCTCGTCCTTCTCTTATATGCCCTCGCAGTGCCCCTGGTTATACAATCAGCACTCTTTTTATCTCTCTCTGCACGAATTGGAATCTCCATCCTCCTCATCATCCCAGCAGGCATACTTATGGGCATCCCGTTCCCTTCAGGCATGAAGCGATTGGAGTCGATCGTCCCTGGAATGATTCCCTGGGCTTGGGCGGTAAATGGCGCTCTTTCCGGGGTTAGCGGCGTTCTGGCAGCGTTGGTGGCACTGGATCTTGGATTTACCGCTGTGCTGTTTGTGGGTGTCCTTGCATACTTCGGGGCGCTACTCACTGCCGGAGGTATCGGTATAAGACACGGGGTAGCTCGACACAGTCATCTACAGCAAATAAGTTAACCCTCACATCAGGGGGATTCTTCGTCGCGCGTAAAGGGTACAAATCGAACGCCACCCAGGCTTGCAGATTGAAATTGGTCCTCCCCTATACGAGTGATTTTCCACAGCTCCTGGTATCCACCGACAGGGCCGACCGGGATGATGAGGGATCCACCGATTTCGAGCTGCTGTAGCAAAGCCTGTGGGACATGATCGGGGGCAGCAGTGACAATAATGGCATCAAAGGGCGCGTGTTCCTCCCAACCCCAGTACCCATCTCCGTGCCGAACGAGGATATTCTCATACCCCAATGATTCCAGCAGCGCATCGGCGGATTCGGCCAATGGTTGGATGATCTCAATGGTATAGACATCTGCGCCTAATTCTGCCAATACCGCAGCCTGGTACCCGGAGCCCGTACCAATTTCCAAGACTTTCCCGCCTTCATGGAGGTCAAGCTCTTGTGTCATGAGCGCTACGATATAAGGCTGAGAGATGGTCTGACCATAACCAATCGGCAGGGGATGATTTTCATAAGCTTGAGAGACGTAATCAGCAGGGACAAATTGATGCCTCGGCACTTTCCCTATTGCATCGATGACTTCGGGGGCTGTGATCCCATATCCAACAATACCGTCCCTGACCATCCCCTCACGTGCCTCCCTATAGAGCAAGTCGGCAGAATCGGAAATGGGGGGCGTTGGCGCTGCATATTCAAGGTTAGACTCTGATTGGCAGGCAGCAAAAACTGCGGAGAGCATTAAGAGATAAACGGAGAACAAAAGAGAGGATGATCGGTTTTTCAAATCGACCTCCGCTCTTGATTGTAATGCGAAATTGGAATTAGAACGAATATCTTACTGGGTTACACACGATATCGAGAAATCTGGGGGCTGTTCCAAGTGCTTTTTAACCGCACACAACTCGGCTGAACGGATCAGCGCATCTTGATATTTCGCCGGAAAATCTGGTGGAGTCTGAATTTCCAACTCTACCTGCCCCACCTGACCATTCGAGGGTTCGCGATGTATTCGCTGCACGATTCTCACGCCTTCCGTGGAAAGCCCTCGTTGCTTCAGGAAACCCAGCACATAAATCCCTGCGCATGTCCCAATGGAAGCGAGGAACAAGGCGAAAGGCGTGGGTGCGGTGCCGGCTCCCCCGTCCTGGGGTGGTTGATCCGTTTGGACCGTGTAAGGTCCAAAACTGGCATCCACCTGCGCGCCTCCGGGAAAAGTGATGAGCATATCCATAGGGTGTCTCCTTCTTGTTTGCGCAACTATCTACAACATTCTATTGGATGTCCGTATACAAGAATGGTTACATTGATTATGATTGGTCGGTCTCCTAATTCTCTCCTGAGACACGCCACGGATTTCCCCGCAGATAAGGCACGATAGCCTTCCCCTGATCCTGGCTGCGTTTTCGTAGAGCCGCTTTGATTCTTTTGGGGCTTCACCATCTCTTGCCAGCTCGCCCAGCGCTCCCCGCATTCTTGCACGGTTATCCTCCATCCAATCCAGGTTTTGCGCTCCGGCGTCCTTTCAATCAGCAAGCTGATGGATTCCTGTTTCCCCAAAAACCTGTTTCTAGAATCAAGGAGCTTGCTCCTTCCCACGTTTCTTCACACCAGGGCAATTGCCTGCGGCCAGCAGTTCGTCGGATCATCTTCGGAGAGGATTTCCACCTCCGGGTAATCGCCCATCCCGGTAGTATAAAAAAGAGGATGGCACATTGCGCCATCCTCAAATCACTGGAAGAATTTCTTTTTAGTAGAAACCGAATAACCGCAGTGGTGCGTACAATATTTCTGGATAGAGGGCGTCCATAATGAAGAAGACGGCCAAACAAGCAACTACTAACACGAGGCATCCCCCCCCTGCCATCACCCAACCAACTCGACTTTTCTTCTCTGGTTCTAGTGCTGGTTGAGCGGCTGCTGGCACTGCCGCTGGCAGCGGAGCCGCCCCTGCTGGTGACGGGGTCGCGGCTACCGGTTCATCAGCAGGACTCGCAACTGTTGCAGCTGCCTCAGAGGAAGTTGCATCGAATGTCATGGTGACATTCTCACCCATGCCGACCAGGTCGCCGGGGTTCAATACTCGCGGTGCCATCAACCGCTCCCCCTTCACGAATGATCCATTTGTGGAGCCTAAATCTTCGAGCACATGCCCGCCAGGTGTTCGTGTCAAGCGTGCATGTTGCCGGGAGATCTCTGCATCGCCAATGACAATGTCATTTGTAACATCTCTTCCGATGAGCAAAACATCCTTGGATAATTCGAAAACCATCCCGGGATTTGGTCCTGTTTTTATAACAAATCGGAATGATGAAGAAGCCATCACGCCCTCCTTCTCTCGACGGCGATAGTGTACAGTCGGCTTGGTGCCAAGTCAACTCTCATGAGTACTGTTCCGCCTTACGACAAGACGGATTCCCTCCGTCCGCACAACAATGATTCCATCACCGGTGGCGAGAAATCCTGTATCACACACAGCAGTCCAGAGCTCTCCAGCAACCTGAACAGTACCCTGCGGATCGAGATCCGTCCGTGCCTCACCCGTGCGACCCACCAGCGTATCCATGCCCACTTCGATAGGTTGATCGGCATGGCTGAAAGTTAAACTTACCCAATAGAAGATTGCCGCCATCAGTGTAGATGCCGTCACCACCAGCGGGATAGAGACATGTTCTGCCGATGTTGTGTTAAACATAATTAACGATCCCAAAATAAAAAGTACCAGACCTATTAATGTAAAGATCAATCGCTTCCGTATGCGGTGCTCTAACACAAAGCAAATTAACGCACCGATGATGAAGAGCAAGCCAGCGCCGTTCACTTCGAGATTTAATAAACCATATACCCCCAACGAGAGCGCTATCACACCGAACACACCGATGATTCCCAGGGCAAGATCGATGATTTCAATCAATATAGCCAGCAGTCCAAAGACCAGCAGGAGAAAGACGATGTTGGGGTTTTGCAGGAAATCTGTGATCAAAATTTGTTCACCCTCGTAGGATTTAGATAAAACCTATGGCGAGGTTTATCGAAGTTATGTCCCCTCACCTTTTAATCACCAACTTTATTATGAGTCAATTTCCGATTATATTCATAACACGGTAACAATGCCCTACTTGTTTCGTGCTCTGTCTGATTTATAATGTCATCAAGAGATCAGATCGCCGACTTTTACACAACACCGATGTGCATACGGCCGTGGTTGACTATTGGGGATCATCGCACCTGGATATACCCTACAAAGGAGCCAACATGAGACGCATCGATCGCTCCGAGTTCAGAGACGAAGAAGGCATCATCAGTTTTGAGAGCCGCATCCGTGGCACGCTTCAAAACGGCATGAGCTGGTACGGGGACATGCAGGCCCAAGATGATCTTTACAATCGAATGGGGAAGACACTAGGAAACGAACATTTGCTTCTTTGCAACGTTGTGATCCCCGGAACTACGCTCGAAGTCCCAGAAATTCTACTCAGCCCTCAAGGTGTGCGCGTTCTCCTGCCCAGCGGCGTGAAAGGCGTGTTTCGTGCCAAGGGAGAGGAATGGCTGAAATTTAGTGGCGGGGGCAAACGCTTCAGCAAGGCCAGTCCGAATCTTCAAGCCAAGGTACAGCACATGGCAGACACATTGCTGCCTTATCTTCGAGACCGGGGGTTTCAGCTCCCCGAGATCGAAGCCGTCCTGGTCTTCACAAACCCCCGCACCCATGTGGATGCAGCGAATCCTTCCGTCCGCATTGTGCTTGCTGATGCGATTGATCATTTCTCGTCCAATCTTCAGCAGTTTCAGGCCATTATGGATCTGGATGATATCAAGGAAATTTCTAAATCGCTTCTGGATCCTCGAGAAGCTGAGGTCGAGCCCGAGCCTGCCCCAATTCCAGAACCATCGCCGTTCGAGGAACCAGTTCCACAGGAGTCCTTTGCGCTTCCTGAAGGAGAATCCTATTCAGTTGGTGCTTCTGCCATCTCACCAAAAAGTACCCGGCATCTCCGTACTGGACGGTTCCCGTTCAGCGAACGACAATTGATCCTTCTGGGTGCGATGGGTTTAGCGGCTATTGCCATCATCGGGGTTTTTGCGATTCTCGTGATCGCAACCACCTTCTACGGTTTCTGAAGATAATCCTGCGATCGAGTGATACTTTTGCCTCCTTTTCTTTCAATCATCATCCCCGCGCATAACGAAGAAGCTCGTCTTCCTGGCAGCTTGAAACAGGTGATTGATTTCATCGACGCTCAAGATTACGAGACGGAAGTCATTATTGTCGAAAATGGCAGTCAGGACCGCACCGCTAAAATCGGGAAAGAGATAGCTGCAGGGCATTCGAGTGTTCGTTTGATTGAAGAACCACACGCAGGAAAGGGACTTGCAGTCCGGCGCGGGATGTTAGCTGCTGAAGGTATGTTCAGATTTATCTGTGATGCAGACCTCTCGATGCCCATCGCGGAAGTTAATCGGTTTCTTCCCCCGGTTGCGCCTCCCTATGATGTCGCCATTGCATCACGAGAGGTTCCTGGAGCGAAAAGGTATGGCGAACCGCAATATCGTCACTTTGTCGGTAGAATATTCAATCTTCTCGTGCGCCTCATCACGCTCCCGGGAATTCAAGATAGCCAATGCGGGTTTAAGTGCTTTCGAGATGAGATCGTTGAAGACCTTTTCCAGGTGCAAATCATCGACGGCTGGACCTTCGACGTTGAAGTCCTCTTCATCGCTATGCAGCGAGGTTACAAGATCATAGAAATCCCGATCCCCTGGTACTTTAATTCGGGCAGTAGAGTTCGATTAATAAAAGATTCTTCTGTCATGTTCAGCGATTTATTTCGTATTCGCTTGAATTGGCGGCGTGGTTTGTATGCACGGCCCGGGGGCGAAGATGACCAACCCTGATCTAAGCATGGAATACGAGCTTCACCAGACTGGGCTTGAGCACATCGCTGGCATAGATGAGGCTGGGCGGGGAGCGTGGGCTGGACCTGTCGTTGCTGCAGCAGTGATGCTCCCACTGGAACGCTTTGATCTGGCGAAACAGCTCAATGGCGTAAATGACTCAAAACGGATGACATCAAAACAACGATCCTATTGGGCGGAACAATTACGCGAGATTGCTACTGCAATTGGCATCGGGGCAAGCACACACCAAGAGGTAGACGAGTTGGGCCTACTTCCGGCAACCCGGTTGGCAATGAAGCGTTCAATCGACGATCTCACCCTACATCCCGAGTTTCTTCTTATTGACCATATTAAGCTTCCCGAACTTGACCAACCTCAGAAGTCGCTCTCTTATGGTGATGCTAGGGTCTTATCGATCGCAGCCGCATCGATCATTGCGAAGGTCTCGCGAGACAGTATCATGGTGGATTCCGAGGCTCAATACCCGGGCTACGGTTTTTCAAGGAACAAGGGATACGGCACGAGGGAGCATGATATAGCGTTGCAGAAACTGGGACCCTGTTCTTTTCATCGCTATACATATGCCCCGGTAGCTGCTTATGGGATAACCTCAAATTGAACCTGGTCCATCAGCACTTGTTTTACTTGAACATCTTCCGATGTTCGCGTAGGATATACGACGTTCTTCAAACGAATATTGATTTATGATACGAGCACGGTTATCCAGGACAACCGGCCATCGTCAGGAAATGAAGGGGAGTAGAATCCTTGTCCCTTGATGCATTCTTCACACCGCGTTCGATCGCAGTGATTGGCGCCTCAACCAACTCACACAAGCTTGGCTACGCTGTACTCGAGAATCTGGTCAATGGCGGCTATCTTTCCGACGAACGCAAGGTTTTTCCTATCAATCCCAAATCGAAGGAAATTCTGGATCTTCCCGCCTACCCCTCTGTTCTCGACGTCGTCGACCCTATCGACCTGGCAGTTATTGTCATCCCCTACCAACTTGTCCCTGAAGCTCTCCGCACATGCGGAGAAAAGAACATCCCGGCAGCAATCGTCATAAGCGCTGGATTTAGAGAAGCAGGGATGGAAGGCTTCGAGCGCGAACAGGAATTGGTTGAGATTACGCGCGAGTACGGCATTCGGTTGATTGGACCCAACTGTTTGGGTGTGATTGATACCATCACACCGATGAATGCTTCGTTTTCTGCAGGGATGCCACCTAAAGGGCCAATGGACTTTATGTCGCAATCAGGGGCATTAGGAACCGCCATTCTCGATTGGGCTCAGGCCGGAAGACTAGGGTTAAGCAAATTCGTCTCCCTTGGCAACAAAGCGGACGTGAGTGAGACCGACTTGCTCGGGGCCTGGGGAGATGATAGTGCTTCCAGCGTGATCCTTTGCTACATCGAGGGGCTGCCAGATGGGCAGGAGTTCATCCGCACAGCCAGGGAAATCTCCAAATCCAAGCCCATCGTAGCGCTGAAGTCCGGGATCACACAAGCTGGTTCTCGCGCGGTAAGCTCACACACCGGCTCTCTGGCAGGATCAGAGCAAGCGTATCAAGCAGCCTTTAATCAATCAGGTGTCATTCGGGCGGATTCGCTCGAAGATCTCTTTGACTTCGCTTTAGGATTCGGATATCTCACACTGTTGAAAGGGGATCGAATCGCAATTGTGACCAACGCGGGAGGTCCGGGCATACTCGCCACTGATGCGCTCGAGCGGGCTGGGTTGAAGCTTGCCCGATTCGATCCGGAACGGATCAGGGAGCTTGAGCAATTCCTCCCGGATGCCGCCAGCGCCGCAAATCCCGTCGACGTGCTGGGAGATGCACGCGCGGATCGATATAAATTCGCACTCGAGCAAGTCATATCAGACCCACACGTGGATGGTGTGCTCGTCATCCTGACTCCGCAAGCAACGACAGAAATCGTCGAGACCGCCGAAGCCGTCGCAGAAATCGCCTCCCGTGTGGATATCCCCCTGCTGGCATGCTTCATGGGAGAGGCCCGCGTCAAAGCCGGCGTCGAAGTTCTCGAAGCAAACAACATTCCCAATTATGCCTTTCCTGAAAGAGCGGCTCGGGTATTCCAGGCAATGATCAAGTACAGGGAATACCAACTAAAACCGCTCCCTGTATTTGAAACAGTCGAAGCCGATCGCGACTCAGTTCGCAAGACGATTGATCGAGTCCTCGGCGAGGGAAGAGTTTCTATTGGTGATGCTGAGGCACGATCGATCATAACCGCCTATGGCATGGATATTCCACCCTCCGAGATCGCGGAAACACCGGAACGAGCCGCTGAAATCGCTTCGAAGATGGGGTATCCCGTCGTATTGAAGATTGCATCCCCAGATATCCTTCATAAGACTGATGTGGGTGGCGTCAAAGTAGGTTTGGGAAATCCGACCGATGTGCGCGATGCATTCGAGCTCATGACCTACCGAGCACAACGCTACCTACCCGAAGCTCGATTGTGGGGATGTCTTGTACAAAAGATGGTACCCCCTGGTCTAGAAATACTCATCGGTATGAATCGGGATCCGCAGTTTGGTCCATTGGTGACTTTCGGACTCGGGGGCATCTACGTCGAGATTCTCAAAGATGTCGCCTTCCGGGTAGCTCCGTACGCCAGGGAAGAGGTGAACGAGATGCTTTCCGAGATCCGCACAAGCGCACTCCTTGATGGAGTTCGGGGAGAACCGCCTGTGGACCGAGAGGCGATCATCGATGCAATAATGCGGGTTGGTCAATTGGTCATCGACTTTCCAGAAATTGCGGAACTCGATATCAATCCTTTTGTTGTGTATCCAGAGGGTCAGGGAGGTATCGCCATCGATATGCGTCTGATCCTTAAACCGAACGGTAATTAGAAGGACCATCAGGGAGGTCCCCATGCAATCGCTCTATATCACATCTGTTTCACCGCACTCGGGAAAGACATCCGTAAGCCTTGCGCTCGGTCGGCAAATGCAATCGGATGGGTATTCGATTGGATATCTAAAACCTGTGAGCACCCAGCCATGGCGTACACCGGATGGCAAGATAGCAGATGAAGACGCAATGTTCGTCCACAGCACGCTCGGTCTGAAGGGCGATCCCATCGCGGCCTCCCCCGTTGTCGTAACCCCCTCAATCCTTCGAGAACAACTTAAGGGGATGGTGAAGGAAGATTGGCTGAAGAAGATACAGGAGGCTGCAAAAAATGCCGGGAGCGGAAAAGATGTGCTGCTCTTGGAAGGGGGAGCCAGTTTGCGAGAAGGCTATGTCATGGGGCTCTCCAATCTTCACGTAGCTGAAGTTCTTGGTGCGCCCGCCCTCGTAATCGTCCCTTACCGAGGAGAAATGCATCTGGTCGACGATGTGCTCACTGCACAATTTCGACTTGGCGAACAGCTCATGGGCATCCTGATCAACCAAGCTCCCGAGGAGGGTAGGGATTTTATCGATGAGTATGCAAGACCATTCCTGGATGATAAGGGAATTCAGTTGCTCGGCGTTCTTCCAAGCGTGCCAATACTATCGGCGCTTTCTGTAGGCGAATTAATTGAACTACTTGACGCCGAAGTATTAACAGATTCATACAATCCGGATGCCCTGGCCGAGACGCTAACGGTGGGTGCGATGACTGCCGAAGCGGCTTTATCTAGATTTCGTAGATATCAGAACAAAGCCGTTATCACCGGAGGTGACCGAACCGATATCCAGCTTGCCGCCCTGGAGACATCCACGACATTGCTCATTCTCACGGGAAATTTACGACCCAGTCCCTTGATCATCCAACAAGCTGAAAGTCTTAGCGTTCCCATTTTGCTCGTAAATGACAACACCATGGAAACCGTCGAACTTGTTGAACGTGCCCATGGAAAGACGCGCCTCGGTCAACCCGACAAGTTAGATATATTCCTTCAACTCATGGAACAACACGTGGATATAAAGCAGATCTACGCAGCTATTGGCCTGAAGTAGCTCCAATAAATAGAGGTTGTGGGTCTAGGTAGATGATTGATCTTCAAGGGGCAACCAAATCGTAAAAGCCGTCCTTTCCTGATCATTGCTAGATAACGTGATTTTCCCTTGATGGCGATCTAGAATCTCCTTGCTTATCGCAAGACCAAGTCCGGTGCCAGACACCTTCATTGTTCTGCTGGCTGTGCCCCTGAAGAAGCGTTCAAAGATCTGGCTCCGTTCAGCATCGGGTATCCCCAGCCCGGTATCCTCGACAATCAGCGTAACCCATTCCTGGTCATCTCCATGTTCTTGTCGAGTGGAGATGACGATTTCACCACCAGGAGGCGTGTAATGCATGGCGTTCGTCATAAGGTTGGCGATGACTTGAGATATCATCTTCTCGTCTGCCAAAACGCTTGGAAGCTCTTCATCCATGTTGAGATATAAATCCAATTCTCGATCTGCATACAGTTGGCAGCGATCATCCACCAGGCCCTTTGCGATCACATTGAGATTCACTTCGACCGGCTCCGGCGTGATCGTACCAGCATCCATGCGTGATATTGCCAGGAGATCTTCGATCAACGCCACCAATCTATCCGTCTCCCGACTTAAGGTCTCCATGTAGGCCTCAAATCTCTCGGTTGGACCACGACTGAGCAGATCAAGATACAGCCTGATATTACTCAATGGAGTGCGTAGTTCGTGGGACACATCCGAAACAAATTGGGTCTTCAACCGATCAGCAGCTCTGGCTTGTTCCAGCGCCGATGCAAGCTCAGCAGTACGCTCGGCCACAACAGTTTGCAGTTCATCTGCGTGATCACATAAGCGCTCATAGAGAGCTGCGTTTTCAACTGCAATAGACAGTTGATCGGCCAGAAGGGCGAGAATTCGGACATCATCCTCCGACACCCCACCTAGTTGTGGAGATTCAACATTGAGTACCCCGATGACGACACCCTCTTTCATCAACGGGACTGCAATTTCAGATTGCGTTTCTGGCCATGCCTCTAAGTAATCCATATCCTTTTTGACATCTGGTACATAGATTGCTTCACCAGAGAGAACGGCACGTCCGATGACTCCGCGAGAAAATGGATATATCGACGTTGTATCCATGAGACCGCCTCTTGCCGCACCCAACACAAGGCTGTCTTCGTCCACCAGGTAAATCTCTACAACTGGGTAGCCCAGAACTTCTGCGACCTGATTCACCACCTCTTTAAGCAAGGGCTGCATCTCCAGCCGGCGGTTAACCACCTGCACAACTTGACGAACAAGGTTCATCTCAGCGAACCGTCTCTCGATTTGTTGATACCGCCGTGCGTTTGAGAGCGCTAATGAAATATGTTGCGTTATCGCAATGAGGATATCGACATGCTCTGTATGAAAATATCCGGGAGTGTCGTGAAATATCGCCATCACCCCGATTACTTCTTCGTCCGATAAAATTGGAGATCCAACCGCAGACTTGATCTCAGGATGGGTCGAATGCCACCTTGCTTCTCCTCTCCCATTATTGAATGCGGAAACCAGGAGAGCCTCGTGGGACTCAACAACTCTTTCCATCACGTTTGTCTCGAAGATAGCTTTATTGATGGCGTCAGAATCTGCATCTGAGTCGCTGAGCTTAATGATCGTGGCGTATTCCTGAAGACTCCGGTTCTCACGATCTATAAGTGAGATCGCGCCTGATTTTGCGTCTAAGTTTTCAACCGTCAAAGCTAGAGCGCGGTTTAAAATAACATCAGCATCAAGCGTATTGGCCAACTCCTGGGCTAAATCATAGAGCAATTCCACATGACTGCGTTCTTCCACAATGCTCTGGAAGAGGCCTGCATTCTCTATCATGATGGCGGCTTGATCCGCAAAAAGACCCATCACGCGCAATTCTGCATCATCAAAATCATGGGGGGCGTCAAGCGCAACATTCATCACCCCCACGACTTTTTCGCGAATCTTCAAGGGGATGCCAACTATGGCTCCGCCCCAGTGCCAGTCCTTGAATAATGGATGATCATCCACGTGCGGAACAACGATCCGCTCTCCGGAGTGTGCTACTGAATAGGTAAGCCCGTCTTCTCTGGGTTGAATAAATGGCTCTCCTTGGCCTTCTTCCGGCCAATGAGCCGCACCAAACCTAAGATTGACACCATCAAACAAGAAGATATGAATATCGTCTGCTCTTACCAGATCAAGTGTAAACGCTGCAATCGAAGAGAGAACAGTCTCAAGATCGAGATTAGAAGTGATGCTTAGACTTGCTTTTCGAAGCGCTTCCAACTCATCGCTGCGCATTTGAGATTCCTCAAGCGCACGCATTTTGACCAGCGCAAACGTAACCTGAGCAGCTGCCTGTTTGCAAACACCGATCTCATTCGGGGTGAATTGGTGGTGTGCCGTAAACCCTAATAGAGCTGCACCAATCCAGGTCTCCCCAACAATTAAAGGAAGAGCGAGCATGGATTTTGCAGGCAAGCTTGCGGCCATTTGAGGATCGATATGAGGTGTATCATGTACGTCATCGATGGCAAGCACATCTCCCCCCTCAAGCACAACTTGTGTGAGCGTTCTCCCGCGAGACTCCGCAGGGATCTTAGCGAATTTCTCCTCCACTTCTCTTTCATGTGATGCGGGAACGACCATACCTCGACGCTCATCCCACAACGCAATCTGGCATCGGTCTGCATTAATAATGCTTCCCATGTGCGATGAAACTGCAGCGACGAGGGTTTTTAGATCGGAAGCCTGCATCGCAGCATGTGTTAATTCATTCAACCGAGACATCTGCACCGCATGTGCTTCAAGTTCATGAAGGAGGTTAGCTTTTTCTATTTCTATCGCCCCTTGATGCGCTAACAGACCCAGCGTATCGACATCGTTCGTATTGAATTCAGGATCATTCTTGTCGCGGAGAATATGGATTACACCCCTTATTTCGTCTTGATGAATCATCGGCACACTCAACAACTGGCGATCAGCAGCTTCCTCTGCAAAGTCGGTATCGAGAAGATGCCAGGAAGCATAATCACTCAGGATCAGTGGCTCGCCCGATTGTGCAACAAAGCCACCTGCACCTGTTCCATAGTCCTGGGTAGTGTCGATGTGATCATTAAGCGTTCGGATACCCTGAAGAAAGCGAACCCGCCGCATTTCTGGTTCACAGATATCCATCCAGCCTGCAACTCCCACGAGAAGCTCTACGGCTTGTCGAAGGGTGGTCTCAAACGTCTTATTAGTAGCTGGATTGTTGTAAATGTGATCGAATCTACCCAGGTCCATTTCTTGACTTGTCTTCAACCTGCTTCACCATCCGCTAATGATTTACCTTCAGCCCCAACTCTATTTCATTAATTCAGTGTTTTACCCATCGTGAGATCTATACAGGATGATCTGTGAATCTCCGAGCCACGATATGATCTTCATGGATATTGATTTGGCTCTCTTTGAAAACCATGGTGTTGTTTTTCCACACCGGCATGTGAGTCATATACCTAACGTTTTAAAAGGGAGATGGTCCATTCAAAAAAACGCAGATAGTCGCGTCCAATTCGATTATACTCTTTTAATAAATCCCAACTCTTGCGACTCTACGGCAAACATTCCTCCGCAAGATTACACATGACAGGGAGTTCTCACATGGAGCGTGATTATTTCGGGGCTCAAGACCAACTTGTTACCTCTTTTGGGGACGTTAAGATCTGGCGCTTGGGGGCATTGGAAGATGCTGGTCTATGTAAACTGGAGAAATTGCCCTATTCTATTCGAGCTCTACTCGAATCCGTTCTGAGACAAGCGGACATGCCCGGTTTCACCGAAGAAGACATTGTTCAATTGGCCTCCTGGAAACCAAATAATGGGTCCCGATCAAATGTCCCCTACTTGCCGGCTCGCGTCATCATGCAGGATTTCACCGGTGTACCTGCCGTCGTGGATCTCGCAGCAATGCGCTCTGCACTTGCTCGAGTAGGAGCTGACCCTGGTCTGATCAATCCTGTTGTGCCCGTAGATCTTGTCATCGATCACTCTGTGCAGGTCGATTTCTTCGCTTCTCCCGAAGCCCTCCAACGGAACGCAGAGATCGAGTTCCAACGGAACCAGGAGCGATACGAGTTTCTACGGTGGGGTCAGGATGCATTTGATAATTTCAGAGTCGTTCCCCCGGCTACCGGCATCGTCCACCAGGTAAATCTCGAATATCTCGCTCGGGTCGTAATCGTGCAGGAAAAGGACGATGATCTATTCGCCTTTCCCGACTCTTTGGTCGGCACCGATTCACACACAACCATGATCAACGGTCTCGGTGTCCTTGGCTGGGGAGTAGGCGGCATTGAAGCAGAAGCGGCGATCCTAGGCCAACCCATGATCATGCCAGCTCCGGACGTCGTCGGGCTTCGGCTTACGGGTCATCTCTCAGAAGGTATTACAGCAACCGATCTAGTCTTAACGATCACCGAGAAGCTGCGCCGACATGGTGTTGTGGGTAAGTTCGTGGAGTTCTTCGGTCCAGGGTTAAGTGAGATGTCGCTCCCTGATCGAGCTACGGTAGCAAACATGGCGCCGGAATATGGGGCTACGGTAGGGTATTTCCCGGTTGACGATGTGACGCTTCGCTACCTGCGGTTCTCAGGTAGAGATTCGAACCTCGTGGATCTTGTCGAGAGCTACTATAAAACACAAGGACTCTTCCGGACACAAACCTCTCCCGAGCCAGACTACTCCGATAAGCTTGAGCTCGATCTCTCTACAGTTGAGACCAGCCTCGCGGGCCCGCGCAGACCCCAGGATCGCATAGTGCTGACCGAGATGAAATCGACATTCCAGGATCAGCTTCGAAAATCTACAAAGGAAGGTGGTTTCGGGCTCACAAGTGAGGAAATCGGTAAAACGACGCACATACACAGTGGACATGAGACTTTTACTGTAGGACACGGCATGGTTGTGATTGCCGCAATTACCTCTTGTACGAACACATCCAATCCCAATGTCATGATCGCCGCCGGGATCCTGGCTCAAAAGGCTGTTGAACGTGGACTTCAAGTGCAACCCTATGTAAAGACAAGCCTGGCGCCTGGATCTCGAGTTGTGACCGGGTACCTTCAGGCAGGTGGTCTTCTTGAGCCGTTGGCCGAACTTGGGTTTAACGTAGTTGGCTACGGCTGCACAACGTGCATTGGAAACAGTGGACCATTGCCCGGAGAAGTTGTAAAAGCGATTAGCGAAGCTGATCTTGTCTCTGCAGCAGTGCTTTCGGGGAATCGCAATTTTGAAGGTCGCATCAATCCCCACGTCAGGGCAAATTACCTCGCCTCTCCACCCTTGGTCGTCGCCTACGCGCTCGCCGGGCGAGCGAATATCGATTTTCAGACTGAGCCCCTCGGAAATGACGGAGCAGGAAATGCAGTTTATCTCCGGAATATATGGCCAACGAACGGGGAAGTCCAACAAATACTCGAGCAAGCGCTTAGCCCCGAACTATTCCAGGCACGATATGGGAATGTTTTCGAGGGGAATGAAAGCTGGAACGCCATCCCTGTTTCAGGCGGGGAAATCTTTGAGTGGAAGCCGGAATCAACGTACATCCAGGAGCCGCCCTTTTTTGAGAATCTCGAACCCGAGTTATCTCCAGTTACGAATATCAACGGAGCGCGTGTCCTCGTCTTGCTTGGTGACTCGGTGACAACGGATCATATATCACCCGCCGGAGCCATTCCAGCAGACGAACCCGCCGGACAGTATCTCATCCAACAGAATGTTCAGCCGCGGGAATTCAACTCTTTCGGCTCTCGTAGAGGCAACGATCGAGTCATGACCCGGGGCACATTCGGCAACATCCGCTTGCGGAACAACCTGGTACCGGGCGTCGAGGGTGGTATCACCTTGCATTTTCCGGATAATGTACAAATGAGCATCTACGACGCCGCCATGCGATACAAAGAGGAAGATGTCCCCTTGCTCGTAATTGCAGGAGGCGAATACGGAACAGGTTCATCCCGGGATTGGGCTGCAAAGGGTACGTTGCTCCTTGGTGTAAAAGCAGTCATCGCGAAGTCCTACGAACGCATTCATCGTTCAAACCTTGTGGGAATGGGTGTCTTACCACTTGAGTTTCTTCCCGGTGAGGATGCAGAATCCCTGGGTATCTCAGGGAATGAAGTGTTCGACATTATCGGATTACACGACGAAATCCAGCCAGGAGATTCTGTGCGTGTACAGGTAGAGGATGGGGATAAGAAATTCGAATTTGATACAGTGATCAGGATCGATACTGATAGGGAAATTGAGTATTACCGTAATGGGGGTATCCTGCCAACGGTCTTGCGGCAGATGATGAATGGTGCCTAATTTACAAGGCGAGCTCTGGGTTTTATGGAAACTGATCTAAGCTCAGGAATAAGACGCAAGATCCAGTTCCAATCGTGCAATTTCTGCACGTAAGTCCGCCGCCATTTCACCAATCAAATCACGGCCTGCTCTTGAGGCAACACTCACTTCCAGCATGAGTTGAACTGTGTGAGAGTTTATCAACTGTTGGAGTGACCGCTCCAGAGTAATGATCACGCCATCGAGTCGACGGATCTCTAATCCTAATTCGGCCATAATTTGATCGCGAGTTTTTTCTTGTGGCGTCACATCGCGTTCAGGCCGATCCATGATTTTTTGCAGCGTATTTAAATCTCGGTCGGCGTATGCTTGGTTGACCTCCGCCATCACCTTTTCTCGCCAGCGTTTCTCATCCGGATCTGTGACCAGATCTGGATGAAATCGTTTCGCTAATTGACGAAAGAGATTTTTTTGCTCCTCAAGTGATTCCTCACTTGGTGGTTTCTTTGGAGCCGGCTTGGGTGGTTTACCACTTGAAGTCCAGGACTTCCGATATTGTTCCTCGACATCAACCGGCCCATCCTCTTCTCTCAAGCGGTCGCCCCATTGGGCTTGTCGAGCCGCTTGATGACTTACCCGATTGATTTCATCCTCCAAACTACGCACTCGTGTTTGAAGATGCCCCAATCGCCTTTCGAGCTCATTTTCAAATCTTGCTAGGTCAGCTCTGGTATCTGAGAATTCAAACTCAAGTTGTGCGATTCGCTCTTGCCGCTCGGCAAGCTGCACTTCGAGTGCATACCACTCCCGATCATCAACATGCCGCATAGCTTTCCTCAAGCCACCGCGTCGTGTTTTGCGAAATTTATCGGTCTTCACAGCATTCGTCCCGTTTGATTACAGTACAGGTGCTCATCCTTTAACCGGATCATTGATCTGCATTTTAATGCATTCATGATCGCTTATTCGAACAACGATGATTTTTCCCTTGAAGCGCAATGGCCTTTCGCCTTGAGAGCCGGAAGCACGATATCAATACCGAAATCGAATATAAAGAAGGGCTACAATACAAGCCCCTTGTCATTATTGTAGATTATCCTTTTTTCTATTCGCAAATCAAGTGCGGAGTTATCGCTTTGTTAATCGAGGGTCGTTTCAGTTTTCAACCGGCCAGGCTCTTAAATTGAAACTATCGGTAGCTTCAAGGACAACGAGTAAAAACATTTGCTGACATTTATATACGGGCAGATGGGCAACATCTTCTGGTACTGCTATGTCGGTCTCTCGTCCCCAATCCGCGAGAGATCCCACTTCTTGGATTACACAAGAGGGGAGATGAGGTCCTACAACAGCCAACCCGCTCTTAGATGCTGCCTTTGTTCGCGTTTGAGGTGTAAACAAAATTCGACCGGAGCGTGAGAAGGCACATGCCTCGCCACCAAAGTCAGTTATTTGCAATCCTCCACAAATATCTTCTTCGCTGAGAAATGTTCTCTTGGATGGGAACAAGAAAAGCGCCCTGGGTTTGCCATGGAACTTGTGCATATCCACCCCCTGACAGATCCCTGGGCGCCCTCCTGGGAACATCGTTCCTTCGAACTTCGTTCCCTCCTACCCGGACCGAACCACGATAAATTGTAATGACATTTTACACGGTTGCGTATAATTTGTCAAGTAGCGTGCGCAACACATCCTGAAATTATTTCTCCGCGTTATAAAGAAAATCACTCCGCTCGGCAACCATCGTGATATGGTTGGAGCGCGCCCGTGTGGGTAGGTATACACTATTTTCCCACTCACTAATGGTTTGCTGGCGAACACCAAGCACATCCGCGAACTCGGATTGATTCATACCCATAGATTTACGAAGGGCGTGGATCATCGGCCCATCCCACCGTACATCATCAGTCTCAGAATTAACAACATAATGATGGACCGGTTTTGAAAATGTGATTTCCTCGGTACGTAAATCAACATCCTTGACATGAAAACCCGCATCCATCCAGGCAGCAGCCTGTACACCTCCCCTGCCTCGATTACTCCAATATTCTTTGTTCTGCCTTGCAGATGGCGGTAGATTGCTCTCGATAATAGCCTCGATCTCTTTAAAGCTAAGTGTGATCTGCTCATCACCACATGAGCCCAAGGTTTTGTATAAATTGTAATATTTTGATCCCGGCTTGGTGCTTGTCACTTATAACCTCGATTTTGGACCTGCTAGTGAAGCATATTTCAAAGAAACCGGTTATCGCCGTGCTCTTCCAGACCTATATCCCCCATATGGACATCATCGCTGTGATCAACGCACTAGCTCGCCAAAGGATTTCTAGATACCGCGTCTTCATATCTGGCGATGTGGGATGATTTGACGATCAAAGAGTTCGAGAATTTATTAGTGTTCTACAGCGATAGCGCAAGAGACAACGAACAAATGGTTGGATGTCAGATCAGATTTTGACCAGCTATCTGGATAGCAATCATTCGCAATCTAACGCAAAGAACTCGGTGTTTTCCGCCCCATTCTTGACGCATAGACTGCCAATCCCCCCGCAAGGAGCAGCAACACTACGCCCACAATGCCCAGTAAGGCTGAACGACCGCTCCTATCACCCGAAAATTCATTTTCGATAGCCGAGCTTGGCTGTGCGCCAAACTGGAGATACTTAATATCTCCGGGATTAAGGCTGACAGGGACATTAAGTCCTGTCGTTGGATTAAAGTCGACGGGTACGGCGGCGCTTACATTGTAATCCCCGCTCTCCATCTCGCCAAAACAATGCCCCTCAATATTGGTATCTGTCGTGAACTCGCCCACAAGCACACCGGACACATTAACGACGCTTAGCTGGCCCCCGCTTATCGGCTCCTCACCCTCTTCAAGCTTGCTGTTCCCATTGCGATCAAGGAACAGCAGGATGCAAATCTCTCCTGTACCCGTGATCGGCGTCGGAGTGACCTCGGCGCTCGTCGCAGTCTGTCGCGGGCTTCCAGGCGCAGAAGTTGGTTCAACTGGGCCGCCACGCCCAAGCTCAAGCTGCATCCCCGGCGAAATGAAATCACCCGGCTGAATCCCATTCATTGCCATGAGTTCTTCCAGCGTAAGGCCCGCGATTGCAGCGACACGCCAGAGCGTATCCCCCTCTTTAACGATATAGACAATAATTCCATTTGGTCCTGGCGTCGGCGTTGGAAATGGGGTCGGTTGAAGGTATGGTGCTTGATCGTTCTGAGCAAGAGCGGAGGGCACCAACAAGAATAACGGGATTATGATCGCTGTAGATACGATCAAGACAACATGATGGACTTTAAAGATTCGCATCTCAAGCCTTCCTCGTGTTGATTATAGTACCTTACCACAGGTTGGGAGTAGTCCTTCCCCCCATAAACCAAGGTTATTCCCCACACACGATTGAATATTTATCCGTGGCTCTCCATCTCTATTGAAATTCAGGGATAAGGGAACAGGGATTAGTAGTTTGAATAAAAGTTACATCTTCCTGATCCCGTATCCGTTTTCCCCAATCCACTTTTACCCATCACATATCGCTCTTTTCGAATAAACTATCTTCACGGTATTCGATCCGTATCAATCCAGCATGCTATACTCGCTGTGGAGGCGCAAATGCCAGTCGACATCATCGTCGGTACGCAATGGGGCGACGAGGGGAAGGGTCGCATCACGGATCTCCTGGCTGCTTCAGCCGATATCGTGGCCAGATTCGGGGGCGGAGACAACGCCGGGCACAGCGTCACAGTAGGCGATGAACTGTATAAACTTCATCTTCTGCCCTCGGGCATTATCCATCCTCACACAACATGTATTCTCGGAAGCGGCATGGTGCTCAACCCCGCTAAACTCGTTGAAGAGCTGGACATGCTCGACCAATCCGGCGTGGATATTTCCAGCGACAGGATCAAAATATCTCTTGCCGCTCATCTCATCACGCCAGTGCATCTTCTTCTCGATGGCGCCGAAGAAACTCTACGGGCCAAAAGTTCATTAGGAACCACCCGCCGCGGCATAGGTCCCACCTACGCCGATAAAGCTTCAAGAACAGGAATCCGCGCCGAGGAAATGAAAAATGTCGGACAATTCCGACGTCGCCTCGAGGAACATTTTAGATATTCAACATCACGTTTCCAAACCGGCCCTGACCTGATGATTTCGGAGCGTGAAGCCACGCTGGATGCCTATGCCCATTACGCCGAACGACTCCGACCCTACCTTGCCGACACAGGATTGCTCCTTCATACTGCGCTCCAGAACGGTGAGGTCGCCCTCGCCGAAGGTGCTCAGGGAACCCTGCTCGATCTAGATTACGGCACCTACCCCTATGTAACAAGTTCACACCCCACCAGCGCAGGCGCGCTGCTCGGACTCGGCATTGGACCCGAGCACGTCCGCAGAGTCATCGGAGTGACCAAGGCATTCCAAACTCGTGTTGGAGAAGGACCTTTCCCAACCGAGCTATCGGGAGAGGCGTCGCAGCGCCTGCGCGGCACCGGCGAACAACCTTGGGATGAGTTCGGCACCACCACAGGACGCCCTCGTCGATGCGGCTGGTTGGATGCCGTTCTTCTGCGCTATGCAAGCAGGATCAACGGCCTTAGCGAGATCGCACTCACCAAACTGGACATCCTTTCCGGAATACCACAGTTGTACATCGCAACCGCCTACGAGCACGATCATGGATTCTCCACGGAATACCCAGCAGATCTTCCGCCTCTTTCAGAAACTTCGCCCCAATATGAGGAGCTTTCCGGTTGGGAGGAAGACCTTACCGTCATCCGCGATTGGAACGATCTCCCGAAGAGCGCACAAGAATATGTGGAATTTATCGAAGCACAGAGCGATGTTCGTGTGAGCCACATCTCCGTGGGTCCCGAACGCGATCAGATCATCCTCCGAAACGAGTAAAAAAAACATAGCAAGCTACAGATTATTCTGGCTTTTTCCCATAGGGGCAACCCCGAGCAATGTCCACCATGCTTCAGGTATAATGCCGCCATGTTTCTGAGAAGAACGGGCGTCCTTATACTGATCGTTTTAGGATTATTCTTGTGTGTGGCCGCGGGCGCATGGGTGTATAACCTCACCATTGTGCAGGATACGATCGGGTGGCGAATCTCACAGCTTCGCGCGGACATCAAGTATGCCGTGTCTCCTCCCGAGGAGGCTGTTTTTACACCTGATCCCACAATCGCTGCTATCGTTGAGAGCACGCTCATGGCAATCACACCCTCACCGACAACGACGCCAACCCCAGGCCCTACGCTCACCCCTGCGCCCTCCCCAACTACCACGATGGTTCCGACGAACATACCTGCGAGCATCCAGCTATCCGGGATCGTGCATGAATATCAGAAATGGAACAATTGCGGTCCCGCTAATCTTTCCATGGCGCTCTCTTATTGGGGGTGGGATGGCGACCAACGCCCTGTAGCCGAATTTGTGAAGCCCAATCCCCGGGACAAGAATGTCATGCCCTACGAAATGGCTGCCTTCGTCAACGAGGGCACAAGCTTAAGCGCGCTGGTACGTGTGGGTGGAAACATCGACCTCTTGAAGAAATTTATCGCAGCAGGTTTTCCTGTGATGGTAGAGAAAGGGTTCGAAGGTCCAGGATTCGATGGTTGGATGGGACACTACGAGGTCCTCTCGGGCTACGACGACGGGAAGCAGACTTTTTCTGCACAAGATTCTTACATCATGCCCAATCTCCCCGTCTCCTACGAGGATATTGAAACTTACTGGCGGCATTTTAATTACACCTACCTCGTACTCTACCCACCTGACCGCGAGAATGAGGTTTTTCAAATTCTCGGTCCTGACACCGACGAAACTTACAATATTGAAAACGCCGCCCAAATCGCATCGGATGAGATCTTCCAATTGAATGGAAGGGCTCAACTCTTCGCATGGTTCAACCGGGGCACAAACTTGATGCAACTGCAGGATTACGCGGGTGCATCTGCAGCCTATGATGAGGCTTTTAAGATCGATGCCGAAATGGCTTTCAGCGACCCCGACCATAGACCGTGGCGAATGATGTGGTATCAGACGGGACCATACTGGGCCTATTTCTATTCAGGACGTTATTACGACGTAATCAACCTTGCGGATTTCACCATCAACAACACGAGCGAACCCTCACTCGAGGAGAGCTTCTATTGGCGTGGAATGGCTAAAGAGGCCCTTGGTGATACGAGCGGAGCCATCACCGATTACCGCTCAGCGCTCAAGTGGCATCCCGACTGGGAACCTGCCTTACTCAAGCTTGCGGAACTAGGTGCGAGCCCCTAAGTAGAAGTCGAGAAGGGAGCCCTCCATAGAAAGCGCACAATCTCAGCGCAGCGTAAAAGTAGCCCGCTCCACATTGATTGTCATGGGCGGACTCGCCAGTGCGGTCATCATCGGTCTGGTTCGCCAGAAAGTCGTCGCTTTCCAATTTGGCACGACGGGTGCGATGGATGCCTACACCGCGGCCAATGGCATCCCAGAGCTTCTCTTCACAATGCTCGCTGGGGGGGCGCTTGCCTTCGCCTACATCCCGATCTACACAGAACTTCTAAATAAAGAACAGCGTGAGAACGCGGATAAACTTGTCAGCAACGTCCTGAATACGGTATTCCTTCTAACCGTAGTTGCGGCGATGTTCCTCGCCGTGGCTACGCCCATCCTTATCACCGCACCCTGGGGAATTGCTCCGAATTTTCCTCCGGAGATTCAACAGCTTACCATCGAGCTTATGCGCATCTTGCTGATCTCAACGGTGATATTCGCGGTCAGCAGCATCCTCACAGGCACACTTCATGCGCATCAGCACTTTCTTCTTCCAGCCATCGCGCCGTCCTTCTACAGTGTTGGGATCATTTTCGGAGCGATCGTCCTCGAACCGTCCCTGGGCATCTATGGGCTTGCATGGGGAGCCGTCATCGGGGCATTGCTCCACTTACTCATCCAGGTCCCAGGGATTTGGCGCCAACGGATTCGTTGGCGTCTGGATTTTGGATGGAACAACCCATATCTTCGACGAGTTGCCATCCTCATGGCGCCGCGTGTCCTCGACCTCATGTTAGCTCGTGCGAGTATCGATTGGATTAATTCAAACCTTGGGTCCGGAATGGGAGAGGGTCGAGTTTCTTCGCTCCGGTACGCTTTCCAGCTCATGAATACCCCATGGACACTGATCGGCACAGCCATAGGCATCGCCGTCTTTCCTACGATGGCTCTTCTGGCCACACGAACCGATATTCGTGGCCTGCGCAACTCTCTCAGCGGGTCAATCCGAGCGATCCTCACGCTTTCCTTACCGGCAGCTGTAGGCTTAATCGTGCTTGGTCGCCCCGTGATCCAAGTTCTCTTCGAAGGCGGTGAATTCACTGCGGAAAGCACAAACCTCGTCTATTTTGCCCTGCAATTTTACGCCGTCGCTTTGATCAGCCAATCCGTCCTTGAGGTGGTTGTGCGATCGTTTGCCGCGCAGCAGGATACGGTGACACCGCTGCTCATTTCGTTGCTTACGACCACGATTAATATTGGACTGGCGATTTACCTTTCCCGCCCCATTATCGAAGGCGGGTTGGAACACGGCGGGCTTGCACTCGCCAACGGCATTGCTGTCGGGATTGAGGCCTTGATCGGGCTCATGATCCTGCGAAAGCGATGGGGCGGTGTAAATGGGAAGCGAATCCTGATCGACGCCGGCAAGGCTGGCGTCGCGGCGGTCTTGATGGGAGCCTCTATCCTGGCATATAACGCCTTGGTTAACCCCGGGCCTCTCGGCTTGCTGCTCGGAGGCGTCCTTATAGGGGGGGTCGTCTACTTCGGAACCGCACTACTTCTAGGTATCGAGGAAATCCGAACACTCCCATCCGCCCTAATTCGCAGCTTCCGGCAGCCACAATCCGCGTAAGAATTTACTGAATACCTTGACCCTCCTGGTCGTGATCCCTCAGATTTCTTTACCCTGAGCGTGGAATTGGGAAGCTCAGTGCCAGACTACATTCAACCATAAACCGGGGATCTCGTGACCTCCTAACCCCTCAAAATTCCATCCGGCAATAGAGAGCGGGGAAACAGAGTTCACGGGCACAAGGGGAGCCTGTGCATGTAGAAGAACGTCCACGCACTTCTCACCTTATGTATTAAGAGAAGCAAAGAGCGCCGCAGGTGTCATCCCAACGGCGCTCAGGGTTTTTAATTAACGGTGTCTATATTATGCGGCCAGCTCCGTCACTCCTTCTCGTAAGGCTGGCCATCCGCCGCCGGCATCTGCCCGCGCCCAACGAAACCCGCAAGCACGATCATCGTCAAGATATAGGGTGTCATCAACAGAAATTCCGAAGGAATTTTCACACCAAGGATGGCGAGCTTGGCTGCCAACGCCTCGGAGAAACCAAAAAGCAGTGCGGCGCCGAAGGCACCGAACGGGGTCCAGTTGCCGAAGATCATGGCGGCGAGGGCGATAAATCCCTTACCCGCCGTCATGAATTCATCAAACCGTCCTACAGACCCAAGCGTGAAATAGGCACCGGCGAAGCCTGCCATCATCCCGCCGAGCAACACAGCCATGTACCGAGTGCGGAAGACGTTAATTCCGAGCGTATCCGCCGCTTTGGGATGCTCCCCCACCGAGCGGAGTCGCAGACCCCACCTAGTGGAGAACAAGCCGACGGTTAGAACAATCAAGAAGAAGAACATGGCATAGATGAAGATATTGTTGTTGAACAGAATGGGTCCTGCAATCGGGATTTTTGACAGGATCGGGATCGCGAAGGGTTTTAAAATTCCTGGATTGTTCAACTCCTGATAGGTCTGCATAAATTTTGCCGAGAAAAACGCAGTCAACCCTCCTGCAAAGATGTTTATTACCGTACCAGAGATGATTTGGTCTAATAGGTACTTGATGGAAAGCACGGCATGAATCAGACCAAGTAGTGCGCCTGCAATTACGGCTCCCAGGATCCCGAGCCAGATGTTTCCGGTGAGGCTTCCCACCAAGGCTCCGACCATGGCGCCCATCAGCATCATGCCTTCGATGGCGATATTCACGATACCGGCCCGCTCGCAGAGCACACCGGACATCGCCCCCAGCGTGAGGGGCACAGCTTTGTTGAGCGTGCTGTTCATCAAACCACCGATGTTGAGCGAATTATCAGCTGCTGCCCACACGAGGAAAGCAAAGATAAATACGCCCGCAATACCCCCTAGCGCGAGATTCTGACGTTCACCAAATCCGCGGATAAGCTGATACGCACCCGCGAACGCACATGCGAAGGCGAGGAAGTTGAGTGTCAAACTCGCCGGTATGATCCAGTCGGGGAGGTTCGACTCGATACCTCCTGGCGTGAGGACAAACGTGGTCGTTACGCCTGATTCCACATTGCTCC
>JBGUDT010000009.1:0-11885 GCA_041821665.1 Anaerolineales bacterium
CGGGGGAACAGGCGGTACGATGGCCGCGAACAAGATGAACGAAAGTCTGGACCCCACAGAATGGAAGATCATCGTCGTGGATGAGAACGAGGATCACTATTATCAACCTGGATTTCTCTTCATCCCTTTCGGCATCTACAGTCCTGCAGATGTCGTCAAACCGAAGCGCGATTTCTATCCACAAAATGTGGAATTCATCCACTCAAAAATCGAGCTCATCGAACCCGATAAGAATCGCGTGAAACTCGAGGGCAAAAAGCGAAGTATTAGCTACGACTATCTCGTGGTTGCCACAGGATCCCGCATCGTCCCCGAGGAAACAGAAGGTCTATCGGACAATGGATGGCACGATGACGTATACAACTTCTACACCCTTGAGGGCGCCACAGCTTTGAGCCGCTACTTGAAATTCTGGAAGGGCGGACGGATGGTGCTCAACATCGCCGAGATGCCCATCAAGTGCCCCGTCGCCCCTCTCGAATTCATGTTCCTCGCAGATTGGTTCTTCCACCAAAGAGAAATAAGGGATGATGTCGAGCTCGTCATGTCGACACCGCTTCCCGGCGCCTTTACAAAGCCGCGCGCCTCGAAAGTCCTGGGCGGCATGCTCGAGGAGAAAAACATCCTTGTGGAACCCGAATTCAACATCATGGAAGTTGACCACGAAAAGAAGGTTATCCGGTCGTATGACGAGAAGGAAGTGAGCTACGATTTGTTTATCACCATCCCTGTCCACATGGGTGCCGAAGTCATTGAGCGATCAGGCATGGGTGATGAGCTGGCCTTTGTTCCTACAGATCCACACACCCTCCAATCCAAGAAGTGGGAGAATGTCTGGATCATCGGTGATGCCGGAAACCTGCCCACATCCAAAGCAGGCTCGGTCGCACACTTTATGCTCGACGTGGTCATCGAGAATATCCTGCGTCACATGGAGGGTCTTGAGCCCTTGTCGAAATTCGATGGCCATGCCAACTGCTTTATCGAATCCGGCTTTGAAAAGGGCATCCTCATCGATTTCAACTATGATGTCGAGCCGCTGCCCGGCAAGTACCCCCTCCCAGGTTTCGGCCCATTTTCGCTGCTGAAAGAATCGGCCGCCAATCACTGGGGGAAGATGGGGTTCCGCTGGGTGTACTGGAACATGATGCTCAAAGGCGGGGAGATGCCCTTTGAGTCACAGATGAGCATGGCTGGAAAGTGGAACTGAGAGGCACACCATGACAGAAGTCGTAACAACGCATGATCTGGAACTTCTCCACCAGAAGATTGATTACCTCACCGAGCAGCTTGATGAGCAGCGAATGCGTCAACGCGAATTCGACGAGCTTAAGCAGGACATGATCCCGATCGCCAATCACATGATGAAGTTAACCATCGATGAACTTGCCGATATCGGATCAGATTTCCAGGCTGAAGACTTCATCTTCCTGATGAAGCGCTTGCTCAGAAATACACACAGCTTTATTCGATTGATGGACTACCTCGAAGCAGGAATCGGTCTTTCGGAGGAGGTCAGCCAGCTCGGCACACAGATGTTCAATAACTTAGTGGAGACACTGGATCGCCTGGAGCATGAAGGCTATTTCGGTTTCTTGAATGAAGGATGGAATATTGTTGAACGCATCGTGACTGAGTTCAGCGAAGAGGACGTCAAAGCGCTTGGGGACAACATCGTCACCATCCTCGGTACGGTCCGCACGATGACGCAGCCGGAGATACTTAACCTGGCCAATAATGCCATCGGCGCCATCGAAGCCACACCTGTTGAGGACGAGGACATCTCCACGCTCGCCCTGCTTCGTGAACTATCTGACCCACAAGTACGGCGTGGCATGGCGCGAATGCTCAACATTGTAAAAGCTCTTGCTGATGAGCCGGGTGCGAATAACGGCAAGGAGCGAGATCATTAATCCTACGCTCACCAGAATTGTGCAAGCAAGCACATGATGAACACAGCGGGAACAACACATTATGTACATCTTCCGAGCTTGCGTAACTCGGAAAACAAACAACAAACAGGAGGACCAAGATGACAACGCAAACATATGCAGCACAGACCGTTCAAGTTAATGAAGAAGGATTCTTGACGGATCCAAACGAATGGTCTAAGGACATCGCGGTGGAGATCGCGAAAGAAGAAGGCATCGACAATCTTTCTGAGGACCACTGGAAGATCATCGATTTCTGCCGCGAGCAAGCTACGGAAACCGGAGCTGCGCCGACCCTACGGCAAATAACAAAAGGCACGGGCATATCCACCAAGGCTTTGTTCGCCCTTTACCCGAAAGGACCAGCGAAGAAGGTGGCGAAAATTTCAGGCTTGGGGAAACCCGAAGGCTGCGTCTAATCAATCCCGTGAATTCAAATCAACAATAAGAAGGAGCCAGCCAAATGGACAACGACACCCGCAAAATGGCATTCATTTGCTCAAAAGGCAATCTCGACATGGCCTACCCGGCATTGATTATGGGCTGGGCAGCACTTGGCAATGGAATTGACGTCACCCTCTTCTTCACATTCTGGGGCATGGATCTCATCCGTGACGTACGTGTGGATCATTTAGAAATCCCACCCGTTGCCAATACGAGTATGAAGATGACCATGATGGGTTTACCGACCCCGAATCTGGGGATCCCGAACTTTATGGGCATCATACCGGGCATGACCTGGTTTGCCACGAAACTGATGAAGAAGAAAATCGAAAAGGACCTCGAAGTCCCCTCAGTGCGTGAGTACATGGAGATGCTTGTCGATGCCGGCGCAAAACTCTACGGCTGTAAGATGTCGGTCGACATGATGGATCTCTCCATGGATGACTTCATCCCCGGTGTGGTCGATATCGTGACCGCGGGCGAGTTTATGGACATGACCGAAGGCGCACAGATTATCTTCATATAAGATATCTCAATCTATCTGGAAACGAAAACCATGGGCTGCCCTCGACGGACAGCCCATGGTTTTTCATCCAGAAGGAAACTTGAAGAACCGAATAACCTGTTTAGATTACGCCTCGGGCGTATCCAGATGATGACCGCTGGGCTTCTCCCCCTCCTCGAAACCCGATAGGACAAAAACAGCATTCGTGACCAATGGACCGGGATTACGCCAGCGATGGATCAGGTGAGCAGCAAACAGAAGCGAATCCCCGGCCTCCAGATGGAAGATCTGACTCTCAACTTGATACTCGAGTTGCCCTCGAAGGCAAATCACAAATTCATGACCAGTATGGACAACGGGTTCGGGCCCGCTACTCGCTCCACTCTCCAGGGTGAGCGCAAACGGCTCGACACGGCCGACGAACATCTCTCCACCAAGACCCTCCCAAACACCGCGGGTGAAGGGCACCCTCGTCCGTTCACCCGCTTTTCGAAAGACGACTTTTTCTTTCTCCTGTGTGCTCTCAAATAAGGTTGTGATGGGAACATCTAAGGCTTTGGCGACCTTGTAGAGCGTGCTCACAGAGGGGGACGTGCGCCCACGCTCGATCATACTCAGCGCGTTAGCCGAAATACTGCTCGCACGAGCCAATGCCCTGATACTTAGTCCCCGCTCCTCTCGTAGAAACCGAAGCCTCGTACCCACATCTACAGATATCGCATTCTCGCTTGAGTAATCCATACAAATGTCTCCGTTGATAATTCCCCCAACTCATGCCTCTTCCCCCCGCCCAAGTATCGTCCAGTCCTACTGATCGCTCCAAGAACTCACACCCTTGGGATCATCTCGCGCTGCGCGGCGTCATCTCTTCTATCTCATCAACTGACGTTCCCGATTGCCACACTCAGTTTATAATGACTGGATGCAAAAACAAAAGCCACATAAGCCAACATTCTTCCGAAAGCACTATGCCATCCCCAGCGAACACGGGATCTGGATCTGGTGGTTAGGACCGTTGATTATCGGCACATCCGCGGCTGGTGGACCTTCGTCTGCCTTCCTGACCTTGTTCCTGGCAGCGCTGTTCGCCTTCCTCATTCGCCAACCTGTCAGCATCATCGTCAAAGCATTGAGCGGCAGACGAAACAAAGATGATATCCGACCAGCCACGTTCTGGGTCATCGTCTACGGTTTTGGGCTGCTTCTCTTCGTCGCAATCTTAGTGGCACAAGGATACAGGCAGATCCTCTTGCTTGCCATACCTGGTATTCCTGTCTTCATCTGGAATATTAGGTTAATCTCAAAGCGTTCAGAACGTGGACAGCGCGGCATCGAACTCGTGGGATCAGGGGTACTGGCTTTAGCCGCACCAGCTGCCTACTGGGTGTCTGGAGGAACTGATGTTTTTTTGCCCTGGATCCTCTGGCTGTTAACCTGGTTGCAATCCGCAGCCTCGATTGTAAATGTATACGACCGACTGAAATTTCGCGAACTAGACCAGATCCCATCGCTTGAACTCCGACTCCAAAATGGAAGGCGGTCGCTCGCCTATCATATCTTCAATGTGATTCTCAGCGCGATTCTGGCAGTTGGAGGCTGGATCCCGTGGCTCTCGGTCATCGCCTTCGTGCTCATGCTCGTGGATTCTGTTGAATCCGTGATACATCCTCCCATCGGGGCTAAAGCACGGGCGATTGGTTTTCGTCAACTTGGAGCGAGCATCCTATTTGTGATGTTGATGTCGATGGGGTTTTTGCTTGCAGGCACCCTCAAATGACGCCACTATCCCCCTGCGCTGAGTTTAGTAGTCCAACACAAATTCAGACTGAAAAGACCAACGCTCAACTCAGCCAACGACCTGAACATCCGACTCACAGAGAACCCGGATCACTTTATCATCAATGTTCGACGCGCGGGAGCGCTTGAAGAGAACGGCTTGATCGAAGTGGCACTCCAAATCCCGTTGGAGGAGTTTATCGCCAACAAGGATCTTTGGCCCACTGACAAGGACGCGCCGATCACAATCTACTGCGGCAGAGGACACCGCTTCACGATGGCAGCTGCAATGATGTGGACTTACGGCTACCCCGATGTCACCAGTCTCAGCGGTGGGTTCGGTGGGTGGGTAAACGCTGGCTATCCCGACGCAGAATACGCAGCGATGCTATAGTCTCGAAAATCAGCAACTCCAAAGCCCCCTCCGATGTAGAGGGAACTTTTTTTTATATTAATCTACGATAACTTGGGACGGTTTTCTATTTTCATACATGCAATATCCTCCCAGGCGAGAACCCGCATGCGGCTCCAGGTGGCATCATCCTGGATCCTTTCAACAAAATCTATCCAGCCTACTTGGGTGGTTTTCCATTTGGCTCGTGGCAAGATCAGCCAGAGGTGGGGACGAAGTTTCAGTCGCCTGGCCAAACCTAACCCAACGAGGAGTGTTCTTGCGAGCTGATAATGCGTGGAACAAGGCGGTATTACCGATTCGGGTTCCGGGCGAGGACCGAAGTCCAGCACGTCCTCAAAAGAGGGAGAATCTTCCCCCCAATATCGGCAGCTCTGTTCCTCCACACTTTGGATTTCAGGGCAACGCTGCTTCGCGTAGCGAGAACAGCGCCCTAAGCTGCTCATCCTTTTTGCCTCCACCAACACCAAGTCATGCTCCCCTACCAAAAACAAATCCACTTCTGTCTTTGGTCCCGGACCATCTACTTCGAGAAGCGCATCGTCCAGCCCTGGGAGTCGACGGCCATCGACACCATAACCCCAAAAGTACGCTGTCAGATAACCATCCGAATCGAGGGGCTCAACTCTTGTGCCGGATAAAGGACGGAGCGTGAGGAAACGATCCAAGGTCATGCCGTCCTGAGTCAGCGGGTAAATCGTGTTCCATAGCAAAGCGTTCTCCGATGTTTCGGATAAAAAATTCAAGATGAGATCTTCGGGGAGTACTGAAAAGATACCCTCGTCACGACCCACGAGGATGCGCTTTGGAAGAGGTCTTTTACTCATTCTATTTGCCCAGTGACCACGCTCATTATCCACGAGAATGTTGTGGAGGGAACATTCACAGATTCAGAATTTCGAATCAAGTTGTGCGATATGAAATCGCCCCGCAGTTCTGTAACCTGTAGGGCGTTTATAAATTCAACGAGCTACCTTGACTAAGAATACGGAACCGCGCGCGCTAATTGCCCTTAGTTGTTAGATTTTCGCTCGATCACCTGATGGAAAACTTCGAGAAAATCCCGGAGACGATCAGGCGAATCCAGTTCAATACGATAGGCTCGGCGACCAGTCTCCACCAAGGCTTGAATATCTCCTACAGCTTGTGCGCGCTCGAGGACGCCAAAGGTGTATGACTTGCCCGGGATCTCGATGTCCTTTTTCGGCGCAGAGGTGATGAACAAATAGACCGCCTGATCCGGTCCGCCCTTGTATAACTGACCGGTCGAGTGCAGGTATCTAGGCCCGAAGCCGGAAACTGTGGCAATTCCAAGACGATCGCGCATCGATTTACGAAGCTTGGATATCTTGTTGGATGTCGGGGCATCCTGGCGCAAGTAGGTCAGGATGCCGAGCAAGCCATAGGTTGCTGCCACGTCCAGGATTTCTGCAATCACATCCTCAGCAGATACCAGATCACTGTCGGAAGATCCGCCATACAGCCGCCAGCCATCTCCTTCCCAGAGCAGGTTGGATTGAGGGAAGGCGCCTGATTTTTCATATTTTGCAAGAAGGTCTCCAGTGCGGTTCTTCGCACTTTGCACATCGGGTTGATCGAAGGCATTCACCCCGATCATGTGACAGGCAACTACCGTCCCGACCTCCCACTTAAAGAAAGCCCTGCCAAATCCAGCGGCATCGGCTGTCATCTCAATAACAGCGACAGGAATGCCAGCTCGGATCCATCCTCTCATCTTGCGATCGAGCTCGCCCCCCTCTCGCAGATAGATTATCAACCGGTCATCTCCATATACTTTTGCAGACCCGGGTGTTTCGCCCACGATGGGCGTGAGCCCTTTGCCATCTTTTCCGCTGCTCTCAGCGATAAGCTGCTCGATCCAGTCTGCGAATGGCTCAAGATTCTTGTCAGCGACAATGGTGAGTTTCTCTCGATGATTGAGCCCTGCGGATCCGAGCACTGCTCCGAGGTGTAGTCCCGGATTACGGGGCGCCTCATTATTCGGACCACATACACGGGCCATACTCCCCCCGCCAGAAACCAGGGCATGAACATCAATCCCCATCAGCGCTGCCGGTACTAAGCCGAAGTGGGTCAGCGCGGAATACCGACCACCTACATTTGAAGGTGATGAAAAAACCCGACGAAAGTTTCGCTCTTTGGCGATTTGTTCTAGCTTGGATCCTGGATCAGTGATGGCGATGAAGTGCCCGCCAGCCTTATTGCCGCGCCTTTTCTTCGTCCTGGCCCAGAAGTATTCCATGAGCACAAGAGGTTCGATCGTTGAGCCAGATTTACTCCCCACAATGAAGAGCGTCGAAGAAACCGGCGCTTTACGCGTGATCGTCGCGATTGCGGCCGGATCAGTCGAATCAAGAACGTAGAATTCCAATCCATCCCCTCTGTTGAGGGTGCGCCGGAAGACATCGGAAGCAAGTGACGAGCCCCCCATACCGAGAAGGACCGCGTTTGTGATGCCGGCTTTAAGGACCTCCTCACGGAAAGCTGTCAAATCTGTAAGATCTGGCGCCATCTGTCCTGGCAGCGTCAGCCAACCCAGCCTCTGGCTCACTTCTTCAGCGGCATCCTTACGCTCTGTCCAAAGGGATGTATCCTCTTGCCAGAGCCGGCGACCTACCTCATCCCCGTCCAGCGAAGAAAGGTTCTGTTCGACTTGCGCCTGTAGTGGTCCGAGTTCTTTCTGCACAGCTCGTGAGCGTTTTCGTAGAGTCGATAGGAGCGATTTGAAGGAATCTGCGAACTTGGACACCCCTTCCCTCTCAAGCTGATCAGTGACTGTTGCCATGGAAATGCCAACCGCTTCAATCGCCCCGAATTGTGCTAGGGAAGCGGACAGATTTTCGCCCAAGACAGACTCGGCTACACCATGGTCCAGGAAAGCTTCAATTGTCTTCATCGGGACGGTATTAACCGTGAATGGACCTATGAGATTGTCGAGATAATACGTGTCTGGGTAAGCCGGATTCTTTGTGCTCGTCGAAGCCCATAATGGTCGTTGAGCCCTGGCGCCCTTCGCCTCAAGATTTAAGAATCGATCTGACCCAAAAATTGCTTCAAATTGCGCATACGCAAGTTTCACGTTCGCAATGGCTGCCTTACCCAACAAAGCCGAGGCTCGATCAGCGTTCGGACCCTCAGCACTGATGATCTCTTCCAGAAGCCCATCGACAGCAATATCGACGCGTGAAACAAAGAATGATGCAACGGATGCAATGTGATCGAGCGAGCCACCTTCGGAGGCACGTCGTTCAAGCCCTCTGAGGTAAGCATCCATCACCTCGGCATAACGATCTAATGAAAAAATCAGCGTCACATTTACATTGATCCCCTCATAAATAGACTCTTCAATCGCCGGGATGCCGGCTTCCGTGGCAGGGATCTTTATCATGACATTTGGACGATTCACGACCGACCACAGTCTTCTGGCTTCATCAAGCGTTGGCTGGGTTTTGTCTGCCAGTTTCGGATTAACCTCTATCGATACGAACCCATCCGCGCCGTTCGTGCGCTCATAGAGTGGTAAAAACGCATCGGCGGCTCCGCGGATATCTGAGACTGCAAGCTGGTCAAAAATCTGCTCTGCTGTCCAGCCCGCTTGAGCCATCGAGCGCAGATCACTTGTGTAGAGATCGCTGCTCGAAATGGCATTCTCGAAAATCGTGGGATTCGAAGTAACTCCCCGGATTACCCCTTGATCGATGAGCTGTGCTAATTCACCTGATTCGATTAAGTCCCGTCGAATGTAATCCAACCAGATCGACTGACCTAATTCTTGAGTACGTTGGATTGAGTTCATGCCTGTTCCTCTTTCATCTCGCGGGCTTCCAGATCTGCAATCATCCCTAGCCGTCGTTGATGACGTTCTTCTCCGGAGAATGAGGCCCCAAGGAATGCGCGCACCAGTTCTGCGGCGACTTCTGGGCCAATAATTCGCCCTCCAAGAGCGAGCACGTTCACATTGTCGTGTTCGACCGATTGCCGTGCCGAATAGGTGTCATGGCAAAGCCCGGCACGGATACCCGGAATCTTATTTGCGGTCACGGCTGCTCCTACTCCCGAGCCACAAATCACGATCCCCCGCTCCGCTTCTCCGCTCTGGACTGCCCGTCCCACCCTCTCAGCGAAATCAGGGTAGTCGTCCCCAGGATCCAGGTCATATGCGCCAAGATCCTCAGGATTATGGCCAGCAAGCTTGATCACGGTTAGGATGTCCTCTTTCAGTGGAAATCCACCATGGTCACATGCGACTGCTACTTTCATCAATCCCTCCTGGGCCCTTCGATAGATTGTTTGGCAGCTTCCACAACCCGAGCAGGGGTGAGTCCTAGGAACTCATACGCCTCCTGGTAAGGTGCTGATACTCCGAAGCGGTCGATGCCCACAACCACACCGTTGTCCCCAACCCACTGCCTCCATCCTTGAGATATGCCAGCCTCCACAGCCACGCGAGCCTTAATGGCACCTGGAAGGACTTCCTCGCGGTAGGATTCTGGTTGGGCTTTAAAGAGTTCCCATGAGGGAAAGGAGACGACTCGAGACGGGATGTCATCTTGAGCTAATTGCTCGGCTGCCTGTACAACGATTTCGACCTCAGATCCTGAGCCCATTAAAATCACCTCAGGATCGCCATCGCCAAACTCGCCTAATACGTACGCTCCCCGGAGAGCGCCTTCCGCGGGTGAAAAACGATCCCGATCGTATGTGGGCAGCGCCTGCCTTGTGAGGGCAAGAGCTGTCGGTCCGTCCATTTGCTCGAGCGCGGCGCGCCATGCGAAAGCCGTCTCATTTGCATCCGCTGGACGCAAGACTGTGAGATTCGGAATCGTTCGCAGCGCAGCCAGATGTTCCACCGGCTGATGAGTCGGTCCGTCCTCACCCAACCCTATCGAGTCGTGTGTGAAGACGTAGATCACACGCTGCTTCATAAAAGCGGCTAGTCGGATCGCTGGTCGTAAATAGTCTGAAAACACCAGGAAGGTCCCCCCATAAGGGATCATCCCGCCATAAAGCGCCAATCCATTCATGATGCCGCCCATGGCATGCTCCCGGACACCATAATGGATGTATCGACCTCCTCTATCATCGGTGGAGAAAGAAACTTCACCTTTGATGTCGGTCTTATTAGAGCCCGTCAGATCAGCAGAGCCCCCGATGAGTTCGGGCAACCCCGGTGCGATTTCATTCAGCACTTTCCAGGAACTGACACGAGTGGCCATTCCCTTTGCATCGGGTGGAAATTCTGGGAATAACTTGTGGAACTCAGGTGGAAGTTTTCCCGAGTATGTTCGATCGAATTGTGCGGCGATATCCGGATGGGTTTTATCAAACTCCGTCTTTAGCTTTTGCCATACGGCATGTCGCGTCATCCCTCTTTCTCCGGTCTCTTTGAAATGAGCCTTCACTTGATCCGGGATGAGGAAGCTTGGTTCCGGCGGCCATCCGAGTTTTTCCTTCGCACCCGCAAGTTCCTCCTCCCCTGGAGGTTCGCCATGTGCTGCCGAAGTGTTTTGTTTCGTGGGCAGCCCGTAACCAATCTCAGTCCTGCAGATGATGATGGATGGACGTGGGTCCGCCTTTGCTGCTGTGATCGCATCGTCGAGTGAGTCGAGGTCGTTCCCGTCCTCGACATGCAGGACCTGCCAGCCATAGGCCTCGAATCGGGCTGCTCGATCTTCTGTGAAAGCGATATCGGTACTGCCATCAATGCTGATGCGGTTGTCGTCGTAGATGTAAATAAGCCGGCCGAGCTTTAAGTGACCCGCAAGGGAGGCTGCCTCGGATGACACCCCTTCCATTAAATCGCCATCCGATACGATCGCGTATACGTAATGATCGATGAGCGGAAACCCTTCCCGATTGTAGACCGCGGCCTGGTGCTCAGCACCGATAGCCATTCCGACGCCGGTTGTAAAACCCTGACCGAGGGGGCCAGTCGTTGTTTCGATTCCAGGCGCTTCCCCATATTCTGGATGTCCTGCAGTATGACTCCCCAATTGCCGAAACTGCTTCAGTTCTTCGAGAGGCAGATCATAACCAGTGAGATGAAGCATGGAATAAAGCAGCATCGATCCATGCCCTGCGGAGAGTATGAAGCGGTCTCTATTCGGCCAGGAAGGATCGTGGGGGTTGTAATTCAAATGGCGCGCCCATAGCACATACGCGGCAGGAGCCATGCTCATTGGCAGGCCGGGGTGACCCGAATTTGCCTTCTGAACGCCGTCTGCTGAAAGAAATCTTATGGTATTGACAGCGAGGTTTCTGAGTTCTTGATCAGACATGAATCACTCCAAACATTATCATTGTTGGTTCATCACAATCGTCAACGGGGATTGAAAAGATAGATAATCGATAATAACATGAAAAACATCCGTTCATCTCTCATATGACGCTGTTCAATTAGACACGCTAAACCTTGGCTTCCTTACCGAAGGTTAGTTTCAACCAGCGCTCCAATCCCTGGGCACATTCCACGCCAAGCTTATGTCCCACGTCCACCTCGCAAAAGGCGACTTCCGCCCCAGCCTTCCGAAGTCTGTCCACATCCTCGCGCGCCCTCGAAATCGGTACATGATTATCTCGAATGCCATGTCCCCAGAAAACTGGAACCGAAGATAAGTGTTCAATGTCACCATCGGGCAAGAAACCCGCAATCGCCACAATCCCATCTGGCTTCAGATCACGCGAACTAGCGAATGCGAGTGCTGCGCCCTGGCTGAAACCCATGAGTACGACTTTTATAGGATCGTTCAGCTCAGCGACGATGTCGTCCCTCACGGTTCTCAAAAAGATAGAGGCA
>JBGUDT010000009.1:12218-18097 GCA_041821665.1 Anaerolineales bacterium
CCCCATGCAGATGAGCGATTGCAATGCCGCCATGCCGCCATAGAGAAGCCATATCAATCCATTGCCAACGAGCACGAGCAGAACCGCTCCCCCGATAATCAGGCGCGCAGTTGTTCCCCGGGTGTATGATCGCAGATTACGCTGAGCGCTCATCACCGCTCCAATCCTGAACCCACATTCGTTTGAGCATCATTTCGAGTCTGTTGTAATAGAGATGGTTTTGCATGGTCATGCGATGATCCTTCAAGAGCTAAACAGATCCCCCTGGGGAAAGTTCGCGCTCTTTGTGTGGTGATTCGGATTAATTCATGGAGGTCCAAGCTTAAGGCAGCGCTCCTCCTTAAGTGGGAAGATCCCGAAGTCCATCGATGATCAAGCGAGCATCTTCGAGTGGGTCCTCATTATGTGGGAGTTCAAAATCTTCACGTACTTTTGTGCATAATCGATCAGCCGCCTCCCTTAACTGCCGATCTTCATCCGTCTGGTCTCTTAACCAGATCAGTTGTTTGTACGCATCATCATCCACGTCGGTATGAGACGATCGCCGCCTGTAATTTCCGACAGCCCATCCAGCCGCGCGACGGGCACAGACCCTGGCGCGACCTTCGTTACCTTCCGTCCTCCAATGACTCGCCTGACGAAGTTCCTCCTCTATCTTCTCATCCTGCTCTGCAATATTATTTTCGACTTCCTTACACATGTATAATCCTTAAATACAATTTTCTGATGGTGCCATATAAGTATAATCTCATCCCGCGGTTTATCTCCATGTTAATGTGGAGGAGCCCTCGGCAAGATTCCTTAACGAAACAATGATTGCTCTTTGTTTAGACTTTCTAGTGAGGCAATGGGCATCACCGGTCGATGGTATGATTCATACTCAGATGAAGGATTTCGTGAAAGGCCTGGAGGATCAAATGCGGTTTGAAAACAAGGTGGCTCTGGTTACAGGATCAGGGCGTGGAATAGGACGGGCGATAGCACTCCGGCTTGCTTCTGAGGGGGCTGATATGGTGGTCAATTGCTTTCGCAAAGTGACCGCCGCGAACGAAACTGCTGACGAAATTCGCGCCATGGGTCGGGAAGCCATTGTCGTAAAAGCAAACATCGGCGAACTCGACGAGCTAAATCGGCTGTTTGATGAGACAAAAGCCACGTTTGGAGGCATTGACATCTTCATCAGCAACGCCGCCTCGGGCACAAATAAATCTGCCCTCGAGCAAAAGCCCAAGGGTTGGGACTGGACGATGAACATCAACGCCCGGGCATTTCTATTCGGTGCCCAGCGAGCTGCTCAGATGATGAAGGAGCGCGGTGGGGGGTATATTGTGAGCATCACGAGTGATGGTTCTCAGCGTGTGGTACCTGGATACATCATCACGGGCGCAAGCAAGGCAGCGATTGATACGCTCATGAAGTATCTCTCTGTTGAGCTTGCACCGTTAGGAATATGCGTTAATGCCGTCTCCCCTGGACTTGTGGCGACAGATGCCCTTCAGTACATCGATGCATTAAGCGACGGTTCTGTCCTGCCACGGGCCGTCCAGGCAACGCCCGCAGGCCGTCTGGCGACACCTGAAGACATCGCGGGCGTCGTCGCATTTTTGTGCACCCCCGAAGCTGACATGATCCGGGGTCAGATCATCGTCGTCGACGGAGGTTTCTCACACCAGAGAGTCAACGTAATCGAAGGCCTAGACAATATATTCTAATTATTTTAGGCTGCTTATCCCACTACAAACTTAGATCGAGATTTCGGACGAACCTCGCGCGATGTGACCCAAGAATTCCTTGCGTGTAATATCATTTTCTTTAAAAGAGCCGCACATCGTGCTGGTAACCATGCGCGCATTCGCCTTCTTCACGCCTCTGATCTTCGAACAAAGGTGAAGTCCCTCAACTACGACTGCGACACCCATGGGGTGGATCGCAGTTTCTAAGAAATCAGCGATCTGGCGCGTCATCCGTTCCTGAACTTGAAGTCTTCGCGCAAAAAGGTCCACAATTCTGGGAATCTTCGATAACCCGATAACCTTCCCATTGGGGATGTAGGCTACGTGGGCCCTACCGATAAAGGGCAGCATATGATGTTCACACATGCTGTAGAACTCAATATCCCGAACGATGACCATCTCATCATAGTCCACCTCAAAAATGGCATCGTTGATCATCGCAAATGGATCAACCCGGTAGCCGGCAAGCACCTCGTCATACATCCTGGCCACCCGGTTGGGTGTATTCTCGAGTCCTTCACGATCCACGTCCTCTCCAAACGCGATCAGGAGATTTCGCACGGCCTCCTCAATATCTGGCTGTGCGACTCCCACACCGCCGAACAACTCCGCTGCAGCTTCAATATCATGTGCTTCATGCATAACAAACTCCTTCAGTAAATGTTGTATTCTTGAATCGTATCATATTCAAGAATTAGACTTGGATTTGAGGTTATTGCTGCTTCTTTCGTTAATACAAAGTTACAATTGAAATGCATTTGTACACCAACAACAATGGCGAACTAAGGTATCCTTATTCATACAGATAGATCGTAAGTGAAACCCATTTCTTACTTCATCCCGGAAATGAAAGTTGTCCCAGTCCGAAGAAACGTCTATCTCTTATCCGGGGAAAATTATTAAATTTAGGAGGCTTCGATCATGGATGACATGCTTGTAATCAGGGAGCTTCGTTTACGAGGCATAATTGGAATTAACGATTGGGAGCGAGAGAAACGCCAGGACATCCTCGTTAACATCACGCTTTTCGGCGATCTCAGGAAAGCTGGAGAGAGTGATCAGATCGAAGACACGATTAATTACCGGACTGTCGCGAAAAAGGTGATAGCACACGTTGAAGGATCGGAAAGATATACCGTCGAGGCATTGGCTACGGATCTTGCTAAGATTGCGCTCGCCGAGCCCGGGGTGAACCGGGTAGAGGTGAGTGTGGAGAAACCGGGTGCTCTTCGCTTCGCCGATTCGGTGGGCGTCGTCATCGAGAGGAGCGCTGGAGATTTTAACTAAAACGGCCTTCATCTCCATTGGCTCAAACATCGACCCCGAGATCAATCTGCCGATAGCAGTCAAGAAATTGGTCGTCCTGGGTACGCTGATTAAGGTTTCCCCTGTGTTCCAAAATCCCTCTATTGGGAGCACGCCAGGACCTGATTTCCTCAATGCGGCTGCGTTGGTCGAGACATCCTCCTCACCGATGGAGATACGCACACAGCTGAGAAAAATCGAACACGAACTGGGAAGAGTTCGCACCGCAGACCGCTACGCACCCCGAACGATGGATCTCGATTTGTGTTTATTAGGCGATCTCGTTCTCGAACATCCCGACTTCACGCTGCCCGATCCAGAGCTCCTTGATCGTCCGCATCTCGCAATACCCATGGCCGCACTCGATCCCGATTTCATCCATCCCATCACGCAGGAGCGCCTGTCGGATATTGCAAAACGGTTGATGCCCACCGCGGAGCTTACACCCCGTCCAGACATTCGATTCACCTTAACCTAGATCACCATCTTGTCATGATCCATCAGCTCGGGAACTTGGGGCTCCGTCGGAAAGCACTTCCTCATCAAGAAATACCACAACCGTCGTAGCTCTTACGTCGCACTTCAGCTATGATCTTCAAGAAATCGCTGAGATCATTGAATAGGGAGCTTAAGAAATGTACCCGAAGCAAGCGGATGTCGTCATCTGCGGCGCAGGAATTGCCGGTATCTCTGCTGCATACCATCTTTCAGTCAAGTGTGGCATCCAGAACATCGTGTTGGTGGATGAACGCGCGCCGATGTCCCTCACAAGCGACAAATCGACGGAATGTTATCGAAACTGGTGGCCAGGACCGGGCGACGGCATGGTACGCATGATGAACCGTAGCATCGACATCCTAGAAGAATTGGCTGCGGAAAGCGGGAACAGTTTTCATATGAATCGCAGAGGTTATTTGTTTGCGAGCGCTGACCCAAAAAGAGTGGGTGATTATCGGACACACGGGGAGGAAGCCGCCTCACTTGGCGCTGGTGAACTTCGCATCCATGACACGCCTGCCTCGATCTATACACCAGCACAACACAGCTCATACGCCCACGAGCCTGATGGTGCCGATCTCATCACGGACACGGACCTTATCCATAAACACTTCAGCTACCTCTCGCAAGATATTGTTTCAGTTATTCATGCTCGCAGATCAGGTTGGTTCAGTGCGCAGCAGTTAGGCGCGTATATGCTGTCCCGCGCTCGTGAGGCAGGGGTCACACTGATCGAAGGACGGATCTTCGATATAGAAGTAAATAATGGACGAGTACAATCAGTCGAGATCGCCCTTGGAGAACACACGCACAAGATCGCTACGAACAACTACGTCCTCGCTGCGGGACCACTCTTGAAACCTGGGGCTCGAATGCTCGGGATCGATCTTCCAGTCTATTCAGAACTTCATGCAAAGATTTCATTCGACGATCATCTCGGACTTTTCCCAAGAGACGCGCCATTATTGATCTGGTCCGACCCACAGAGGATTATGTGGACGGACGAAGAGCGGCGGTTTATCGAGGGAGAGGAGGATATGCGCTACATGCTCGATGAGTTTCCCGAAGGCGTACACGCTCGACCGGAGGGTCCTGACGACAGCCCGATCGTGCTCATCCTCTGGACGTATCACATGGATCGAGTTCAACCCACGTTTCCAATCACCTTCGACCAAACTTACCCTGAGATTGCCCTACGAGGGATTGCGCGCATGATCCCTGCGCTGGAAGCTTATTTCGAACGACCCCCCAAGCCGTACATCGACGGCGGCTACTACACAAAGACCGATGAAAACAGACCCCTTGTCGGACCACTGCCCGTCGAGGGCGCCTGGGTCATCGGCGCGTTGTCCGGGTTTGGCCTCATGGCGGCGTCTGCCTGTGGCGAGCTTCTCGCCAAGCATCTCACATCTACGGATCTTCCCGCTTACGCACACTGGTTTGAACTGGATCGTTATGATGACCCGGAATACCAGCGCCTTCTCTCCTCATGGGAGCGGAGCGGGCAGCTTTAGCCCGCGGATCATCCAATCCCCTTCGGATAGGCTCGGTACAAAGTGGTGGTGTAGAACCAATCCCCTATCGATTATACAGGTGCTGTTCCAGGCGCTATCCCGGGAATCTTCGTCCGAATTCTGAAGATCGATGTTCTTGCGGTAATGTAGAGCGTTTGCCTATCTTTATCGCCCCAGGCACAGTTCGAGGGACGTTCAGGAGTTACGATCACGCCAAGCAAATTACCATCAGGATCAAACACCCATAAACCTGTTGCACCCGCAACATAGATATTTCCTTCGACATCTACCTTCATCCCATCGGGTGATCCTGGCTGGGGATGATCCATATCCGCAAACAGGCGCGAATTGGAGATATCTCCATCTGGAAGCACATCGAAAACACGAACATGTCGCTTCCCGGAATCATCTATGTAGAGGGTGGATTCATCGGGGGAGAAGGCAAGGCCATTCGGCCGAGTAAAATCATCCGTGAGTAATACAAGATCACCATCCAACGTAATCCGATACACACCGTTCACAGGCTGTTCTCTATCCGCTTCCTCGATTCCATATGGTGGATCAGTGAAATAGATCTGCCCACTTGAATGAGTCACGATGTCATTCGGGCTGTTTAAACGTCCTCCCTGATACTCCGAGGCGATGGTTATCACGCTGCCATCCGAGTCGGTCCGAGACACCCTTCGAGTCCCGTGCTCACATGCGATGAGCCTGCCTTCAATATCCTGGGCAAGACCATTCGCATTGCCACTCCCATCCCGCCAAATTTTCGTCCCACCTTCCTCTGTCCATTTGTAAATTTTGTCAGCAGGGATGTCTGAAAACAGCA
>JBGUDT010000009.1:18217-19195 GCA_041821665.1 Anaerolineales bacterium
ATAGAAATTCATTGTGGTTGACTTCAAATTCGGGTGACGAAATCGAATGTATGACACATAGACGCTGTTACCTGTCAGATTTCGCTATTTCCAATACAAATCATTTGCGAGCATTTCACTGGAGCACCTGAAGGGATACCAAGGCTGAGCATTTTGTTTAGATTAAGTTTGCCTTTGCGAGAATATCGCCAAGTTCGGCTTTTTCAGCATCAGACAAAGGAAGGAGTGGTAGTCGAGCAGGACCTCCATAGAAACCAATCATGTCCAACGCAGCTTTCAAACCCGGGACTCCGAATCGCGCCGTAACCGCCGCGTTTGGTTCGATGAGCCGAATCTGGAGCGCCTTCGCCGTCTCCAAGTCTCCTTCCCGAAAAGCTGTTATCAGCGAAACCAGCTCTTGCCCCGCGATATTTGCCAATGCACTAACAGCCCCGACGGCGCCGACAGAAAGTGCACCCAATAAGAAACCGGCAGACCCGGCGAGAACTTGAAAATCTTCGCGGGTGTTCCCCACCATAGCCCCGATCTTTGTGACATTACCTGAACTATCCTTAATCCCACATATGTTTTCATGTTCTGAGAGGATTGTTACCGCGTCCAGTGGCAGATCAAGCCCTGTGTTTCGGGGGACGTTATAAAGCAGGATGGGGATGGATGAGGCCGCCGCGATTTGCTCGTAATAGGCTACTAGAGCCGGAGTGGTCATATTAGATTTGTAGTAGCTGGGTGTGAGAACAAGAGCCGCGTCCGCACCTACATCGGCGAGTCGCTCCGTGAGTGAAATCGTGGCTGCCGTGGCATGCATACCAGATCCTGCAATCATAAGCCGTGAATTGGGTGTCATCTCACGGACGCGACGGACAACTTCCACCCGTTCATCGACGGAAAGCGAGACAAACTCTCCATTAGACCCCCCGACGACATACCCGCTTAGAGGTTGATCGTTCCAGAGCTCAAGATTTGATTCAAGCTCGGAAT
>JBGUDT010000009.1:19673-60508 GCA_041821665.1 Anaerolineales bacterium
ATCTGTGTATCCATTACGCTATACCTCCTGAAATGGTGGTTTCATTCTTCAGTTTGTAACAAGACAGCCCGTGCCGGAGATCCTTCGATTCCTACCAACTTGATTGGAAGACAAACAAGGAAATACTTTCCGGGGACTATCTTGTGTAAATCTAATCCCTCCACAATGATGACATCATGCTCTAATAAATGGACGTGAGTCGCTACGGGGCTTTCGAACGGGGCGACGGAGAGATAGTCCACTCCTACCAACTCGATGCCCCGATCAACGATCCAAGCCGCTCCTCCTGAAGCGATAGCTACAAAATCCTGTTGAAAATCGTGCTTGGGTGAAGCCCAAATTGCTGAATTTCTGGTCTTGAATAATACACGTTTGGTATCAGAGGGAATGGAGGCACGATCGAGGATTTCCTCATCGATGATGTCTGCATTGGGAATCTCAACAACGTGCACATCACCGACGAGCGTACTCAGCGACAGCTGATCCACAGTCGATCCATCGTTGATGAAATGCAAGGGCGCGTCGACATGCGTACCGATATGAACACCGCAAGCGATCGAACTGACATTGGCATCTGCACCATCCGATATCGATGCTAACCGTTCGAGTCTAAGTGGAGGATCGCCCGGCCATATGGGCATTCCGGGTTGTAAGGGAATAGAGATGTCGTAAATGCGCATCATGTTCTCCAATGGATGAATTATAGATTCGAAGGAAGTCCTTGACGAATAAAGTTGCCATCAAATTATGGACCAATCTATAATCATCCCGAGGTAAGAAATGCCATCGCTAAATGAACTTGACGCCGAAGCAAGAACTAACACCGATCGCCATATTAATGAACTGATCGCACTTTGTGCGCAGCCCAGCATCGCTGCTCAAAATGTCGGTATGCGAGAATGTGCGGAGCTTGTCTCGGACATGCTGCGGACCCGTGGGTTCGAGATCAAACTTCTCCCCACGCGTGGCTATCCTGTCGTTTTCGGGGAGAGAACCGGCCGCTCCGATCGCACGTTGATCTTCTACAATCATTACGACGTTCAACCTCCTGAGCCCCTGGAACTTTGGGATTCCGCCCCATTTGAGCCTTCCATCCGAGATGGGAAGGTTTTCGCTCGTGGTGTGAGCGATGATAAAGGCCACATACTTTGCCGATTGGCTGCCATCGATGCGTTCCTCGCCGTGGAGGACGATCTCCCCTGCAACGTGAAGTTTATCATCGAGGGGGAGGAGGAAATCGGGAGCCCTAATCTGCCAGAGTTCATCAAGGACAATGCAGATGTATTAGCCGGCGATGCTTGTATTTGGGAGTTTGGCGGCGTCGATCACGAAGGGGCGCCGGTGCAAGTGGCTGGACTTCGAGGGATTTGCTATGTCGAACTGAGTGTCGAAACCGCCACCCAGGATGCACACTCGGGGTTAGGAGGCTCGATCTTTCCGAACGCCGCCTGGCGCCTGATCTGGGCGCTCAATTCGCTCAAAGATTCGGATGAACTCATCCGCATTCCGGGCTTTTACGATCGCGTCGTCCCTCCGACTGAGCTTGACCTCGAACTTCTTGCGAAGCTCCCTGATTCAGCAGAAGAATATCGCCTCCGCTACGGGATTCAATCATTTGTAAAAGGATTGACAGGAGGTTTAGAACTCGAGCGAGAGACAATCTTCAGTCCCACATGCACGATCTGTGGCCTCACCTCTGGATATCAAGGCGAGGGTACAAAGACTGTTCTTCCCGCGAAGGCGCGCGCCAAAGTGGACTTTCGCCTGGTCCCTGATCAGGATCCGGATGAGGTCCTGCTGCTGCTTTCCAACCATCTCGACGAAGGTGGCTTTCGAGATATCGAAATCAAATACCTCGCCGGGGAACACCCTGCTCGGACGGATCCCAATGATCCCTTCCTGAAGCTTGTTGTCGAGACGGCGCGCGACGTGTACGGCGAACCGCAACGCATCATTCCTATGTCGGGAGGATCGGGACCAAATCATCCATTCATCCACGACTTGAAAGTCCCGGTCGCGACCGCCGGTGTCGGTTATCCCGGATCCAACGTCCACGCGCCAAACGAGAATATGGACATCGAGAATTTCATCGCAGGTGTGCGGCATACGATTCGGATCATGGATAGTTTCAGCCGCGGACCATAATACGGAGCTGCAGGACTTTAAATCAAGGTTCAACCAACTTATGAATATGCGTCACATCGTGCCTTGAAGGAACCCATCCAGCGCGCTATAATCGTTAATGTTCGGGGCGTAGCGCAGCCCGGTAGCGCACTTGCATGGGGTGCAAGGGGTCGGCGGTTCAAATCCGCCCGCCCCGACAGATTGGATCGACCGATGAATATCAACTTCGGTCGATCTTTTTTTTAAACACTCTAAAATGGTTTAAGGGTCTGGCACGAGCCATATCGGTTGAGGTTACTTCTATAGAATGGTTGTCGCTCGACAGGCTCCTGCACCAATCTGATAGGAGCACCGACTTGAATTGTTGAATACCCCCCCTTCCCCTTCAGGGTTATTATCGATAGACTCAGAACCATGCAATGTGAAAAGTCTATCCTGGTACCTGATGCAGTGAAGGGAAGATTACCCAATAAAACGGAGTAAATCATGGCCTTGTTCTTAGACTCAGCAGATTTAGACGATGCCCGGGAAGCCGCATCATTTGGGTTCATCCATGGTGTGACGACGAACCCCACGCTTCTTGCCCGAGCAGGACACAACGATCCCCGACCCGTGCTCGAGGCGTTGAGCAATCTGTTTGAGGGACCTGTATTTCACCAGCTCATCGGGCATACGGCCGAAGAACTACTCAAAGAAGCCCCTGAATACCTCGCTATTGCGCCAAACATCGGTTTAAAAATCATGTGTACACTCGAAGGATTGCGCGCCGCCTCCAAACTCTCCGATCAAGCCAATATTTTAATTACCAGCGTCTTCCTTCCCAGTCAGGCTCTTGTCGCTGCAGAGACTGGGGCAAATTACGTCGTACCCTATGTCAATCGCATCACCCGTCTTACGGGCTCCGGCCCACAAGTCGTTGCTGAGATGTCCGCTGTGTTAGAAGGAACCACTTGTGAAATTCTGGCCGCAAGTATTAAGTCTCCCAACGAGGCTGTTGAAACTGTAATTGCGGGAGCGCAGCATTTAAGCATGCCGCTCGATGTCATCAAGGCCATGGTCGAGAGCGACCTGACACAACAGGCGCTGGAAGCGTTCGACGCCTCCCGGAATGTGTAAGAGCTTACGGTTGTGGACTGCGCTTAAGTTCCCTCTCAATGAGAATACGAATCATTAATCTCACATGCCAATGATGAAGCATGAACCGCGCCTTGAATATAGTCCCCTAGAGCCCAGAGTATTAATCAATAACCCAAAAAATATTGCAGCAGAGAAGAAAGGAATTTCTGCATCGTGCTCATTGCAGATCTGTAGATTAGTAGGTACTATGGTGAATTCAGATACTCATCAGGAGGAATATCATGGTAGCCAAAACTTCGTCCCAGAAAAACACACCCTTGATTATCGCCTTTATCGTTGCCGTCGTATTGCCCTGCGTCTGCTGCCTCTGTCTATTTCTAATTGGGGGAGCCCTCTTCAACTTCGTGCCTATGGACTCGTTTCTAGGTCCTTATGGACCGATCTACTAACCCCTCCGGCGAACTATCCAACTATTCGCCCTAGATAATTTATTAGCCCTCTCTGTAAGTGTTGCGTGTTATTTAGCTCCCACAGTGAAAGACGAGGTGATTACAGCTTAAAAAGATCTGGTCCATAGCAATTTTGGGAAGGAGGCAGCAACCACCGCCTCGTGAAAAGGCAATCCTTGGACTCAAGACAATGCAGCAAGCACCTCACTCAGAGAGTTATACCGACCCTCGGTGTTCATGGGCCGGAGCGGCTGGTCGTATTCACCATAGATTGAACGATTCTATTTACCTCAAAATACCTTCTGGTTCGAGGCCTTTACTCCCCTATCTAGATTTGCGGGTCGTGAGCTGAATTCCAGACATTGCCTCCAGGGCGCCAATCACGGCCGAGTTGTCGAGATCGCGCATCCCTAACTGAAGCATCGCCTCATAGAGTTGATGATTCACTGCTGTCATGGGGAGAGGCATTCCATAAGACCGTGCTGTATCCAACACGATCCCCAAGTCTTTGTGCTGCATGTAGGCTTTAAAACCAGGGGAGCGATTCCGATCAAAGAGACGCGACGGCTTGTTGTCAAGAGTCCAGCACTGCGCCGCTCCCCCCTTGATCGCCTCGACCACACGCTCCGGATTAACACCGGTCTTCTCTGCTAGCAAGAGAAGCTCTCCCATTGCAACCATCTGGGCTGCAACCATAATTTGGTTGCATGCCTTCGCGACTTGTCCAGCGCCGCTCTCACCTACGTAAGTGATTGTCTTTCCCATCGCCTCGAAGATAGGCCTGGCACCCTCGAATGCGTCTTCGGATCCACCGACCATGATCGCCAGTGTCCCTGTCTTCGCACCGATATCACCACCTGAAACTGGCGCATCCAGCGCGCGCACCCCTTGCTCTGCCAGCACCGCCGCGATATTGCGCGCCGTCTCGGGTTTGATCGTGCTGTTATCTATATAGATCATTTCCTTATGGCTGCCCTCGAGTATTCCATTCTCTCCAAGGACGACGGACTCCACATCAGGAGAGTCAGGCAGGTTGGTGAACACGTAGTCACTTTTCTCGGCAACTTCTTTCGGGGAATCCGCCGCCTCCACGCCTGCCGCAACCAACTCATCCACCGCATCACGGCTGCGGTTATGGACAGTGAGAGGATATCCCGCATTAAAAATATTCAGCGCCATGGGTTTGCCCATCAGTCCAAGGCCAATATAGCCCACGCGTTTCTTCATCGTCGCCCTCCCGACGCCCAATTGGGTATGCTAAATTTAGATATCGTTAGAATCAGGAAAAATCGATGACCTTTGGACATCGTTCAAACCCATCAGGGTACTGTGATTATCCTGTTTACTTCTTGAACAGCCTCGTCGGACGCATGAACCTGACGAGCATGGCGAGCATGAAACCTGCTGCGGTGATCGCCGCCATATAAATCTTCGTAATATCGTACACGGGTTCAACTCGCACACCCTCGGGCGATGCGATGACTACGGCTACAGGACGGGAGAGCGTCTTTCCGCCCCCTCCTCCTCCACCGCCACCGCCTTCTGCATCTTCGTTGCCCTCTGTCTCAAACCCCTGACCGTATCCAGAGCCATAACCGAAACCTGAGAAGACGAGGACTTCGGAAGTCGGAATGATGGTCGTATCCCCACTCTTAACAGGTCGACCGTAGGCCATTCCCGGACCTGCAGTTTTCAAGAGTTCTTCATAACTCTCCTGGACTGCCTTGATTGCGCCAAGTGGATTCGGTGCTTGAATATCTGTCGCTGATTTAGCGGTACTTTTTGTCATGCCGGAAACCTCCATTTATAGATAGTTCCAATCCCCTGGGTTGACACAAAATGTGAGTACACAAATGAGAATTCTGTCATCTCCTCATAGGACGAAGAATTGAGAGGAATGCAAGCAGCGCAATGCCATATAAGAACACCTGGATCCACCGTGTAGGATCGCGAACTGGAATGACGGTAGTTGCGCCATCCTGATCCTTCACCTCGATGCCCGTCGGGCGAAACCAACCAAACGCCACAGGAATCACATCAGAACGCAGTACGCTGGCTCGGGATATCGGCGTCAAATTGTAACGACCAGCCCGAATCGCTTTGCCCTCAGATGATTCATTCTCCAGCCACAGTCTCCTCATTATTCCCATCCTCGTCTGAAGTCTCTGATTTAGATAAACCTTCCGTTGCCTTTTCAATCTCAGTATTCACCGAGCGCAAAACTGAGACAAGGTCGCGTTCAAACTTTTCACGCATTTCTCCGGACCGGATTCGTTCTGCAGCGTCGTCAATATCGGCGCGAATTTGTTTGCCGGTTTCGCTCTCCCGAATATCGGTCCCTGCCCGGGAAATGGTCTCTCCAACCTCGGAAAGTCCGGCTTCAATGTGTGAGCTTATGCGCTGTCTCTCCTCACTTTCCCAGACGCCCGTAAAGGCATCTTTGATATTCTTGCCAAGCGCATTAAATTCCTCACGCAGGGATTCCTCATACTTTTCTTCTTCAGTCATGTTCACACTCCAAAATGTTCTGGTTCGAAAATTTCTAGCGAATGGTCACCGTTCTTCCTCGAGTATACTCCATCGGTTGCATTGGGTAGGACAATCCATACAGGAGCCCAGTCCTCGTCAACCCTGGATGATGAAAAACTCGAGAGGCAGGGGTGTAATGTTCTCACCGGTCGCTCAACAATAATGAGCCGTCGTACTTGTACCAACGGTTCCTGCATCATGCAAAAGCATTGGTACAATTCTATTGACCATTAATATTATATCTCTCACAACGGGTCTTTGTTCATGTCATCGATCTCAAATTGGCTGTTAGACCATCCGCACATCCTCGAACGAGCTTACCTCTACACAGAGTGGTTTCTTAAGAAACTTGAGCCCATGATGAGGCGGATCGGATTCCGGAATTTCGAGCTAATCTTTCAGATTGGTGAAATCATCACCAAAGGTCCCGTATTCGACTGCAGGATGTGTGGGGTATGTAACTTGCGAGGCACGGGAATGACTTGCCCGATGGTATGCCCGAAGAACCTGCGCAACGGTCCATGCGGCGGCGTGCGCGAAGATGGGAATTGCGAGATCCTCCCAGAAATGATGTGTATCTGGGTGAGCGCCTGGGAACGGGCGGGAAGGATGATTTGGTACGGAGATCGCATTCATATTATTCAACCGCCCCTCGATCAGCGGCTAAGGGGTTCATCTGCATGGTTAAATTATCTCGAGGACCAGGAATGTTGTGCGCCCCCTGGTTGGCCGGACATCAGCATCCCGAATCCAAACGATCTGCTCAGCGGCGGGTCCGCAAGGAAACAGCACAAGTAAATGAATGAGATTCAAAAAATGGACATGCTACACCCTGGGAGCAGGTTAGAGCGCGTGCTCCGAAGCGGCCGCTTCGCGGTCACCGCCGAACTTGCCCCAGCCGATACGAGCGAACCCAGCGCGATCTATGATCGTGCGCTCGTGCTTGCTGAAGTAGCGGATGCAATCAATGTGACCGATGCCAGCGGCGCACATGTCCATATGAGCAGCCTCGGTGCAAGCGCATTACTTACGAGGGCCGGTTACGAACCGGTTCTTCAAATCAACTGCAGGGACCGAAATCGGATCGCAATCCAAGGAGACCTCCTCGGTGCGGCAGCTCTAGGAATTCAAAACGTGCTTTGTCTGACTGGTGACGGCGTTCAAGTAGGTGATCAACCTGATGCAAAACCCGTTTTCGACCTGGACAGTGTACAACTTCTTCAAACCGCAAAAATTATGCGGGATCAAGGGATTTTCTTGAGTACGCGGAAGATCGAGCAGCCACCCAGGCTTTTCCTAGGCGCAGCCTCGAACCCTTTTTCGCCTCCATATCACATCCGACCGACCAGATTGGCTAAAAAAGTGGCCGCCGGCGCAGATTTCATCCAGACACAATACTGCTTCGATTTAGGAAAAATGCGAGACTTCATGCGTGCGGTCATTGATCTTGGTCTCGAAAAGAAGGTCTTCATCCTGGCCGGTGCAGGTCCTTTGAGATCCGCTCGCACGGCGTCCTGGATGATGGAAAATATCCCCGGCGTGCATATTCCCGAGGAGATCATCCATCGTCTTCGCAAGACGCCCGTAAAGCATCAAGCTGAGGAAGGCATCAAGATCTGCGTCGAAATCATTCATCAACTGCGCGAGATAGAAGGAATCTCCGGTGTACATCTCATGGCTTATCGACAGGAAGACACAGTTGCAGAAATAGTCCAACGAGCCGGGCTGCTCCCCCGACATCGGACAAGAAAGGTCGATTAGAAAGATCGGAGATTTTTCCAGATGTGCATTAGAATCACTGGATATGAGCCCGGGAAAGCACCGGTAAAAAGAGTTTACGTATGAATGATCGATCTCGAAAAAAAGATTTGAATAAATTGATATTGCTCCCCTCCGGTCGTCGAGGGACGGTGGAAGCCGGCGAGTCGGTTCTAGATGCCGCGCGCACGCTAGGCGTGGAGATTGAAGCGATATGTGGTGGCAGACAAACGTGCGGAAAATGTCTGATCGAAGTTGAAACCGGCACTTTTGACAAACACGGCGTGACATCACAAATGTCAAATTTAAGTGAATCCGAAGAAGTTGAACGCGCCTACGCTGACGAGCACGACCTCAATTTGAATACACAGCGCCTTTCATGTGCTGCCCGAATCATAGATGATGTTGTCATCCACGTGCCGATCGAAAGCCAGGCCAGGAAGCAGGTCATTCGTAAAGAAGCCAGTGATCTGGCGCTGGAGGTCAATCCGGCCGTTAAGCTGCACTATGTCGAAGTCGCAAAGGACACGCTTGGCGGCCTGAGCGACTGGGATCGGCTCAAAGAAGCTTTGAAGGCTCAGTGGAATCTCGATGGTCTCAATATCGATCTCAAAGCGCTCCAGACTCTCCATTTAAAATTACTTGAAGGAAAAGGGGCAGTGACAGTGACCGTTTGGCAGGATCGTGAAATCCTGCGTATCGAACCCGGATATGTTGAAAGTCTTTATGGGCTTGCGATTGACATCGGTTCGACGACGGTCGCCTGCTATTTGTGTGACTTGCGGACCGGAGAAGTGTGTTCAACAACGGCCATGATGAACCCACAGATCCGGTTCGGAGAGGATCTAATGAGCAGGGTCTCTTACGCGATGAACGAGCCGCAAGGAGTCCTGCGGATGAATCAGGCCATCGTCAAAGCGATCAGCGAACTCAGTGGTCAGGCAGCAGAGGAAGCGGGCATCAAACCAGACGAGATTACGGATATCGTCCTGGTAGGAAATACCGTCATGCACCATCTTCTTCTCGGGATCGACCCGACCCCGCTTGGTGGAGCGCCATTCACCTTGAGCATTCAAGACGCTCTAAATGTGAGCGCCCGAGACCTCAATATTAAAAACACACATCCAGGTGCAAAAGCCCACATATTGTCATGTATCGCGGGACATGTAGGCGCGGATAACGTGGGCGTGCTGCTTGCCGAACAACCCAGCTTTGATGACCAAATATCCCTCATCGTGGATATTGGCACCAATGCCGAAATCCTGCTCGGTCGAGAGGGGGAAATATATTCTGCATCGAGCCCCACAGGTCCAGCGTTCGAAGGAGCCCAAATCTCTCATGGACAACGGGCTGCACCGGGTGCAATCGAACGGGTGAGAATCGACAAAGAACTCGGATCTGTTCGCTACCGTGTGGTCGGGGATGAAAGATGGAGTGACGAACTCACTGAAGGCGAGTCGCTGCAACCCACGGGGATTTGCGGTTCGGGGATTATTGAGGTCGTCGCGGAACTATTCCTGGCAGGTCTCATAGATGAAGGGGGGCTATTTAGAGAAGATGCAACTCATCACTCCCCCGCCGTAAGGTACAATGGGCGGACTGCCGAAATCGTCATTGCCCAACCAGAGGAATCAGGGTCTCAACAAGAGATCATCGTTACTCAAAACGACATCCGTGCGATCCAGCTCGCCAAAGGTGCACTTTATGCGGGGGTTCGTTTATTGATGGATCACATGGAAGTGGAGTATGTCGATCGGATCAAGCTTGCAGGTGCATTCGGTAGTTATATCGATCCGAAGTATGCCATGGTCATCGGGTTGATTCCCGATTGTGACCTTGATCAGGTTCTTTCCATCGGGAACGCAGCCGGAGATGGCGCAAGAATCGCTCTGCTGAATCGAGAGCAAAGGGATTTAGCTGCTCGAGCTTCTCGAGAAGTTCATTATGTGGAAACAGCGGTGGAACCCACATTCCAAGAATATTTTGTTGACGCCATGGTTCTGCCACATGCAAGGGATAAATTCGAACACATTGAAGACCTTCTATCAAATATTAAATCGAGCGATCTTCGCCCATCACAACGAAGGCGAGAGCGTAACGACCGCGCTTAACCACGCTCATCACAGGAACTAACCATGACTGAAGAGACTCCCAACTACGAAACATTGAGCACGGATGAATTGTATGAGGTCATGCAGGATGATCTCTATGATGGTCTTATCGAGAAAGTCGAGGGTGAGGTCAACGAGTGTTTGCGGAGAGGCATCGAACCCGTAAAGATCATGCATGAAAGCCTTGTTGCTGGAATGAAGATCGTTGGGGAGGATTTCAAAGACGGCATATTATTCGTCCCAGAAGTCCTTATGGCTGCGAAATCAATGAAAGCGGGTATGGCCATTCTCAAGCCCCTCTTGATCGAGGAAGGAATCCCACAGGTCGGGACAGCCGTCATCGGCACAGTTAAGGGGGATATTCACGATATCGGAAAAAATCTCGTGGCGATGATGTGGGAGGGGGCCGGTATCAATGTTATTGACCTCGGCATCAATACCGACGCGGACGATTTTATCCAGGCTCTTGAGGAGAACAATGCCGACATCCTCGGTATGTCAGCAATGCTCACGACGACAATGCCCTATATGAAAGTCGTCATTGATACATTGAAGGAACGAAACCTCCGAGATAAATACACCGTTTTCGTGGGGGGTGCACCTCTAAATAATGCCTTCGCTGAAGAAATCCAGGCCGATACTTATTGTAAGGATGCTGCTGTGGCCGTTGAGATGGCGGAATCGTTCCTCGCCATGAAGAAGTGATCTGGAAATCAAATTAGTCTTGAGGAGAAATCTTGCGAACAACACTCGGTGATTTATTACAAAAGGATGGACCAGTTCTAGCTGATGGCGCCATGGGCACCATGCTTTTTTCGCTGGGGTTGCAACATGGCGATGCTCCCGAATCATGGAACCTGACTGAGTCAGAGAAGGTCAAGCAGGTTCACCGGGATTACATCGAGGCAGGCTCTCAAATCATCCTCACCAACACTTTTGGGGGGAATGGCCTACGACTGGCGCTTCACAACCTCTCCGATCAAGTCGTGCCTTTGAATAAGGCGGCTGCCATGAACGCCGTCGAAGTTGCCGAGAATGTGGTTGGTCCTGTGGTCGTTGCCGGTTCGATGGGACCCACCGGCGGGTTGCTGGAACCATTGGGGGAACTCACCATGGACGAGATGATCTCGACCTTTTCGGAACAAGCCGCGGCGCTGGTCGAAGGAGGGGTCGACGTACTCTGGATCGAGACTATGTCGGATCTGGGTGAGGTTAGGGCTGCAGTGGAAGGTGCGCGTACTGCCTCCCCTCAAATTCCTATCGTGGCGACCATGACGTTCGACACTGCCGGACACACGATGATGGGCGTATCACCGGAGAAAGCCGTAGAAGCGTTGGAGCAGCTCGAGCTTGCGGCATTCGGGGCAAACTGTGGCAATGGCGTAGAGGAAATCGAGGAAGTCATCCTTAAAATGCACACCGTCAATCCTGATGCCACCTTGGTGGCCAAAGCAAACGCTGGAATTCCGCATCTCGAGAACGGGGTCGCCGTATACGGCGCTTCACCGGAGATGATGGCTGCGTATGCGGAGCGGGCGATCGCTGCGGGCGCAAAAATCGTCGGTGGCTGCTGTGGCAGCACGACGGATCATATCCGTGCCATGGCAAAGACACTCTTTGGGAAAAATTGACTCAATGTCGGATCTCATCATTGCATGTGGAGCGCTAGCCCGAGATATCATCACCATCCGTAATAAGTATGGCTGGGATGCAGAGGTCCTTGCGGCTCCTGCAATCCTGCATAATCGACCTGAAGAAATTCCTGCGGCTGTGCAGAAGCGGATACAGGAATCCCGTCAAGACCATGCCCGTGTGATCGTTGTGTATGGCGAATGTGGTACCCGGGGAGTGCTTGATCACATCGTCCATAATGAGGATGCAATCAGAATCTCCGGTCCGCATTGCTACGAGCAGTACGCGGGAGAATCCTTTGATAAGCTGATGTCAGAGGAACCCGGGACCTTCTTCTTAACCGACTTCCTGGCACATGCGTTTGAGTATTACGTCGTGAAAGGTCTCGGTTTGGATGAACACCCAGAGCTGATGGATGATTATTTCGGGGAATATACACGAGTGGTTTATCTTCAACAAAGAGTCGATCCAAATCTTGTGAAATCAGCAGAAAAAGCCGCAAAGTTTCTTAACCTACCTCTTCAAATCCACCCTACCGGTTTCGGCGCCCTTGAGGATCGATTGGTTGAAATTATCGAAGGATCTGAAACACATAATCCCCTTATTGATCTTGAAATGCAGGAGCTTCCTTCCTATGGAAACAATCTTTAGTACACAAAATCAGACTGTCCGAATCGGACCCGATCATCCATTCGTTGTCATCGGGGAGCGGATCAATCCAACAGGTCGTAAATCCCTTGCTGCAGAAATGTCGGCTGGCAATTTCGATCGTGTCGAATCGGATGCCGTCGCACAAGTTGAGGCCGGAGCCCACATGCTGGATGTTAATGCCGGCATCCCTATGGCGGACGAACCCGCCATACTCGCCGAAGCGGTCCGAAGGGTCCAAAACGTCACCGACGTCCCGCTCGCCATTGATTCATCAATTGTCGCTGCATTAGAGTCAGGGCTAGAAGCTTACGCGGGAAAAGCGCTCGTCAATTCTGTCACAGGGGAGGAGGATCGCCTCGAATCAATTCTGCCGCTGATCAAGAAATTCGAGGCTGGTGTGATCGCAATCTGCAACGATGAGAGCGGGATTTCCCATGATCCCAACGTCCGTTTTGATATCGCGAAAAAGATTATAGAACGGGCTGAGGATCACGGCATCAAGCGCGAGGATGTCCTCGTCGATCCTCTTGCAATGCCCATTGGCGCGGTGGTCACCGCGGGAACCAGCGTATTCGAGCTCGTGCGCCGATGTCGTGAAGAGTTAGGTGTGAATACAATATGCGGAGCGAGCAATATCTCCTTCGGGCTTCCCGATCGTCCTGCATTGAATGCAATATTTATCGCCATGGCCATTGCGAGCGGCATGCCCTGTGCGATCACAAATCCGCTCGAGGCAGAAATCAAGAAGTCGATCCTCGGCGCCGATGTGTTCATGGCGCACGACGAGAACTGTGGGAACTGGCTCAGCGCCCATCGCAAATCCAGTGGACGAGAAAGCCGCAGAGCCAAGCGAAGAGAGAGTAAATCGGAATAAACTCATTGTTTGCTTAATTGGAATTTAAGAAAAAAATGCGAGGCTGGATTAGCGCCTCGCATTTTAATTTTGTTGGTTGATGTCGCCTATCAGATACAATCCTTCAGAGCTGCCAGCAACAATGTGACATTTTCCTTCCTGGATGAGTACCCCATCAGACCAATCCGCCACGCCTTGCCTTTCAACTCCCCCAGCCCCCCCGCAATTTCGATGTTATATTCATTGAGAAGCTGGGAACGGATTTTCATTTCATCCATACCATCAGGGATGCGCACGGTTGTAAGCATGGGGAGGCGATACTCCTTCGCCACATGCATGCTGAATCCCAAACCTTCCAAACCATTCCAAAGCAGTTCAGCATTCTCCTGATGGCGATTCCATCGGTTTTCTAGTCCCTCTTCGGCCACAATCCGCAACCCCTCATAAAGTGCATAATTGGAGGAGATAGGTGCCGTATGATGATAGGTACGTTCTGCTCCCCAATACTTCTGAATCATCGAGAGATCAAGATACCAATTCGCAACCGGTGACTTTCTCGCCACCAGGCGTTCCTCCGCTCGGGGGCTGAGCGTGAGGGGGCTCACGCCCGGCGGACAGCTGAGGCATTTCTGCGACCCGCTGTAGCAAACATCGATACCCAGCTCATCAACCTTTACTGAAATACCACCCAAAGATGTAACCGCATCGGTGATCAACACGCCCCCCTGTGCATGGATGACATCTGCGATCCCCTCCATGGGCTGTCGAGCGCCAGTGGAAGTCTCAGCATGCACAATAGCGACAACCTTCGCGGGCCTGGCTTGAAGTGCTTGCTCGATTTCAGTGACGTCGAACACCTCACCCCAGGGTTTCTCAATCGTGCTGACCTCGCCCCCATACCTCCCTGCCATGTCAACCAGTCGGAGACCAAAGTAGCCATTAATGCAAACGAGCACCGCATCTCCTGGTTCGACCATGTTGGCGACGGCAGCTTCCATCGCGGCGCTGCCCGTGCCTGAGATGGGAACTGTCAGGCGATTCTCGGTTTCAAATACATAACGAAGTAGATCCTGGGTGCGCCCCATGATTTCAAGGAAGTAAGGATCCAGATGACCAACCAGTGGAGTTGCCATCGATCGCAACACAAGCGGGTGGACAAGACTGGGACCCGGACCAAGTAGCAGTCGTGGGGGAGGGTTCAATTCTGGGTAGGATGGGGGATCTGATAGAGCCATGCTTAATATCCTTTCTTTTTATGTATATTCATTCGCACCACAGCATTGTACATCATGCAAGTCACGAACAGAATCTACTTCGGGTGATCAAGATTGAGTTGGAAGTCGAGGAATCGCAACACCTCAGCGGGAATACTTAGCTGTATTCTCGAAAAGAGCCAGCTTCACACCTTAAAGTACCAAGTAAGTGAAGAACCCCGCAGCGAGCTGCAGGGTTCTTCCAAGGAAAAAGCCTATATGGGGGTTGCCACCCCCGTACCCACGCTCGCCATTCATCCACGTAACAAGCTACAGAGTATCCTGGCTTTTTCCCATAAACACCCATGCACATCGTTGAAGGATGTGCATGGGATAATTGGAATTATTTAGTTTTCGTCCGAAACCTGGATATTTTATCGAATTCACATCTCGGATCTAACGATGTTTCTGATGCCCGTGATGCGTCTGCTCCTTTTCACCCCTCCTGACACGGAAAGCCATGAAAACGATCACCAAACCCCCCAAGAACAAGACGGCGCCGAGTAATGTGGGAATTAATTTCGGCGCCAGGTATGGTGATCCCACAAGCAGAATACCGAGTATGAGGCTTACTACGCCTCTCAAGCCTTCGTCCCAGCCAGCTCCTGTAAAAGCATGCACGATTTTTATCAAACCCATAATGATGCCAAATACTCCGACGATAATAGCAAGCGCAGTCGGAACAAGGAGGGCGCTCCAAATTGGATGACTGAGAATCAGCAGACCAGCCAGGACACCGAGGAGTCCCGCACCGAGCTTAAGGCCCCATTTCCGGTTATCGATGAAGATCGAGCCTATTGAGATGAGCCCAGAAATGAGCCAGTACAGCCCAAGAAACCCAACCAACATGGCAATGGTCCATCCGCCCGCGGCAAGAAAGAAGATCCCGAATAGGACCCCCATCGCACCCTCAAAAAGGACCAAACCCCAGGGCGTTGATTCATAAGTCTTAATATCGAGTATTTTTGCTGTCATATTCTCCACCTCATTGCTTTGATATTGTTATTATGCATCAATTTACAGAATTATGTGTGCTATTCTCCATCACCGGTCGTATACAAGGTACGACATCAGGTAGGTGACCACACTCACAATCATAGCTCCCCAAAATGCGGCCCAGAAAGTATCAACATAAAATCCAATCCCGAAGATATTAACGGCGATCCATGAAGAAAACCAGAGTGTGAATGCGTTTATGATCAGGAGGAAGAAACCCAACGTCAGGACGATACATCCACAAGATAGTAGCGACAAGATCGGTCGCAATATCGCGTTTATTAATCCCAGGACCAAAGCCATCACGGCCACGGCAAGCCAAGCGTCCCCTTCAACCCTGATTCCAGGGACAATGAATACTGCCACAAACAGGGAGAGTACAATGACAGCCCAGCGGACGAGCAGTTTTCTCATGCTTTCTCCCTGATACATTCTTTGTCAAAACGCATTTTTCAACCTACTCACAAGTGCCATTCTCGGAGAATTCAACCACTCTACGGCCGAAGTCTGCCAACTGCTTCCATCAGCAGCACATATCAATTAATTCACCATTGGCTTTGAAGTTAGTGAGGGGAAAGTAAATAAATGATAAGTTTTATTCGAGATCTGGTTCCTGGTCTTTCCACTCAGGTTCCGCCGAGGGTTCGTCGATCATCGAAGCGGTCTCACCTTTTCGAGTGCGTCGAAGGATTATGCTTGAAACCCGACCACTTACATCTCTGGTCTTATCAAACCAGGATGACTTCGGCTCATCAGCGTCAAGCACTTCTGGAGGGAAAGGATCCTCCCCAAGAACCTTTCGGTAGAGATAATTCAGGACAACTTTCGCCATCGCGATGACGGGGGCGGCTAAAAGTGCACCGAGGACTCCGAATGACGCGGCTCCAACCAGGATCCCGATCAGCACGACCAGGGGGTGCAGTTTGAGTTCCTGACCCATAACCCTGGGGACGACGAAGTTGTTCTCCAGAACCTGAACCAGGAGATAGAAAATTAGCACAATGATGGCGAATGTTAAGTTGTCCACAGCAAGATGCGTAGAACCTTGCGTAAGCGCTACCAATACTGCCGGTATGAGTGCGAGCGCCGGTCCGATATTTGGGATTAACTCGAAGAGCCCAGAAATCACTCCGAGGAAGAAGGCATTCGGTGTTCCAAGGACAAGGTTCCCAATCCACACTGTGAACCCTATGGTGACCATTAACGTGATATTTCCACGAAGCCAAGCCCCCATCGTGCTGGTTACCCTGGTGAGAAGGGTGTCGACTTCCTCCCTGTATGTCGCAGGGATGAATTCGATGAATGACTGATAAAACTTCTCGGAATCGATGCTCATATAAATTGAGAACATCACGATAAATGCCAGGGTGATAAGTGATGAGATAACTGTACCCACCACGCTGATGGCGATATTGACCCCAGATGATAGTGCTCCACTTAAAAAAGCGAGAATGTCTGGTACTGGGGGCAACTGTGGGATTATTATCGGTTCTGTGTCTTGAAGAACCTGGAGGAGCGGGTCAACCGTGCTGTCCACAAGAGGATCTAAACCCGGGATTACGCTCTGTTGAAACTTCAGATCGAGCAACGTGCGTTCAGCCCAAACGATGACGTCCTGGAGGAGTGTTTGATAATCGTAACTGAGGATTGTATTAAACGCAGTTACGAGTGGGGGCAGAAGGATAAGAGGAGCAACAAGGATTACGATCACGACGATGATATAGACGATGGCAATCGTTAATCCCTTTGGGGATTTAAATTTCGTATTTAGAAGAGTGATGATGGGTTTCACAAGGAAGGTGATGAGCGCAGCAATGATGATCGTCGATAAAATCGAGCGGCTAAGATACAGCACAAAGAGACCGAATATAAATAATCCAATCCCAACGATGTACCTTGTTGTCATTCTCCATTGAGTGCTCATGATATCCCTCACGACTTCTTTAAGAACGGTGGCCCGCTAATATTACCGTGAGTGGGTCATAAACTCCAATGATGTTCTCCCACTGAATGGATCACATTATTACCGAGGGGAGATGGGAGAGGGGCATTTAATTATGCGTTCCGCAATTACGCGTAAATAGGTTGGCTATAACAATCCATTTTCAATAAACGTAGAGACACCCGCCGGGGTGTCTCTACATTGCTCACCAATTTGAGAAGATACTTACAATGAACACATCAATCTTCCGTCTCACTTCCCAGAAAGAAAAATATCGTAAAGGGTTGAACCGCTACGATCTACCGTGGCATTGTTTAAATTTCTTGCCACTCCCACATGGGCAGGGCTCGTTCCGGCGTGTTTTGGAGAATGCCTCTTCCAGCCGGGCGTCTTCCTCTCTCCCCAGGATAACCATAATTTCTGCTGGTGCTCGATTCTGACTGAGGAGATCGCCCATGATTTTCATCGGATGATCGATATGGTGGAAGAAGGCTTTGTAGCCAGCACAGAGGTAGTTCAGACCCGGCTCACCATCTGGAGTTTCGATAAAGCGATTCTTCGGACAACCTCCATGGCAGGCAAATCGCACGTCGCAATCGAGACAGTATTGAGGGAGTGTCTCTAATTTGTCTTTCCCGAATTGCCTCTGCTTGTCTGAGGCCACAAGTTCGAGCATGTGGGTTTCCTCGATATTTCCCAGAAGGTAATCGGGCTCGACAAAATGATCACATGAGTACACATCGCCATTGTGTTCCATCGCCAGCGCATTCCCACAAGTTGGAGAAAAGATGCACAGTGCAGGAGGTGCACCAACCCAGGAACCCAGGGAAACGTCAAATATCTGGACATAGACCTGTCCGACATCATGTCGAACCCATTCATCAAAAACACCAATCAAGAAATTCCCGTATTGTTCAGCGCCTATGGAGCGCACAGTGACCATGCTGCCATCGTTGATGTACAACGGACGGTCTTCGAGTGTTTCACCCCAACCCTTGTTTGCAATCGGCATGGTCTCGGGCGTCCCGCGCTCGATGATGGGGATAAATTGGATAAACTCAGCACCCACCTCATCCCGGAAAAATCGGTAGACCTCCACCGGATGGTCCCCGTTCGCCGCATGTACTGTCGTTAGGATGTTGAAATCGACTTCGTGCTTCTGGAGGTAACTCAGACCTTTGATGACCCGATCAAACGTGGGTTGACCACCCTTATCTACACGATAAGTATCATGCATCTCGCGAGGTCCATCGATGCTGATCCCAACCAGGAATTCGTTTTCCTTAAAGAATACCGCCCATTCGTCGTCTATGAGAACGCCATTTGTCTGGATCGTGTTCAAAATACGCATTCCCGGTTTTGTATGCTTATTTTGATACTCTATCGACCGCTTGAAGAAATCAAGGCCCATCAGCGTCGGTTCGCCCCCCTGCCATGCGATGGTTACTTCCGGGACACGATGTGACTCGATAAGCTGCTGGATATATTTTTCGAGAAGTTCGTCCGCCATCCGGAACCGGCTGCCCGGATAGAGCATCTCTTTAGAGAGGAAGAAACAATACGTGCAATCGAGATTGCACGTCGCGCCGGCGGGCTTCGCGAGGATATGGAATGCTGGGGGGGCATTTTCGATTTGTGGTGCTGTTTCCATGGCGTGTCTGACCTCGCTAATTTTTAGAGGAATGATTATTTCTTGTGAAGGAGAATCTTATCATATCGGCCGTGTTGAAAAAGTCTGGGGAGATTTTATGTCTATTCAGTTCTGGGATGCACGTGATCACTCTAACGCATGATGAAGTCAATCCCTCACACGCAGGGGCAGGCTTCCTTAATTCGTTTGGAAAAGGTTCCGCGTAGCAATCTCCAACGCCCGACCATGAATGGTCGGGCTGACAGCTTAAGCCCAAATGACCACCTTTGGGCCGCCCTATGGGCTCAGCTCCGGGCGTATGGCAGGGTTTTCACTCAGCAAAGGCATCTTCCTCACGAGCTCCTCTCGATTATTTATCCGTAGGTGACGTAATCGCGAGCGCAAACGAATCATTCCAGTCAACCACGAGGGGACACTTGGATCCGCCCCTATGCTCTTACCGACTCCTACCGAAGATTCTTAGAATCCACAGGAAGAGATTCAAGAAATCAAGGTAGAGCGTGAGTGCGCCAAGGATGCTAAGCTTCTGCATCAGCTCCGAGCCCTCTCCCTCGATCTTCGGATCAGAGGCTAGCTGGACGATCCGTTGTGTATCGTGGGCCGTCAGGGCAGAGAACAAGATCACAGCAAATGCGCTCATAATGAAATCGAACGTGCTGCTGCGCAAGAAAATATTCAACAGCATCGCCAGAAGCAGTCCGATCAGACCAATAAAGAGGTAGGAGCTATACTTGGTCAGATCTGTTTTAGTAAAGATGGCGAAAACAGACATGACTAGAAACAACCCCGCTGTCGCCGCGAAAGCTACGAATAAGCTCTCCGTGGTGTAATACACAAGGATGAGTGAGAGCGTGATGCCTGTTGTAGCCGAGTAGGCCAGAAACAGCAGGATGGCAGTTCCTACGGATAAGCGCGTGATCGCGCCTGCAAGGACTCCCACGAGCACCAATTGAATGATAAACAGGCCAAAATAGATCCAGGGTGAAATAAGAAAAATGCGGTCACCGAGCAGGCTTACAACTGCATAAGCCGCTATTGCCGTGGTGATTAATCCAGCCGTCATCCATAGATAGACATTCCGCAGCAGAGGTTGCACATCCACCCTCGGGGCGGTCGAAAGCGAAGCAGTACTTGTACTTTGAGCCATCCTTCCTCCTTGGAAAAAGATTTCAACTTACAAATTTTATCGTGGAATCTCTGATTTATCGATTTTTCATCCCTTGATATGCCTCTCCAAACCGAGAATTTCCCTCAATGTCGAGCATGAAACGCCGCGATCTCCCATCAAAATCAGGCAATCTGGGATCTATGGGTCCGGATTTTCGTTGGTTGCTTCCGTACTGAGAATTACACCTCGAGCCACTTTAAGATTCATCTCCGGATCACCCGTAATCAATCGCGAACCCCGTTCATGTCCGATATAGTTCCGTATCCAATCGACCATCACCACAACCTTCGTCCGAAAACCGACCAGGAACATCACGTGGATAAGACCCCACATCACCCAACCGATGAAACCGCCAAGGGTCACTTTACCAATGGATGCCAGTGCCTTGCCACGACCGATTGCCGCCATAGATCCTTTATCTTTATAGTGAAAAGAGGGGCGATGCTCAACACTCACACCATCAATGTCTTGCGAGATCACCTTTGCGATAAAATTTCCCATCTGGATCGCTCCTTGAGCGACAGCCGGGACAGGATTACGTGTATCTGGATCCATAATATTGGCCGCATCTCCTGCGACAAATGCTCGGGGATCTCCGGGTATGGATAGGTCTGAATTGACCTTTATCCTACCAATTCGATCGAGGTCCACCCCAAGGGAATAGGCAAGCGAGGTGCCTTTCACGCCGGCCGCCCAAAAGACATTTTCGGCAGGAACGTGGGTGTCTCCGATCCAGGCCCCATTGGTGTCTACAGCTGTTACATGTGCGTTAAGATGGACTTCGATGCCCATATTCTCCAAATCCCGCTTTGCCAACATGCCCATCTCTTCCGGCATTCCCCCCAGCAACCGATCTCCTCCATCGATGAGAATGATCCGTGCTGTAGCGGTGTCCACATGACGAAACTCGCTCGGCAAAGTTTCCGTCGCTGTCTCCCTGATTGCACCTGCCAATTCAACGCCCGTCGGCCCGCCCCCGACGATAACAAACGTTAATTTGTCCCGCCTGGCTTCTTCATCCAGTTCATATTCCGCCTCCTCAAACGCAAGCAGGATACGCCGTCTTACTTCAATTGCATCTTCAAGCGATTTCATCCCGGGGGCATGAAGTCGAAACTCATCATGCCCGAAATAGGATTGTTCCAGTCCGACAGCCAGGACAAGATAGTCATATGGCACCACCCCACGCGGGGTTACAACGACCCTCTCTTCGAGATCGATTTGCTGGGGATGGGCGAGGGCTACACGTACGTTTGATTGCTTCTTGAGGATTTTCCTTAGGGGTGCGGCAATTTTTTCTGGCGAGAGCACGGCGGTTGCCACCTGGTAGAGCAATGGCTGGAATAGGTGATAATTACGTCGATCGACAAGCGTGATCCTCACAGGTGCTTTGGCTAGCCCCTGCACCACCTGCAATCCCGCAAAGCCGCCTCCTAAAATGAGGACATGAGGGGGCAAGGGAGATCCCAAATCCATTCGGTTAGCACGCCCCGATTTTGCGTGAAATGGCACCAATCAGGGCACCTTCATATCCAAGTCCGCCCATCTACCTTCTCCGCCGGCCGATGCTGATGTAGTACAGCAATTGAAGCAGCGCCGTGACAGCTGCTGCGATGTACGTAGATGCAGCGGCCCTGAGTACACTTTTTGATCCATGCTCATCCTCAGGAGCGACCATCAAGCCGCTCTCCCGCAGCAATACAATCGCTCGGCGGCTTGCATCAATCTCCACAGGCAGGGTAACGAACGCGAAGATGACCATCAATCCATAAAAGATGATGCCGATATAGAACAACCCAAGTATGTTAAAGAACAAGCCTATGAAAATGCAAAAGAAGGCAATTTGCGGGCTGATCTTAACCGCTGGCAGGAGCACGTTTCTCATCTTAATAAAAATCGAATTCTGCTCGTGCTGCTGCGCATGACCAAGTTCATGAGCGACGATGGCCATCGATGCAATGGAGGGGTATTTCGCAGTGCCCTCGGACATACGCACAGTATGGCTGCGAGGGTCATAGTGGTCCGTCAATTTGCCAGGAACTAATTGAAAATGGATACTCGAGCTAGAAGCTTTCTCGGTGCTCATTTCGAGTTCAAGTTGTCTCTTCTTTCCTTCGAATTCCTCAGCGTTGATAACGCCTTTACGCTGTAATTCGGCAAGCCTCGTAATCTGTGCGCTTTCCGGCGCCGGATCCGGATAATAACCCGTCGTGCCCAACCCGGTTCTACGCAGGATTCGATCGCCGATCTCAGCACCCGTCAACCCCGATCCATTTCGAATCTTGCTCCACTTCTTATACGTGGAACTCACAAATAATTGTGCGCCGATCGAAATGAGAAGGGTAACAAAGAATATCATCAAGTAGAGCGGGTCAATGTAATAGAACATGATGGGATTCCCTCCTAGAGCCTTGTGCAATTATAAACAAGGTTAGCCGGGTGAAGGCAATGAATTATTTCGAAGGTTACGTGCCGCTTTATGATGGAGAGCGATAACCTGCGAGGGTGTTTCCGAGAGGGGTCGAGTGAGTCGATTCCAATTTCCAATATCCCCGGAAGATCCCTCAGGATGTGGCACGCGCTCGTTGTCGCCTGATTCTCAACCGTTTCATCACCTTATATAACTCCACGATTACAAAAACCAGCAAGCTTGCCGCGAAACACACGGCAAGTTCAAGTAATGTAAGCGGGGCTGTCGAGAAAATACTCTGGAATAAAGGTACATAAAGCAGAACCAGCTGGAGCAGAATGCCCGAGAGCACGGCGCCGACCATCAAACGGTTTGAAAAAATCCCAATCCGAAATAGCGAGTCGGTACTGGAACGTAGGGCGAGCACGTTAGCCATTTGGGCGAATACGAGTGTCGTGAAAATGATGGTCTGCCAGTGCCCATCCGGATCATCCAACCATGAGGCATAGCCCACTCCGAGAGATATTACCCCTAACGTGATCCCGATCCAGATGATGTCTCGCCCGATTCCACGGCTGAAAATACTTTCCTGCGGACGGAAGGGTGCACGCTCCATCACCCCCCTCTCTCCGGTTTCCTGAGATAAAGCAAGCCCGGGCAATCCATCTGTAACCAGGTTCACCCAGAGGATTTGAAGAGGGAGTAAAGGCAGCGGCATTCCGATGAGGGGTCCTACCAACATAATGAACAATTCACCCGTATTGCTCGAGAGCGTGTATTGAATGAACTTTCGGATGTTATCGTAGATCACCCTTCCCTGTTCTACCGCCCGGACAATTGTCGTGAAATTATCGTCCAACAGGATCATATCCGACGCTTCTTTCGAAACATCCGAGCCCGTGATCCCCATCGCAACACCGATATCTGCACCTTTCAGCGCCGGGGCGTCATTTACGCCATCCCCGGTCATAGAGACAATCTCACCTTTATTCTGCCAGGCGTCAACGATGTTGATCTTGTGTTCTGGTGAAACGCGCGCATATACCGAGACTTCTTCGACACGATCCTCGAGTTCGCTTACGGACATCCTTCCTAATTCTTGACCCGCGATGTATTGGTCGTTCTCAGTTATGCCGAGATCCTTTGCGATTTGCAGAGCAGTTAACGGATGATCTCCCGTGATCATGACAGGACGAATTCCTGCGATTCTGGCGGTAGCAACTGCATCGCGCACTTCAGGTCTGGGAGGGTCCATCATCGCAACAAGACCGACGAAGACCAGTTCAGACTCCAGGATCAGGGTATTCTCAGGTAGCTCAGGTTCATCCCAACCCCGAAACCCGACAGCCAGTACGCGTTGCCCCTGGACTGCGAATACTTCATTCGCATCGTTGATCCGATTTAACAGTTCCGCATTCAGAGGAACGGGTTGATTATCTACGAGAACCTGTGTGGTGATCTCGAGTAAGCTATCAACGCCTCCCTTGGTGAGCACAACATAGGGAGCATCCCGCCAAGGCAAATCGCTCTGCCGGACATCGGCGCTCATCCTATGTACAGTCGTCATCCTTTTACGTTCCGAAGTGAATGGGATCTCCTGCACTCTGGGCCACTCTTCCTCAAGATCGGATTTCTCGAACCCAAGGAGTTCTGCAGCCAGGACGAGGGCTCCTTCCGTTGGATCGCCGATGGCATTAAGAACACCCGCTTCATCGATCTCTAGCACAGCGTCATTTGCCAATGCGCCGGCTCGCACGAGCACACTGAGGGCATTGAGTTCATGAGGGGTGTCAGCGGTAAGTCGAGCGCGTATCAAATCCCCTCTGTTATCAACCAGCGTGTTGAGATCCTGTGTGTGACCAGCGACATCGAGGATGGTCACCGTCATACGGTTTTCGGTGAGCGTTCCAGTCTTATCCGAACAAATCACAGTGACCGAGCCGAGCGTCTCAACTGCGGGTAGATTCCGAATGAGAGCGTTCCTTTTAAGAAGACGTTGAGCGCCCATGGCAAGTGTGATGGTGACTACAGCCGGAAGACTTTCAGGGATCACGGCAACTGCGAGGCTCACCCCGGTAAGAAACAGGACCTCGAATTCAACTCCCTGGATCCAACCCATCACCACAACGATCGCAATGATCAGTACAGCAGCGTACGCCAGTATTTTTCCTAGATCATTGAGTCTGCGCTGCAACGGGGTCAGGTCATTTTCGACATCCTGAATCAACCCGGCAATATGCCCGAGTTCAGTTTTCATCCCCGTCTCTGTGATGACCATCGACCCACGTCCGTAGGTCACAATGGTTCCCATATAGAGCATGTTGCGGCGGTCACCAAGAGGTAATTCATCCCCCCCAAGCGCTTCCGAAATTTTTTCCACCGCATCCGATTCGCCCGTCAGCGCAGACTCCTGTACCTGTAAGTTCACGCTATCCAACACTCGTCCGTCAGCCGGGATCAGATTTCCTGCTTCGATCAAAACGACATCGCCAGGCACGAGCTCCGTCGAAGGAAGTTCGACGATATGCCCCTCGCGGAGGGCTCGGACGGTCGGTACAGCAAGTTTTTTCAGAGCCGCCATGGATTCTTCGGCTCGATTCTCCTGCGTGAATCCCAGAATAGCATTGAGGAGTACGATCGCCAGGATGACGACAGTCTCGATGATTTCACCCAGCAGGAGAGAGATGATGGCTGCGACAATGAGGATGATCACCATCACATTTTTAAATTGATCAAAAAAGATGAGCCAGGGACTTTTTTTGCCGCGCTCGACGATTTCATTGGGGCCGTATTCCAACAGACGGGTCATAACAACGGCGTCGTTCAACCCCTGTAGTTTATTGCTCCCAAGTTCATCGATGACCGAGTCAGTAGATTCGTTATACCAGTTCATAGGCTACCGTGGAGAGCCACGATATTACGGCTCGACTATCGTGAGCATCAAACCTGCGACAAGGAGTTTGCCATCGGTGCTGGTGCTCGTTCGAGTAATTGTGACCACGCCCGGTAGTGTCGTTTCGTACGTAAACTGAGGGGGCATCTCATCGGGTGGGAGTTCATCGACAAAGAACGCCGAAACTCCCGCGTAGTTGTTGTACAACATGAGACGCGCATTCTCTGGAGCGCTGGCGGTCGTGAAGGGGGAGTAATAAGCAGCCGACAGTCCAGCAGGTCCGGGCTCGGTCAAATAAGAATCTACATCCTCATAACCGCTGAAATCTACGACGGGAGTCATGTCCCCACTTGCGCTATCAAAGGTGTAGATCGGTGCGATCGTAAGATTGATGTTGGTGCTCATAGCCAGCACGACGATCCCAGCGCTATCAGCTGACCATGCAAGTCCGACCGGAGATGCCGGGGCAGTTTGCCAGGCCGGAAGGGCTGCCTGGAAATCCAGGGTATCCGCAAATTGTGCCGCGGTGTCATTCCCAACCTCGAGATCCGCTACCCAGAGACCGTTCGCAGGAACATCGGGGACATTCTGGAATGAAGACATTAAAAATGCGATCTTCTTTCCGTCCGGTGAAATTGAAGCAACGCCATCCATGTAGAAAAATTCATCATCAAAATATAGAAGCTGTAATGTAAAGAGTTCACTATAATTGGCAACCCGTTCCGGTTCGCCCGAGTCACCGGTCAATCGGAAGACCTCAAGCGTGAATTCCAGATTCATCGTAGGGGCGCTGCGGAAGAAATAGAGGGTCCCGTCCGCCTTATTCCACATCGGCAAATAATCGAGGATGAACTCATCTGCATTCAAACCGCGCCAGGCTCCGGTCGAGCCATCGTCCGTTCGATTTTCAAACGCGCCTGAATCTACGGTGAATAGCCAAATATCACTCTCAAGACCTTCTGAAATTGGATTTTCCGTGAAAGCGATCTGCGAGCTGTCCGGTGACCACATCAGTTGGTAAGCCAATCCAAGGAAAGATTCGGGGAATGGGGTGCATTGCGACGCGGCGTTCGTGAAAGTGTATACGCATAACTCAAGGGTCGTATCGTTGCCGCCGCCGCTTTGTGTAATCCACGCGATCGCCGATCCATCCGGCGAGATCATCGCCTGGAGGGCGCGTTCGTCGCCTATGATATCCGTTACCAGACGCTCGGATTCGACTACTAGGATTGGATCCTCAACTGGCTGGATATCAGGGGCGGGTTCTTCGCCATCGGGCGGTTGCGACGAATCAGACCCGCAGGCTGTGAGAATTAAAACGAGGATGAAGGTGAGCATACTGACGACGATGGTTCTGGTTCTCATTGCATTCCCTCTCTTGGACTATGCGGCGGGGAGACGCCCACACATATAGGGTTGTGCTGGACACCCATATATGAAGTTCGGCGAGTATTTTTTATATCGCCATCATTGTACTTCTATTCTGCACTTTCGAGCGGGAGACCCATAGGCGATGATTTTCTTCCCGGATGGCATCATACGTCGAATCAATCCGGTGATCATGGTCTGATATGTGACGAGATATTCACACAACACCCTGGCCTTGGTCTTCTACAGATACCTCGTCCGACTGAGGTACGATTTTTGACCCGTACATGGATGCAAACACTCTCGTGAAAACAGCACCGAATATTAAGATTGTGGAAAGGAAATAGAACGCTAAGAGAAGAACTAGTACCGCTCCTGCGGCCTCCTGAGGGGATGTGAAATTTCCGTTCCCAAGGTAAGCCAATATCAGATTCACCCCGATGACAAATAGGACAGCCGTCACGAATGCCCCCACCCACACATCCCGCCAGGTAATGTCCGCATTAGGGAGCACTTTAAATACCAACGCGAAAGACAGCGTACCGAGAAGCAGAAAAAACAAGGCTGAGCCAAAGGGAATAGATATGTTCAGCGGAATTCTCGCACCCAACCAAGACAAAATAAATTGTGCTATCACGACGATAATAAAAAGAGCACCTACGCCAAGAACCATGAGGAAGGCGAGTATTCGACCTTGAAAGAATACTCTCGTGCCATCCCTTCTCGGTGGTGGTACCTTCCATATTGTGTTCAATACATATTGCAGTTGAAAAAACATCAGTGAAGCTGTCAGGATAAGAGCAATCAACGCGATGACAGAAAATACTTGTGAGCCACCCTGGAGACTCTCATTCAATCGCAGAAGTGACTCCTGCAGTAAGGTTGCAGCCTCCTCTCCCAGTGTCTCGGTTACCCTAAAAATAAGTTCATTCTGTGCGCTCACCTCATCGAAAAATATGCCCGCCATGCTAATAGCGATGTAAATCACGGGAACAAAGGAAAAGATGGCGTAGTATGCCAGGCCAGGTGCATGATGGAAGGGCTGTTCAGCGATCCATATATTGTAAAGCTCGCTGAGGAATTTCTTTTTATGAGTCTTATTATTTGCCACCGGCTATCTCCATGATGATGTGTCGTTCAAATAAGCTAATCCAGCTTCCCTAAAAATCCCGGCTGATTGTTTCCCATCATTTTACAACTACTGTCTTCCCATCGTGCATGAGCGGTGAGGAATGGATAAATAAATTCAATAACCAGGCTAATGGTCATCATCCTTATCGGGGGGGAGCCCGGAGTTATCACGCAGCATCTGCTTTATCTCGGCCAATTCTTTCCGAATCTCAGCAATTTCCTCTTCTCTTGCTTCACGTGCCGGGGTAGCGAAAGCTGAAGCGAGGAAGCTTGTCAGAACACCGAATAGACCGACCCCCAGAAACATCAGCACGACTGCCAGTAGTCGACCTGATGTCGTTGTAGGAACGTAATCTCCGTACCCAACCGTCGTCATCGTGACGATCGTCCACCACAACGCCTCCTCACCCTTCACAATCATAGGGTCCTGCCCTCGTTTCTCAAACCGGACGATTAAGGTGCTGGCGACAAATACGATGACGAGTGTGATAACGATTGTGAAAAATAGTGTGCCGCGAGCAGGATTCCCCCGGAAACGTTTGGTCATTTCTTCAGGGCTCATACCCCGAAGATGGTTGGTTGCATCCAAAACACGACGCATGCGGAAGACTCGCAAGGGATAGATGAAAGGAACACTCCCTACAAGGTCCATCCATCCTAATCTCAAATATTTCCATCGATTCGTTGCCCTGTAGAGACTCCATAAAAAATCGAAGAAAAAAATCGCACAGAAAACTACGTCCGCAACCATCAAAACTTGACGGATGTGTTCATAGGTGACTAATGGAGTCGCGAGAAGGAGGAAGATCGTAAAAAAGGAGAGGATCGATATGACTAAGATGAAAATTTCATAAGAAGTGGTTCTAGATGTCATTACGCTCTCCATCGAATTGAACTATGACGAGATAAATTCAACAAAGCTCTAATCAGTCGCCTACCATGTTTCATACGTACCATGCATATCGTGGATCCCAGAGCTGCTGCTAATTTTACGTCAGGTTGAGAAAGTTGCCATTCTGAAGCGGATATAAACCTAACATTATCCGGCTGAAGCCTCAAGATCCTGCAGTTGAATGTGTCTCAAACCAATGGAGTCAGGGAGCTCAGCTTCCGGGTCACAGACGCTGAAAATATCCCGAATGAATTAAGCCTCTCAAAAGTATAAACCTCCTGCAGGTTCTAAACCTGCGGGAGGTTAAAGGGCGTTCCTCAATCTCCGCCCTGGCGGAATCAGCGGCTCGTCACACGTTTTCATTATTTGCATGCGTTGGAATATGTCTTTGTAGAGACATAGAATCACAATATGCTGATCCTGAAGGTTCAGCTCCGGGCGTAGCAATACAATACAAATCCACTTGACTTGATAAGTCAGACATGTTGTATAATAAGGTTTATCCCCCCTGTCTCTTCGGGGACAGGAAGCGAGGCCGTGCCCACTTGCTGGGTGCGGCTTCTGCGTTTATGATTTCACCATGAAAACTTACGTCTATGTAGATGGTTTTAACCTTTATTACGGTGCCGTCAAAGATACGCCTTATAAATGGTTAGACATCTCAAAACTGTGTGCTTATTTACTCCCTAAATCAAATATTTTGAAGATAAAGTATTTCACTGCACGAATTAGCTCGAGACCGGGTGATCCGGGAAAACCAACTAGACAACAAATATATATTCGAGCATTGCGAACCCTTCCTAAAGTCGATATTATCTTCGGAAGTTTCCTTACAAAGAATGTAACCCTTCCTATCGCATCATCAAATCCGGGAAAAATCAAATTTGCAAATGTCATTCGGACCGAAGAGAAGGGTTCGGATGTAAACATCGCTGCTCATATGATCAACGATGGGTATAAGGGACTTTACGACTCAGCCGTAATCGTAACCAACGATTCGGATTTGGTTGAAGCCATCAGAATTGTAATGAACGAATTGGGGAAATCGGTTGGGATACTCAACCCTCAGAAGCACCCAAGTTCACGGCTCATGAAACACGCTACATTTCTCAAGCAGATAAGAACTGGAACACTAAAAGCAAGTCAATTCCCGCCAATTCTCACAGATGCTAAAGGCACTTTTTCAAAACCTAAAGAATGGTAACGCTCGAGGCAAACCTCAAGGAGTATGCCCATGACGACCGATTTCATAAAAAATACGCTTCGGTACAAAAAAGAATTCAATATCTGGCAAACAGAGCACGACGCAGCAGCGCCAAAAGCTGGTGAGAAAGCTCCGGATTTCGAACTTCTCGATGTCACCGGGGAGCATCGTATCAGGTTGTCGGATTTCCATGGCGTCCGTCCGGTCGCCCTGATTTTTGGGAGTTTTACCTGACCTCCATTCACAGAGGGGACCGTGAGTCTCCGAGATCTCTATCGGCAATATCATGATCAAGTGCAGTTCATCATGGTTTACATCCGCGAGGCCCATCCAGTGGATGGATGGTGGTTTGGCGGTGGAATCGTCGGAAAAATCATGAGGAGACGATATCCAAAAGCTTCGATGGATACCTACGACCCAACCTCTTTCGAGGAGAGGCGTGGGGTCGCCAGTCAGTGCGAAGATTCGCTTCAATATGGGATTCGCACCTATGTCGACGACATGGATGATACGGTTAGCAAAGCCTTTGCAGCGCTGCCAACACGCCTCTATCTGATTGGATTGGATGGTCGTGTAGCTTACGAAGGTGGGATAGGGCCCTTTGGTTTCAGCCCAACCGAACTCGGGGTGGCAATTGAAGAATATCTGGAAAAACAAAATTCAACGTGAGCGGCAATTCGAATGAACGAATACATTTAAAAAGGATGATGAGGAGGAGAATTACCTTCCGAAGTCGCAGGGTCATCCACTTGTTTCTGGCGTAATTTCTCCTTGAAATCATCCACACTCTTTGGGGGATGAGTCCCACTAACCCTCACCTCCATCCTCTCCCTGCTTGGGAGAGAAACATGCCTCGATCCAAATCGGTGAATTAAAACCCCTCTCCTGTTCAGGGAGAGGGGTTGGGGTGAGGGTATATTAATGCTTTTTCGGATCGACGTCATCACAGACCCAGTGATAGATCTATCCAGTTTCAAACCGGGAACACAAGCTACAACAAATCCCAATCACTCGAAGTATTTCGATGTTTGTCCCAGGATTGACCCAAGAATGGCGATGGGAATGAACTCGAAGAAAACTACAGCAATCGAGCCTGTTAGTATGAGACCTGCTGCAACTGAAACAAGCGTAGCACCTGCGTATAGATAGAGCCCCCATCGCTTCCAATTCCACATCCCAAACCCCGAAATCAGGGTTGCCAGGGATAGTATGAAGAGGACGGGGAGCACCCACACGAGGTCTCGTTCATAATCTTGCTTGAGCATATAGAAATAAAGAAGCGAGCGGCCGACACCCAGTACGATGACAATAATGAGAAATCCTGTAAGACCACATCCGCGTTGATGCTGTACCTTCTTCTGACTCTTCTTTGATTGTTTTTCACTCATCGGTTTATTTTTCCTCCAGATTTCCCAATTCTACCGTAATTTCCATCATTCATTTTACAACTCATTATCTATCGGCATAAACTGTCATATTCCTTGGTTGCTTAAGAGTGAATTCATCCCCGACTTTGGATACGAGCACCTCTAAAACAATCATTCTGAACGGGATTCTTTCCCTTCGATGATAACGTTCTCAATTGTGATCGGTGCGTCGAACTCTTCACTCAACGCCTCCCGGATGTGGTCAAGTTCCTCCTCTGAGATGTCCCGAAGCGTGACAATCGCCGCATTTATCGTATATCCATTTTCATCCCCATCGGCGACTGAGTTGATTACGATCGCGCCCTGTTCTTCCATCATCTCGATGTATATATTTTCGAGCTGGGCCAAGGTGGCAAAATTGTCCGTTGTGCGAGTGGATCGTTCAGCATCGATCACGGTGACATTGATCCTCACAGGTCCACCCGCAGCTTCCTCCAGAGCCTGCTCCACCGCAGCCAGCTCTTTCGGACTGAGATGACTGTCGGCATAGTTCAGGACCACGGCATCGACAACTACGATTCCACCTTCTCGTCGAACGTCGATCGTCTGCACGATCGCAGCGTTGGAAACAACGGCACTGTTAAAAATAGCATCAATCTCCTGCTGCACGTTTGCCTGTCGAACGGTGATCGCTGTAATTAAGAGCAATATCGCAGAAATGCCAAACAGGGAAATGAGCGTAAGACGAAGATTCTTGAGCAACTCACCCCTCTCAGTTCGAGCGGGTTGGAACCCGAGCGCCAGGAAGATGACCGCAGCCGCAAGGATGATCGCAATGAGGTTCGTGATAAAGAGAAGGAGTGCGCCTAATGCGATCTCAAAATTCGCGGTGCCAATCCCATATCCGACCACACATAAGGGCGGGACAAGCGCTGCAGCAATGGCAACCCCTGGCAGCGCACCTGAAACTTCTTTTCTGGTGACGGAATAACCCGCCGCCAACCCCGAGAATATAGCAATCATCAAATCCAGAACATTGGGTTGGGTGCGGGCCAGTATTTCGGTCGTGGGATCATTAATCGGCGAGACAACAACCATGACCACGCCAACAAGGACCGCCAACGTCGCCCCCTTAATCACGGCCTCTGCGCCCACACCCAGGGTGCGAATATCCCCGATGACCATGCTCATCGCCATCGCCAGGATCGGACTCATGAGTGGCGCAATTAGCATCCCCCCGATAATGACCGCCACACTGTTCTGTAATAGACCCAGGCTCGCGATAGCCGCAGCAAGGACAAGGAGCACGTAATAATCCACTGTCGGAATTGCCGCTGCACGCATGTCATCGATGACCTCATCATGCTGCCGGGGAGTCAGATTGGGCAGGAAATCCGTCAGATAGCCCCAGATACGTTGAAACAGAAGGAAGCGAGGTGTCTCTCTTCCACGAACAAACACGGTCGAGGTCGGAAATGCACTACCTATGCGATACGGGAGACCCCCAAAGAAGGATCGTTCGAATATCCCCTCCTTCGAAGCCCCCAGCATCATCAAATCTGCTGCTTTCCCCTCCTGGAAAAGACCGCTTTCAATCGATTTGGCTTGGATAATTCGGCGAACGACGCCGTTGGAGATCTGGCTTGATTCCATCGTCGCTGTTAGCTTCTCTTCCCCCTGGGCTTCTATTTCAGGGCTTAGCTCCCCCGTAATTGCGTGAATCAAGTGCAGCTCGCCTTCATCCTTTCGGCGGAATGCATCACCCAATCCAAGGGCGAGAGGCGCATGTGGACCCCCTGCCGTAGCGACGACTACGCGTTCAACGGATTCAGGAAATGATCCGAGTAGGACGGCCACATCGCAAGACGCGTTACGAAAAATTTCGTTTATCGTGGATTCAGGGGGGAGGTTGGCGGAGAGATCGTCGGGGTCCAACCCCATGATGAGGAGATCAGCCTGCTCCTCAGAGATCGCCTCCAGGATGCCCGCGCTTTCCTCGGTCGCGAGCCGGACAAGAGGTTCAACTTCGAGGTCCGTAATACTGAGTTCATCCACGACACGGACAAGATCTTCCCACTCCTTGTGTGCGGCTTGATGCCTATTCCGGTCTGACGATCGCTCTGAAAGAATGACGGTTTTAATGACTTTTAATTCTGCATCACTCTCTAACGCCAGGATTCGCCCTGCCCGTATGAGATCGGGGGCTCGGCTCATATCTGATACGCTAATCATGACGCAAGGCTCAGGTGTGTGTTCCTCCTCATCGTTCTCTTCGACAACGACTAGTTGTCGGCGAACCTCAATGCCATGCTGGCGAGCATATAGGATGTAGAAGAAAACACCGGCTCCAAGCCAGATGAGCCCTCCTAGCCAAGGGCGAATGCCCAAGCTGGAGGGCAACAGAAGCCCGATCGCTACGACTAATCCAGGAAAAAGGGGATGAAAAGGAAGTTTCGGACGTCGATTCTCGGGCAGGTTCGGTGCGGCTCGGAAAATATCTGGAAGATGTACGATCGCTGTAGCCCATAGGAACATCAGCGCTGCCAACCCTGCGAGTGTCATCGGGTCAATGAAGATCACCAGGAACAACCCAAGTAGGAGCACCAGCGTGAATTGAACCGGGACACCACCAATCGATCTGTTCCGTGCCCGGAGAAATTCAGGAAAAAAACCATCACGGATCATCGCTCTGACCTGGCGTTCCGTATGGTTCAGCGATTGATAAAGTGCGATCGTGAGGAGGGCTACGCCGATTACCGCATAGATGATATCCACAACCGCGTCTGGGACGAGACCAAATCCGGCGGGAATATCAATTAAGGGGGTGAGACTTCCATAGAGTGATCCCGGATACGCATAGATCGCCGCCGCACCGATTGCCCCAAGAATCGCTCCGACGGCGATTGTCGCCAAGAGCGCGGGCAAAATCTTCCGAGTCGGACGCTTGATTTGATCTCGATCCGACAAGATAAACGCAAGACCCCAGTACGTGCTCGCAAGAATTGCGGCAAGTCTTGTCGTTCCCACTGCTTCGAACAGAAACAGGCTGCTCTCTTCAACGTCCGATGTCACGACGAAGTCGCGCAGTGAAACCCAGAGCAGCACAATGCAGCCTGCAAGCACAATCATGGCTCTTGTTCGCCATTTTGCACCACGTCCAAAAAATCGAAGAATCCCCACCAGGAAAAGAACGCCCGCCCCGATCCAACCGATTTTTACTGGAACTGGGAAGAAAAGCTGAAGGAGGATATCCACGTGTAGTGCAGCACCCCAGCTAAGGATGGCTGCCAGGGCAATGTATCCCCCCACAAGTACCCAACCGCTTGCATACGCAATACCGAGATTCCGACCTGCACGTGCGATGTTGTAGATCCCGTAATTCCCGGGGATGACGCCGAGTCGCTCACTGTAGGTCAAGATGAGGGGGATGGCGATGACGGCGGTTAAAATAAAAGTTGAGATCAGAGATTCGCCCCCGGAGTTCTGCACAAGAAGTCCGAGGAGTGTGAACACACCCAAGCCCACCGTAATCGTTGCGCCGATCGCAACAGCTTGCGGGACAGAAAGTACTCTGCTGTAACGAACGGATGGTTTCGAGGGGGAATCAACTTCAGATTTCATACGCAATCTCCAAGACTGACGACTAAAACCTATTCGATTTAAAGATTATGGCACAAAATGATGCATGGGCTGTACTCGTGTGCACTCCTGAGGGAAAAGAAGCTGTATCGCATCGCTGATAGATTGTAAAAAAAGGGAGCCCTAACATGAGAGCTCCCTTCTCAAGGCTGATGAACCAGCCTGAAACTTCTTACTCTTATTACTTCAGGCGGAATGCCATGACCACTGCAGCGATACCGCCAATGACCATGAAGATTCCAAGGACCAGTGGTACTGCCAGCGACGCAGTGAAAATATTTGTGAGCAGGATTAGGCCAAGAACAATACTTAGGACACCTAAGATCCCAGCTCCCCAACCCGCGCCCTGGAACGCCTGGACGATGTTGACAACGCCAATGATGACACCCTGGATGCCGAGTATTATCACGAGCACAGCTGGAACAAGGAACGAGCTCCAAATGGGGTTCTGGAGCACGAGGATACCCGCAACGATTCCCAGGGCGCCCACAAAGAGTTTCCATCCCCACATCGAGCTGTCAATAAAGATGCTCACGATGGCGAAAACGCCCTTTATGAGCCAGTAAAGACCCAAGACCTGGACGAGGACGAGCAGAGTCGATTTGGGGTTTGAGAGCAGTAGCAATCCCAATATTACGGCTGCTACGCCCTCAAGAAGCACCAGCCACCAAGGGAAGCCGACTGCCTCTCCATCTTTTTGCATTGTTTCTGCGGTCATTTTTTCTCCTCCTATTTGAGAAAAGGAAATATTGGAAATCACGGGAAATGAGATGTCCCGTAATCTGATAGGTATATTTTACACGATTTTAACCCCGCCCGCATACCCACAGCTTTGAGATAGGCAAGCCAAATTCACAACAGGGTAGCTGATCCGTAGGTGCCCCCCTGCGTTCTTCAAACCAGATGGTTCAGGTAAATACAAATTACTCGATGCGATCGCTTAAGATTCTACGCAGTTCTTCCTGGGTCTCAGGATCAAGTGAAGTGTGGTAAAGCTCGCCCTTATAGGGGCGGAGAGCGGCCAGTGCTACATTTGGATCGCCCCCGTGTGCAACCACGAAGAGCGCTGAATTTCCTGGTTCAATGGCCTCGCTCACCTCGGTGACGAATTTCTTGTCGACACCAAGGCCGGCCATCTTGCCGATCGCCGCACCACCCAGTGCTCCGATGAGCAATCCCACACCTGGAAAAATTATTCCCCCGATGAGTAAGCCTAGCGCACCACCACCCACTGCGCCGATTTTTACGCCGCGATCCGTTTGGTTCTTTACATGGACTTTTCCTTCTTCATCCTTCACAACCACGGCAGAGTCATCAAGGCTGATGCGCCCTTCATGTTCAACACTCTGGAGCGCATGATGGACTTTTTCAGCTTCGTCCATGTCTTTAAAAACAATGACGACGATATTCGAATTTGGCATGACGATCCTCCTCATCCACACCTAATAATACGTTGATAGGTATCCCCCTATTGAGATACCGTCACTCATTCTACCAATCAGGAAAACGACCTACCCAGTCCCTCAAGATACTCTACCGACACAATTCTGATGAAACTAGACAATGCTCGTCATCAACACTCTGCAAACAGGAGGAGAGGGATAATATTTAATCCATCATCCCGACATTTGTGCTGATTCAGGCGACTCATCTTCATCCTCATCAGGCTGAGTTGATGGCTGAGTCATCAATGTATACCCGGTCAGAATGAGGTAAATCCCAAGCAGCAAGCCAATCGCCCAACCAGCCGAACTCGGGAAGTTCACAAGTATAAATACGCCCAGCAACCCTGAGATAAAACCGTTTACGACCAGCGTGCTCCAATTGATAATTTCCAAACGCTTTGAAAATCCTCTTACGATGAGAATTAGCCCTTCTACGATAAATAGAACTGCCAACAGCAGTGTAAGAGTCAAGACGCTGGGAATTGGATTATTCAGGATCAGCCCACCGACTATGAATGTCAAGACAGACACGCCTAATCCAAGGAGTAAACCTCCCTCCTTGCGGTTCATGACGGCATGAACGCCTCGTACGATCCCTGCAAAGATGAGAATCCATCCTGCAACGATCGTCATCGAGAGCTGGGTGAGCAATGGCGCTGCGATAGCCGCGACCCCCAGGAGAATTACAATGAAACCAAGAAGTTTTGAGTGCCTTGGTCCAGTGCTTGATGTTGTTTGGGCCTCGAGATCTTGTGCGGAACCTTCGGACATTCGGACCTCCGTAAGAGTGATTTCTGTGATACCAAGTATCGATGATGCCTGATTGTGTAAATCGATCGGAGCATCAAGTGTATGGCATAACACCCACACCTGCAAATAAATGGTTTTGTTGGATATTCATTAATGGCCCTGTGAAAATTTTCAGCCCTATTTCATGACCATTGATGGGGTAACCTGGGCTTACAATCTATGGTGGTTCGAGACGTGTGTTTGACAATGCTATAATTGTTTCTATCCAATTGGTTCGAGAGGTGCTGGAAGCAACACCTCACACATTTGTCGGAGGAGGGACAAGTCCGGAGATTTTGTTCATTTCACCTCCAGGAAAATTGCATTGCTGCGATGTATACAAACCATTCTGGAACCTAATCAACAAAAAATAGTTTAAGCAAAGGAGTCCCATGATGACGGGTCAATTAGAATTGCTCGTTTTCGCATATCCCGATGAAACCTCGGCAGATGAAGCGCTCAAGAAGCTCAAGCAATTAAAGAAGGATGGTCTTATCGATATTGTCAACGCTGCCGTGATAGTGAAGGACGAAAAGGGCAAAGTCCACGCGAAGGAAACTGCTGACCCTGGAGCAAAACAAGGCGCCTTGTTCGGCGCTGTTGTCGGAGGCCTCATCGGTTTGATTGGCGGTCCAGCTGGGGTGGTCATTGGCGCTGCCGCGGGTGCAGGCACAGGTAGCGTAGCTGCCAAGAAGATCGACATGGGCATCCCTGATGATCAAATTCAGGAGCTTGCTAGTTCTCTGAATGAGGGCAACTCGGCCATCGTCGCAGTCATCGACCACACATCGGTCGATAAAGTACTCGAAGAGGTCGAAGATGATGCTGAAAGCGTCCTACGACAATCCGTGAAAGACGAAATCACCGAACAATTATCGGCTCCCCACGAAGAGGGTGATGATTCTTCTGCGGAGTGATTAGAGTCCAATCTGAAACTGATAATGTGAGAAGTAAAGGATCCAGGTGCTGATATTTAATTTTCGAGGTTTGTCTTCTCACCAGGATCTAAGATCCGAATGCCAACATTCGGTGCGATTTTCGCGGCAAATGACTCAAACAAGCGCGGCGGGTTTGTAAGGAAAGGTGGTCTCATCCAACCCAGACCTATCGGGTGGTAGGCGCCCCAGTGAATCGGAATCGCCATGCGGGGTTTAAGATGTTGGAGGGCGAGCGCAGCTCGATAGGGGTCCATATGTCCCGGCCCTAAATTCGGTCCCCAACCCCACACAGGCAGCAAGGCCAGATCAAGTCCCTCAGAAAAATTAGCCATCTCCGGGAAAACGTCTGTATCACCCGCAAAGTAAATCTTTGATTTCCCCTGGACGAGATATCCGAGGCATTCGATATCCTCCCCGGGTAGAATGCGCCTCCCGGAATGCTCTGCCGGCGTCGCGAGGACTTCTATGTCGCCAACGTGTACCTTCCCACCTGCTACGATCTCCTCAATTCGCTCGAATCCAGCCCCTTCCACCAGGCTTCGCGTACCTTCAGGAAGGATGATGCGGGTACCTCGATCCAGCATCTTCAGTGAGGGGAGATGAAGATGATCCAGATGCTGATGGGAAATGAGCACCGCGTCTATGTTCTTTAAATGTCCGCTGTCAATAGGGGGCGCATGTCGGCGAAGATGTATGACCCATTTTTTGAGCAGAGGGTCGGTGAGAAGCCGAACATTCTCAGTCTCGATGAGTACAGTCGCATGTCCTAAGTATGTGATTTGGGTGAAAGGTGCCAATGGCGTGGTCTCTCCTAGCCAATTATGAGTTAATAGACATTCCTCATTTTAACATGCGCCGGATCAGATCCGAGTGATCCTGATGTAGGTCCGACAATTTAACAGAACGATCTTTTATCACATATGCCTGGCTTTCATTTGAACGATACGAGAGAATATCGTAGTATCGTGTTCGAGATCCATCGTGATATCAGCTTCCACAGGGAGGTTCACTTGCAATCTATCACAATTCAGACGATCCATCTTCATCCAATATCGATTCCCCTTGTGGAACCGCTCAAGACGAGTTTTGGCGTCGAGGAAGATAAAGATGCCCTGCTGGTGGAACTGATCACAGTGAGGGGCAATGTAGGATGGGGGGAGGTATCCGTTGGACCAACACCAGGGTATGGTCCCGAAACGATGAAAACCGCCCATCATATCCTTGAAGATTTCATCATCCCGTCCATCCAGAAGGAGACAATCCAGAATCCAACAGACGTTCCCCAGTTACTCACCTCCATCCGCGGGCACAAGCACACCAAAGCTGGTATTGAGGCAGCCGTATGGGACGCTTACGCAAAAGAGAATGAGCTTCCACTAGCCGACTTGTTCGCTGCCTATCTGGGAGATGGACAGAAACCGCGCAAAGCCGCAGTGGTTGGCGTGAGCATCGGAATTCAATCGTCCATCGCGGAGACAATTCAGATAATTGAGAAGCGGCTGGCACAAGGCTATGGACGCATTAAACTGAAGATTATGCCCAATTGGGATCTCGACCTTATCCAGGCCGTACGCGAACAGTACCCTGAGATAACCCTCATGGTCGATGCGAACAGCGCCTATTCCAGGGAGGATTTTGATCATCTTTCCGAGCTGGACAAGCACAATCTCCTCATGATCGAGCAGCCCCTAGGCCATGAAGATATTCTCGAACATAGTCTCCTCCAACGACAAATGACCACGCCCTTGTGCCTAGATGAAAGCATCAAATCCACCCACGATTTAGAACTTGCGCTGGAGATTGGGGCCTGTCGCATCTTAAATCTAAAACCTGCCCGAGTGGGTGGTTTCACGGAAAGCCTCAGTATTCATGAAAATTGTGTGAAACGGGAATTGCCCTTATGGATTGGGGGGATGCTGGAGACGGGCGTGGGGCGAGCAGCAAATCTTGCTTTTGCCTCACTTCCAGGAGTGACGCTGCCCAGTGATATCTCTGCGACGGATCGCTATTTCGACGAAGATATTTCAGAGCCAGCCTTCTACCTGGGACCGGATTCCACCATCGCCGTCCCTGAAGGGATGGGCATCGGAGTAGAGGTTCAGCTCGAACGGTTAGAGAGGGCGAAGGCTAGAAGGGCGAGCACTAATCCTTTGCTGTGATGATGCAGGATTACGACTCTTCTCGTCGATCTTTCCCGGAGCGTCGGTCTTCCCCACTTCTTTGTTCTTCGCCTTCGTGGCTTCTTTCCTCTGACTCCCGTCGATCCTCACCAGATCGACGGTCGTTACCACTCCGCCGTTCATCCTCCGTACGTTCTTTCTCTCGTGCATTCTCATCAACCATGCCAGGACCTCCTACTCCTATGGACGAGTTCAACCCCATGTTAGCTTTCTTTTCAACAATAAACAAATCTTCTTCTCTTCGGCAGCATGGAGTAATGCAGATCTTTGAAGTACACGTGTTTACGTGATACCCTTATTTGCGTGGAGGTCATGATGGAGAATCAAAATGTAACGCTTTCGATGCCTAAGGATGTCCTGCTCAAAGCCAAGATCCTGGCCACTC
>JBGUDT010000010.1:0-59883 GCA_041821665.1 Anaerolineales bacterium
GGATCGGCGATGCCAGCCGAGGTGCGCACGAGTGCGGTTAAGGATGGTGATGAGTGGGTGCTCAATGGGGAGAAGATATTTGTTACAGCCGGCAACAAAGCGCTCGTTGACTCGGAAGGATTTGTCGTCATCTGGGCGACGATCGACCCCGAAGCCGGGCGTGCAGGGGTTCGACCGTTTGTCGTTGAGGCGAATACGCCCGGTTGTTCTGTGACAAAACTAGAGCACAAGCTCGGGATCCGCGCCAGTGACACCGTCTCGATCGTTCTTCAAGACTGCCGCATTCCATTCGACAATCTCCTTGGGAGTCCCGAGGTTGTGAAGAAGAAGACGAAAAAAGGCTTCAAAGGGGCGATGGCGACATTCGATGCCACCCGACCCATCGTAGCTGCCTCGGCGCTGGGTATCGCCAGGGCAACGCTGGAACTCCTCAAGGAACTGCTTGAGGAGAAGGGAATTGAGATCCGCTACGGGATCCCACGTAGCCGCCTGTCGAACATAGAACGCGAGATCATCGATATGGAAGTGCAGCTGAGATCGACCTGGCTGTTGACGTTAAAGTCTATGTGGCTCATGGACGAGAAAAAGCCGAATACGATTGAGGCGTCTATGTGCAAAGTACGCGCTGGGGATGTCGTCGTCAAGATTACACAGCGGGCAATGGAGCTTATGGGACCCATGGGGTACTCAAGAGAATTCCTACTTGAAAAATGGTTCCGCGACGCAAAGATCAATGATCTCTATGAGGGTACCGGCCAGATTAATCGACTCATCGTCGCCCGTCGAATCCTCGACTACACACGTCATGATTTGACTTAAACGCAGATTTGAATCGAACTATGAAGATATGAACAGAAAACTCCGAATGAAAGAAAATAAGGGATATTTGAGGGAGGAAGCGTTCCTATGACAACCAGGATAAAAAATGCTGCTGTGATTGGTTCGGGGACGATGGGTGGCGGTATCGCCGCACTCTTTGCCGGATTAGGAATTCCAACGATCTTGTTCGACATCGCACCACGGGAGTTGGATCCACTAGAAGAGGCAGCCGGGCTTTTCCTGGAAGATCGGGAAGTTCGGAACCGCATCGTCGAGCGAGGCTGGAAAGCGGTCACGAAGAGCCGTCCACCTGCCGTACTGAGTGAAAGATCGAAACAACTTATTACATTGTGTAACTTGGAAGATGATTTTGATAAGCTAGCGGGCGTGGATTTGATCGTAGAGGCGATCGTCGAGAATCTCGAGATTAAGCAAGGATTATTTGAGAAAATCGACAATATCCGCACGGAACAATCGATCATCGCAACGAATACCTCCGGGCTACTCATTCGCCAGCTTGCGGAGGGTCGCTCAGCGAGCTTCCAGGCTCATTTCCTGGGGATGCACTTCTTCAATCCGCCGCGTTGGCTGCGATTGCTTGAAATCATCCCTCATGATGGAACATCCCCAGAAGTGCTCGAATTCGTCGTCAAATTCGGCGAGGATGTGCTTGGAAAGGGTGTCGTGATCTGCATGGATACCCCGAACTTCATCGCAAATCGGATGTTCTCGATCACGAGTAATTATGAATTTGCTTACGCGCTCGACCATGGTTATACCGTGGAACAGGTTGATGCTATCGCTGGCGAGCTGATCGGACGTCCGAAGACGGCTATCTTCCGTCTGCTGGATTTGGTCGGTAACGACATTGCTGCCCATGTCACCACAAATCTATACGATCTCATCCCCGACGATGAATCACGTGAAATACTGAAGCACGATTCCACCTCGAAAGTCATGAGCGGGATGATCGAAAGAAAGTGGCTGGGAAACAAGACCAGGGTGGGGTTCTACAAGCGGGTAGAGGGCGATGATGGCAAGAAAGAGTTCTGGGTACTAAACCCGGAGAAGATGGAACATGAACCACCTCAAAAGCCTAAATTTGATTTCTTCTCTCAAGGGAGGAAGATCAAAGATTTGGGCGATCGGTATCGGTGGATTGTGGACCAGGTCGATTCTGAGGATGCGTCAGATGAGACCAAACGGCTGGCCGAGTTTATCTGGGAAACGACGGTTTATTCGCTCGGATATGCTTCTCGTCGGGTGCCGGAGATCGCCGATCGCTTCGTCGATATCGACCATGCCATTACGTGGGGTTTCAACGTTGAAATCGGACCCTTCGAAATATGGGATGCCTTAGGCGTTGAAGATACTGTAGAACGACTTGAAGCTAAGAACATTGTCGTCGGGGCATGGGTTCATAAGATGCTCAAGGCAGGTTGTGCCACTTTCTACCAGAGGGAGGGGCACGACGTCGTAGGCTACTACGATCTCGCGACAAATGGTTACAAACCAATAGAGCGAGATGACCGAATTTTAGCCCTCGAGGTTTTGAAATCGGATAAGAAAAAGGTCCTTAAACAAAACGTTTCCGCGACACTCTTGGATATGGGGGATCATGTGGCGCTGGTGGAATTTCACAGCAAAGCCAATGCGTTGGATCAGGACATCATGGAAATGCTCGGTCATGCGATGGACGCAGCTGAAGATGGCCAATACGATGCCATCGTCATTGGAAATGAAGGTCGGCACTTCAGCGCGGGTGCGAACATATTCGTCATGTGGATGGCTGCAACACAGGGGGATTTAGGACAAGTGGAAGAGATGCTTGTCGCGGGACAGAACACCTTCATGCGTATGCGCTACTTCCCAAAACCCATCGTCGGAGCTCCACATGGTATGGTGCTTGGCGGGGGTGCAGAGCTGAGCATGGCCTGCAGCAGAAGGGTTGGGGCAGCCGAGAGCTTCATCGGTTTGGTCGAGGTTGGTGTGGGCGTCATCCCTGCCTGGACGGGAACGAAGGAGACATTGAGGCGAGTGGTCAATCCCGTCATGCGGGTTCCGAATGCCGATCCAATATCTGTGATTCAGAAGGCTGCTGAACAAATCGCGTTGGCAAAATATTCTACGGGAGCATTCGAAGCATTTGAAATGGGCTTATTCCTCCCAGGAGATCGTATTGTAATGAACAAGGAGCATCTCCTATATGAGGCGAAAAAGAGTGCGATGGCCATGGTCTACGAAGGCTATCAGCCGCCCATGCCAGAGAGAATTTATGCCGCCGGTCGAGACGTTCTCGCAGCCTTGCTGGCGTGGATCTGGGGTTTCCGGGAAGCCGGTTGGGCATCCGAACATGATGCCGTCATCCTCAACAAACTCGCCTGGGTGATGTGTGGGGGCGATCTTACAGAACCTACATGGGTTCCCGAGGAATATATGTTGGAGCTCGAACGAAAAGCCTTTCTCGAGCTAGTGCAGGAACAGAAGACACTCGATCGATTGGCGTACATGATTGAGAATAATAAGCCATTAAGGAACTAGGGGTTGGGGAATAGGGATCAGGGATTAGGAGATCGAGTTATTGCTCATTCCTAATCCTCAATCCCTGTTCACAGCGTTTGCAAGGAGCGAATTATGAACAAAGAAGCAGTACTTGTCGCAGGAGCAAGGACCGCAGTAGGGAGAGCGAAGCGAGGTACTTTACGCAACTACCGTGCAGAGGATATGGCCAAGGCTGTAGTTGAAGCTGCATGGGAGAGGGCAGGTGGATTTGACAAATCACTTGTAGATGACATCGTCATCGGCTGCGCATTTCCAGAGGGAAGCCAGGGATTGAATATGGCTCGACCCGTGGCGATGCATGCCGGATTTCCGGATAGCGTTCCCGCGATGACGGTTAATCGCTTCTGTTCCTCTGGGCTGCAAACCATTGCCCAATCCTGCGAGCGTATCATCGCCGGTGGGGCGGATATCGTCATCGCAGGTGGCGTCGAAAGTATGAGCATGGTTCCAATGACTGGATTCCGGATCAGTCCGCATCCCTCCATGGTCGTCGAGATGCCTGAAGTATATGTAAGTATGGGACAGACAGCGGAAAATGTCGCTGATGAATACGAGATCGAACGCGAGGACATGGACGAATTTGCTTTTCAGAGCCATATGAAGGCGGCGAGAGCAGAGGATGAGGGTTTGTTTGTTGATGAGATCGTCCCTCTCCATGTTTCAACGACGACCACGGAAGGAACTTCAAGTACGAAGTTTGAAAACGATGAACTCATCCGTAGGGATACGACGAAAGAAGCGCTCGGTAAGCTCAGACCGGCTTTCACGCCACGTGGAAGTGTTACTGCAGGGAATTCATCACCGCTCTCCGACGGCGCTGCCGCTGTCGTCATCATGAGCCGGGAGAAGGCTGAAGAATTAGGCGTGACACCCTGGATGCGATTTGTGGGATTCGGAGTCGCAGGTGTGCCCCCGGGCATCATGGGTATCGGACCAGTAAAAGCCGTTCCGAAGGTTTTAGAGCGTTATCAAATAAAGCTGGACGATATCGACCTTATCGAACTCAATGAAGCATTCGCCTCGCAGAGCCTGGCCGTCATTCGTACGCTCGAGCTTGATACAGATAAAGTGAACGTCAATGGGGGGGCGACTGCCCTTGGTCACCCATTGGGCGGTACAGGGGCGAAATTGACCGTGCAGATCATGCATGAGGCGAAGCGAAGGAAATCGAATTATGTTATGGTTACGATGTGCATCGGTGGTGGCATGGGCGCCGCGGGTGTCTTTGAAAACCTGAACTGATAACTGCTTCAGATTGAGATAGATAGATTGGCTGTGCGCATAAAATACAAGATGATGAAGGGAGAAAAACTGTGCCTTTAACCGTAAAAGAACTTATGGAACGTATGCCCGGTGCTTTTATACCTGAAAAGGCGGAGGGTGTGGATGCCGTAATTCTGTTTGAGTTGGGCGAAGATGGCGGGAATTGGGTTTGCACAATCAAGGATCAAACCTGCACCGTCGAAGAAGGTACCGTCGATGACCCGAGCCTCACGCTCATCGCAGATGAGTCGGATTATATTGATATGGTCACAGGAAAATTAAACCCGATGACTGGCATCATGACCCAGAAGATCGTGCTGAAAGGCGATCTGAACCTGGCCACAAAGTATATGGAACTCTTCAAGATGAACTAGTCTCGAGCGTTTGTGTTGGCAACACGAATGATAAGGGGCTGTCCGTTTAGGACAGCCCCTTCGCCCTTTAAGTACCCATGAGCTCGTTCTAGTCGGTGGTCATGAAGATGTGTGTTCGATGAATGCGGAAGGTTGTTGGATCAAGATCGAGCGCCAGGCACACCTCATCGGGACGACCTGTAGCGCCTTCTCGATTCGCAAGCCGCATGTCCAGACACTGTCCCTCAGCCCCTTCTTCAGAGACATGAAGATCTTCAATTAAAGGTCGCAGGTCATAAGTTTTATTTCGTCGTTCGCGAATGATGTGTTCTGCCTCGAGGACTTCGACGATTTTCTTGAGAAGCTCTTCCTTGATTTCCTCGGGAACCGGCGTCACTTCATATTCTGAGGACACAACCTGGGTTTGCAGAGCTGGCGTCTTCAAGTCGACCTCGGAAACTTCCTTCACAGCAAGCCCCGGAGGGGAGGCTGCCTGAAGCGCTTCAAGAAGCCTTTCAGGCTCGATCGATTCTTCCAGCCAGATATCCATCATCTCGGCTTCACTCGTGTAGCCAAGCGGTAGCGCTGAAGCCAGATTTATCCGAGGGCGTGGGTTGAAGCCTTGTGAGTATGCGAGAGGGAGATTTGCGCGGCGAATGGTTCGTTCCAGGGACCGATGCAGATCGAGATGGCTTGTGAAACGCATCCCGGTGAGTTTTTCGAAATGGATTCGATACCGAGTTGGTTCCATCGTCCTATGCTTCCGATACTGGGAGGAGCAGTTCGATAGGTTTCTGACTTGGTGAGCGGACCTCCGGGCATTCCCATACTTCTCCCGGGTTCTGTCGCCTGAGCTCGGCAAATTTTGGAAGGATGCCGCAGGCAAAACATCGCTCTCGACAATCGATGCGCGTTCGACCTTCCTGGCTCCACAGATAATCCTCGGTAAGAAATCGCTTACCCACACCTGCATCAATATGGTCCCAGGGCAACGTCTCGTCGATCGGTCGTTCCCGATGGGTGTAAAACTGTGGATCAAGCCCAACCTTCTTGAAGGCATCCAACCAAGTATCGTAGTCGAAATGTTCTCTCCACGCGTCGAAACGGGCGCCGCCTTGCCAGGCGTGAAAGATGACCTCCCCCATCCGTCGATCCCCTCGAGAAAGCCAGGCTTCCAGCATCGTCTCCCGGGGGTCGTTCCAGGTCATCTTCAATCCCTGACCGCGCAGCTCTCGTTTTAAGAGCCGTTGTTTTTCTTCGATTTTTTCAAATGTGTCGCAAGGGACCCATTGGAATGGCGTATGTGGTTTTGGGATGAAAGTGCTCACTCCGGCGTTGACTCGGGCGCGTTTCCCCATGATCTTCCTGCCTTCGGCGAGCACCGCTTTGCATAAATTGGCGATAGCTTCTACATCCTCCATTGTTTCTGAAGGATGTCCGATCATGAAGTAGAGTTTGATGGTGTGCCAGCCGCGCGCGTAAATCTCTCTCGCAGTCTCGAGGAGCTGTTCGGTGGAAACGGGTTTGTTGATGATTTTTCGCATCCGCTCCGTCGCTGCCTCTGGGGCGAGCGTAAAACCAGACCGGGAAGATTGACCACGCAAGAGTTCCATAAGCTCGACGGAGACCGTCTCAATCCGCAGCGATGGGAGTGAAACCTTCAAGTGCCGGTCACCAAAGCGTTCGCCCACTTCTTTGACGAGACTCAATACCTCGTCGTAATCAGAGGAGGACAATGAAAGTAACCCGACCTCCTCAAACCCCGTAGCGTCGATTGCCTGTTTGATGGCATCTACGATCTCATCAACCGTCCGCTCTCTGACAGGGCGAGTGATCATCCCAGCCTGGCAGAACCGGCAGCCGCGTGTGCAGCCTCGCATGATCTCGATGGGGACGCGGTTGTGTGTGACATCTACGAACGGGACGATGAAATTGGTCAGTGGAGGTGGCAGCTTCGGCACGATGCGTTTGATGACGGGCATCCTAGCAGAAGCATCGACTACAGATGTTTTGGCGATGGTTCCGTCTTCGAGGTACTCCGAATCGTAGAAGGAAGGAACGTACACGCCCCAAAGCCCGGCGAGTGATCTCATTAATTCAGTTCGATCGTTTCCGGACCCCTTCCATGAGAGCACACGGTTTGCAATCTCAAGGATGACATCCTCTCCTTCACCGATGACAAAAGCATCGATGAAATCTACCATCGGTTCTGGGTTGAGGGTCGTATGCCCGCCTGCGATTATGATGGGATCGTCCTCGGTACGATCAGAGGAGCGAAGGGGAATCCCAGAGAGATCGAGCAGGTTGAGCGCATTGGTATAGAGCGTCTCGTAGGGCAGGGTCAACCCGACAAGATCGAAATCTGAGATGGCGTGTTTGGTCTCGAGCGAAAAAAGCGGCACATCGTATTTTCGCATAGCCACTTCCATGTCTGGCCAGAGCGTATATGTGCGTTCGGCAAGCATGTCCGGCTGTTTGTTGATGATGTCGTACAGAATGGCCAAACCGAGGTTTGACATGCCGAGGTCGTAGATATCGGGGAAGGCGAGGGCGACATGCAGCGCGGTCTCATCCCAGGGTTTGACGACCTGGTTGAGCTCGCCACCGGTGTAGCGCCCCGGCTTTTGGACCGTGGGGAGGATGAAGTCGAGCGCTCGCTGGATCTCGTCTGGATTCATGAAATAACATTTCCTGTATCGAAATTGGACTACATATGGGAGATTTTGAATTTTATCACCCGATAGACATTATATCCGTTGACGGTGCATATCGCGGATGGTAGAATGGCGCACGCTGCCCCCATCGTCTAGTGGCCCAGGACGCGGCCCTCTCAAGGCCGAAACCGGGGTTCGAACCCCCGTGGGGGCACCTGTGGACCGCTCAATACGAGCGGTTCTTTAATTTGAAAAGAGGATACGAATATTAATGGAAAGTTCTTCTCGATTAAAGTCCATTGAGATTAGACTCGTATTATGACCGTACTCGAGTATGATTGCGAGTTGAAATCCATTAACTGATTAAGAATTTGAATTTGTACGATATCCCGTAGGAGATTCAACTTAATAAGGAGCGTTCGGTATGAGACAAGTGGTGATCACAGGCAGCACACGCGGGCTCGGATATGGTATGGCAGAGTCTTTCCTTGCACGTGGATGTTCAGTCACGGTCAGTGGTCGATCTAAAGGGGCTGTGGATTCAGCGATCAAGTCTTTAGGTGAGAGAATTGATACTTCGAAACTCTTGGGAGTAGCCTGTGATGTGCGAGTTCCCGATGAGCTTGAAAACCTATGGAAACAAACGAGTGCGAGGTTTGGTGAGATCGATATTTGGATTAACAACGCGGGGATCAGTGGCAGTCAGAAACCGGTGTGGAAATTGGCTACGGATGAGTTGGCTTCCGTCGTAGATACAAATGTGTTAGGGCTCATATTCGGTTCACAAGTTGCCGTACGTGGCATGCTGGCTCAAAACCATGGCGCGATCTACAGCATGGAAGGAATGGGGAGCGATGGTCGCATGCATGATGGTTTGATCACATATGGGATGACGAAGTACGCTGTCGATTATTTTACAGAAGCCCTTGTTAAGGAGCTTAAAGGAACCCCCCTGATTATCGGCTCGCTTAGACCAGGCATGCTTGCCACCGAGTTCATCACAAACCAATATGTCAATCGCCCGGACGATTGGGAGAAGGACAAGAAAATATTAAACATCATTGCGAGCCGTATTGAGACAGTTGCCCCATGGCTGGTCGATAAAATCCTTACGAATCAAAAATCAGGTGTCTGCATTTCATATTCCTCCCGATCTAAGCTCTTTATGCGTTTCTTGACCGCTCCTTTCTCGAAGAGGATCGTATTCGACGATGAATAGGTGATCTGGGATGGGGCCATTTATCCACGAAGGATTTTTCACACATCTGAGTTTATGCGCATAACCACATAGAGGTGTCAACGACATCTGCTATACTGTGGGACTTTCCAAGAGGACGCTGTCTTGGGATAATATCTGTGATCGAATACTTGCGTGCACGGTATAGATGTAGATAATGAAACATTATCCATGGTCACATGGAGTGGAGGGATGATGAGCAGAACACTGAAGTTCTTGCCGATCTTACTCATAGTGCTGTTGTTAACAGCCTGCAATCTTCAGGCGCCGGACGCGGATACCGCGGTAACACCGTCTGACCAGGAAGGCGAAGTTGTGAACGGGACGGGAGGCATCGCTGGCCGTCTCTGGCATGATGTATGTGGTCCGCCTCAAGAGAGTGACGTCGATCCCGATGAACTGCCCCTTGGGTGCATGATTGACCCAGAATCTGGCGAAGTCGTCGCAAACGGGAAGCTGGACGTAGCCGAGATCGGCATCCCTGGTGTGACCGTCACGCTTGGGGAAGGGACTTGTCCGGCATTTGGCATGGCCACAACCGTGACCGGAGCCGACGGGATGTACCTCTTCAGCGGTCTTGAGGCTGGAACGTATTGTGTTGAGATCGATCCGGGGCTCGAATCAAATGCTGCCATCCTCCAACCCGGTCGTTGGACGTATCCCCCAACAGAGGATCCTGGAGCCGCAAACAGTGCGGACATCGTCCTCGAAGAAGGGGATGTTCGATCGGATGTCTATTTCGCCTGGGATTTCGAACTTCTACCCGAAGGTCCTCCACCCCTCACGCAAACGCCTGTCCCCTCAGCAACATCTGAAGAAACACCATCAGGCACGGAAACACCCGAGGGTGAGGATGAAGGAACTGCAACACCGACATTTACCGCAACGCCGATCCTGGTAGAAGGTGATCCAAGAGGATCTCTAGGAGATCCAACATGGGTTGACACCTTCACCGATACAGAGGCCTGGCCGTTATACGATGACAGCAACGTCCGATTTACACTTGAAGGGGATAAGCTCGTCATGACTGCCTATAATCCAAGTTTTTACAATGGATGGATGCTTACATCGATTAAGAGTGTAAATTCCTACCTCGAGATGAGCACGGAGGTGGAGGAATGCTCGGGTAGGGACAGCTATGGCATCATGTTCCGTGCCTCCACAACCGACAAAGGATACGTGGGATATCTGTTTGGCATTGGGTGTGATGGGACTTATGTTCTTCGATCCTGGGATGGCGAATCTCTGACAAAAATCAAGGATTGGACTGCGAGCGAGTTCATCAAATCAGGATCAGATCAAACCCATCGCATTGGGGTTTGGGCTGAGGGGGGGACGTTGAAACTGTACATCGACGGGCAAGAAGTTACGAGCATTACGGATGGGACCCACCAGAGCGGCCTCTTTGGAGTGTATATCGGGTCGGCCGAGACCCCCAATCTTACCGTTAACGTAGATGAATTCGCATACTGGGATTTGCCTTAGACAGGTGGTTTAGAGACCAGGCTCCATTAATAGATATAAAGATTGACTGCGATCGTGGTTTTTGAGACGATCGCAGTTCGTTTATGGGAGAAAGCCAGAATGTCCGGTAGCTTGCTTCGGGGTTCTCCAATATGTAGTAAAGAATTAGACGGAGCTGTCATTTTCATAAAGGTGGCTGGTTTGAGTCCCCGTTCTGGATGTGACCTGACGGTTTTGATGCCCACATTTGAAGATGCCAGGGTGTGATTATTGGAAGGCAGATGTAAACTATTAGGATCTGATTGAGATTAGAATTATTGAGGACATGACGGCTGATCATTTACGAACAGCTTTTGGAGCACCATTTATTCGCTTTTTCCAAGCAAAACGATTAGCTGGGCCTGGAGTAACTCATGACGAAGAAGTTTGGTGTACTCACTGGAGGCGGGGATGCTCCTGGTCTTAACGCAGTAATTCGTGCCGTTGTGAAAACTGCGAATCGAGATTACGGGACCGAAGTGTTCGGAATTCGAAACGGATTCGATGGACTTGTCGATGTCGAAGGTGTCTCGCTTCTGACTCCAGAGAATGTCCGCGGAATACTCCCTCGAGGTGGCACCATCCTCGGAACTGCGAGCAGGGGAAATCCATTTGCGAGGAAAGTGATACAAGATGGCGTAGAGAAGATTATTGATGTCTCGGACCTCGTCGTGCAGAGGATCCATGAGCTGGAGTTTGATGCACTCATCGTCGTTGGTGGAGATGGGACGATGCGAATAAGTCTTGAGCTATTCGAGAAGCAATGTCCGGTCGTGGGGGTACCAAAAACGATCGACAATGACATCGAAGGCACGGATGTAACCTTTGGCTTCGATACTGCAGTTAACATTGCTATGGAAGCCATCGATCGGTTGCATACAACGGCTGAGTCGCATCACCGTGTCATGGTCCTCGAACTCATGGGACGTGACGCCGGTTTTATCGCGCTTCATGCAGGTGTCGCCGGAGGGGCGGACGTTATTCTCATCCCGGAAATCCCTTTTGAGTTTGATTGTGTGAGGGATAAAGTGCTTGCGCGCGCAGAATCCGGTCGGCATTTCAGCATCGTTGCGGTGGCTGAGGGAGCACATCCGAAAGATGGACAACCCGTCTATCGTCTAGAAGGGGACGAAGTATATACACCAAGGCTGGGCGGGGTCGGTCGTCTGGTTGCGGATTATGTGGCCACAGCATGCGAGATGGAATCCAGAGTGACGGTGTTGGGGCATCTGCAGCGAGGTGGATCACCGACTGCATTTGATCGATGGCTGGGTACTCGCTTCGGCGCTGGAGCAGTGAGGCTGGCAGAAGCCGGTGGGTATGGCCGCATGGTTGCCTTGACCGGAACGGAGATCGTCGACGTATCCCTCAAGGATGCACTAGCTGTCCCCAAGCGGGTCAGGCTTGATGGCGATGCCGTCGCAACAGCGCGTGGATTGGGCATCTGCCTGGGAGATTGAGATCGTGTTTTGTGCAGTCGCCACATCGAAGAGGTAATATTGGACACGACATCGACAAGCAAAGAACTTAGACAATTCCTTCTGGGCGCTATTCTTGGTGCATCTATTTTTCTAGTCCTTGCAGGCGTGGTTGAAATCGCCATCTCCCGAGAGGAAAAATGCCATCGCGAGAATCATCGCATACGCCTTGCGGCCAATAATTACGATGTTTGTCTTCCGCAGTGGGAATCTTATTTTCTCCGTTCGACCTCTCGAGGCATAGTCTGGACCCTAAATCATGATGCACCCGCACCTCTTGGCTGGGTGGTCATGCTGTTTTTCTATAGCGTCCTCGGCGGGTTTTGTGCACAGATGCCTCGTCGCTGGGGGATCGTTACGTTCTTCGCCGTAGGTTTGAGCGCGGTCGCGATTTTTTCAGGCATGGGCTACTTTCTCGAATTTATTGTGTTTTAACCTCAATGTCGTATGATCAGACGCTGTCTTTGTCTCCTCCAATGTTTGCTCTCCATCTTCCTCGGGGGCGGACACACGGGTTTGTCCCTACACATGGCTAAGGACCATGATCTTTCCGCAAATGGCGCCCATACGGGTTGATCATAAAACCGTAGAGACGTAGCATGCTACGTCTCTACCGAATGTAAGACACAATAACCTTCTCCAATCAATCTCCAACTCTTCCATTCGCGTCGGGACCGCACTTCGTGACGATCCTGACATTAGCTAAACCCGTCGCTCACATTCTCAATATTGTCGGACTGATGGTTAAAGGATGAGAGCCGTCAAGAAGACGGCTCTCAAGTGCGCTGCGGCGTCCTTATCCTATTCGGAGGAGGGACGCCGCAGCACGTTCAGCATATTCATTCGTACTCATTGGCATCACCTCCTCCTTTCGTGGGATAGCGATGGAGGAGGCACACTTTCAAGTGTGCAAGCAGGAGTATTGCATAAAAAAGGTTTGCGGTCAATCATTCGATGAGCATGACATCTCCAAAGGAGTAGAAGCGGTAATCCTTCTCAACAGCTATCTTGTAAGTATCCAGAATCAGATTTCGACCTGCGAATGCAGAAACCATCATGAGTAGTGAGCTGCGAGGCAGGTGAAAATTCGTGATCATCGCATCGACGGTTTTGAATCGATACCCTGGCAGGATGTAGAGGTTGGTGGGACCCTCAAAGGGGTCTACGTGTGCTCCGGATGAGGCGGATTCGAGCGCCCGCACGGTCGTAGTTCCCACGCCGACGATCCTCTTACCTTTCTCGCGCGCAGTGTTGATGGCGTTAGCCACACTTGCAGAAACCTGACACCACTCCGAATGAATGGCATGATCGCTCGGATCATCAGTCCGTATAGGTACAAATGTGTCAAGCCCGATGTGAAGCGTAACATAAAGAAGTGTGACGCCAGCTTTTCTCAGCTCGAGAAGCAGTTCGGTGGTGAAATGAAGGCCAGCTGTGGGTGCGGCTACGGAACCCGGATATAGGGCGTAAATGGTCTGGTACTCTTCCATATCCCTCAACGGTTCGTGGATGTAGGGCGGGAGCGGCATCTCTCCTATCTCATCTAAACGAGGTGAGATGGGATGTGAGAATTTAACCATTCGCCTCGTCTCACCCAGGTCTGTAAGGACTTCTCCCTGCAGATCTCCGGGGAAAGCGAGTTTCACACCCGGTCTGAGTCCTTTCCCACCGACGATGCACTCCCATTCAGAAGAACTTATTCTGCGAATCAAGAGGATCTCAATCTTCCCGCCGGTATCTTTTTTCCATCCGTGAATTCGAGCAGGAATGACCTTGGTCTCATTCAAGACAAGGACATCATTCTGTCCCAGAAATTTTGTGATCTCATGGAAGACATGATGACGGATCTCGCCAGTTGTCCGGTCGAGAACCAGTAATTTTGAAGAATCACGCGGCGATGCTGGTCGCTGGGCAATTCTTTCTTGTGGAAGCTCGTAATTAAAATCTGAGGTAAGCACAGGCTAACGGTTGAAGAAGCGAATGAGGATATTGAGGATGATGGTGAGCAGCAGGCTCAATACCAGCATGCTGGCAATTGGCATAAAACATGAAGCACTTTTGCTTTGAACGAAGATATCGCCAGGAAGTCTGCCCAGGGGAATTCCGACTCTTGACGCGACTGCAATGAGCACGCCGACTATGATGAGGACAATCCCGGCGATGATGATCCAGCGGGCAAAGCTTGGGATATCAGCCATAATTACAGCTCAGGTAGAGTTTGCTGCGCCGATGCGGGCGGTGTGAGACCGAGGTGCGTGTAAGCCCTCGTCGTGGCCACACGCCCTTGAGGTGTCCGATCGATCATTCCCAGTTGTATCAGGTAGGGTTCAACGACATCCATGATCGTATCGGGCTCCTCGCTGATCGATGCAGCGATGGTCTGCAAACCTACAGGTCCGCCGTTATATTTTTCAGTTATTGTCGTCAGGACCTGACGGTCAATATCATCGAGCCCGAGCTCATCGATTTCTAAAAGGCGTAATGCTTTCTTGGCAACTTGTTGTGTAATGATTCCATCCGCCCGTACTTGAGCATAATCTCTCACTCGACGAAGAAGCCGCAGCGCGACGCGGGGAGTTCCCCGTGCTCGGCAAGCAATCTCTTTACGACCCTCATCATCACAGTCGATGTTGAGCACATCCGCTGCCCGTGCCACAATCTTCTGCATTGCGCTCTCATCGTAAAAATCCAACCGGTAGATAGCGCCAAACCGCGCCCGCAAGGGGGCTGTCAAGAGGGCCAGGCGTGTTGTTGCTCCTATTGTGGTGAAGTGAGGGAGTTGTAAGCGAAGCGATCTGGCGCTTGGTCCTTTACCAATCGTCAGATCAAGCGCGTAATCTTCCATCGCCGGGTAAAGGATTTCCTCGACGGCTCGACCCAAGCGGTGGATTTCGTCGATAAAGAGAATGTCCCCCGTTTCAAGATTTGTCAGAATGGCTGCGAGATCGCCGGCACGTTCGATTGCAGGACCGGACGTTACTTTTATATTGACCTCCATCTCGTTGCATAAAATATGTGCGAAGGTCGTTTTGCCCAAACCAGGCGGACCGTAAAAGAGCACATGATCCAATGCTTCCTCGCGTTCCCGGGCCGCCTGTATAAGTATGTGGACATTCTCCCTGACTTTGTCCTGTCCGATCATCTCAGCCAGCCGACGGGGGCGTAAAGAGGGTTCCTGGAAATCTTCTTCCATCTTGGAAGGCATCAAAACTTTGTTATCTTGATTGGGCACGCACGGATTATACAGGAAGCACTAGAAACAGGAAACAGAACTCATTTTAAATGAGATTCTTGGGCAGTAGATCCCCCGCTCTTGATTAGATCGGGCTGATTCCTCTCGTTTCCCGGGAGTGGGATGGATTATTGATCTCTGGCAATGACGAACGTACGGCTATTCGACGTTGACGGCGGGGCGAATCGGGATTCGGTAGCGACCTTTGAAGAAGGGTTCGATATTGATCCCCATCGAGGTGTAGACCTGAAGAGGGATTCCTATGTCAGCGCATAGAATATCTCCCTCAATTGAGCATAACCCCGTCTTGGGTAGCGCAAGTGTGAGGGTTCTGGTCGGTTGAATTCCAGTACCAGGCGATTCCCCCGTGGTTGCATCGATGCCCGAAGGTAAATCCAGGCTAAGGATCCTGGATTTGCTTTGATTGGCTAGATCGATCAATTCCTGGGTGAGCCCGTGAGGGGCATCCTTGAGGCTGTATCCAAGCAAGGAATCGATGATCAAATCAGCTTCCATGATGGTTCGATCCACATCGTCCGATGTGGGGTGGTATCCGGCAGCCTGAAGGATGGATAGTTGATGATCTGCGGCGCCACGATATTCCTCTGCGCTCTTCGAAAGGATCAAAGAAGGCGTAAGACCATGGTTTAGCAAATGCCGAACACAGCAAATACCCCCTCCTCCGTTTCCACCAGATCCTGCGAGCACAACGACCCTGTCTTCGTTCTTGTTGAGCATCTCTTTCGCTGTGATAGACAGATTTCTTCCTGCATTCTCCATCATTTGAAGAATGCCGAGATTGAAAACCTCCACTGCCAGACGATCCACTTCTCTCATCTCGGATTCCGTGACCGCAGGTATCCTTGTTCCAGTGTCTGATTGGAACTGCAACCTTGTCATCATAAAAATTATCTATTCTCCCCGGGTATCCATGTTCTGCTTGGTTAAAAAGTTTGTGACCGTGTGCACGGCCACGTTGTTCAAAGCAAATCGTAAATGGCTAATATGTGATTACGGGCTTTAGTTTCTTTCCCTGGGAAATCCAAGACTTTACCTGTTGTTCGCTCGGCAGGCGTCTCACCAGTCTCTTCTCCTCATTCGTGTCTACCATGGCCTTGTAAAGATTCTCGGGTACCCGATTTCGCAACTCTTTGACCGTATCGACGCCTGTTTCCTCAAGTAGATCACTATATTCCTCACCAATACCCTTAATACGCATGAGGTCGGCTAAGTTGACCCACTCAAGGATCAGTTTTTCAGAAATCCCGGTTTCTTCGGCGATGTCCTGACGCCCTCTCTTATTTGCAGCCAACGCAAGTAGGCGCTCTGTGGATCGGATGCCGAGTTCTTGAAGTTTAGTGGCATATTTCGGGCCGATACCCTCGATGTCAATAATTCTGGCCATTTCTCTCTCCTCTGGTGTATGTATTAAAACATTCAAACCTCATTCTAAAAGCCAAATCCAAGGAGGTCAACCTTTCGTCGAAAAGACGTAGGTCAACCTGGCAGCCGGCGTGTGGTTTTGTCGTACACCGTCCAGGACTAAGTGTTGACGCAAGGAGGGACCTTATCTATACTGGCAAATAGATTTTACGAGCCGGCGCAAATTGATAATCGAACCCGACACAAATACCTGGCCACAGGATCTACACAGGACGCACATTCATTCATTTCTTGCTATCATTACTATGCTTGTGTCTAATGTAGATGAACAGGGAGCAAGGTTGTGGCGATAGGTATTGGTTTACGCCAAGTTCAGGACGCGCTCGATTTAAAGGCAAACATGGTTCAGCGCGAGTTCATCGAGCTGAGTGACGAGCTCAAAGATCTCAGCGGCAAAATCATCGAGGCGGAAGACGAAGAAAAGGGTGACCTTCGCGAGAAGCAGAAAGAACTGCGCGCTCGTCAAGGTGAGATCGCCGAAGAGATAAATTATTGGCGAACCTTATCTCGTAGAGTCATGCAGCAGAGCGGGGTTGGTAGTATGAGCTCGTTTCTTACCGAATTGCTCAATGTCGACGATGAACGGGTTCAGATCGCCGCAAAAAACTCATTGCACCTTCTCGACCTACCACCAGAAGAACGCCCCCTCATGGAAGAAGAAGTCATCGAGATAGAACAGACACCAGCAGGTCGACTGTTGGAGCGCGCCCGCACGGAGTATGATCTTCGCCTTTCAGACTCCGGGGTTCGTCAGCGGGAAGCGGTGTCTTTTGCAAATCGCCCGGGTATGGCGATGGATGATGATGCGCTCGAGAAGCTTACCGAATCGCTCGATGATCCCGATCCACTTGTCAGGGAAGTAGCTACGCTCACTGCAATCCAGCTTTTGCGGTTCAGAGCGATGCGTGTGGCCGATCTCGGGATGGCTCATGATGCAGTTCAGAAGCTCGCCAAGCTAACGAGCCTGGCTGCAGTTCCTGTATTGATCGAGATCGTCGAAAACCCCCGAACGGGGTATATTGAGGAACCAAGCGGACCTGTTGAGACGGATAATGGGCGCTCACGTATGGTAGCTCTTCTTCGATTGGTGGAATGGCATACACCAGAGGCGCAAACCACGATACGTAGCATGAAGTTTGATCAAGATCCACACATCGTGAAGGCTGCTGATCGTGCCTTGACCTTGTTTCCAGAGCCGTGGACAGGTACACTACCCAGGTGAGAAGGGAGGGAGGCGTACGTTCACGCTAAAAAACTCGATATTAGAGCTCTCTGTTTCCCCAGGACCAGCATCAATACCTTGACAGAATCTATCTTATTCATATAATTACAAAAGGTTTTATAAAATCCATGGTGTCGGCGCGAGAAAGCGCTTGAGGAAAACGGATTCCCTCATGCGCTTGTTTTAGTGTGTCTATAGACTAGCACGAATGTTCCAATAGGAAAGCTCGATAAGTTCATACAGCGTACTCCGCTGCGGAGGGAATTGGGTGGAATCCAAAGGATTTAGAGCGCTCCGTATTAGTTTGGCGTCACCAGAGATCATTCGAGGATGGTCGCATGGTGAAGTATTAAAACCTGAAACGATCAATTACCGCAGGCTGCGACCAGAGAAGGATGGCCTTTTCTGCGAAGCAATCTTTGGTCCCACCAAAGATTGGCAGTGCTATTGCGGCAAATATAAGAACATCCGCTTCAAGGGCATCACCTGCGAGAAATGCGGTGTAGAAGTGACCCGTTCATCTGTACGACGTGAACGTATGGGTCATATTTCCCTCGCAGCCCCGGTTGCTCATGTTTGGTATACCCGTCGCGTCCCATCCTTTCTAGGGTTGCTACTTGATATTTCTCGCAGGAATCTCGATCGTGTGTTGTATTTTGCTCAATACGTGGTTACGTATGTGGATGAAGATGCTCGACAAAAAGCATTAACTCGTATCGAGGATGAGATTTCTCGCCTTGAGACGGAAGATAAGGATGCGATCAGTGGGCGAATCGCTGAGATTAAGACTCAGCGGAAAGAAGCCATTGATGAACTTAATCAACGGAAGAAGGATATCAAGGCATCCTATGATGAACAGGTTGCTGAAAAAATCGCTCCTGTGATCCGCGAGGGTCAGCGCCTCGAAAATTCTCTCACTGAAAAAGAAGGCAAGACGATAAGAGCGCCGATTGAGTTCAAAGCTACGGATACACTGATCGCTGAGAAGGGCGATACGATCAGCAAGGATCAAATAAAGAAAGTCCAGAAAGCGGTTAAATCCAAGCTGGACGAGATCGAGGCTGAATTAAAGGAACAACGCAATAGTGAATTGGAACAGCTCAAGCTAGATGTCGAGGAAGTTAAAGCCGAAGCTGACATGGCACTCTCACAAGTCGAAGACATTATCGATGAAGATCGTGTTGCCTTGAAGGTAGAGCAGGAAACTGACAGGGATGAGTTGATCGCCATTGAGCAGATGATTTTTCTTGGAGAAACCCGCTACCGAGAACTAAAGTCCAAATATGGCCAGGTTTTTCGCGCCGATATGGGTGCCGAGGCGTTTTTCGACATCCTGAAACAGCTCGACCTTGATGAACTGGCGGAAGAACTTTGGATCGAGGTGCGCACAACCAGGAGCAAACAGCGAAAGAAAAAGGCGACAAAGAGGTTAAAGGTCGTGGAAGCATTTCGCCGGTCTGAAAATATGCCCGAATGGATGGTGATGACGATGTTGCCCGTCATCCCACCTGATCTCCGACCGATGGTCCAGCTGGATGGTGGTCGTTTTGCAACTTCTGATTTGAACGACCTTTATCGACGAGTTATCAATCGTAATAATCGTTTGAAGCGACTCGTCGAGCTCGGTGCCCCAGACGTCATCGTTCGAAACGAAAAACGAATGTTACAGGAAGCAGTTGACTCCTTAATCGATAACTCGCAGCGAGGTAAGGCGCTTTCTCGACGTGGACGCCGAGAACTCAAATCGCTCAGCGACATGCTTAAAGGAAAGAAGGGGCGGTTCCGGAGAAATCTGCTCGGGAAACGGGTAGATTATTCTGGACGCTCGGTTATCGTGATCGGACCGCACCTGAAACTATCCCAATGTGGTCTTCCAAAGACCATGGCATTGGAGCTCTATCGACCGTTCGTGATTTCGAAATTGGTGACGTACAACTACGCTGCGAATGTAAAAGGCGCAAAGCGCATCATCGAGCGTGGGAGACCTGAGGTCTGGGAAGTTCTTGAAGAAGTAATCAAAGATCGACCCGTCATGCTCAACCGTGCACCAACCTTGCACCGTTTAGGCATTCAGGCTTTCGAACCCGTACTCGTAGAGGGTAAAGCTATTCAGCTTCATCCTCTGGTGTGTGCAGCTTTCAACGCAGACTTCGACGGTGATCAGATGTCGGTGCATTTGCCTCTATCCCATAAAGCCGTTGAAGAAGCTCGGACTCTCATGCTGTCGAGTGTGAACTTGTTGAAGCCAGCCGATGGGGCACCTGTTGTAGGACCCACGAAGGATATGGTCCTCGGTGTTTATTACCTCACGATGCTGGATGAGGCCAGGGAACATAAGGGCGCGGGGATGGCTTTCTCAGATATTGATGAAGTTGAGATGGCCTACGCTCTTAGCTACGTCACCATTCATGCCCCCATCAAGATATATACAATGACATGGTATGACGAAAACGATGTGCGACTCGATGCTCCAGAAAAGCGGATGATCGATACCACCGTAGGACGGGTCCTTTTTAACCGCGTCCTTCCAGAAGAGATGCAGTTCGTGAATCGTGTGCTCGATAAGGGGAGCATCCAGAATCTCGTCGGCGAGATTTACGCGTTGCTCCGTGAAGACGGCACGCCGGACGTCGTTGACGCGATCAAGGATATTGGCTTCCTTTACGCCACGAAGTCCGGGACGACAATAGCGGTTTCAGACATCTCGGTTCCATCGGAGAAGGGGGAGATTATCTCTGAAACGCTCGAAAAAACTGAGATCGTACGAAACGACTACCGTCGAGGTTTGCTCACCGAACAGGAACAAACGGAACGCATCATCGATCTCTGGCAGACGACCACCCAAAATGTTGCCGATGCGGTCAAGGCTTCAATGGATCCGACTGGTAACTTAAGCACGATGGCAATTTCTGGCGCTACAAAAGGTGGATTCCAACCGATTTCTCAGTTGGCAGGGATGCGTGGATTGATGGCAGATCCTGCTGGTCGCATTATCCCTCTGCCGATCCGATCGAGTTTCCGAGATGGGCTAACGACGCTGGAATATTTCATCTCGACCCATGGTGCTCGCAAAGGACTAACGGACACAGCCTTGAGAACAGCGGACGCTGGTTATCTCACGCGCAGGCTCGTGGATGTCGCTCAGGATGTCATTATCAATGCTGAGGATTGCGGGACAGAGCAAGGGATCGTGATACGGAGATCGGATGATGTCGCTGGACAAGATTTCTCAGCGCGCATCATTGGACGCAATGTGATCACGAAGATCGCCGACTTGGATACAGGAGAAGTCCTGCTTAAGGCTGGCGAACTAATTACTTCTGACAAAGCCCAGCTCATCGAAGATTCAGCCGTTGAAGAGATTTACATCAAGTCACCTCTCACCTGCGAACTGCAGTTTGGCATGTGTCAGAAGTGCTTCGGTCTGGATCTTGGAAGGGGAAATGTTGTTGAACTTGGTGCTGCAGTTGGCATCGTCGCCGCACAGTCGATCGGTGAACCAGGCACTCAGTTAACCTTGCGAACGTTCCACACGGGTGGTGTTGCTACTGGAAGCGATATCACGACTGGTTTGCCACGTGTGGAAGAACTCTTTGAAGCACGCAAGAAACCGAAGGGTGAAGCTGTGATCTCGGAGATATCTGGCACGGTTCACATTCACATGCCGGAAATCCCGGATGGACCGAGAGTCATCGATGTTCAAAACAGCGAATTGATCAAAGATGAATACACAGTCCCGGGCAACTGGTCACTAAAAATTGAAAGTGGTGACGAAATTGAGACCGGAGTGCTCATCGCCCAACGCGGTGATTCCACGATCGAAGCCACACATGGCGGACGGGTGCTGATTAAGAACCGGAAAGTCACAGTCTCTTACGATCACTCGGAAGTGGTGGAGTATGAAATTCCACCAAGCGCGCGCCTGCTCGTGCAAGAAGGGGACAAAATTGAAGCCGGACACCAGATTACGGAAGGTTCGCTCAACCCACATCGCATCTTGCGAGTCCTGGGTCGGGAAGCATGTGAGCTGTATCTTATGTCTGAGGTTCAAAAAGTTTATCGTTCGCAGGGTCAGAACATCAATGATAAGCATTTCGAGGTTATTATTCGAAAGATGCTATCGAAGGTTCAAATCACGCAAGCGGGCGACACTGAGCTCTTACCAGGAGACCTGGTCGATCGCAGGTACTTACAGCGAATGAATGAACAGATGCTGGAAGAGGGAAAGGCACCAGCTAATGCGATGCAGGTGCTTCTTGGTGTCACAAAAGCGTCGCTCAGTACGGAGTCGTTCCTGTCGGCTTCCTCGTTCCAGCACACCATAAAAGTCCTGGCAAAAGCAGCGATCGAAGGCAAGGTGGACTACTTGCGAGGCCTTAAGGAGAACGTGATCATTGGCAAGCTCATTCCTGCTGGGACAGGTTTTCCAGGCACGGAAGTAGCCCTGCATGATGAACGTATCGATGGTGTTCTTGAAGCTGAAGAATTGCCTGAGGTGGAGGTCCCGGTCCCTGAACCGGAATCTGTAGCAGCAGATTAAGCGCTGCAACCCGGACCATGTTGACAGTACACCGGGTGATGGTTATAATCCCGTCGCCTGCCCCAGAGCTTCGGAGCTGGGGCGGGCGTATGTATCCCCAACTTTCCCGACACCCGGCGGCGTATTCTCACTCCGCAGGCAGATCGGTAAAGAGAAGCTGGAGAATTGAAAATGAAGTACGCAGTGATTAGTTCTGGGGGAAAGCAGTACATCACCAGAGAAGGCGAGACTATCAATATCGATCGCCTACCTATGGAGGTCGGAAGCAAGGTCGAGTTTAAGGAAGTCCTGCTCACAGTTGATGGAACGAAGGTTCAAGTGGGTAAACCCCACGTGAAGGGTGCCGCTGTAAAAGGGGAAGTGACCGACCAGATAAAAGGTCCGAAAATAATCGTCTTCAAGTACATACCCAAAGAGCGATATCGCAAGAAGCAAGGACACCGACAGCACTATACTCAAGTGACGATAGATTCGATCAGCCTTAAGGCTCCTGCAAAGAAAACCACGAAAGCAGAAGAGAAGCCGAAGGCAGCACCCAAGAAGACAGTTGCGGCAAAGAAAACCTCTGCTGACACAGAAGCGACGACAGCGAAGGCTAGTTCAGGTACAAAAAAGAGTACGACATCCACAAAGAGTACGACGAAGAAGGCGCCAGAGAGCAAGTCAACAACTTCCAAGTCAACTTCTTCCTCGAAGAAAACCACGACCTCGAAGAAAGATTCGAGCGAGAATTAAGAGAGACGAGGTTTGCAATGGCACATAAAAAGGGCGGTGGATCAAGTCGCAACGGGCGTGATAGTCATTCAAAACGTCTGGGCGTAAAGAAATTCGGTGGCGAATTTGTTCGCTCAGGCAATATTATTGTGCGCCAGCGAGGAACACGAATTCACCCTGGAATTAATGTTAAGAAAGGTCGGGACGATACACTGTTTGCGATCGCAGACGGATTTATCTTTTTCGACTATGTTCGGAAAGATCGTAAGCGTGTGAACGTAGTGACCGACCAAGAAAAATAAAATTCGGACGTCTCGGATGAACCATAATCCATCCGATGATAAATGAGAATGGTGTGATTGGTGCAGCATGAAAGAAAAAATACATCCGACATATTTCCCGGAAGCAAAAGTAGTTTGTGCGTGTGGAAACTCCTGGAACACTGGATCTACGGCCGAACTCATCCACACTGACGTGTGCTCTGCTTGTCATCCGTTTTATACGGGTGAGCAAAGGATTGTGGATACCGAAGGACAGGTGGATCGATTCTATAAGAAGCTGCAGGCACGTCAGGATTTCATGGAAGATGTCCAAACACGCGAAGACGATAAAACCTCCCCTGATGTACTCATCGCTGATCTCGAATTAGGTAAGCGTGTCGAGGGTACACTCGAGAAAGCGGGTATCACAAATGTTGGCCAGGCCTTGGATCTCATGGCTGAGGGTGATGAAGCTCTGCTGGCATTGGATGGTTTTGGGAGGAAGAGCCTGGCGGACTTAAAGCGGGAATTAAAACGAAGGGGTTACAAGCTGCCAGAAGTTGCTGCCGAACCCCAAGTTTAATAAGAGCTTGCCAACCAGCAAGCGTAGTGTAAACTCTGGGCAGGTGAGAACTCACCTGCCCATTTTCTTTACTACATGATGAGGGAGAGATGCGACATTCAACCGGGAGTATCGAGGTTATCACAGGGTCCATGTTCAGTGGAAAAACCGATGAACTTATACGTCGTTTGCGCAGAGCGAAGATTGCTCGTCAAAAAGTCCAGGTATTCAAGCCCACAATCGATACGCGCAACAGTGAAAAGAAGGTTGCCTCACATGCAGGATCTGAATTCGATGCCACACCAATAAAGAATTCAAGCGAACTCATGGAGCTGTTTGAGGAAGATACAACAGTGGTTGCGATCGATGAAGCACAATTTTTTGATATGGGGATAAGCGCATCAGTTGAAGCCCTGGCAAATCGAGGGTTACGAGTAATTGTTGCAGGCCTGGATCAAGATTTCCGATCTGAACCCTTTGGCCCGATGCCCGAATTGATGGCGAAGGCTGAGCGAGTTGATAAAGTTCATGCCATTTGTATGGTGTGTGGGAGTCTGGCCTCACGCACGCAGCGGCTAATCAATGGTGATCCCGCTCATTATAATGATCCTGTGGTTGTCGTGGGTGCCAGTGAGATGTATGAGGCTCGCTGTCGGGAGCATCATCAGGTGCCAAAGGACTGATATGCAAGACTACACAGAGTTTCTGCAGGAGGTTCTCATCACGGAAGAGGAGCTCCTGGTCAGGATAAAAGAGTTGGGGGAAGAGATCAGCCGCGACTACGAAGGTAAAGAATTGATGCTTGCTTGTATTTTGCGTGGTGGGGTGATGTTCCTGACCGATCTTATGCGAGCGATTACTGTTCCTCATACGATCGATTTTATGGCTGTTTCGTCTTATGGCGCTGGCGCACGACAATCTAGTGGTCAGGTTCGAATCACGCTGGACTTAAAGACGTCCGTTGAGGATATGGACTTGCTGCTTGTGGAGGACATTATCGACAGCGGCAACACCATTGCCTCGGTCCTGCAGCTGCTCGAGACACGCAAACCGAAAAGCTTGCGGGTTTGCACCCTTTTAGACAAATCCGAGCGCCGCGAGACACATGTTCCCATCCATTACACCGGATTTACAATCCCAAATAAATTTGTGTTTGGATATGGTCTCGATCTGGATGAGTATTATCGCGATCTTCCATTTATTGGCGTGGTCCGTCCGGATAAATACATCCCACCCGACTAGGGTTCTACGATGAAGGTCCTCTCGGCCTCATTTCTCCCGTCATTGATTGGATCAATCAATACCACAGGTCTGCGCGATAAAGTGTGGCTCGTCGGCGGGGCTGTTCGTGATAGCTTCCTCGATCGGGAAGTGAGCGATTTCGATTTCGCTGTCGATGGCGATGCTGTCGATCTGGCACGTAAATTTGCTGATGACCTCAATGCAGGATTTTACATTCTCGACCAAAGCCGAGGGACCGCGCGCGTAATCGAGCAGGAGCATGGGCACCATCTGCGCACATACGACTTTGCCAGGTTGCGGGGAGCTGATATCAAATCGGATCTGATGAGCCGTGATTTCACAGTGAACGCAATGGGATATGATGTTCTTGTTGCGGATGATTTACTCGATCCTTGCGGTGGAGTCCAGGATCTCATCAATTCCAAGTTGAGGGTATGCTCGAAAAGTTCGATATTGGACGATCCCGTTCGCACGATCCGTGCGGTCAGATTAGCATCGCAACTTGAATTCCAGATTATGCCTGACACCGTGGAGTTGGTCCGTGAAGGTATCCCGGGATTAGTTGGCGTTAGCCCCGAGCGTAAGAGAGATGAGCTGTTCGAAATGTTCAATGATCCACGCCCTGATCGAGCCCTGCGGTTATTAGATCATTTTGGGATCACGCAAATAGTTTTTTCAAGCCCGGAGGTAGAGAGTGATCTTGAACCGCTTCCGATGGCTCCAAACTCTTTACGTGTGGTTGGCGCGGCGGTAGACCTGACGACGATTCTCGTCGATCACAAGAATCCAGATGCTGTAGCAAATGCCACACTCGGGCTTACCATCACACAGCTGGGTCGTTTCCGCCCGAGCATCATGAGTTACCTCAATCGCTACATGGGTTACGACCACAGGATCGTTCAACTCTTCTACTTTGCAGCGCTATTGGCGGGGCTCCCAGGAGATATTCGAAGGTTTTCATCTCTCACTGAACAAGAAATTGCCCTCCATATCCAACATGTGAAACGTGCAGAAAGAATCTCGAGGACACTCCGTCTGAGTAACATGGAGGTGGAATGGATAAGGAAATGCCTCCTTTCCCAGATCGAATTCGGGGATGGTCAGAAGGCACCTTCAGATACCCCGAGAAACATATATCGTTATTACCGAGTGGCTGGTGAGGCTGGTGTTGCAGGTATATTGCTCTACCTCGCTCGAGTGCTTGGAGCAGAAGCTTCTCCGCCAGATCAGGGGAGTTGGGCAGTCCAACTTGAAGCTGCGGCAAGTTACCTCTCAGCCTATTTTGAAACCCCTCATGACAGCATCAGTCCGGAGCCGTTTCTAAAAGGGGATGAAATGATGGCCCTGTTGGGAATTGAATCCGGGCCGGAGATAGGATCGCTGCTTGAACTCATGTTGGAAGCACAGGTCTCGAAAGAGGTGAATTCAAAAGAAGACGCGATCGATTTCGTCAAAGAAAATCTTCGCTCAATTCCAGCTAAGTGAAATGAAATTCGCCCTGAAGCGAGCGGGCTGTCCTCACATCTTAGATGCGCAGTATTAGAAAAAGGTCACGAGTTTAGCTTGTGGGCTAAGGGAAAATCTCTACCAACCTCGGCTCATAAAAACAACGGCAGCCCAAAGGGTGTGAGCAGCCCGGGGTTGGTAGATCTGGGGCATTTTCCTTTGTATATTCGCGTTCTATCTCTCGACATGCCGGGCAAGCATCTTCGGCGACGATGACACGGATCTTGCTTACCCTGGGATTATCACGGAGATCCTTGAGAGCGACGGCTGTCGATGAGTGGACGGACAATTCGGAGCCGCACTGCGTACACTTGATGGCGGTGTCCGGTGATTTTGCGTGGCAGAGTGTACAGGTGCGCACAGGAATTCCTCCTCTGATGCAATTTAGAGAATTGTATACTTCAGAGAGATGATGTCAAATGTTTCTATGACGTTCGGGGTACCTCGTTCGGAACACAACTAGTTAAACCATATGCCACGGATAATTCTCCATGTTGATCTTGATGCGTTTTATTGTTCGGTCGAGGAACTGCTCGATCCAAGTCTGCGCGGGAGGGCATTTGTGGTAGGAGGTTCTCCTGAAGGAAGAGGGGTTGTTTCGTCGGCGTCCTACGGAGCTCGACAATACGGCATTCGATCCGCAATGCCAACGGCACAAGCGCTGCGTCTGGCTCCGAACCTGAAGATAGTAGCGGGGCATCACCGTGATTATGGCAGGTACTCAGAGGCAATTATGGATTTGCTTCGAGATTCTGCTCCGCTTGTCGAGCAGCTGTCCATTGACGAAGCCTTCCTTGATGTAAGTGATGACCCTCTACCCGGGGAAGAGGTTGCTCGAGGGTTGCAGAAGGAGATCCGGGATCAGTTTGACCTGCCAACTTCGTGGGGTGTTGCGAGCAACAAGCTGGTGGCGAAGATCGCTACGGAGGTTGGAAAGCCCAATGGTCTCATTGTGGTGCCAAATGGTCAGGAAAGTGATTTCCTTGCACCGCTCCCGGTGGAGATGCTCTGGGGTGTCGGACCAAAGACAGGTGAAAGGCTCCAGTCCGAGGGAATCATTACAATTGGAGATCTCGCCAAACAGCCGGAGGATTGGCTCATAAACACTTTTGGGGAACATGGCCTATATCTTGCATCAAGGTCACTGGGGCAGGATAACCGTCCGGTTGTCGAAGGGCGAGAAGCCAAATCCTTGTCTAACGAGCGGACCTTCTCGCAGGACGTGCGTGATCGGAAGCAGTTGGAAACAACTCTGCTCCGTTTGAGTGAACAGGTAGGTCGACGGCTGAGAAAAGGGGAAATTGCGGGAACCACAGTAAGAGTGAAAATACGCTGGCCTGATTTTACGACGATCACAAGACAGACGACGCTTCATCAATCGACCGATCGGGATAAGGAAATATACGACACAGTGTTGGAGCTCTTTCATAAAGAATGGACACCAGGTCGAGCTGTCCGTTTGTTGGGGGTGGGAGTCTCAAATTTAGAATCACCAATACGACAGTTGGATCTCTTCGATCAATCCTGGGAAGAGGACGAACGATTGCTCAAAGCGATAGATTCGATCAGAAAGCGGTACGGTCCCGATGCAGTTCGACGCGCAGGTGCATTGCGACCAACTCGGAGACGCCCGGATGCTGATCAGACGACCGATCGACTCCCTGACGAGTAAGAGAATGATATGCCGGGGTATTAACTTATGATGGTTGAACCCGGATCGAGAACAGAATTGAAGGAGAAGTAGGAGAATGGGGCTATACGGGAAAGGCTTTTATATCTGGAAGATTCCCTTCTGTAATGGCGGCGATCCAGCCACGATTGCCAGACGAGCGAAAGAGGCGAAGCTATCGCATGTAATGATCAAGATCGCCGACGGCGCTTCCTGGCCTTATAACTTCGACTTTAATCGCAATGTAGACCTCGTTCCTCCGGTAGCGACGGCCCTGAAGGAATATGGAATTCAAGTTTGGGGTTGGCATTATGTACGTGGCTACAATCCGATCAATGAAGCCAACCTGGCCATACAACGTATGCGAGAGCTTGATCTGGATGGGTATGTCATCGATGCCGAGATCGAATACAAGAAGAAGGGCCGAGATCGTGCGGCGACAACTTTTATGCGGGAGATCAGGGCAGGTCTTCCCCGTATCCCTATTGCATTAAGTACTTATCGGTTCCCGCGCACACATCCTGAGTTTCCATATAATGAGTTTCTTGAGAGGTGTGATTACAGTATGCCGCAGGTCTATTTTGAGCAATCGCACAATCCCGTGCAGCAGCTCGAGCGAACTGTGGAGCAATACATGTCCCTCAAGCATGCACGTCCGGTGATCCCAACTGCGCCAGCGTATGCCAGGGGCGATTGGCGACCAACAATTGCTGAGATTACGGATTTCTTTGCCAAAGCCAAGGAGATGGGTCTTCCTGGGGCTAACGCATGGAGCTGGGATTTTGCCTCCCGCGACAAGTTTCTTGATTTGTGGAATGCCGTTGCGGATTTTGATTGGGATTCGGGGCCACCTGTTGCGGACATGCCCGAGAGATTGATTGGCCGCATGAATCAGCAAGATCCTGTTTTCATCTCTAGCTTGTATGCAGAAAATGCCGCACATGTAACCGGCGAGCGTACGGTCGTGGGGAGGCAAGCCGTACAGGATTGGTACCAGATATTATTAAAGGATGTCCTGCCAGGGGGATCTTTCGAGATTGTTGGAAAAACGGGAAGCGGCAGGTCACGGCACTTTATGTGGAGAGCAACGAGTGAGGGTGGCGAGGTGTTTGATGGGAATGACACACTCAGCCTCATAGAAGATCGCATTCAATATCATTACACCTACTTCTCAGTCACCTGACCCATTTCCTTATTCCATATTGCCAGATTCAAAAAAGTTGGTCAAGTGCACCCACCTGACCAACTTCTTAAGTTCGTACTATCGATAACATGAAGAAAGTTCCTCCCTCACATCGATCCTCTTTCTTCTGGGGAGAGGATCTCCCTTTGGACCAACCCTCGGGCTATCCCAAATCCACTTGGTCATATTTCAAATTTGGAGGAGAACCTACGTTATTTGATAACTCAATTCAATTGGGACAATTTGATTAAACATGGCCTGGGCAGGGCAGTACTTTGTTTCGGATAACTCAATTGCCCGTTGGACGGCGGTTTCATCGATGTTTTCACCGGTAAGGAGATACTCGATAATTAATTGTGTGAAGACACGAGGATGTTCAGAATCTTGCTTGGCGGTCACTCGAACTTTGAACGAAGCGACCTTTTGACGCTTTTTTGTAAGGATCGACATAACATCCATGGCGGTGCAACCTGCAAGACCAATTGCAATGAGCTGCATTGGTCGAAATCCATCATCATCCCCACCCACATCTTCACTCGCGCCCATGGGCACCTTGAATTCAGCACCTGCGGAACCAGTGAACGTGAGACCCTTCTCCCAGATTACGGTCGCTTCCATGTATAGCTCCTCACTTTCATTCTTCGATGATCGGGGTCACGGCAGATTCCAACGCGGAGAGACAAGTTAATCCAGACCATGCCAAACGGACTGTTCCTGATCTATCTATAACATAAGAACTGGGCATGGCTGTTGTGTTCATCGCTCTAAGCGTCTCTTCGTTTTGATCGAGCCATAGGGGAAAGGAAATGTCGAATGCTTCCGAAAATTCAAGAACCCTATCCACACTCTCGCCTATATTGACCCCGATAATGACAAATCCATCATCGGCATGTAGATCGAAATACTCCTGGAGATCGGGCATCTCAGCCTTACACGGGGGGCACCAGGTTGCCCAGGCGTTTATCAGTGCGACGGTTCCGAGATGATCGGAAAGGCTTACGGGGTTGTTTTCTATGTCGATCAGCGTGAGCTGCGGGGCAGGAAATTCAACAGGTTCAGGAACAACACAATTATCGGGTTCTGAAACCGAGGAGGTCAGTTCGGAACCTTGTTGATCGAGCAGAACCACAGATGCTGAGACCGAGATGAGGATGAGACCAATTCCAATGACGATGAAGGGCATGATTTTACGCATAGGCTAATTGAGATGCTCCTCAAGTGATGTGGTTGTCCTGATGACGTTTGAATAAAGGAAGTCCAGGTATGGATGATTCTTGGGTGAACTACGATTTCAGTAACACTCCTTCCAGGAGCGTGAGCACCTATCAAGTGCAACCACCAGCAGCGACATAATCACAATTCGAGCAGACGAGATGGAGGGCGCCATTGTAATTAAGAATACCAATTCGACATACCGGGCATCTCACATTAGCTCGAGGTTCTGCCCTTCTTTTCTTTTCCTTATTTCGCTTTTTCTTTGACATCGAGAAAGTGAATTATCCCTCGAAGCATTCCGAATGCAGAGCATTAGACCTATTGCTAAGCGTTAGGATCCTGGGTTCCGAGCATGTCATCGAGATCGAGTTTCTTGAAAAGACGCTCTCTCACTCGTCCAGGGAGTTCGATCTGAGATTCTTGCTGCTGGAATAATAGGATGGATTTCTTCATGGTATCTACGAATATTCGGCAATCAGGACATTCGAGCATGTGCTGTTCGATCTCCGCACAGAGCTGTTCCCTCGCACTGCCATCGATATAATCATTCAGCTCTCCGAGCATTTCGGAGCAGGCCCTATGGTTCATTATGATCTAACTCCTTGAGACGTTCAGTATAGTACTCCGACAATTGCTCCCTCAATTGCAAACGAGCTCGCAAAAGACGTGTCTTAACTGCAGATTCAGATATTCCCAGTATCTCTGAAGTCTCGCGCGTGGAGAGAGCCTGCAGATCTCGTAGTACAAACGTCCAGCGGAGGGGGGGCGATAGCTTTTCAATCGCTAGATCGAGCTGTGCTTGAGCTTCGCCAGTCATGAATTCGGCTTCAGGCAAACAGCACCAGTCTGTTAGCTCAATGGGTGCTGCTACTCCTGCATCGTCATCCACAGTCTCGTCGACGGAAAGCGTGTCAGGGTGATGCTTTCTCAGACGCATCAAAGCCTGGTTTGAAGCGATGCGATAGAGCCAGGTGCCAAGTTTTGAGCGACCCTCAAAACGAGACATACCCTTGTAGGCATTGATAAACGTCTCTTGAAGGACATCCTCGGCTTCATTAGGATCCCCAAGCATCCGAAGCGCAAGGCGGTAAAGCGAGGGCGAGTATGTGTCGACCATTGTTGCGAATGCTTCTCGGTCGCCCGCTTTCAATGCATCGATTGATATGGGATATACATCGCTCATTTGATTCTAGTCACTCGGTGCGCTCATTGCTCTCAATCTCTACCTAGACTAAAGTATACACGATGAGGTATGTCAGAAAACCACCTGTGGTCATGCGTCTTATTTCTACAAACACGGGCTTGTCCACTTCCACGAATTACGATCTCTGGGTTGATCATCTTAGATGAGACATAAAGAGTTTGCTGGTAGGACGCAGAAACTTTCCATGGCGGGACGTCTTTGATGTGCAGGAGAATAATGATTTGACTGCATCAGTACATAATCTCGAGACATCCTCAACAGTGTTTGAGTTAAATCAAGAAAATGGTACGTGGTCGCTCAGGTTCAATTCTTCTTCGCGATATTCAATTGAGAATGCCGTGATGGCACTGCAGTACAGGGTCGGGAGATCTCTCCGTCGAGTAGCGCTGGCGCCAATGCGGGGAAAACCTTCTAGGATCGCACTACCAAGACCACTCGACTTAAAGGATGGCATCACTGCCAAGGTCGGTCCAACGGTTGATGGTATTGAAGCTGCGATCGAATTTGCTTTATTAGATGAGATGCCAGCACTCGTATGGAGGATGAAAGTAGAGAATCGAGGCCATGCCCCAGTACATCTCGAACGGGCGTTCCTTATGTCTGCAGGAACCACCAGGATTCCACTATTTTCCGACAAGAAATCACACGGCTCCCGAGAGGGAGATGGACATAAGACTCCTATTTCACACATCAGGGGGGTTCGAGGCGAGATTGAAGATCTTCGTGTGCATGTGAATGGCTGGCATAGTTGGTCTCCGACGGGGTGTTTCTCCTCAAGCGATCGTTTAAGATGCCACCCGACTCGGACCGCTGACTTCGCCGATGCAAAAAAGCGCTGGATCGCAGACCTCTCGGACGGAGGGTCACTTCGTTTCCGACATGTATGGCGTCCTCTTTCACAGCACCTGTGATGAAGGGCTGCTGGTTGGTTATCTTTCTCAACGTCAGTCGTTTGGTCATGTCGACATCGTATTTAAAGGAAACGGGCTCGGGATCAGTCTAGAAACAAACCTGGACAATATTCGATTGAAGCCCGGGCACACATTTACTACCGATTGGGCTTACGTGGGATATTTCGACACAGACCATAGTCTAGCTCTTCGTGATTATTTCGATCTTGTAGGACTGATCAACAATGCAAGGACGACGAGTAGGGTGCCGGTGGGGTGGTGTTCATGGTATTACCTCTTCCAGGGTGTCACTGAAAAGGATATCGAGGAAACCGTCGAGTGGGCCATACAGCATCGTGATGATGCGCCTTTGGACATCATCCAAATTGATGATGGGTTTCAATCTGAAGTCGGTGATTGGTTGGAACTTAATTCGCAATTTTCTCATGGGATGCCCTGGATGAGTGCACAGATCCGTGAGGCAGGAATGCGACCGGGGTTGTGGTTAGCACCGTTTATCGCAAAACCAAACGCCAAAATAGTGGAGAAAAACCCAGGATGGGTGTTGAAAAATCGATTTCGTCTTCCCGCTAATCCTGGTTTGGTATGGAACACCTACGGACGGGCTCTGGATGTGACGCATCCCGAAGTGCTCGATTATGTGAGGGATGTCGTAGGAACTGCGGTCCAGGAGTGGGGTTTTGATTATTTAAAATTGGATTATTTGTATGCGGGAGCTCTTCCCGGAGTGCGCTACGATCCAGGTCTTACACGCGCGCAATCCATCTATCAAGCCTTAAGATTGATTCGAGACGAGGTCGGTGAGGATGTTTACCTCGTTGGATGTGGCTGTCCGTTGGGGTCCGGGATTGGCATTTTCGACAGCATGCGAATCGGACCAGATGTCTCGCCGAGCTGGTATCCTGAGTACCGGGGTCTGGCAAGCTTACTAAAGAATGAAAAGAGCCTCCCCAGCGCTAGAAACGCGATGATCAGTACGCTTTACCGATCCCCTATGCATCGAAGATTGTGGATCAACGATCCGGATTGCTTACTTCTCCGCACGCAGGATACACGGCTTACACGGGACGAAGTACAATCACTCGCGACCGTAATTTCTTTCTCCGGTGGCGCCATTTTAGTGTCCGACCCTCTCCCCTCGTTATCTCAGGAGAAAATGACCTGGCTTTCAACCCTGCTGCCACCCCTCGAGGGTGAGTTAGATGTTGTGTATTCACACTCGACGGATCTTCCGATGGTCCTTAGACACAGTCTCCGTGGGATCGCAGGTGATTGGACCCTTATAGCGCTTTTAAATTGGGATGATGAAAAGCGTGAGATCAGCCTGGATTTAGGATCAATAGGCCTCTGCGCATCGGAGCAGTACCATGCATTGGATTTCTGGAATGCGCGTTACTATGCCCTGGAATCATCCCAGCCATTTCGTCAAATGATCCCTCCTCATGGTGTTCGATTATTCTCGATCCGTACGAAATTGGAAGAACCCCAATGGTTGGGAGACACACTTCATATCTCTCAGGGCTCGGGTATTAAGACCTGGGAGGTTACAAAAGGCAGTATATGGGCAATCCTGGATTACGGGAGAACTACTCATGGAAGCGCATGGCTGTCATTGCCAGGAAAACTTCGATCTGCCTCCGTCAACGGCCGAGGTGTAAGTACTGGTATGATTGAACCAGGTATCATAAAAATTGATATTAAACCTGTTCAAGATGTGCGTTTGGAAATCTCCTGGTCGGAGGCATCGTCGTGACACTTGATCAATCCGTAAGTACGGTCACGATTGTACTTTTTTCAGGCATGCTTCTCGCTATTTTGGGCGGGTGGAGCCAGATACAATCTGCACGCAAGCTCCCGTATTTCACCTTGCGACGGGAACGAACGACCCAGGGATGGCGCTGGATCCTATTGGGAGTCATCCTGGGGATCCTTGGCCTTAGTTCCATTTTCATGGGCAATCGCATCGCATATATGATCGTTCCTCCAACCCCATCGATCACCCCTACAAGGACGCAAACATTAACCCCGACGATAACGCCTTTGCCCAGTATCACAGCAACCGCGAGCATCACACCTACACCAACAATATCACCAACACCGACGATAACACCCACACCTGCCCTTCCGGAGGAAGTGGAAATTCTCCTGAGAGAATCAATAACCCCGAATCCTGAGGCAATCTTTAGCCCAATCCAGGTGGCTCTTCTTCTGGGTGGATTTAATCAGCCCTTGGGTACGCGTGAGGAATTCGAGCTTCCCTTAACGAAGCTGTATGGTACGTTCACGTATGAAAACTTACAGGATGGTGTCCGATGGACTGCGCTCTGGCTGCGGGGAGACGAAGTCGTGTGTATTGAAACTCAACTCTGGGATGGGGGAACAGGGGGGTATGGCTACACTGAATGTGAAGTTGAAGTCTGGCAACCCGGCTCATATGAAATACGCCTGTTCTTTGGAAAAACTTGGAAAAATTCGGTTCAGTTTATGATTTTAAGTGGAACCCCAACGCCGGTATCAACCTCGGAATCTTAATTTTCGCCTGATCCCCGGTCATTCAGTTGTCGTTCTGAGTGTTCCGACAATATATCGCAGGAGTGAGTGGAAAAGCCTGCTCATTGATTTCGGATCCCCTTAGTAATACTAATCTGTGAAACGTTCGATCAGATCAAGCAGTGCCGCGTACCCCCTCTCGATGGGAGAAATTTCTATGTACTCGTTCAAACTGTGGGCACCACCCCCTTTGGTGATACCAACACAAATTGCGGGCAATCCCAGGCTGAGCGGGTAGCTGGCATCCGTTGATCCTGCCTCCAGGATACAGATTTCTTTTCCGATTGCCTTATAAGAATCTAATGCGGCGAGCACCAAGGGGTGTTTCTCGCTAATTGCTCCAGCAGGTCTTGTACCGATATTTGTCATTTCGATGGTGACCTCATCGGTATTCATTCCTGTGGTGATATCGAGGATTTGAGTTTCGATGGCTCCGATCTCTTCTGCAGACTCAGAGCGAATATCAATTTCAATATCCGCGTGGCTGGCAATCGTATTAATGCTTGTGCCGCCCTGGATGCGTCCAATATTCAACGTTGTCTTCGGCGATTGAGGTAAATCGAGATCTATCAAGTCCGAAGAGAGTCCTATCAAAGCATGCACTGCGGATGGTCTGCCGGCATGGATCCAGGAATGACCACCCACGGTGTTTGCTTCAATTCTGAAACGGCTGATCGGCAAACCACGGTGATATATGTAACCCAGTGCCATCCCTTCAATTACAATGTAGCCCGATACCTCTTCCCCGAACCGTTTGACAACGTCCTTTATTCCTTGGAGGTTGCCAAGACCTTCTTCGCCAACCGTCCCAACGAACCAAACATCAGATTGGAGCTCATTGATCTGAAGATCATTTGGAAGTTCGAGGAGCGCACCGAGCGCAACGGCGTTATCGCCTATACCAGCCCCAATGATTTGGTTGTCCCCATGGGTGACCTCTAGTGAAGTTTCGATCGGGAACACACTATCCATATGTGCTGTCAGGATGAGGGGACGACCATCTCCTCCCTTAATCTTGCCATAGACGTTTCCAACTGTATCTACGGAGATTTCTTGCAAGCCGATTTCATCAAATGCTGCTCGCACGTATTCCGCCCGAAGTTCCTCCTTAAATGTTGGGGCAGGAATGGCCTGGATTTCCAGAGTTGTCTTGAGTAAGTGTTCTAAGTCCATGGTTATATTCTCTTCACGCCTCCCCTGAGATACTCCAGTCTTGCTTCCTTCAACCCTGGTGCTGCACCAAGGGCATATAACGCTCCTGATCCCTCGATGGTTAAGGAAGCGGAGACGCTTCCCATCAATGCGGATTCAACTGGATCACCAGTTTGAGACAACCCAACGATAAAACCTCCACAGAATGAATCGCCTGCTCCAGTGACATCACGCACCTGTGCTGCATAGGCCGGAATTTGCCATCGCTGTTTTGCGTTCTTATCCCAGAGGCATTGTCCCCCAGGTCCTCGCTTGATGATGACGAACCTGGCGCCCATATCCCCAAACGCTTCTGCCATTTCCCACACATCCATTTTGTATTCAGTGAAGTACGAGCGTGCTTCCTGATCACTTGGTAGAAAGGCGTCCAGTCCGTGCACGATTGTGGGCAAATCCCAACGAAAAGAGGGATCCATGTAGCGGATGGATGGATCGAGTGTCATGATTTTAACCCCGGATTCTTGCAACATCTGGGGGATCGTTGCGTGGGATAAATAGTCTGCAGGTGCGAGATGAACTGCGATAGCATTGCCCATGGTTCGTGGGAGATCTGATGGACGAAGTGCGAGGGGTCCAAATATCTCGCGACTCTCCTGACCGTCCGTGGAAGATTGGTAGTCGATGAGGGTTTTTGGTATGGGTTGGTTCACGCGACGAAAATGACTTGTAGGGTTGGTGTCGACGCGTTCTTCAGGGGATAGGTAGGCGTAAAAAGTGCAAGTATTCTGGGGATCATCCAGGATTTTTACATCGGTGGTGATGATACCTTCCTGTTGGAGTTCATCGATCCACTTCTGTGGATAATTTATTCCTACTCGGCTCAGCAAGCTTACGGGCGATACCCAGATCCTCGCCCCAACAGCTGAGTAAACCGCGTTTCCACCAATGACGCCGCGGATGGCGATATCATCATGGGTGATACAATAGTCCTCTCGCATACCCCCCAAGAATGCGAATTCAGAGCGTGACTTCTTCATGTGACACGATTATACCGGAGGGATGTGTGGACGAATCGCTTAGTATCCAGTCGGGAATGGTCCCAGATTTCATCCGGGAAGCGTGGCCAACTTCTATAGAGCATGCTCGCACTGTCCTTGGCGCGGGGCGAAGAATCAAAAATGTTTACCTCTGCGGTTCGGGCGATTCCCACCACGCAGCCATCAGCCTCGAACTGGCATTCATGCAGTGGGCAGGTGTTTCCGCCCGATCAGCACCGGCCATGTCGATGTCGAGGTATGTGTTACCTGATATTTCAACCTCAGGCGCTGAAGATCTGCTGATTGGAATCTCGTCATCGGGTGAAGTTGCACGTACGATCGAAGCGGTTGAGATCGCAAAATCGCTACACCTGCAAACTCTCGCGATCACTCTGAACCCCCAGAGCACGTTATCTCGAACGGCTGATGCCACGCTTTCACTTGTCGTCCCTCCATACCCGGAAGGACCTGGTTTGATTAGCTATCTATCATCCTATCTGTTGGGGTTGAGTGTGGTTGGGGTGTTGGCCGATCGAGAGTTTGATGAATCCGTCGTTCCAGCGATCGGGGCATGTCCGGATGTGTTGGAAGAATGGATACCCCAGCAGATCGAGATAGGTCAGGCATATGCCCGGAAGGTACACTATCCCCAGTGTGTGTTTGTAGGAAGCGGCTATGCCTATGGTTCGGCATTGTTTGGGGCAGCGAAAGTCATGGAGGCCGCCGGGGAGTATGTCGGCGCACAGGATGTTGAGGAGTGGGCTCACCTCGAGTACTTCTGTAACCCGGCGGACAGCCCGATGTGGTTGTTGGGCGCCGAAGGCAGATCGTCCTCACGCGAGGGAGAAATACTCAAAGCGGCGGATGCGATTAAGAGAGATGTCCTCACGAGCGTTTGGAAAGGATCGCAAGACTGGTCCTCGCGTATAAGGGAAATCACCGCTCCGCTCGCTTTGTGGTCCGGACCGGTAGGCTATGCCATCGAGCGTGCTAATCTCATAAGTGAAGTGCCCTTCCGAGGATTTGGTGGTGGACGAAGCAAGAAGGAAGGAGGAGGACCGAGTCGAATCCGATCCAGTCAAAGATTCCCAAGATCCAAGCTCATCTGATCCATCCGAGATCAGCAGAATCTTCTCTCCGGTACCTGAAAACGAAGTCTATTAGCCGGTGATGAAACTTAAATAAATTTCGTAGTTTTGGTCCGAAGGTCCCGGTTGCGAGGCGCTCGAAAGACGGTATAATGGAAATCCATTGGGGTTTACATTCTCCGATGGATTGGCTGAGGACCCCGGGAAACTCTAAATGACAACTGCGAATGTATTGCTACTTGAAAGCAATCGCGCGAACGCACCGTCGTTCGCGCCAGCGTTTAATCGTAAAGGGTACTCTGTCTCTGTTTATAATAATCTGCGAAATGCTCTCAGTGATGCAAAAAAAACTCCTCCCGACATCGTTGTCCTGGATGCAGCTTCGATGAAGACGAGTGGCGCGAGGATGTGCCGAAAAACCCGCTCAACCCTCGACGGTGTGCCGATCATTCTTGTCTCACCGGAAGGAACTCGACCTGATCCCGGAAGTGGAGCAAGCCTGACCCTTGTTCATCCCTTTACACCTCGCAAGCTTCTAAACCGCGTCGAATGTTTACTGCCTGGAGATGATAACTTCACGCTGGAGGCGGGGCCGATCAGCCTAAATCTCTCACAGCTTAAGGTTCGATGTTATAAAAAAGAAACCCGCCTGACCCCAAAATTGGCGAAACTAATAGAGCTTTTCATGCAGAATCCAGGTCGCTTGATGACACGCAAGAAACTTATTCGGAAGGTCTGGCATACAGATTACACGGGGGATACTCGAACACTTGATGTGCACATGAGTTGGCTGAGGCATGCGATCGAACCGGATCCATCGGATCCTCAGCTCCTTAAGACGATCCGAGGTATGGGTTATCGACTCGACATTCCATAGATTAGGGAAACCCTAATTCGTAATTCCTGACGTGCGCAAAGGCGCGCTTTTTGTTTAAAATCCTTATGTGCGATTCTGGGTCGATTATCAAATCGTCCCAATGGAATTGGGATATTGGACCTCAAGCTCATTCGCATTTCTCTTAGCTGGGATCCGGGTTTTGGGTAAATCAATTTCGGATGATACAACCGCCCCTATCTGAGCATCTCCAAATTACAACTTGATCTGGGTGCTGGCTTCCCCAGTTCTGCTTGCGGCGTCGACTACTCGAGCCCGTATTGAGTATGTTCCCCGTTTGGCATAGGTATGGTGAAACGACTTGCTGAATTCCTTCTCTCTCCAGGGCAGGGCTATATGCGCACAGCTCTTGAATGTTTTCGCATCATAATCCCAATCCACATCAATCAGAACCAGCTGTTCTTGAGCTTCATCGGGGAGATGGACTTCTAAGTTCACCTCCATGTCCGTATGAGCGATGGACAAGTCCAAAGAAAGCTCCGGGGAAGATCTCACCCCATCCTCCCAATGTGAGAATCCGCTAATTTCGGGCATCAGGAGGAGGCGACGATATGTTGTATATACAGCCTGCTGTGATGGATCGCACGCAATCCATCGTCTCTCGAGACGTTGGGATACGACAGGTGTCGTGCCTGAACCACAGAAAAAATCGGCCACAAGATCGCCGGGGTTGCTGGAGGCTCGGATAATGCGATCAAGGAGCGCTTCGGGCTTCTGAGTGGGAAATCCTGTGCGCTCATTATGCAGACGCGCGACGACGGGAAAGTACCACCAGTCCTCAGGAACTTTTCCGCGTTCTAAATCCGGTTTTTTTCCAAACCCAGCTTTCTCAGAGCTTGCAAATGTTTTTTTCGTGGATTCCGCATACGGAATTCGCACCGCGTCCGCGTTGAATGTGTACTCCTTGGATTTTGTGTAAACGAGGATTGTGTCGTGCTTTCGATTAAATGCAGAGCGAATCGGTGATGGTCCATGGTACACCCAGATGATCTCGTTCAGGAGTCGATCTGGACCAAATATATCGTCAAGAATGACTCGGGCGTACGCGGAGGCGTGCCAATCTAAGTGCAGGTAGAGCGAACCTGTCTCTGAGAGCAGATCGTACATACAGCGGAGACGCGGATAGAGCATGTCGAGATACTCTGCGCCATCACGCCATTTATCGCGATAGCCATCAATTGTCTCCCACTCTGAGGGTTTTCGTGAGTCCTCCCCCCGGCCGATTCGTGCCCGATAAGCGTTCCCGGTCAGGAAGGGCGGATCTGCATAGATTAGATCGATTCCCTCAGTGAGCTCCTGCTTGAGCGCCAGCATCAATGGGAGATTGTCGGCGCAAATGAGCCGTCCCTGTTCCCCGTTCCGCTCGCCAATCACAGGTGGGCAAACTTCGGTTCGTAATTCCAGTTTTGATGGCGAAGGGAGCGCCGGCTCGGAACTGTCCCACCCGAGCCGTGCAAAAGGTTGCTTCTGACGTTTTTTATTCATGCGATCAAGTGGCTACTTGTTCTTGAATTTGTTTGCAATGACATCCTTCAGTGTTGGATCACCCATCGATTCTAGATCGTAGCGAACTCTTACCGTGGGTTTATCGATCTTGAGAATTCGTCCCAAATCAATAGGAGTACCGATGATGACCAAATCGACATCTGATGCGTTGATTGTCTCTTCAAGCTCGCCAATTTGAGAATCTCCATAACCCATCGCGGGGAGCACTTTGCCTGTAGATGGATATTTGTTGTATACCTCCCTGATACTCCCAACAGCGAAGAGGCGGGGATCGATAATCTCCTTCGCCCCAAATCTTTCCGCAGCGATCCAGCCAGCTCCAAACGCCATTCCACCATGCGTCAGTGTAGGACCATCCTCCACGACGAGCACTCGTTTGCCTTCGATGGATTGCCCATCTTCGAGATGGATCGGGGAAGCAGCTTCGATAACGATAGCACCGGGATTAAGCCTAGTCACGTTTTCCCTAACGACCGCAATAGACGCTTCTTCTGCTGTATCGATTTTATTAATTACAATCACATCCGCAGCGATGACATTCGCCTCGCCCGGGTGGTACTTGAGCTCATGGCCGGGGCGGTGTGGATCTACGACGACGATTTGAAGATCGCTGACATAGAAAGGAAGGTCGTTGTTCCCTCCATCCCATAGGATGATGTCCACCTCAGCTTCAGCTTGCCGGAGGATTTTTTCATAATCGATCCCGGCATAAATAATCATGCCACGGTCGACATACGGTTCGTATTCTTCCCGCTCTTCAATCGTGCAGTTATGAAGGTCCAGATCATCATAGGTGGCGAATCGCTGAACAGTTTGCTTCTCCAGGTCACCATAAGGCATGGGATGGCGGATGGCAGCGACTTTATATCCCTGATCAATCAGTGTTTCAGCGACGTAGCGGCTGGTCTGGCTCTTACCACTGCCAGTGCGTGCAGCACAAACTGAAACCACAGGTTTGACGGACTTGACTTGTGTGTTGTGAGTTCCCATGAGCCTGAAGTCTGCACCTGATGCGATTACGCGTGAAGCAAGGTGCATAACGTACTCGTGTGAGATATCGCTGTAGGCGAATATAACCTGATCAATGCTGTGTTCGTCTAATAGTAGGACGAGATCATCCTCAGGGAAGATGGGAATCCCATTCGGGTAGAGGTCACCCGCAATCGAGCCTGGATATAATCGTCCCTCGATATTTGGAATTTGAGTTGCAGTGAAGCCCACAACGTCATAGGCAGAATTTTCACGGAAATAGACGTTAAAATTATGGAAATCACGACCTGCTGCGCCCATGATGATAATTTTTTGCTTGTCTGTCATGTTCTGATAACCTCGATGGGTATGTCGTTTTTCGAAAAACTTAGTCCATATCGATAGGAAATGAAAGTTACATCATTTCTGGTGCTTCAATCCCCAGCAGCCTCAAGGCGTTTGCGAGTGTTTGTCTAGATGCGTCCGTAAGACGGATTCTCGCGTCACGAATGTTATCCGCATCTGCTTGTAAGACACGGACGGCATGATAGAAGTGATGGAACGCTTTTGCCAGATCATAGGCGTACGTCGCCATCAGGAGCGGCTTGTATTCGGTTGCCGCCTTCTTGACAGTATTCTGGAACCGGGAAATGATATCGATTAACTCAATCTCAGTCTCGTCGAGATCATAATTAAATGAGGCCCCACCAGGCACATCACCGGCTCTTCGCAATATGCTCATCGCGCGAACGTGTGCATTCTGGATATAGGGCGCTGAATGTCCATCGAAGCTCAGTGCATCATCCCAATTAAAGATAATATCTTTATTGTTATCCACGGCGAGCATGCTGTAGGTGAGAGCGCCCAGGCCAACTTGATGGACAACTTTCTCTCTCTGGTCTTCTGATAGATCGGGGTTCTTTTCATTGATGATGTTGCTTACCCGGCGCTTCGCTTCCTCGTACACGTCCATGAATAAAACGACATTGCCGCGGCGAGCCGACATCGCGCCTTCAGGGAGCGTCACAAAACCATACGCAAGATGGCGGCAATACTGGGCCTGAGGAAACCCCCATAACTCAAGAATTTTGAACGCTTGTTGAAAGTGGAGACTTTGCCGGACATCGACGACATAGATGGATCGATCTACACTATATTTTTCGAACTTCTCCTTTGCGAGAGCCAGGTCGTTGGTCAGGTATAAGGCTGTTCCATCGCTGCGGAGGATCACTGCCGTCCGATACTTCTCTTTGGTAAGACCCAGCTTCTCATCAATTCTGACAATCACAGGGCCATCAGGTCGCTCGTCCTCCGCAATGCCAAGAGTAATAAGTTCGTCTACAATTTCCTTTGCCGGTCCAATAACCTCACTCTCATAAAAGTAGACATCAATCTCGATCCCGAGTAATGAGAGGATCTCGGAGAGCTCATCCAGACTCCACTGTCTGGTCTCCCCCCATAGTGCGCGCACTTGTGGATCGCCATCATCCCATTTTTTCAGAAGATCGCGACGCTCTTCATCGTAAGCCGCTTTCTCATTCAGGGTGCTCTCTGAGTCATCATCGCTTGGTGTGACGAGGGATGTAGCTTCCGTATAGATTCCAGCTAACCACTGGCCTTTTTTATGTATACCTTCCGGTTCCTGGCCTCGATAAAATTTGTCGTATGCCCAAACACATGTGATGACACCGAGGCCGATATCACCAGGATAGGAAGCGCGGATAGTGTCGAATCCGGCAAATTCGACGAGTCGTGCAAGTGATTCTCCAAGCATCGCATTTCGAGCATGCCCGATATGGAAAGAATGGTGGGTGTTTGGCTGGGCATACTCCACCATAACCCTCTCACCAATCTTTTTGCCCTTCCCGAAATCATCGTGATTTTCAAGCACGTTGTCGATGACGTGTTCGGCGTAGGTCCTGGTTTGGATGAAAAGATTAAGGTAACCGCGCTCTGCTTCGACGGCATCGAATCCTGATGGCGGCAAAATCGATTTGGATACGAGGGATGCAATTTCTTCCGCCCTTTGAGGGACGTTGATCTTCTTCCCGGATTTTGCTTCAGCGGCCGCGATTTGAAAGCAAGCTGGGGTACCAAAACCCCATTTCCCCTTGAATGGAATTGGAACCCAATCCGGGTCTTCCGAGTACGTGAGCCCTATTTCTTCCACGGCAAGCCTGAAGGCTACGCTAGCATCTGCTAATAAATCTTCAAACATTTGTCCACTCTATGAGCGGTGCAATTATATAGCATGCCATGACCGGATGAAACGACATGCGACGCACTCAGGTGCGTCGCAATAGAAGTACTAGTTTGAAGTTCTTGGTTAATGAGCTGAGATCAAGCTTCCATCGCCGCGAGATGTTTCATTAAACGGCTTTTACGGCGGGAAGCGTTCTTATCATGAATTACACCTTTGGAAGCTGCTTTGTCCAATTGTTTTATGGCTACCATGATTGCATTTTCGGCAGCCTCACGATCGCCAGAGTCAATTGCAGTTCGAGCTTCCTTCACTGTAGTTCGGGCTCTATTTCGCCATACTTTATTGCGCATACGGCGTTTCTCGTTTTGTCGAATTCTTTTCTTTGCAGAAGCAGTATTAGCCAACTTGTCCTCCTAAAAACTCTACGTGAACAAGTTCTAATTCTACCGAATTGCAGATTTTCTGTCTAGAGGATAGGTAATAACTGCATAAAGGGGGATTTGAACCGAATATGAATTTTTATGAAAACACACAGGGATTTCCGAGAATCAATGAGGCGTAGATAGACGCTGAAGGTTATCTGTGTCGGCTAAATCATAGGTCCGCACGATGGGCTTATTATTTTAACCAATCGGCAAGATGGATCCCATTGTTTTGGTGTGCAATATGGCCCTACTAGATATGATTCCTGGGGACGCTATGGCGTTGCGGTCGCCGTACCGACTTGCGCTGTAAGAGTAGCAGCGGGGACTGGTTCCGTTGGCGTTCTGCTGGGGGTTGGCGTCCGAGTAGGCCCCTCTCCAATAAGTTCATTGTAGTGACGTTCCGCAAGCGCTCTGGTCACGGGGAGGACGTTATCAAAGCCAAGGATCCAGCCCCATTCTCGGATGGCATCTGGGACGTTTTCAGGATTTGTCTCGTAGATGAGGGCTCGAAGGGCATACCCTTCGGCAACTTTTCTCTCCTTGACTACAATAACGGTTATCTCGTTCGCCGCTTTGATCGCCGGACTGATGTAGTCGCTGAGGGCATCCGTGTATTCTCCCAGGTAGTACAGCGTTCTGCCTGTTTCGAGGAGAAGTTCATGGTTCATCGGACCATAACGTTGTGCGGAGATCATGTCCTCATATGCTTCTTCATACAATCCCATCTTCGTGTAGATCATCCCTCTGGAAGCATATGCGGGAGCATAATGGTCGTTGAGTTCGAGGGCAAGATTTGCGGTTTCCAACGCTGGTTCGACCTGACCTGCCCCTAGAAATGCTCTACTGAGGAATCCCCAGCCAACATGATCATCGGGTGCGTATGCTACATAAGTTTGAAGAGGCCAGATAGCGGAGGTGTAATAGGTCGGATCAAGTTCATCTATTCCTAACCCAACATAGGCTCTGCCAATCGCAAGATAGCCTTTCAATAAAGCGGGATCATCCGCGCTCCCTTCAAGAGCGCTGAGGAGAGAATCTTGATATTTTTCGAGATAATACTTAGCATTGCTCAGGTAGATTTGAAGCTGCGGCGAGCGTACCCCCTCATCAAGAGCTTCCTGCATTAGCAACTCAAGCCCTTGCCAGACACTACCCTCATTGTAGTATTTCCCAATTTCAAGATACGCCTCTGTAAGTGTGGGATCTTTCTCCAGTGCTCGCTTATAATCCTTCAAAGCAGCGTTTACATCTCTCTCGAATAATACGCGTCCGCGCCCAAGAAACGACGGTGCGTAATCCGGATCGAGCAGTGTTGCATCGTCGTAGGATTGGATTGCTCCTACCACGTCACCATTTAATCTATAGGCCTCACCTAGGAAGTAGTAAGCATCCACAAGATCCGGATCGAGTTCAATGACCTGATCGAAGTATTCCACAGCTTGCTCGTAATCGCCGCGATCCAGGGCGTTCAATCCGGTTTGATAGGCGCCGTAACTCGGATGGGGAGTATAGCCAGTGATTGGCGTAGGAGTGCCCGTTGCAGGGATGAGTAATGCCAACGGTGTACCGGCGACATCCGTGGTGATGGGTGTACGAACGACCCTTGTAGCTGCTGGGATAGGGGTCGATGTAGGAGTTCCTGGGAGCGGTGTATCGGTGTGAGTTGGGCTTGGAGGAGGAAGCGTGGAGGCAAGCCCATAAGAGAGTGGGCGGATTAAGGGAGATAACACGGTATAGGCGCCATAACCGATTGCGACGAGTAAAACGACAAGAAGGGCGGTTCTTAAAGTTCGACCCCGGGGGCGCCTCCCTCTGCGGAGTGCCACGCTTTTTTGCGGTTTCTGCTCTTGAGTGACTGGTGTGACAGGTTTCGGAGGGGGAGTTGGACGAACGGCAGAAGGGGGGGCTTTTCGGCGTGGTGGTTTTAAAGCCTTGGAGAGTTCAGCGTCCGTAGCTTCTCTCTTGCCAAGGATTACCATCCCGCGGGTTGCTGCGCGATTGGTTGGATCAAGACGCAGTGCAGATTCGAGGCAGTAGGATCTCTCTTGCGGCGTGTCTACCACAGCGCTCATCCAAATCCAGTACTCGGCATTGGCTGAGTCTGTTCGGAGAAGTCGTGATAGTAGATCTCTCGCTCGATGGCGATCCCCGACCCGAATCGCTGCGATCGCTTCGGTGAGCATGTTCGCAGATTGCGTCGCCAAGCAAGCCTCCCTAATCTGAATTGCGAGTTTAGCACAGCGCAGAATGCAATGCTACCCCCCAATTGGTATAATCGATCCGTGATGAGAATTGGCCTCCTTCTTCTAGTTGCGGTTAGTATTTTAAGTGCCTGTGCGATGCTTGAACCATCCTCCACTGAAGCTCCGACACAGGCACTCTTACCTTTTCATACGAGAACTCCGTCATCTCCACCGCGACAGGATTTATCGACTCCCGTCCGCCTAACAACCCCGCAGCCTTCCCCCACGCCTCTCGTTCATCTCATCCAGGGGGGAGATACACTCCTTGGCATTAGTATTCGATATGGTGTGAGCCTTGAAGACCTGCTTATCGCAAACACTGGAATTGATCCAGGGTTTCTGTCCATCGATCAAGAAATCATTATCCCCGGGCCTGAAGGTGAACCGGTCGGGGTTCTCCTCCCATCGCCGACACCAATGCTTGTTGAGATCGGTCGGCCTCAGTGTTTCCGGGCTGCTCCAGATGATCTGCTCTGCATTACAGAAATCAGCAATGACACAGGTGAGATGATCGAGGGTATGACGGTAAGTTTCGAAATTATCGAGGCTGGGATTGAGGTTGGGAAATACGCGATCTTCGGACCATTGAATCTACTTGCGCCGGGGACCTCAATGCCTTTCATGATCCGTATCGCTGGATGGGACGGTGAGGTTCCCGGAGTGAGCGTTAATGTGCTGTCTGGCGTAAGGGTCGAGGATCCTGGTTCCAGGTATGCGACCGTTTCGATTGATGGGCTCCAGGATGACATCTCGGAGGGTGGGGAATACGTCAAACTTTCCGGTGAGGTGCTGCTGGAAGATGCGTCAGATTATGCGGCACATCGACTGCGAGTTCTCGGCGTTGCATATAGTTCCACTGGGTATCCCGTGGGTTATACCGTGTGGGAGGATGAGATCACAGGCGATTTCTCCCAAATACCCTTTGATATCACCGTATTCTCATTGGGGGGGCGAATATTCAAGACGGATATATTTACCGAGGCACAAGGGTTTGATCCAGAGTGATTGCTCAGTCCTTTTTGATCCGCCGGATCGTCTTCGCATAGCCACGACAACTGACACCAGCTTTCCCTTATCCTGTGATAAGGTTAGAATCTCCACCCGTATGCAGAAAGTCTTTTCTATCGATATAAGCAGGCGATCCGAATTGGAACCGCTTCTGAATAAGTACAAGGTAGAGGATGCAATGGTGGCCTATTACGCACTGGATCATCCCGCCGATAAGACACGCTTATTTGGGTACTTTGGTTCCGGGGAAAAACCTACGGACTTCCTAGTGATCGCGCAGACCGGATTTGACCTTTTCCGTCCTCTTGTCGTGCCCTTCGTCTCTGATCGCAGAGCTCTTAAATATCTCATTCAAACCGCTTTGAGCGCTCAGAGAAACTATCTCGTTACTATTACTTTGGCCCAAAGCGACATACTTGAGGGTGTGGTCGATGTCACCGAACCCAGGGTTAACGAGATCCACAGATTGGATTTGGCCTTCTACGATCGAGTTATGAACATACTCGCAGTTCGAAATGAGAATTCAAGCGGATGGCCAAGATACGAAATCACTTCTCGTAAAGGTGGTTTTGCCGCAGCGGGTGTAAATTGGCTGAGCTCCCATGCTGCAGAAATTTACACAGATGCGGATGAGGAAGGAAGAAACCGGGGGTTTGTCACATCCGTCTTATCGCACATTATAGAGGAGTTGATGAGTGAGGATCGTATGATCCTCCATCGGCTCGATGTTGAAGATGCTCGAGGGTATATGGACGCGTTCTCCGTAGGCTTCCGACCAACCGGTGTTAGGACGCTGATTAGTCAAATTGTACATACTCCGTCAACGGGCGATTTAGGAGCACTGTCTTGATCCATGCTAAGTACCATTTCCCTGACAGTTTCCTCTGGGGGACGGCGACCTCCTCACACCAGGTTGAAGGTCAGAATGACAACAATGATTGGTGGGCTTGGGAACATCAGCCGGATCGAATCTTGCACAATCAGAAGTCAGGAATCGCATGTGATTGGTGGAATGGACGATGGAAAGAGGATTTTGATCGCGCTGCAGAGGATGGTCAGAACTCCCATCGATTATCAATCGAATGGAGCCGGATTGAACCAGGACCGGCGCTTTGGGATGATGATGCGCTGGCTTATTACAGTGAAATCATCCAGGGTGCTCTTGATCGCGAGCTTGTTCCCATGGTGACTTTACACCACTTTACGAACCCCACCTGGATTTCTGAACGAGGGGGGTGGGAAAATCCTGAAACTGTGAAGTATTTTGAGAGGTACGTTCACAAAGTCGTTTCAAGACTAAAAGAATTTGTTCGCTTGTGGGTCACGATTAATGAACCCAATGTGTACATGTATGAATCCTATGGGAGCGGCATGTTCCCCCCAGGGAAAAAAGACATCAAGAGTTGGCCCCATGTCGCCCGGAACCTGATCCGGGGTCATGCTGCCGCGTACCACGCGATTCACTCGTTGCAAGAGGATGCACTCGTTGGCGTCGCCCATCACTACCGGGGATTCCGACCAGCGAACGCTAGAAACCCAATTGAGAGAATGATGGTGAGGGTTCGGAGCCGAACGTTTAACAATTTATTTACTCGAGCGCTTACTGACGGTCACATGAGCCTTCTTCACTGGCGCGATCGAATACCGGAAGCAAAGAAAAGTCAGGATTTCCTGGGCTTGAACTACTACACTGTAGAAGAGTTTGGCTTTGACCCCCTGAATCCGGGAAGTTTTTTCCGTGAGGGGGTTCTACCCGAGGGTGCTGAGCTGAGCCCAACAGGATTTATCGCCAATATCCCTGAGGGCATGCGGACTGCGTTGAAATGGGCACGAGCTTTCGGATTGCCCATCTACGTCACAGAGAACGGGATCGAGGACGAAGGCGATACGGTTCGACCTGGATACCTTCTGAGACATTTACTTGAAGTCTGGAAGGCTGCGAACATGAATTGGCAGGTGAAAGGATATTATCACTGGTCTCTGGTCGATAACTTTGAATGGGATCGAGGTTGGACTCAAAGGTTTGGATTGTGGGAATTGGATCGCGTCAGCCAGAAACGCACACGTCGACCAAGTTCTGAGTTGTACGCGGAAATTTGTAAGACAAATTCGATATCCTCCGATTGTGTCCGACGTTTTGCACCTCAGATCAGCGATGATTTATTCCCTCCGAAGGGTCCAGCCGAGCTAACCGACCGAGAATAGAACGAGCTGCTAGTATGCCACAACGAGGATTGCTCAAGGTATCTATAAAAGGAAGTCTTGCCCTTATGCTGGGGATTGTAGTCGTCTTATCTCCAAGCATAGGTTGGGCTGAAACTCCTGATGAAGACCCTCCTCCATTTATCATGCCATTTTCTGGAGAGCCTGGTCCGGATACATGGTTGTTCATTCAGGCCTATGGCAATACAGCATTCGCGTATCGTTACAGGAACACGGTCTATGGGAGTGGACAGGGATTGCATTTTGGCATTGACCTGGCGGCTCCATGTGGAACACCCATATTGGCCATTGGAGATGGCGAGGTGATGTCGATCGACAATTGGCATGGCGCTGGTCCTCATAACCTCATGATCGATCATCCGAATGGGTACGCGTCGTTTTATGGACATCTACTCGTGCGTCCAAATCTGAAAGTTGGACAGAAGGTCGGTGCAGGAGAACCGGTGGCACTGAGCGGGGATCCTGATCGTACCTGCAATTCCAGACCTCACCTTCATCTAGAAATTCGTGACGCGCCAGAACATAGAAAGGCCTTCAACCCGGTTGAATTGATTGATGCTGATTGGGAAAGACTCGCGCTTGCAGGAGGGCAGGCATTAGTTTTCGCCCAGGATCTTGAAAACCTCCGTCAATGGCAACGACTCGAAGACCAGCCTGAAACCCGCTTTGGTTATCCACTTCTAAATCGCTATCGTGAGGTGTGGCCAGATGATTGGTAAGAGCTTATTCCGGGGATGTATTGCTGGCCTCGGGGTCATGATCGCTGTAATTATCTGGTTGGTTCCCGCATCAGCGGACGCTCCTGCGGATCGACAGGTTGATGGTCGAATCCCTCCCCTTGCAACTGTCGGACCTGCAGGACCCATCGTCCCAATTCCCACGCCGGAGCAGGCGTTCTCTCCTGTGTTTTTGGAACATGACCCACCTTCAATTCTCAGCCTTACCGAGGAGGGTTGTTGTGCGGGTTCGGCGTGGTCGATAGACTCCGAGTGGATACTCTACTTCGATAAGCCATCGTCTGATGATCCGGTTGGCTTATACGGAATTCCATTCTTGGGGGGCGACGTAACCTTATTCAATCCAAGAGTGGGGTCGTACTCACAAGATTGGTCGTTGGTGGCCTACAATGAGGCGGGGGTTACCTATGTGGAGCGCTGGGCTGATAGTTCCCGATGGCCTATCCCAAGCGAGGGGCGTGAGGTGCATATCTCTCCAAATGGGGAGTATGTCCTATGGGAAATCGGCTCGCGCGCCATCACATCTCCGGATCGTAGGCAGAGGAAAACATGGATTTCGAATTATGACGGCAGTGAACCCCGCGAGCTACTAACCCTCCACGGAGGCAGTTTCATTGGATGGATAGGGAACGATTCGGTCCTTGTTTCAGGTCGACTCGCACCCCCGGATCCAGCCGGACTCTGGAAGATATCGATCTCGGATGGCGGCGCACAGCGATTATTTGATACCGTCAAGCCCCGAAGTGTCCTTCTCTCTCCGAATGGGAAATGGCTTGCAGTGACCATTGCTTTCGAAAATGTGCCTGGGAGAAACGGGATCTGGGCTGTTCGAACGGATGGGAGGCTGTCCATAAAACTGCCAGTGTATGGCTCGTATAGATGGAGATCCGATGGCCACCTGCTCGTAATTCCGCTAGACATGGATGAACCAGACCCATATGTCGTTCAATTTGACCTGGAAGAAGACCGTGTTTGGCGCATTACGAACCCCGTGAAAACTTCTCTTGCAATCGCGAACAATGACTGGCAGGTGTCTCCCGATGGCAAAAAAATGGTATTCCTATCAGCGATTGATGGAAATCTACAAGTTTTGCATCTCCCATCACCCTAAATGCAGCATGTTATAATTTCAACCGAAATATCGGGATCAGATATTCAAGGAGAGGTAGCGTAGTCTGGCCTAACGCGCGCGCCTGGAAAGCGCGTGAACCGCAAGGTTCCGTGGGTTCGAATCCCACCCTCTCCGCTGAAGGCGAATCTGCCACTTGGAACGAATCCCCACGGTTTGATCAGATTTGTCTTGCCAATCGCTCAGGATTTGCTGGGCGATTTTGCTTTATATGAGTGATTTTCGATGTTCAAAGGCGCATAAACCAGGGGACGATGTGCAGTAACAAATTTCGATAGAGGCTGCGTTTGCACACACATTGACATCTCTCTATCTGAGAGGTAAGCTGGACGATGGCGTCCGGGTGGGTCCGGCGCGGCGGAGACTTTCGAAACCCGTCAGGTCCGAGAGGAAGCAGCGGTAAGAGAGCATCTCCGGGTGCCGCCGGGGTGCCGACCCGGACGCTATCTTGATTTCTATCGCTCTTTGATTTCAAAAAAGTCCCGATTCTTAAGGGACTTTTTTCCAATATTGATTATCAGGACTGCTGGCACACGGCCAGTAGTTAGCGTGGAACCCCTCAAGTGCCCGTCGTGCAAGCTCGACTAGCAGGGGATCCAGTGCTAGCGATTCCTGCGTTGGAGCTGAATAAGGAGATCTTTTTGCGAATAGTGATGCTATTGCAGTGTGGGCATTTGAGTTTCTCCAGCGCGGCTGCGCTCAGGAGAAGCTCCTCAAAAGGATGACCACAATCCTCGCATACGAACTCATAAATGGGCATTTTTATTTACCTTGTTGGTTAAAAGCATGTTCATCCCAGCAGGATGTTCTATCTATATAGATGCGATATGGGTGAAAAAGTTACACAGTGGGGGATAGAAACACATGGTTGATTGCATAATCCTTCGAGCTAGAGAAAAGCTCTCAATAAGATTCTTCCCAACTATCGCCGCTGGTTGAGTCTGGTATACTCCCCCCGATCTATGGAAAGAATTTCGGTTTTAACGTCAAGACTGTCCAGAAGACACATGCTGATTCTCGCATTCGTCAGCATGTTTCTCGCGATCATATTTCTTTACATGGCGACTGCCAAGACCGTTACTATATCCCATGATGACCTTGAATTTCAAGCATCTACCCACGCTCGCAGCGTTGCTGCCGCACTCTCTGATGCTGGGATCACGCTCAATGCAGAAGATCTGATCTGGCCGGATCGAGACGAGCAGATCAAGGCGGGGATGACGATTCGGGTTAAGACCGCCAAACTGATGGTAGTCCATTCAGACGAAGGCAGCCGCATTATCCGTACGGCAGAAGACGAAGTATCCAATATCCTTGCAGGTGCGGGAGAATTGATTTTCCCCGGGGATAGGGTTGCACGCGATGGCAAAACTCCGAAGCTGCTCGCTTCCATGAGCACAGATTCTCCAGAGATGATCGAGCTAGTAGCTGCCGAGAATTTCTGGTTGGATGATGGCTCAGGATTGCAGCAAGTAAGGTCGGCAGCGCCAACGCTTGGAGAGGCGCTCTGGGATCTTGAGATCGTTTTACGTGAAGGCGATGATCTCCAACCGAGGCCAGAGAGTTCACTTGAGCGCGATGACAAAGTTGAAATCAACCGTGCACGCCTTGTCAATCTAGAAATTGACGATACTGTCCTTTCTGCATGGTCCAGTGGGGGATATGTGAGGGACGCATTAGCTGCCGCCGGAGTGCATATAATCGGGTTGGATTATGCTCTACCTTCTATCTCTGAACCCATACCTGAAGATGGCAGAATTCGTGTAGTCAGAGTGGAAGAGGAGGTCATCACTGAGCTCGAACCGATCCCATTTGAGACGAGTTACCAGCCGGCGAATGAGCTTGAACTTGATAACCTAACCGTAATCGATCCAGGCACATATGGCGTATTGCAAAATCGTATCCGTATTCGTTATGAAGATGGCGAGGAAGTCGAAAGAACCGTTGAAGAAGCTATAGTCGCGGTGGAGCCTCAACCCCGTATCATCGGCTACGGCACAAAGATTATTGTAAAGACATTAGCGACATCTAGTGGATCGATCGAATACTGGAGAGCCGTACCTGCTTATGCAACTTCATATTCTCCCTGTAATCTCGGGGTGTCCTGGTGTGGCTCACGTACAGCGAGCGGGGTAAAAGTTGATCGGGGAGTCATCGGAGTAATTCGAAGCTGGTACAACGCTATGCGTGGCTGGCCGGTCTACGTCCCGGCGTACGGGGGCGGAACCATTGAAGATATTGGCGGCGGTATTGCTGGTCGAGACTGGATTGACCTGGGTTTCACGGATGAGGACTATGAAGCCTGGCATTCATGGACCACGCTTTATTTCCTGACACCCGTGCCATCTCTCGACAGCATCCCATGGATACTGCCCTAGCTGAGCAAGTCGCGCATCGTCAGGTGTGGTTCCTGATCGGGGACATTGAAAATGGGAAATACACCCTCATCGAATTTTAAATGCTCCGACACACGTAAAATCTTGGCGGGGTATGGCATCCGTCCTGACAAGAAATTGGGACAAAATTTTATCATCGACCCAATCTTCCTATCCCGCATCGCTGACGCTGCGGAAATTAATTCTGATGATGTTGTCGTTGAAATAGGCGCCGGTTTGGGGGCCCTTACTCGTGAGCTTTCGGAACGATCGAAGGAAGTTATTGCCGTTGAATTTGACATCCAGCTTATGCCAGCCCTGGAATGGAGCACGGGTGATCTCGAGAACGTCATCGTTCTTTATGGGGACATCCTGGATATGGATATTGGCACCATCGCTCGAGCTGGATCCTATCTGGTTGTCGCGAATATCCCCTACAACATCACCTCCAGGCTGATTCGACGGTTGATGGAAGCTCCTATTCCAGCGCGACGGGTTGTTCTTACGATCCAGTACGAGGTGGCTGAGCGAATAATGGCTACGCCGGGTTCCATGAACCTGCTCGCTCTGAGTGTCCAGGTTTATGGATCACCTCAAATCATCGCTCGGTTACCGGCCGAGGCTTTCTATCCAAAACCGAAAGTCGATTCTGCAATCACGAGAATTGATGCTTATCCTGTTCCCCGTGTTGAACAGGAACTGCTCCCGCGCTTTTTTCAAGCGGCAAAAGCCGGGTTCAGTCAAAGGAGGAAGCAGCTTAAGAATTCCCTCTCGGGCTCGCTCGGAATGAGAAGCGACGAAGTGGTTCTTTGGCTTGAGCGTGCAGAGATTAAACCATCGGCCAGAGCGCAGGAACTCGATATCGAGGATTGGATACGTCTGGTGCAAGTCATGCCTGCTATGGACTGAATACCAATAATGGCTGGGGATCTGGGGGGGCTAATCCGACTGCGAGGTGAGGGACCGGTGGGTAAGCAGTACTTGCCAGACTCTAAATGCAGCTTCCAACTGGATTCGCAGGGTCATTTTGGAATGTCCGATTCGGCGGTCTTCGAAATATATGGGGTATTCTTTTAGCGTGTATCCGAGTTTCTGGGCGACATAGGCCATCTCCACTTGAAATACGTAGCCGTTGGACCTGATATTATCCAGAGGCATGCCAGCTAAAGTCTCATGCCTCCACATTCGAAATCCCCCCGTCGTATCTTTTACTTTGAGACGAAGTATTGTCCGAGCGTACACATTCCCGAACCAGGACAACAGGACTCGTCCAATACCCCAGCGTTCATCCAGTCTTCCTCCAGGGATGTAGCGCGAGCCTAAAACTGCATCCGCAGTCTCCAGCTCTTCCATAAATTTGGGCAGGTAGGAGGGGGAGTGAGAAAAATCAGCATCCATCTGCGCAATGGTCTCGGCACCCTGTTCTAGAGCGTATTTAAAACCAGTAATATATGCCGTTCCAAGACCCAACTTACCTTCTCGTTCGATAAGGTCCAGTCGGCCTGGCATTCGTGTAGCAAGCTCCTTTGCGATTGCGCCTGTGCCGTCCGGAGAGGCGTCATCGACAACGAGGATCCTCAGATCAGGGATCGGGAGCGCCCAGAGCTCTGCTGCCAGAGTGGGCAAATTATCGGCCTCATTGTACGTCGGGATAACGACAGTGAGCTGTCTCAAGCTGTCTCCAATCTCGGGCACAATGTTACAGAATCCTTGATGGAATCATTATAGGTAAATCGGTACATCGTAGATGCCGCCTTCACTGTGATGGTTCAAGAAAGCAGGAAACCGTCCGGTCCTTCCTTTGTTACCGCGCAAGAATCGCTCTTGCAGTACATTCATTTCTGATGATTTTGACGAATTATAAATACACATCCGCTGTCACCGGCTGCGATACAATCATCTTCCAGGATTGCATATTCCGTTTCATCGGTGAACACAGCTAGATTCCGTTCTATGATCCCAAGGAGTGTGGAACAAGTTGGTGAGGTCGCACTCCGTCCCCAGCATACGGGGCAGGTTGTGATGCTGATCAGTGTTTCATTCTGGGTAATCTCGGTTGTGCTGGTGATGTCGCTGATCTCGTTCAGTGTATCTGACAGCACATTTATCGCAAGATGGAACCTCTCCTCAGGGGAGTGATCAACCTGTACGTCCTCGACTGCTTCTACCATCCCGGGAAAGGTCTTCAGGCTGTGATCGAAGATGGCCCAGCCGGCCTGCCGGGACAGACTTCGACCTCCCTTGATGCCAAACACATCTTCCAGAGATTGGTTAATCTTGGCGAAATCAACAAAGTCGATATGTTTATCGAGATCATCAGGTGGATAGGCGTCTGTCCATTTTTTCAGAGATGCTAAATTCAGGACGGTACTTACACCGTTTTTACCTGCAAGATGATCCAGCGCTTCAAGAAAGCTTCTGCAGAAATTATTCGGAAGGTAGTAGAGTTGACTTTTCTTGTTTGAACTCACAGGGGGAGATCCGATGCTTACAGAAGCTCGGCAAGATCTTCTGTGGCACGACGTATGTCAAGGAAAAGCAGCCCGAGTTTCGCTTCTTTCCTCGCAAGCACGGTGAGGACAGCCTCCTCTCCTACGGACATGAGAATCACGTACCCGCTTGACCCTCGAATATAAACTTGATCGAGATTACCGCGACCCATCTCGGTAGCAATGCGTTCCCCGAGGGAGAGCATGGCTGCAGACATTGCTGATACTCGATCTTCCTCGACCTCTTCAGGCAAGGCAGAGGCCATTGTCAGACCATCGACGCTTACAACTGCAGATGCCTCGACATCGGGCGAGGAAGCTCTCAGATCGCGTAAGCGATCGACCATGAGTTCAGTGCGTGATTTCGTCAAATTAATATTTCCCCAGGAAGAGTATGTCGGGCTGAGGGTTGCCAGAGCGGCGGTACTGTAGCATAGCGGAATCTTGTTGTCAAGCAAGATGGAACCGGATGGGTCCGGAGGATAAGTCATGGGTAAATACGCTGCATTACGCAGGATACTGAACGATGAGAATCACTGAAGCTAGTTCATATTCACGCTAATTTAGTGAATGAATAGCTGATTTTGCCTATGCGTCCCTTACCTCAAAGGTGGTTTCTATCTTTGGCGTGGAGAATCGCTGAAGTCCAGCGTAAGCGATGAAGGACAAGAGTATGAGCGTCCCTACGGCAGCGCCGATCATGATCCGCGACATTGAAGCGCCAGAAATGGCGAATTCACTCACGATGACACCGGCACCGAGTGCAAGTGCACATAAGTTCCAGATTGCGTGGATTGCGACTGCGATCAAATAGTATGGGATCGCCTTTTTAAACGAGTGTTCTCTCGCTGCCTTGGCCAAGCCGATAGCAGTCAGGCCCGTCGTGAACATGTGGATCAAGGTCGCGCCAGCACGGGCGATCATAGTAAGCCCCCAATTTTCGCCTGGTTGAGCCAGGAAGAATGCTTCGAAGAGGGCATAGCCTGCTCCAGCAAGTGTGCCTCCGAGGAAGGCTTCTGTTTTCGTGAGTCCTCTCTTCAGGAAAGGCCATATGGCAATCGTTTTAATCACTTCTTCTACCATCGGCACGAGGATGACCAGGTAAAGTAATACCAATCCGATCACGATAGGTTGGGAGAGAAAATCAACGAATGCGGACTCTAATGCCGGATCCGAGACCGCTTTCCCGGTGCTCAGGCTATCTACTATCGGCAAGATGTTGAGTTCCCCGAATTGCCCCGTAAGCAGCAAAATAATCACTGGAAGGAGCAGGATCATTTCGATCATGAATGCCAGAAACGGAGAAACCCATAAACCAATATTGAACTGACCCCATCTCCGACGACCGCTCAATATTGGACCTCGCCGCAAGACCATGACTACGGCAGCAGCAACTGGGCCGAGGGCAGCTAAGACGTGAGCAGTGGGGCCCAATATCCAGGGAAGAAACGCTTGCTCAAATGCGAGAAAACCCAGTACCAGACCGACAGGGAGGAGCAGCGCAGTGAGGGTCCATGCTTGTGAAGGTCGGTACGGCGCGGGTAGCTCCTGGTTGAAAATATTGCGGAGACTGAGATAGAGGAGAGGGAGGCTACAGAGACCCATCACAAGAAGGGATGCGCTGGCAGCGAGAGGTGCTATTGCTTCGAGTGGATCTCCCAAGAACACTGCCATACCGGCTACGATAATCATCCCTAGAGCGCCAATGGCGCTAAAACCAATGGCGATTATGGATGCAGCGAAAAGTACGTAGTCTATGGTATTGCTGGTGTTTTCCTGATCGCTCATCTCACCTCAATATCGATGGTTTGTATACCATTGGAAGATTTGGTAAGGAGATCGGATGACGGTTCTCGCGACCGTAGGCTCTGGAGCACGTCAAGTCCTTCCACGACGCGACCAAAAATGGTCCGTGACCCATTCAACGCGGGCAACGGGGATAGGGTTATAAAGAATTGGCTTCCATTTGTATCAGGACCATTGCTTGACATGGCCACCATTCCAGCCTGGTTAAAATTCACATCAGGGTCGATTTCATCCTTGAGAAAGTAACCTGGATTTCCATAACCCGTCCCACTTGGGTCTCCTGTCTCGACCAGGATATCCTCAACAACACGGAAAAAGGAGTTTTCATCAAACCAACCTGCCTTTGCCAGGAAGATGAAGTTGTTCACATTTTCTGGCGCGGAATCGGGAAGTAGTTCAATGACGACATCGCCGGATTCTAATTGTATCCGGGCAAAATACTGATGATCTACCTCGATGGACATCGGCGGAGCTGCTTCGAACTGGTTTACCTTCAACAATTCCAGGCGAACCATCGCTTCCATGTTCAAGCGGGTTGGATCAAGTCGCATCCAGGTACCGTTGATGAATATGAAGGGTGTTCCTGTAAGGCCTGATTGAATTCCTTGCTGAAAGTGATTCTCCATAGCTGCTTCACTGCGGCTGGATTGAAGATCGGCTGCCATGATTTCTTCGTCGATCCCGAGTTTTCCGGCGGCTTCAATTAGCCAGGCATTGAATTCCGGAAGGTTCAAATTTACCCATTCCGATTGACGCTCATATAAATAATCATGCATGGCCCAGAAATCACCCTGATCCCCAGCTGCCTCAGCAGCTTGCCCGGCCAGGGAGGCTTTATCGTGAATCGTGAGGAGAGGAAAATGGCGGAAAACAAACCGGATATCATCCCCGTGAATCTCCCGGAGTTGTTCCAAAACACCCTCGAGATCAGCACAGTAAGGGCATTGAAAATCCGAGTAGACGAGGATCGTAATTGGCGCGTCCACCGGTCCTCTGCTCCAATCTTCATCCGAAACCGGTTGGATTGGTATAAGCGTAGCTGTCGGTGGGATCGGGGAGGGCGAGGGCGTCACCGGTGGGTTAGTGCTGGTAGACCCGAGCCTGACGGGGGTTATGGTGGGTGATGTTGATGGTAAAGGTTCGGGTGGCGTCGAAGTTGAGCATGCGTTCAGGTAGATCGCGCAGAAGAAGACTATGAGGAAAGGAGTTGAGGTTCTGAATTTCTCAAGCATCTTCGAATATCATTCTCTCTGTTGTAATCATTTTCATCACACAG
>JBGUDT010000011.1:0-34432 GCA_041821665.1 Anaerolineales bacterium
CAGTGAATACACACCCCACTACAACGAGACGACTCCAAAGCCATCGATCTTACCCACCCTTCCAAAACTCCATCGATATCGGCAGAGTGATTTCGGATCCAACATATCCATTCCACCCCGCTGTCGACATTGAGTACAATGGCTCTATGAGCCAAACAAAAACGAACGCCACAGACACGCTGGACGCTTTGAACATCCCTTACGAACTGTTTATCCACGAGCGCCCGCTAACATCGATCGAGCAGGCTGCAGAGGAACGCGGTCTTCAGACAGCACAAATCATTCGATCGCTGCTGTTCAGGACTTCAAAAGAGGGTTTTGTGATGGTCCTTATGCCTGGACCCGCACAAGTCTCCTGGTCCAAACTGCGTCATTATCTGGGAATCTCGCGGCTCACCACCGCTTCAGAAGTGGAAGTCCTCGAAATGACTGGCTATGAGAGAGGTGCGGTATCGCCGCTGGGGTTACACGGGATCATTCGTATCCTTGGTGACGACGGCATCTGCGAGCATGAGGTGGTTTCTCTTGGCGCCGGAATTCGGAACGCCGGCATTATCATGAGACGAGACGATTTACTGCGGGCTGTCGAGATAGAACTTTCTGATTTCAAGGATATGAAGGGATGACATTTCCATCGAGTGCTCAGGAGAATGACCGTTTCTTTACGAATCGATGAAATCGACCGTCTCCTGGACAACTCGCTCGATAATGCCCATCGTGCGTTTAAGATCGCCGGCAACATTGAGGCTGTGATCCGCATCTTTCACCACTGACAGGGAAAAAGTACGGGCGTCCTGGAGTGACTTAAGCGCCTCCTTTGAGAAGAACCGATCTTTGTTACCGAGCGCAACATACGCCGGCTGTGACGTGCCCTCAAAAACCTGGTCGAATAAGGGACCAAGTGGAGGTGTGAGGTACGCCGCTCGAGCGTGATCCAGCAGCAGCTCAGTCTCACACAGCACTGCAACAATTGCAGCACCGATGGATTTTCCGATCAGTCCAATACGAGTGTAGGGTCTCTCTCCCAGCGCTGCTTTCACAGATTGCCCACATTCCTGAAGCATCCCTGAAATAACTTCAATCGAAAATGGTGCTGCTTCCGATTGGTATCCGTACGTCAGGGCTAAAGTATCCCATCCGCGCTCATACAAAACTTGACCAGGGTAATACAGCAAAGGTCCGTCCACACCATAGTTATCTCCAGGAAGAAGGACAAGAAGCCCACGCGGGTTGCCTCCTTGTTTAAAATACTTATGTCTCAGCGGCTTTCCGTTAGCAGATATTAAATCGAGATAAGTGGGCTCAGGCATGGAACCTCCTCCCCTCTGGATAACCACGATCGCCTTGGAGCACATCATCAAGCAGCCATCCATCGATCATAAATAGGAGATTAATCTCCTTCGGCGAAACGGATGATTGCGCAACCGTAACCAGGCGTCTCCATCGGGTCAGGCTGCCGCGATGCCTGCACAGCCTGAAGAGCCTCTCCCAAGTAGTCCTGGGCGGCATCCGGCTGACGAAACGTGGCATCATCAAAGGCGCCTTTGTACAGTAATATGCCGTCAGAGTCGATCAAGAAAAAATGCGGCGTGGTCACCGCGCCGAAAAGATCCGCAACCGCATGGTCTTGATCCCGCAGGACGACGGGCAGCCCGCGTGCTTCAGCGCTAGACATGAGCATATCCAAGGGTTCATTCACGTTTGAAGCGATCGACCAAAGCGAAATGTCTACGGCCGCGGTCGAGAGGAGCTCCGACAATTTCTTGTCAATCTTCTCGGACCACGGACACTCCGCCGACCAAAAATTGATGATGACGATTCGTCCAAGCACGTCTTCCAATCGATGGGGAACCCCGTTGATGTCTTTCAGAGAAAAATCTGGCGCACGTTGACCGACATTGGCTATCGGGTCCATTGGGGTAGGTAGCCTCCTCCTATGAATTCTGTGGCTTCGCCCTCAGTCATGTTCCATACCCATACCTCGGGCATGTCTGCGGGGCTAGCAAGATTACTGCGCATAAACGTAAGTCGCTGCGAATCCAAACTCCAGGAAATTGAAGAGAAATTCGCTGTAGGATCATCCGTTAGTCTACGGACATCACCTGAGCTCACATCCATGAGCCAAACCTCCCGTCCCATGGTCCACCTGTCCGCGTCAAGGTACTTTCTTACAAAGGCAAGCCAGCGTCCATCCGGGCTGTATGCTGGGGATGAGTCTTCGACCATAACATCCGGTCCGGGTGAGATATCTCTCACGTCGCCCGTACTCATGACATGTTTGTATAGGTGACTGAAGAATAGCGCCTCCCCCACGGGAAAATCCAAAGCTTCTATCCCGGCTTCTCCAAGTACCTCTTCGGGAAAAACGATCTCTGCATACACAAAATCAGCGCCCTGGGGAGACCATGTACCCTCCTGGCCGAGCCCACTAGGAATGAAGGTGATGGGGGCATCAGGATTTCCGGTCTCTAACAGAACAAAGGCCTTCAACGTGTTGTCGTAGATCATCAATTCGCCGAGGGGAGACCACTGGGGTCCCATGAGGTCGTGGGTTGCATCAAAAACCGGTCCAAAATCTCCTTCATCCTGAAGGGACATCAGCCAGACCGCTCTTGCGTTTGTGATTAGTTTTCCACCAGCTCCTTCCACAAGCTCGCTGCGTTCGAATGCCAGCCAATGACCATCGGGTGAAAGGGATGGCGCCTGACATCGGGCGTCGGCATCGCATGTATAGATCAATCGATCTTCATTCGTAATCATGTCCAGAAGCCTGATTTCATTGCTCCCTTGAACAACCGGTACGGTATACGCAATCCTGTTCCTATCACTGGACACGGTAAAATCCAGGACGCCGGTGTCTGAGTGCGTGAGTTGAACGGGTTCATCGGCATGATCTTCTCCCCGGACATAGATGTTTGCAACGCCATATGCAGGCCATAAAAATGCCAGGCGCGGCGCCCCGACCACGAAAGACCAGGTTTGCCCCAAGAGAGTAGGTAGGATACGCAACGACCGAGCGCCCGCGCCGAGATGTACCTCTACGGTCTCGCCGGTTTTCCAGGGTTGCTCCGGCTCTATGAGCAGGCTATTTCCCTCCCATGACAATCGACCCCCTTCAAATGGCTTGATCGTCAAGTGAGATTCTACTGAAGCCTGATCCATGGGTTGATTGAACTCCATGCTGATACTTGATGTGGAAGAGATTTCCTGACCGTCAGGTGTGATCTCGACTACGCGCGGTGCGGCGATGACGGCAACGATCAAGATGCCGATGATCAGGCCAATTGCTGCGAATGGAAGCAAGGGGAACTTTTTTCGTCTGGCGTACATTCTGACCGGATTATACCCACGCTTATGTTGATGGTCCTACTTCTCACGAGGTAGAATGGTTGTTCTCACATCCATCCAGGTCTTCGATGAGCCTTTCGAGGACACTCAGAAGCCAGACACCGTCCTCCTCGTCAACCTCTCAGACAGAAAGGAAATGCATCATCCTCCACACCGATCCACCGAAAAACCTCGATCTCCAGACCCTGGCTCAAGGGGTGGGTTACCTTGCGCGCCTCGATGCCACATTAGCCGGTGTCGTGCAGAAACATGGTCCACCTCCACTATGGGCTCGTGAACCCGGATTTCCCACACTCGTACAGATCATTCTTGAGCAGCAGGTTTCGCTTGCATCTGCAAAAGCTGCCTACGCCAAGATATGCCTGATTGCGAATCCTCTCAACCCAGAAATATTTTTGGAGCTTGATGATCGTGGATTAAAGGAGGCGGGGTTCAGTCGTCAGAAAATGGTTTACTGCCGGGAGCTTTCAAAGGCTCTGCTCGAGGGAAGGCTCCAACTCGACACACTTGACAGGTTGAATGATGATGCTGTCCGGAAAGAACTCGTCAAGCACAAGGGCATTGGCCCGTGGTCAGCGGACATCTATCTGCTTGAAGCGCTCCTCAGGCCAGATATCTGGCCGGTGGGGGATCTTGCGCTGGCATCATCCGTAAAGGAATTAAAGGGACTCTCAAGGCGTCCCGACGAGGCTGAGCTATCACAGATAGGTAATCCATGGAAACCGTGGAGAGCGGTGGCTGCACGCATCCTCTGGCACAGCTATCTGAGTGAGCGGGGGATCACCATGTAGCCTGGGGTTACTCTTCTGTCCATGTTTTCAGCATCGCACGAACCGATCGGCTCATCTCGATGGCATAATCGGCCCCAAGCTTACGCGTATACATCAGCTCTCCGACATTCGTGATACCCGCATTTTTCACCTTGTCGGTCATTCGCTGTTCGTGCATTTCTGCAAACATCTCTTTAAATTCGTCTTCATCTAATCGGCGATATCGGTTGATAAAATGGATGAAATCTTCATCGAATCGTCTCGTCTTTTCTCTATCCTTCTGCGTCTGGGTTGGGTACCCAAAACAGAGAAGACCAATGGGAATAACATATTTGGGTAATTGAAAGAGCTCCTTATGGGTTTCATAATTTTCCATGATGTCGCCAATATAACAGGAGCCGATTCCGAGCGACTCTGCGGCAAGGACAGCAGTTTGCGCCGCGATCATGGCATCGCAGCAGGCCAACAACAAATCTCCTTCTTCAGGCTTTCGCATGCTCGTCCTGCTTCTCTTACAAAATTCCTCCACACCCGAAAAGACGAAGTAGTCGTACCAACGCTGATAATCTGCTGCGAATAACAGCACCAATGGCGCTGTGGCGATGAAGGGTTGGTGATCACATGTTGCAACCAGCGTATCCTTCATTGTTTGATCCTGGATCTCAATGATGGAATAGAGCATCATATTCCCGGCCGTAGGCGCACGCATGGCGGCATGAAGTATCTCCTCCTTATCCTCGGTGCGAATGGGGACATCCTCGTAGGCTCGAACAGATTTACGGTTATGTATTATGTCCAATGTGTGGGTCATTATTACTGATCCTTTCCAGTGTCGGATTAAGCGTTGTAATAGAAATATTTCCATAGAATAGCATGGGGTCGCCAAGTACAGGTATTGGGTTTCGATTCGAAACCGGGTTATTAAATAGCGCAAACCGCCAGATTTCGACCGCTTGCCTGCTCAGCAAGAGATTTGGCGGCTTGCTAATTGATGATATCACCTCCGGTAAGTATGGAAGCCTACGTTAAACCAATGGAATATAAACGATTGTGACACGGCGCTCAATCTTCATCACTTAATTACTTTTTCGAGCCAAATCATCCCAATAATGAAGTTTGCGCAGGCGAATATCTTGCAGGAAACCAACTACGTAATTTTAATCATGGAGGGACCGCCGGCCCCTATACGCACATTTGGTACAGCATCGACCGACCCTGCTTCCCACATTGTGTGATGACATCCATGTGCTTCAAGCAATACACAACTTTCCGCGTAAACCAGGTCGGCCGGTCCATCGCATCTGCAAGATCTCTCGTCGTGAAGTGCTCGGGAAGTCCATCGGGGAACAACGATAGAAAATCATCTGGCGTTTCAAACAGAAAACCGTCGAGGACATCCAGGAGACGCCGCTCCTGAACAATCCATCGATCGCGCCTTCTGCGTGTTTTACCAAATTGACGTATCTGCTCCTCCTGTATCAGAAGAACTTCAAGTGAGAAGTTTGCCTGCTTCATGAGCGCCGGAAAACTCACCAATTCGGAAAATATATCTATGACATCCCCCCGCTTTGGTGATTTCCGACGGGGCGCCGCCGGCGATCCTTTGCCATCGACTTTTACAATCCATCTCTCACGTGGAATCGGATGGACAAGACGAATGCGGTATGTGTCAGCGAGTTTCATCATCTTTCGTTTGATCGATGAGAAATTCTTCGTCTGAATTTCGATTAATTGGTCGTCCCTTTGAACGTCGATAATATACCCGTCGACTGGAACTTCCTGGAGGTCACCCGGCTGCGTATACCATGCCTTCAACTGGGCATGCAGATGTTTCTCGTTCAGCGTTCCGATCGCATTGGGGGACATCCTACCACCTGTCTTCAAAATCTTCGATACGACCGAATATACCCCTGTTCTTTATCCACGCAATAGAGCGAACGGGGATTGGGATCAGGAATTCGGGATCAGGACGTTGTGACTTAAAGCCCCTCTCCATAAAGGAGGAGGGGGGTTGGGGTAACGTTGGATCAATTCATCGTCACTTTCTGCGTCGAAATAGTTATTCATACAGGGGGGGATGAGGCACATTTACGAAGCGCGTTCGAACAAACTGGTTGCGCCAGTCGATCGAATAGTTTTTCAGCATGAGATGTATGACTGAATCACGCTCTTGACTTGCAGGGGATTCGAAGAGGCTACGGGGGAATATCGATGGCGTCAAGCCGTGCGCGCTGTACTTGTGCGTGTGATCGAATAGTCACTATCCGCCCAAAATCTAGACACTAAGTCTACGCTTAAGGTCCTCGATCGACTCCACCGGCGTCGGATCGACTCCGTAACCCATCGCAAGATAATAAGCGGCGTAGTCCCCATAGTGAAGGGACGTCCATTGCTGTGCAAGACGGCTCGCACCTGCCGCTCGAACTACATCTGTGTTGAATCCCTCCACCATCAGGATCTGACGGGTGGCATCCAGGCGTGCGCGATTCCGCTCATGCAAATGATCCCCATCCAGGAAAATGGCCATGGTGTTCGCGAAAAGAGCTTCAGGGTTTACCACGCCTGCGACCATATTGTGATCGGCTTCAGGGAGGAATTCAAACTGAGCGACAGATTTTGCCAGTTCTGCGATCTGTGTCCGCCACCGTCGGGCTACGGGAGCGAGAAATCCAGCCCCGATGATAAGCGGCAACCGTCCTATGAATTGTCCCGCCATCCGCTTGGCGGGGTTGCTGTTGACGGGCGAACTCGCCTTAAGTGACTCCATCTGACTCCGCATCGATGCCAGAGCATCCTCAAATTCCAACTCTGGATCCGGGATCAATCCCAGGCGGGTAAGAAGCGTGAGGATGAGCGTAAACGAGAAACCCACAGCTGCTCTTGGCTGACCCAGGTGATCAAAGCGCCAGAGAGGTGATCTAGAAACATCCGCTCGCTTGGCAAGCTCTCCCCCCGTCGTAATTGCAACCAGTTGTGCACCCGCTTCACTCGCGCGGTCGAATGCCGAGAGAGTTTCCTCTGTGTTCCCGGAATGTGAGGACACAATGACGAGCGTGGACGAATCCGCGACGAAACCGGGAAGGTCATAATCTCTCCACACGATGATCGGGACTGTCGCCATCGGGGCCACATAGGAGGAGACCAGGTCGGCGCCAATCGCCGATCCGCCCATGCCGGCTAAGACCACCTGACGCACACCGGAAATCTCGCCCAACGGAAAACGTCCACCCAGATCCCATGCAGCGTCCATCTGCGCCGGAAGACCATCAATCTCGTCGATCATCCGTCCCTGGTCGAGAATTTCGAAATTCTTCACATCGTCAAGATCCATCATTCCTCCAATGTTAGACGATACACTGCCCGCCGTGTCCAACCAGATTTGCTCGCTACTTGTCGAGCGGCTTGAGAAGGGGAAATACCCTGATTTAATTTTTCCCTGAGGCACTCAAGGACTTCCCTCTCACCCCATTGATCCTGGGAGGGCACGCCTCCCAGTACAATGGTGAATTCCCCTTTAGGTTCGTGATTTTGAAAATGTTCCTGCATTTCCTTGATCGTGCCGCGAAGGATCTCTTCGTGCAGCTTGGTAAGTTCCCTACATATAACAATCAGACGATGTTCGTGTAAGAGTTCAGTGAGATCTTCAAGCATCGACTGCATCCGATGCGGCGCTTCGAAGAAGATCGTCGTGTGGCTTTCGTTACGAAGCGTACTGATGAAGTCCCTTCTTTCAGATTTTTTTCGCGGCATGTAACCATGGTAAACGTAGGCATCTGTGGGCAGGCCCGACGCCACGAGCGCAGCGACGCCCGCAGATGGGCCCGGGATTGGGACAACGGGATGTCCCGCGTCGATTACGGCTCGGATTAATTCCAGACCAGGATCGGACAGCCCGGGCATGCCTGCATCAGAGATGAGCGCCACACTCCCAGACTTCAGGGCATCAAGCAAGCGTTCTGATCGCAGGATCTTGTTGTGCTCATGATAGCTGATCATGGGGGTGGTGATGGCGTAATTCTGGAGAAGCTTCTTGCTTCGGCGGGTGTCCTCCGCAGCAATGAGATCCACCTCTTCGAGCACGCGCAGCGCTCTCTGAGTGATATCTTCTAGATTACCAATCGGCGTTCCGACCAAAAAGAGTGTGCCCACAACGCTATTTTAGCAGAGAGCGTTCCAAAGGTGCGCCCTTCAAGTGACAATCTTCTTCACGGGCTGCCGGAGAATTGTTTTGAGTTTTTCCGGAGCTGTCTTTCGGGGATCACTAAGATAAATTTCATGATGCTTCCCGGCTTCAACAAGGTTGTTCTCGGGCAAGAATTCGGTGTGCAATCGGCGGATTGTCGGTCCTTCGTCATCGTAGGACCCAATATGCAGTATCTGAACACTCAGACCCTCATGGTAGCGCTCCCATCTCACCAGCGGAAGCGCCGGAAGATCTTTTGTTTTCACGACCTCCGATTTCGCCGAATCGAAGATCTCTGCATCGATCCACTCCGGCTGCATAATCATCATCGTCCAATCCCATGCGCTCTTGTCCCTGGTTGCTGTGAAAGAGTCCATATTCTCTGCCCACCAGAGCCCTTCGAGAGGCGGCACGACATAATCGCTTCCGAGTACTTTTTTGCTGTGGAACTTAATCTTGTAAGCTGCAGCGTAGAGCGCTTCCACGGCTTGCAGATACGATTCAGCGGTGTTCGGATCCCCATGTCCGTCCACCATGAGGAAATTCATCCCGGGCACATCGACCATCTCATAGTCCTTCGAGGATGGCTTGAAAAGGTGCTTCCATTCCTTCTTATAATCAATCTTCGTCATTCAAACTCTCCCATCCCTTGATGAAGTCCGTCACCCACGCTCGCTCCGCCTCAATCAAAGCGAGGCTATGACTGAACATCGCCCTGACATGATCTGGCAGGGGCTCTTGTGCCCTTTCTCGTTCATGCAGATATTCTTCCCGCCCGCGCAGAGTCTCTGCATAGGTTCGCATTGCCCCCACTGCTTCCGCTTTATCTACACCGGGGAGGTTCGCCAGCCCTATTTGCAGGGGTGAAACTTGTTTTGCGGGTTCTGCCAGGGTCTCCAAGATTCCCACATTCGCAGTACGTCGGCCTGCCCTGGTCACTCGAAAGACTTTCCTGACCGGTCCTGTTCCGCTGTGTTCTTGGATTTCCCCGATGACAAGACCCTTCTCCGCCAGTTTTTTAAGGAGATAGTAGATCGAAGAAAAACCCACCTCGGTCCACTCCCGCATCCCCCGGTCTTCAATGACCTGTTCGATCTCATAGCCATGCCTTGGTTTTTCTGCGACCAAACACAAGATGGCCAATTCAGCATTCGTCATGGTTTTATCCAAGATGTATATGATATTCTAGTATTAGAATATCTTACAAGATTCCCTTTGTCAAGTTATGGTTTGAGCTCACAAATTGACGGTGCGAGGTCCTGCGTGATAAACTGACACTTCCTATCCGAATTTTACGTGTGGTCTCACCAGGGCCACACGATGAGAGCGCTTTGCGCAGAATGCTTGACAGGGCGAACCAACATGGCACGACATGAACTTCTAGAGAAGTGGTTCGGCGGTGGGGTGCCCATCCTCGCCGACGGCGCCATGGGTACGATGCTCCACGCCGAGGGCATACCGTTCGATGATTGCTTCGATGAATTAAATCGATCCCAACCCGACCTCGTGGCGCGTATCCATCGCGCCTACATCGAAGCCGGTGCTCAATTAATCGAAACGAACACTTTCGGAGCCAATAGATACAAGCTCTCCGCACATGGCCTCGCTGATCAAGTCGAAGGGATCAACACGGCAGCCGTCGATCTGGCAAGACGGACAGCAGAAGATACAGGCGCGAACATCCTTATTGCAGGAAGTGTGGGACCCCTGGGTGTTCGGTTGGCTCCATTCGGTCGCGTCTCTCAGGACGAAGCCAGGGAAGTGTTTCGCGAGCAGATTCTCGCCCTGGTTGATGCCGGTGTAGATCTCCTCCTCGTCGAGACCCACAGCGATTTATACGAAATCCGGGAAGCCGTCCACGCTTCGCGCGATGTGACATCCATTCCTGTTATTGCCAGCGCAACTTTCACTCGCGACGATCGCACCCTCCTGGGTGACACACCCTCCCACACAGCACGATTCCTGGCACAGTGCGGCGCCGACATCATCGGAGCCAACTGCTCCGGGGGACCCGCTCAACTCCTGCGTATTCTGGGGCAAATGCGCCAAGCCATCCCAGGGGGATATTTTTCGGTAATGCCAAATGCCGGCTGGCCCGAGCAAATCTCGGGGCGCATCATGTACCCAGCAACGGAGGATTACCTTGCGGATTACGCCATCGCTTTTTGCGAGGCTGGCGCAAATATCATCGGGGGCTGCTGCGGGACGACGCCCGCGCACATCGCAAATATGCGAGAATCGCTGGACAGCATGGATGGTCCTTGCGAGGCGATTGAGATTCTGGATGTAGATGGTCCTGCTACCGCAGGACGCATTCAACCCGACCAACCCACAGAGTTGTCAAATCACCTCTCTCGTCAAGAATTCTTAATCTCCGTCGAACTCGACCCGCCGCGCGGCTTCTCAACCCACAAACTTCTGGCAGGCGCGCAAAATCTTGCCGAAGCTGGCGCGGACGTTATCAACGTCGCTGACAGCCCCATGGCGCGCATGCGCATGAGCCCCTGGGCCGCCTGTCAGATTATCCAGAAAAAAGTCGGCGTCGAGACCGTGCTCCACTTTCCTACCCGAGGGCGCAATCTACTCCGAGTCCAGGGCGATCTGCTGGCGGCACACGCGATCGGGGTCCGCAACGTGTTCGTCGTCATGGGAGATCCGACCGCCATCGGAGATTATCCGGAAGCGATGGACAATTTTGACGTCGTCCCCTCTGGACTTATCCGATTGATCAAACACAATTTCAACAGCGGTGTGGATCACAGCGGCGCAGATATCGGGGAAGCCACAAGTTTTTTCGTGGGCTGTGCGCTTAATCTAAATCCGCACGATATCGATCGAGAAATCCGTGTATTAAGGAAGAAGATCCTCGCAGGTGCGGACTTCGCGCTCACGCAACCTGTTTTCGCCCCCGAACATGTTGAGAAATTCGTCGCTCGCTACCAAGAGGAGCATGGCGAGCTCAACATCCATCTCATCGTCGGAGTCCTGCCAATTTTCAACGCACGCCATGCAGCCTTTCTGTGCAATGAGGTCCCGGGAATTGATGTCCCCGAACACATTCAAGAGCGTATTGACGCCGCAGGGGAGGGCGCCCCTGCCGCAGGTGTACAAATTGCCATCGAGCTTATCGAAGAGATGGGTGACTCCATTCAAGGAGCCTATATCATGCCCGCGTTTGGCCGGTACGACCTCGCCTCTGAGATCATCGAATCGGTCCGCTCAAGGCAGGATGCCCGCTAGGTACGTCCCCTCAGCTACTCCCCGGCGGTTTTCCGCAAGATTTCTTGCGCTCACCACAAATCCCCTGCTTTTTACTGGGGAGTTGCTCTGCACGCGATACAATGCCCTAACACCTACACGCACACAAGATATCGAAGGAGAAAATGCGCATGGCGAATCTGGCGGATCGAGATATACAGCCCCCACGCGGGGGAGACACGCCTCCTCTTTCTGGGGAGCCTCTAGAAACCTTTCAACGGGAACTTGACCCGGGCTGGTCCACCATAGACGGGCATCATCTTGAGCGGAACTACGCTTTTACTAATTTCAAAGACGCGCTTGAGTTCACGATCCAGCTTGGCGAATTAGCTGATGCAGCCGATCATCATCCCGAGATCTGCCTCTCATGGGGTTCTGCCAGGGTTACTATCTGGACGCACTCGATTGGTGGCCTCAGTGAAGCTGACTTTGTGTTGGCTGCGAAAGCCGATCGAATCTACTCGATCTCAGGTTAGGTAATCTACCAGAAAGGCTCCATTCTTGACTCGGAACCCAACGAGTGTAGAATACGAAGTATCCATTCGAACAGGAGCACAGCAATGAATGGGCGGGTAAAAACGACCATGGTCATGCGCAGGCTGCCACCGCTGATGAATCAAGGCTCATCGGTAAAAGGCTGGCACACCCATCGGGAAAGATCCGATTTGTAGGCACGAGCCAGTTCGGTGGCAAGAAGCGATGCCAGCCTCCAGCTGGCTTTTTTATTAGGAGCAGGGACAAGGTAATATAGATCAGGGATCAGCATGATAGTTCCGTGGCAATAACTTACGGCACGCCTCCCCAATCCCTTCTCCCCGATCCCTTATCCATTTCGTCAATCTCCCTTCTCTCCAGAGAAGGTAACTATGGGAGTAGAAGATATGTCGGAAACCATTCACGTCTCAGTCGCATGGCCTTATGCAAACGGCGATATGCATGTAGGACATCTCGCCGGAGCATATCTTCCGGCGGACATATTTGCACGCTACCACCGATTGAAGGGCAACCGGGTACTCATGGTTTCTGGATCCGACTCCCATGGGACACCGATCACGATTGAAGCCGATGCCCAGGGGATCTCTCCCAGGGAGCTTTTCGAACACTATCATCACCGATTTGTAAAGACCCAGCTCGAAATGGGCATCAGCTACGACCTGTATACACATACAGATACGGAGAATCACCACCGCATCGCCCAGGATTTCTTTCTAAAACTCTATGAGGGGGGATACCTCTACCAGGAGACACAACAGCAGCTCTATTCTGAGTCGGAAGACAGGTTTTTGGCCGACCGCTTCGTGGAGGGCACCTGTCCGATTTGTGGTTACGAGGAAGCCCGCGGCGACCAATGCGATCAATGCGGTAACCTGCTTGACGCTCTTGATCTCATCAACCCTCGAAGCAAGACGGACGGCAGCCAGCCCATCATCCGCGAAACGGATCACTATTTCTTCGACCTCCCAAAATTTGCGGACAGGCTTTTAAAGTACCTCGATAAACATCAAAACCACTGGCGCCCCAACGTGATCAACTTCACTCGAAATTTCATCGAGAGCGGTCTAAAAGGACGAGCGGTCACACGCGATGTGCAGTGGGGCATCGATGTCCCACTGGAAGGATGGGAAGACAAACGCATCTATGTCTGGTTCGAAGCAGTGATGGGTTATATCTCCGCATCTGTGGAATGGTCACATAACCGCAATCAACCGGATGCCTGGAAGGATTGGTGGTATAACCCCGAGGCAAAAATCTACAACTTCATCGGCAAGGATAATATCCCCTTCCATACGATTTTCTGGATCGCGGAGCTCATGGGTGTTGAACGAATTTACGAAGAGGATGATTCGAAAACACTCTCCCTCCCCTATGACATGCCCGCCAATGAATTTATGAACATCAAGGGCGCTCAGTTTAGCAAGAGCCGAAATTGGGCCATCTGGCTGCCCGATCTTCTGGAAAGATATGACCCAGATGCTATCCGCTTTTACGTCACTTTCGCCATGCCAGAGAACCGGGACAGCGACTTTTCATGGTCGGAATTTGTGCGCCGGAACAATGATGAATTGGTGGCAACCTGGGGAAATTTGGCCAACCGGGTGCTGTCGTTCGCTTACAAGCATTGGGAAGGGAAAATACCCGACCCCGGCGAAACTCGCGCTATCGATCACGAGCTCATCGAGGAGATCAATAAGGGCTTTGATATCGTGGGTGGCTATCTAGAGGAAGTGAAGCTGCGTGCCGCACTTCAGGAATGCTTCCGCCTGGCCAGGGAAGTGAACGCTTACCTGGATCACGCACCATGGTTCGGTGTGATAAAGAATGATCGCGAATCCGCCGGGACGACTGTGTTCACAGCTCTTCAGGCTATCGACTCGCTTAAAATCATGTTGTCCCCCTTCCTTCCTTTCAGCTCCGAGTTGCTCCACTCATACCTGGGATACGAAGAGCCCCTTTTTGGGACTCAGGATATTGTGACCATTGAAGAAGATAGCCGTGATCACGAGGCATTAACCTACAATCCCGCAAAATCAACAGGTCGCTGGGCTCCAAGCGATCTGAAACCAGGTGCGTCTCTAAGAAAGCCGAAACCGCTGTTTAAAAAATTCGACGATGATGTCATTGAAGAGGAAAACAATCGACTCGGACTACCCCGGCAGTAAGTAAGTCATTCATCATAATCCCGATACTGGTGACTGCCCTGCTGCATCGTGGGCATATGTTCAACCCTGAATAAGGGTTAATTCGCTTCGTTCGTTGCTGGACTCTGACTGATCCCCCCATGGGTTCCAATCACCCGCACCCCTGGCGCACAGCGTGCAGGACAGGACCACAACCTGCTGGTGAATTGATCATGCATACCATAGACTGATTGACGTAGATATCTATGACCCCTAAAATTATCGCGTGGGATGCACATGGAAGAGTTGATGTTGTCAGAAGATATGTCAACACTATAATTGTTGACGGAAACCAGCAAATCTTTCTTCTAAACATTTGGCCGGATAGATAACTATATGGACGATGAACTAAGATCTGAAGATCTCATCCAAAACGGGATTCGCGCCGCTCAGGAAGGCGATAGAGCGAGTGCGAAGCTATATTTAAGCAAAGCCGTGCTTTCTGCTCCAAATTCCGAGGACGCCTGGTGGTGGCTGGGACAATCCGTGGATGACCCTCAGCAGAGGGCTTACTGCTTTCAAAGAGTATTGGCCATCAATCCCGGACATGAAGGTGCAAAAGCACAACTGGCCGACCCTACCCCAACACCGCCTTTTTTAGAGGATGATGAACCCATTGAAGATCCCGATCTCTCCAGCGCTCAGCCCGACGCTGCTGTCTGGAGCAAACCGGAGATGCAGAGCACTCGACGCTCGTCTTCGCAGCAAGTCGTCATCATCATGCTTGTACTTGCCCTGCTCTGTATCGTTGTCGCCGGGGGCGCCTACATCTTCCTCGACTCTACGGGCTACTTCAGCGGTCAGCCACTTACTGCAACAACAACATCCCCACAAAAACCCACTGCGACCGACGTCATCATCGTCGGCACACAAGTTCTACCGCCAACCTGGACGCCAACTCCTTCCTTGACGCCGCAAGCGACACGAACACCCCTACCAGACACCCCCATACCTACTGAGGAATTGTCACCCACGCCCACGATTCAACCACCAACGCCCGCGGCGACACCCGCATCAGGCAGCGCCATCGCTGCAGATCTCGCAGGTGGTACTGGATCGTTCTATCTGGGACCAGATCAAACGATCGTTTACCGATTTACTTCTGAGTACCCTCTTGAGCTGGAGACCGTTGTTGTGCTTACCAACCACCTCGTAGGCTTCGACCAGGCCGCATCTCCTCAAGTGGTGCTTTACCTATGGGATCTTGAAACTGATGACTGGGATGCGCGTGTACCCTCGTGGGGTAACAATACAATTCTCTCGCCAAACAATTTTGTGACACAGGATGGGGCGATTCTTGCTGCGATATGGAATTGGAGTGATACCGAGGTCGATATTCTGGAATTCGGTTTTACGATCGGGGGAAAATTGACGGATGGAACGAATCTTTTCTACGGCTTATCAGAACCTGAACCTCGCTTCCTGCTTGACCCGACTCCGGTGCCTACGATGCCGTTTGCTGATGGGTAAACACACTTGTTTAGGAAATTACCACATCTGAAATTAAAGCAAAAAATCCCGGGAGCACATACACCCGGGATTTATATAATCAGATCGAAATCATCTTCGTCATCTTCATCAAGTCCATCAAGGTAATTATCATCGAACCCATCCAACTCGATGTCGATCTCGATCTCAAACTCATCTTCGTCCAATCTCACCCACAACAGGAGAGCGTCACCCTCGGGCAATTCCACCCACCGGACTGCTTCGATGGGCGCCACTTCGGTAATTCCGTCCTGATCACGATACTCAAGAGAGATGGATTGCAGATCACGCCAGGCTCGGTAGCACCTCTCAACAAGAGCTGGTCCATTCGCGGTTCGAACCCTGCACAACGCAATCCGTGACGGATAGGGGCTCTCTGTGAGACCCATGAGCCAGGGCTCACCAACGATTTCAAACGTCGGTGGTGGACCTTCGATAATGGTGATTTTTTCTTGTTCTGACATGGATAATTTTGATGTCCAATTCGATGTAGCGGCGGAATCTTACCACATATTCATTCGGCAAGATGCCCAGCGTCATATACCTTTGTAAACCTTCAGCATATCTGTTCTTTATTGATATTTGCCGAAACAGGAACCTTTTCGGGCGATATTTCAGCATATAGTAATAAGATGGACATCCACATCATCAAGATATTGCATACATTATGTCTCGGCTTTGTTTTCAGAGCAACTTCAGCGAGGGAATTTGTGAACACGAAACGCCGGGGGAAAAGAATTCTCCAAGTGTGTATATTTGACGAGCTGCATGGCAGCCAGGTGAAGTAAGGATATGGGATTACGGGGCAACGCCATTCGAGCTGGGAATCGGTTAGTGGATCTTGCGCTCGGCGTCCGATCGGAAGAGGTTCTGAACCCTGGAGGAGCGATCGAGGGTCCAGATAACCCGGCTGCAGAGCTCATGCGTGTGAGCAAGGATTTGCAGGCTGAAGCTATCGATCCAGATACTGGCCGTGTGGATTATTCAGGATTGAACTCGCATGAAATCTATACAAAATTCAAACTAACCACACGATCGCTCCCACTGTGCATGCCCACTGACATCGGCACAGATTCAGCGCGACTCGCTTTCTGGATTAATGTTTACAACGTTCTCATTATCGATGCAGTTATCCACTATCAGATCCGCGGTTCGATGATGCGCCGACCAGGGATTTTTCGACAGGCGGCTTATAACATCGGTGGGATGCGTTTTTCCGCGGAAGATATCGAACATGGGATTCTCAGAGGCAATCGACGTAATCCAATGCTTCCCATGCCACCCTTCAGTCCCGACGATGACCGGATGATGGGCAGCATAGAACAGCTTGACCCCCGCATTCACTTCACGCTTGTTTGTGGGGCTCATTCATGCCCTCCGATAAATCATTATATTGGGACCAATCTTGATGACCAGCTTGACCTCGCCGCAGGCGCGTTCATAAATGGAGGCGGTATTCGCTTTGAACCTCAAACGAATACGCTTTGGTTGTCAAAAATATTTCACTGGTATAAGGGAGATTTCGGTGGCGAAGACGGCGTTACAAACTTATTGATGAAATATGTACGTGAGGATAATTTATTGGAGACCTTACGAAGTGGTGATTTTCGAGTTCGCTATATGAAATATGATTGGAGCGTGAATTCCCAGAATTAAAGAAACCGCCCAGATGAAGCCCAATGCGGATAGCACCCCTCTCGCCATCACAGATTGCTATCTCGTAGAATGGAAGTACGGACCGAACTTAATCCACGAGTGTCACCTTGATCACACCCGTGCTCTTATCTGAAGCTGTTTGAACGGCCTTGCGGTAATCATCGAATGGGAACCGATGCGTGATCAAGCCATCTATGCTCAACTCCCCACTTTGGAGCATATCGATGACCAACTCGAAGGTATGAGCTTCTCGTCCCTTCCATCGTTCGACCCCGAAAGTTATCGATCCGATTATATCGACCTCTCGAATATACACAGGGCTGAGATCAACTTTAATCGTATCCAATGATGTGCCTATCAACACCAAGGAACCACTTGCCATGGTCCAGCGCAGCCCATCCCAGATAGTATCCGCACTTCCAACACAGTCATACACAATGTTGTAGCCTCCGAGCATCATCCCACGATTGAAAGGGGCAGAGTAATATTTCGCGCCCGTGATGTGGGCCAGCTGTAGGTAAACATTTTCACCAGTCACGATCTCATCTGCCCCAAATCTCTCCGCGGCTTTAATTTGCTGGGGGTAACGTGCCAGTATGGTCACGTGTACATCGGGCGTCACCGTCTTGAGACATTGGAGTGTGAGCAACCCAATAATCCCCGCACCGATGACAAGCACCTTTTCTCCCGGCTGGGGGGGCCTTCGGAGGACCCCATGCAACGCAACGGCCATGGGCTCAATCATGGAAGCCTGATCGTTCGAAAGATCGTCCGGCACAGGCCATACTTCAGTCTCGTGAGTTGTATACCCGTCGCCCCATCCACCACCGACCCCCTCTAACCCCATCCCGAGCGATGCGTTTGTACACAAGCGCGTCGCACCAGACCTACAATAGGAGCAAATCGGCTCGATCTCTTGTGTGTGGCAGTTTGGACTGCCAAAGGGTTTAGATTCCATGACTACGCGTTGCCCCACTTTGAGCCCTTGAACATCCGAGCCGGTCTCGGTCACTTTTCCAACGGCTTCATGACCCAAATACACGCGATTGTTTCCTGGGAGCGCAATCGCAGATATTTTTGGATCCAGTTTGATCTTCAAAATGTTGATATCCGTCGAACAGATCCCGCATTGCAGATTTTGCACACGCAGCCAGCTTGAACCCGGTAAATCGGGCTCGGGGATAGTTTCTTCCCCAAACGGGGCAATCGGACTCCAAACCACGCCCTCCCATATCGGCCGTATAGCTTTTACTGCCAGGGCTTTAGGAACATTGTTATCGACGTAGATGATTTTCATGGTTTTGACCCGTTCATGCATAAGATAGATTTTACTGTCGGCTATACATTTTTCCTGATCGAGGCTCGCACCTGCGGACAGTACAAGCAATCCGGTGTTCCACACAGCAGTGCTCGTGAATCTTCCCGGATCCACCCTGCGGCGATATGCATTAGATCCCGAACCGGGATGAGTTCTATCCCTGTTGACCCGATAGATGTTTGCTGTACTTCTCCGGTCAAACGGGCGCGGATTGATTCAAACCCTTGTGAACAGCCCGGCATATTCCTGCACTCGACTACGCCATCCTCGGTGAGCGCCCAGCGTGTGAGCGCCTGCCTCCCTGCAAGCTGTTCGGCATAATGCAGGCTTATGTTTGAGGTGTGGTCCGTATTGATGAGGAGGATATCCCCGTCGAATTCCGCTAACCAGGCTATGGGACCGAATGGCTCTGCAAGCGTCTGTAAAGCTAGCGGTTCTGAAGCATGAATGCCGGCGAACGACAATATAGGGTGGGATGACCTTTCCGCTGCTTCATAATTAAGAACAGTTCCCGGAAGAGCGCCCAGGTCGTCATCCACATCCATTTCCGGATGGAAAAATTCTGCATCTAGATTCTCAACTTCGGAAGCCCCGTAGTCAATCGCATTGTCAGGTGGTCCGACTTCCGGGACCACGACCGAACCATAGGTAAACGCAGGTGTCAGCACCATCTCGCATGACGCAAGAAGGGCTCCAAGCACGGCTTCGGCTCCCCCTTCAATTTCACCTGCCTCATCGAGATTCGAGTGAACGAGGATTCTACTGCTCTTGGTTAATCCCAGTTCATCGAAGGCGAGGACTAGGTTTCTGTATGTCAACATTGGCACTTAATCATGCGATCGATTTCTCTTCTATCACCGGCTTACTTTCCCGTCCATTCAGGCGTTCGCTTATCCATAAAAGCCCGCATGCCCTCTTTCTGATCCTCGGTACTAAAGAGAAAATAGAAACTGCGGCGTTCACGCTCGAGACCGTCTGATAACATTGTTTCGAAGGCCAGATTCACCATCTCTTTCCCGAATCTTGTGGCGAGCGGCGGTTTTGTGGCAATCTCGTTGGCCAATTTCAAAGCCTCGTCAAGGTACTGTGCATCAGGGACAACGCGCAATATCAGCCCAAGCTGCAGCGCCTCCTCCGCCGATAAGTGTCGGTTTGTCAGCACCATCTCCATGGCAACTTGCTTACCGACGGCACGCGTCAGACGCTGCGTCCCTCCAGCCCCAGGGATCACACCAAGCTCGATCTCGGGTTGGCCAAATTTGGCTGATTCTGAAGCGATGATTATGTCGCACGCCATGGCAAGCTCATTTCCACCCCCGAGGCACCATCCAGATACAGCGGCGATGACGGGCTTCTGGAGCGAGGCGACAATGTCCCACCTTTGAATTCGATCCTCGATGAGCATCTCGACCGCTGATAATTCTGTCATCTCCACAATATCCGCGCCTGCGGCAAATGCCTTTTCATTGCCCGTGATTACGATTGCACCAATTTTGTCATCCGCATCATAGTTTTGAAGTGCAGCCACCAGTTCCGACATCACGGCGACGTTGAGCGCATTATGCGCCTTTGGCCTGTTGATCCGAATCAATCCCGCTTTGTCATGAATCTCTGTGATAATGCTAGAGTACGCCATCATGGTCCTCCGAGTGGTTTTTTTATCGAAGCAAGTTATTTCTGCCGGGCACCAATCTTTGTGCACAGTTTTCCAATGTGGGAAGTGTGATCCCGTCTGTGCCATAACGATCGACGTAGCATTTTTCTTGCCGACCAGGTCTCCCCAGCGAGCGTCATCGCCCCACTGCGCTTCATCAGATCCGGCAAAGAACCCAGCATACGATCCCCTACCTTCTTCAGAGAAGCTCGAGCATCCTCAGGTAACTCTTGCTGCGAAAAAGCCAGTCCCAGTCGATCCAGGTAGAACAAGTCTCCACGGGCAACATGACCAAGAATTCCAGCAATCGTCCTTGCTTCACCCGGGAATTCTCTGTGCTCATCCTCGGGGCGTAAATCATTCACAACCGAAAGCAAATCAACCATCGTAGCTTTTAGTAGCACCTCATACTCGGGAAGCTCTTCTTCGGTGAGTGGTGGGCGATCTGAGGCAAAAAAGGCATGCACCTTATGGCCATCCTCAAATTCCCAGGCACGAATCACCTCCGAGACAATCATCGGCGCCGATAAACCCGTAATCCGAAGACCATGACCTCCACACCAAGTTACAAACTCCTCCACCGCGGCTGGAACAGCTTGTATAGCTTTCTCCCTCTCGTCGTGGGTCGTAAAACATCCGGGCAGGTCAGGAACGTGGGCAACCCAGTGACCATCTATCTCCTCGGCACATACGATATAAGCCATGGTGCCTCCTGAATCCGGGAAAATCCTGAAGATATTGAAAATCTCGGATCAAAAGAGAATCGACCATAGAACACGACGGAACGCGCCGACCAGCGAATGTTATTTTATCGAAGAGCAGTAGCTGAATACTCGTCCAGGTTGCTGCGTGGAAAACATGTTGAATGCATCGCTGATCTTGGGGATATTATATGCCGCCTGCGGATCCATCGCTTGCCATTCTCGGCGCGGGAAGATGATATAGAGAAAGATTACCCGGCGTGTGCGACAAACACACCAGTCTCCTTCGTAATACGTATTTCTCCGTTTTGTTTAAAATACACTTCAAGAAACCGACGCAATTCCGCTAGATTGGGCTGGAGAGACTGCACATCTTCGTCGCGGATTCCCGAAATCACATAGTCCATGATCGGATCCACACTCAGGATACATAAAGAATCTTCATACTCGAACACCCCGACTCGTTCGAAATATTCCGACAAAATCCCCGTTCCGTTCTGCAATGTGAATTTACTCTCAGCGTTCCAGTTTACGGATGTGATTCCAAATGTAGACATCCAGGCTTTTAATTCACCCATATGCGCCTCACCACTCGTCACTGCAAGTAATTTACCCTCCCCCACAAGTCTATTTCGTATGTCGCTTATTGATTGCTTGAGTTGAGGAATGCGATGAAGTACAAAGCTAGCAATGATGACGTCGAATCTCATCCGAGCAAACGGGAGAGCCTGGATGTCCATCATTACATAGTCCATCGTACGAAGAAATCCTTCTCTCGACTCATGGAGCATCTTAGGGGAGATATCCGAGAGAACGATTTTTCATTTTGTTGGAATTTTATCGATGTTATTAATCCACAGATAACCGGGACCGCAGCCGAGGTCTAATATGCTGAGTCGTTCTTGGCCTCCTATTTTTGAAAACAGCCACTCATGCAACGGATTGGGATTCTGGCTGAATCTCGCATGTAAACGGTACCTGGCATTCAATCGGGATGAATCCCGATACTGTTCCTCTCGAAGATATTTTTCATCGACCAGATTGGACATGGCATGGTCCATTGTGCAGCACAGAAGCGTCATTCCAAACAGACAGAAACAGCATCGCCGACATCATCCGCATTAAGCTCGATTCCCAGGTATAGGCTCGGGTCGAGGGTGTTCTTTATTTCCAACTCATTTCGGAATCCACCCTGCCCATCATCAAGTACGATTGAAAAATGCAGATGCATGCCGGTAGGATTGTCGGGGTCTGCAGAGTAGTTTCCCTGGTATCCCAGGAGCGTACCCGCTTTCACAAATATTTCCTCACTCCCCGGGGGAAAATCCGGCTCGATAAAGCTGGTCCCCGTTGAGTCGGCCAGATGCGTGTAATACGTCCATATCTGGCGTTCCGGATTGAGCGGATCGCTGGGAATTCGGATGATGAGAGATGACTTCCAATCCGTCAGGCGGGTCAAGTACCCATCGCTTGCTGCGACGACGGGCGTCTCCCCGAGACCGTTCGGTCCTGATGGACCAAAAACATCGATCCCTTGATGTGAATGCCCGGGCCTGAACGAACTGCCCCAAAGGAAACCGATAAATCCATCGGTAGGCATGATGAAGGGGGCTTCTCCACAGCGCGCGCCCGCAGTTATCGTCCAGTTTGCATGCGCCTCGGGGTCCGCCCAGAACTGCCTCAGGCGAACGAGACGTTGAGCGGATGGTCGCCAATCCCGAAGAATAAAATAGCCCAACACCAATAAGGTCACGATGAACAGGGAAAGACCAAGCCCGATCGGTCTACGCAACTTTCTATTTAATAAATTTTCCATCCAAAATCCATGGAGGACCTATCTCGCACGCCTGTGTGTTTCGCAAAGCGCGAAATAAGGACACTGTATCCGCGAAATTACGCCGGACGCGCCTCTTCAAGATGTTCAGAAAAACATATGGTGACATGCTGTGGGGCGATCGCCATCAGCGCATGGCCTGCCGCCTGACCTTCAGGAGAAGCCATGGCTCGCCGCAGGGAATCGAGGTCATCGAAAAAGAACTCATGGACGAGATGCAGATCAGCTTCTTGATCCGGGCCGCCAACAATGCGGCTAACCGCAACTTTACGTAACCCAGGCATCTGCTCGGCTATTGCCACAAATTCATTGCTCCATCGGGTTTCAAATTCCACGACGTCGGCAGGTTGTCTGAACAGCAACATAAGTTTGTGCACAACAAAATCCTATCTGGTACTAGACATAACTAGCCCTAACGCCATGCATAATCCGACCTTCGACCTATTGTGGCGCATAGGACTTCTGTCCTATACTTGGTTCTGCCTTATATCATTCCTTTATTGTTGGAGGCAATTATGGCCCGTTTTTCTCCCTCTGGGCAAGGGCTTGTCGAGTACGCCTTGGTTATCATGCTTATTGGCATCGTCGTCGTCGTGGTCCTGGCAATTTATGGTACCGGCGTCGGAAATATGTTCAGCAACATCATTGCAAATATCTAATCGATCGAGAGATCGCATATATTCGATCAGGGCACCAAGCCCAGATGCGGCTATCGCCCCTTGGGTTCCACAATTTAAGTGATTTAAATCGACACTTCCCCGTCCTGGGGGATGTGTTTTTTCATGCGTTTCACGACGTCCCTGCGCGGGAGCAGTATCCTCCGACCGCAGCCCTGGCACTTCAATCCAATATCTGCCCCCAGACGCACGACATCCCAATCCGTACTCCCACAGGGATGCGGCTTTCTCATTCGGATAACATCTTCCATCTTTAAGTCAGGTAACATGAACCCTTTCCGTACCCATTATCCGACTGCTCCAAGTCCCCACTACAGTTTTACTAAGCAACGCCCGATGACTCCACTTTGCGAAACCCGCCTCGGAGAAATCCGGGGTGAGCGATTATACCAAACCCGAAAGAACAACTTACTTGGCCCCAATCCAATCGAAATCGAGATGGTATAATCTCGTCACTGTGCTCGGATTATCATTTCCTACCCTCGTTGCCCGTGTAATCACGCTCGTAATCGCCTTTACGGTCCACGAATTTGCCCACGCCTGGACTGCAGATCAGCTTGGCGACGATACGCCCCGATTAAACGGGCGACTGACGCTAAATCCCCTGGCGCATCTTGATATCCTTGGGTCGATTATGTTGCTCGTCGCCGGTTTTGGTTGGGCAAAACCAGTGCCCGTAAACCCCTATGCGCTCCGACGCCGGACCGCCATGGGCATGATGCTCGTCGCCGCCGCTGGACCCTTTTCAAACCTTCTTTTGGCTATCGTGGCGGCAATTCCAATCCGAGCCGGGCTCCTGGCCCTTGGAGCTCCCATCTCATTTGTTGAGGAACTCTTCATCGAATTCATCTGGATTAATCTCATACTGCTCTTCTTTAACTTAATCCCCATCTTCCCGCTCGATGGGGAAAAAGTGCTGGAATACTTTTTGCCGCCAAATGGGCAGGAAGTGTTGGCCCGTATCCGCCCATATGGAATGATGATCCTGATGGTCCTAATTATCTTTGGCCAGTTTGGTGGTCTTGATCTATTGGGGTGGCTGGTTCAGACTCCTGCCTCACAGGTATTCCAATTTCTAGTCCTCTGAGTATGGGGATCAAATATCGTATCGATCAATTCTTCCATTCCCTCGTTGCTCAGCCATCCGAGCAAGACCTCGCAATCGTAGACATCAACCTCACATCGCCACTGATAGAATTGTTCCATCAGATGAGCTTCGCAGATCAATCCCATAGCTTGCGCGTATTCACCCACCTTTCCGGGCAGGGTGAGACCGAACCTGGCCTGCTGGAGGCTGCACTCCTTCATGACGTCGGCAAGTGCCGAGTACCGCTAAAGCCCTGGGATCGAGCCGTGGTTGTTCTTGTGAAAGTTATTAAGCCTGATCTGATATCAAATTGGGGCGCAGGTGAACCAAGAGGCTGGAAAAAGCCTTTTGTGGTTTACTTACACCACGCCGAATGGGGCGCACAGATGGTTGACGAGAGAGGCGGCGGCGATTTATGCGTGTACCTCATCCGGCATCATCAAGATGAACTGACCCATGAACCACAGGATAATAGAGAGCTGTTCCTGGTAAAACTACAAACTGCCGATGGCATGAACTGAGGTGTAAAAATGGCATATGAAGTACATTTCCTTGGTTTGAATCAGACGAGCACTTCAATCGCGCTTGCATTGGGTGAAACCAAGGGAGAAGTCGTACGCACGGGCTTCGATCCGGATCGTCAGGTGGCAAAAAATGCGCTTGAACTTGGCGCAGTTGAAGTTACCGTGACGAAACCATGGAAAAATATTGAAAACGCGGATCTAGTGTTCCTGGCACTGCCCGCCGAATTACAGAATGACTTTTACGAGTTGGTCGCGGATGAACTTTTGGATAGCGCGATCATTCTCGACACATCATTGGTGAAGAAAACCTCCCGCGCACTGGTGCAAAAATATTTTAAAGAAGATGCCCGCGTGGTAGGTATTACGCCCATCGTTGGCATCCAAGCCTTGGAAGATCCGATCGGCACTCTGACACCTTCCCCTGAATTCTTCGCGGGAGGATTATGTGCCATCACCACCTCTCCAGATTCAAATGAAGACGCCATTGCACTGGCAATGAACCTGGCTGGCGTTCTGGGAACAACACCGTTTTTTATTGACATCGACGAACATGATGCGGCCATCTCTGCCGTCGTGGATTTGCCTCAGTTACTCGAGCTTCTCTGCGTAAACACAAACTCACATTCGCCGAGCTGGCGAGAGCTTCAGCGAATGGCGGGAGTGCAGTTTGCGCTAAGTTCTGCCGGCCTGGCTCAGATACACCCCAAAGAACTGGGGCATCGCTGGTTCTCCAATAAAGATAAAATTCTAGACCGATTGGCTGCCACCATGAAAGAACTGGATACCCTCACGACGATGTTCCAGGACGAGGACGAGGAGCATCTCGTAACATATATCGATGAAGCACTCTCGGCACGTGAAGCCTGGCTTCGGACCCGCGAAAAAGGTGATTTAGAAGAACAGGCCGCAGCGCCAAAAGGCGCGTCCGAACGAGGAAATCTGATCACTAACCTGTTCGGTTTTTCTCCGCGGTCTCCAAAGGATGACTAGGAGGAGATCAGCAACATCGGAATCGAAGATTTTCACTTGCTGAACAACAACGAGGAAATCATGTCGAAAAACAATAAAACCCAATGGATCTCCGATGAACTCGAATCTCTGAAGGAAGCCGGATTATATACCTTCATTCGTACACTTGGATCTCCGCAAGGTGCCTGGCTTGTCGTCGATGGAAAAGAGGTCCTTAATTTCTGTTCCAACAATTATCTGGGGCTGGCGAATCATCCCCGCATTGTCGAAGCCGCCAAGAGCGCTATCGACTCACGTGGTGTCGGACCTGCAGCGGTCCGCACGATTGCCGGGACCATGGACATCCATCTTGAGCTCGAAAGGAGACTGGCAAGTTTTAAAGGTGTCGAAGCTGCGATAACCTTCCAGTCTGGTTTTAATGCCAATCTGGCTGTCATTCCCGCGCTCGTATCCAAAGAGGATGTCATTTATTCTGACGAACTCAATCATGCCAGTATCATTGACGGAAGCCGGCTCTCACGAGCAACCATCATTCGCTACGCACATGCTGACCCGGAAGACCTTCAAAAGCAGATCGAGAGTCAGTCTGATGCAGGTTTCCGCCGTGCATTGATTGTCACTGACGGTGTATTCAGCATGGACGGTGATGTCGCACCCCTTGATCGGATCTATGATGTAGCTTCGTCATATGGGCATCTTCTTATGGTCGATGACGCACATGGTGAGGGTGTGCTGGGGGAAGGAGGTCGCGGGATCGTCGATCACTTTAATCTCCACGGCAATGTAGATGTCGAGATGGGGACATTATCAAAAGCTTTTGGCGTCGTCGGTGGCTTGGTGGCTGGCAGGCAGCTCATTGTGGACTGGTTGCGACAGCGTGGACGCCCGTTTTTGTTCTCTTCGGCGATGACAGTCCCTGATGTTGCCGCGTGTATTGCGGCCATCGACATCCTCGAAGAGTCCACAGAACTCGTAGATCGACTCTGGGAAAACGCCCGTTATTTCAAGCAAGAAATGGGTGCACTCGGATTCGATACCGGGGAGAGCACGACGCCTATCACCCCCGTCATGCTCGGCGAAGCTCCACTGGCCCAGGAATTCAGCCGTCGTCTCTTCGAGGAAGGTGTATTCGCCATGGCGCTGGGTTTTCCCACCGTCCCGCGAGGCAAGGCAAGACTCCGTGTAATGATATCCGCCGCCCACGAGCGAGATGATCTCGACTCAGGGCTGGGCGCGTTCAAGCGAGTTGGGACAGAACTTGGCGTGATATCGTCCTGATTAAATCAATAGTGCCCGTTGAACCACACAGGCACTTAGCGATCGATTCCTAGAAGAACGTCGTCACTTACCTAAAATGGATCATAACCAGGGTTTGTACCCGCCCACACACAAGAGGGGCGTGACAACTGGTTGCAATCCATGCCTTTTGAGCAACGGCGCGCCAGAACTCGGGGATGTTGATCGGGCAGGATGTCCAACGGATAAACCACCTTCACCTGGAGCGTGACATCTTCACCCACACGTTCACAACACATGCTCTTAACAGGCTCCCAGGCAACACGATTCATGGCGTCCCTCCCGTCTTCTATGATCCTATACTCCAAATGTAAACCCTTATGCCTCGGTCTACGTAGTGCTTTCTGTCATAACCAATATTGATAAACCACCTCTGCTTTATAGGATAAAGCCGGAATTCCCTGTTTACTGACGGGAAGGAGCAAGCTCCTTGATTCCCGAAACAGATTTGTGGGGGAACAGGATTCCCTCAGCTTGCCGACAGGGTGGAGCAAGCCACTCGATTCAAGAAACAGGTTTGGGGGGATACAGGAATCCATCAGCTTGCTGAAGGGAATGAGCAACCTCCTTGATTCTGAAGCCAGGGATCAATCAGTTTGCAGGGATGCATGACAAGTAGGGGACAGGGGTGGGAAGACCCCTAAGGCTTCTTCCCGTCAACTTTCCATAGTAATTTAGAGGAGAGCCTAATAAAAAAAAGCCCTGGTCATTAGGGGCTTTGTGTGCGGGAAAGGATGATGCTGCGATGTTCGATGGACCAGGGTGCTGGCAGTATAACTCACTTTATGAAACTTATCACCAATGGCACCGAGCACATATGTGCGACTTTCACTTCACAGCAAACAAGCTGCCGGAGCAGTTCACCTACCTGGAAAAACACACATACTCCGGCCAGCGTTTGTGATAAACACTGTTATTGGGCTTAGTCCGTAACAGTTGTGATGTGATGTCTTAAAATTGGAAGGAACGCGATTTTCGGACGAGGCGTTTTTCATAATTAATTACATAATCCTGCAATCGGATTTCAAGTTCCTTAAAATCTTCGGATGCCAAAACTTTTTCCATGGTGTCCACATCGGGAGCGACAAAACCATTTAACCTGAGCGGATATTCTCCGTAGGCCGTATGCCAGGCTTCACAAAGCGTGAGCCCAAGGGTTTTTAGTGTGGGCACGAATTCCCCAAGAACATACTGGAAATAGGCTTCCTGTTGTTCAGGAATTGGATCATAAGAAATCAGCAATTTCATCACCAGATTATCCATAGTTCTCTTCCACCATGCAGATCTATTTTACCTCACCGATCTTGGCTTGCGGAAAAACAGATCATGTTCCGTACCCAACCTTACATCATCCTTATGCTCTGGCCAGATGCCCGGGATAGCTCTCTCACATAACGGACAACTGCCTTCATCCGAGATGGAGTATTTTAATATCACGTAACCCAGCCTCTCGATAAGATGCTCCCCACAATGAGGACAGATGGTGTCCTCGTAATCACCCACACGCCCAGGCATATTGCCAGCGTACACATAATTCAATCCCGCTTCCTGCCCGATCTCCGCCGCACGAATGAGCATCTCGGCGCTCGTATTATCCGGCTCCTGCATCCGGTAGTTCTTATGGAACGCAGTCACATGCCAGGGAATTTCTGCTGAAATTGAAACCAGAAAGCGAGCGGCATCCATCAGTTCTTCCGTACTATCATTAAACCCGGGCACAACCAGAGTTACGACTTCAACCCAAATGCCTCTCTCATGAGCAAGCTCGATCGTGTCGAGTACGTTTTGAAGAACCCCTCCGAGTCGGCGGTAGTTCGCATCCTGCATGGACTTCAGATCGATCTTCATCGCCGCTAAATTGTCGCCCATGAAATCAAGCACTTCGGGCGTCGCATTTCCATTGGATACAAATGCGCATAAAAGCCCGGCCTTCGTGGCTTGATCGAACACATTAGCCGCCCATTCGGCTGTGATTAATGGCTCATTGTAGGATGAGGCGACAACTCTGGCGCCCATCTCCACACCGAAATCGACGATCTCCTTTGCCGAGGTTTTCCGTACATAATCCCCGGATCGATCAGAGGCAGGGTCTCGTAGAGCTTGAGAGCTCACCCAGTTTTGACAATACTCGCAATGGAAATCACAGCCCAACATGCCAAATGTGAGCGTGTCGGAGCCAGGGAGGAGATGATAAAAAGGTTTCTTTTCGGTGGGATCGCTTTGAAGTGCGCCAACGTAACCCCAGGGAACATGAAGTTTTCCCTCCGCGTTAAAACGGACCTTACATATCCCCCGCCTGCCCTCACGGATAAGACAGCGATGACCACAGGCAAAGCAGCGGACGCTGCCATCAGGAAGCGCCTCATACAACTCCCCTTCTTCGGTCATCGCGTCGATGACGCTTGCAAGCGTAGCCATAACGGGATTATAACATCCGCGCTGAAAGGGACACATTTTCAAGGTTAGAATTGGGATATGATCACCACCGCAATCCAGGCCGGAGGACTTTCAAGTCGAATGGGAGAGGATAAAGCCCTTCTCAAACTGCACGGCGTCCCACTTATCGAGTTGGTACTTCACGAGATTGAGGATCTAACCGACGAAATTCTGATCACGACCAACAATCCGAAATCTCTCGAGTACCTTCATGTCCGACTTGTCACAGATCCGATGCCGGGCGAGGGCGCCTTACGAGGTCTGCATACCGCCTTGGCATCCGCCAACAATGAACGCGTGCTTGTAATCGCCTGTGACATGCCCTTCGTACAGAAGGAACTTCTCGCAGCCATGCTCTCGATCAACTCTTCAGACGATGTTATCGTACCCATGCTCGACGGGAATTACGAACCCATGCATGCAATCTACCTCCGTACGCCCTGCCTGCGAGCCGTGGAAAACGCATTGAACGCAGGCGAGAAGAAGCTCACGAGTTTCTTTCACAATGTACGGGTGCATACGCTGGGAGAGGAGGTTATCGGCATGTATGACCCGGAGGGATTATCCTTCTATAACATCAACACGCCGCAAGATCTCCAAATGGCTGAAGGGATCTACCAGAATCTTCGTGATCATGAAAAGGATTGAAGTTTCACTCATTTCAAGACACAGCACCTTTTTTAGAATGGGCATGATGAGCGTCGACATGTTTTCGCCCTGCATCCAAGTTCACCTCACCGCAACCAAGGAGACTCCTGATGACTTTTGACCCAAATTCAATTCGTGGTGCCTTCCCGTCGCTGAAATCAAGTGCAGTGTATATGGACAACCCCGGCGGCACCCAGGTGCCCACGCAGGTCATCGATCGGATGACAGAATATTTACACAGAACGAATGCCAATCACGGAGGCGCGTTCGACACAAGTCAGAAATCGGACGAGGTCATCGATGAGGCTCGCCTGGCTGTTGCACAATTCCTTAACGCACCGTCTCCGGACGAGATTGTGTTCGGACCTAACATGACCTCACTGACGTTCTCCGTCAGCCGCGCCCTGGCGAGAACCCTGAATCCCAGCGATGAGATCATCCTCACACGCCTGGATCATGATGCCAATATTTCGCCCTGGCTCCTTGTTGCCGAGGAACGTGGATGCAAGGTGCATTGGGTTGACTTCGACGTCGAAGACTGCACGCTGCGCATGGATCAGCTTCGAGATACGCTCAGCGAGCGCACGAAAATTGTAGCCGTAGGTTATGCCTCCAATGCCGTGGGGACGATTAATCCAGTTGCAGAGATTGTTGAGCTAGCCCATCAGGTTGGCGCCATATGCTACGTCGATGCAGTGCAGTACGCCCCCCATGGACCCATCGATGTACAGGAACTTGATGCGGATTTCCTCGTGGTATCCGCATACAAGTTTTTTGGTCCCCACGTCGGTGCGCTTTATGGAAAGCGTGACATCCTTGAAGATCTGCAAGCGTATAAGGTTCGACCTGCACCTGAGACCGCTCCAGGAAAATTCGAGACAGGGACCCAGAATTTCGAAGGAATTGCAGGAACCCTTGGTTCTCTTGAATACCTCAGTGAGATCGGGACCAGGATGATGGAGGAGACATCAGGAACGGTCAGCTCTCAAGAATTCGGGAGGCGCACTGCACTTAATCGGGCCATGGAAGCCATCCAGTCATATGAGATGCAGCTTTCACGCGCTCTCATCAAAACACTCTCATCGATACCGGGATTGAGAATCTGGGGCATTGTGGACGAGAATTCAATTGCCCAGCGGGTGCCTACTGTTTCTTTCACCATGGAGGGATATTCGCCTCGTCAAATCGCCACCGAATTAAATAAAGCCGATATTTATGCCTGGGATGGGAACTACTATGCCCTGGCAGTTACTGACCGATTAGGTCTCGAAGGAAGCGGAGGTATGTTAAGAGTAGGGCTTGTGCACTACAACACACTCGAGGAAATTGATCGGCTAGGAGAGGCGTTGAGTACACTGATTTAATGTTTGAAATGATGCATCCTCCGTTACGAGAGATGCTGGAGATAGGGGATCAAGGAAAAAGGTTTTGATATTCGAATATAAAGTGTTTGCACTTTGCTCGTCCCTGTTCCCCGCTCCCCAATTCCTTCTTAATCCTTCCTGGTTATTTGATTTCCTTGTGTTAAAGTTACAGACAAACATCTAGGTGAGGGGGGCACCCAGATGTCTGCCTGTATTCGATAATATACCCACAAACAATACGAGCGTCAAGATCCCCCTGAACAGTACCCCATGGATATCATCCCACCGACCCGATTGCGCACCATTGCGCTGTGCTTAAACAGTCACAACATCAGTTTTGTTCAGCTCTACGATGAGGTGATGGTTGTCGTCGGGATGAGGATAGAAGCCACTTAATCCCACTCCTTTTCAAACACTAAAATGAAGCACATTAAAGGTCGGACATTTTATGGAACGCGAATCACTAGAAGATATCCCCCTCTTTCAAGGTCTTGCACCAGAGCATCTTGAGCTACTGGCAGCCAATTTTCAGCGCGAATCGTTCGATGCAGAAACAGCAATCTTCACACAGGGAGATCGAGCCAAAAAATTATACGTGCTCGTCTCGGGGAAAGTTGGGATTGAATATAAACCTCATGATGGCGAGCTGCTCACCGTGGCGGAAATTCAAGAGGGAGGGGTATTTGGATGGTCGGCCGCGCTCGGTCGTAGCGAATACACTTCCGAGGCAATCACCAGAGATGAGAGCGAGACACTTAGCATCAGGGGGGATGAGCTTCAACGCTTGTGTGAACAGTACCCGGAAACTGGAGTTATAATTCTCGAACGTCTTGCAGGGGTTATCGCAGAGCGGCTGCAAAACACACACACGCAAGTTGTCAAGATGCTCCATGATGGCGTAGGATCTAATTCGCATTCAGAGTGAATCTTTCCACCGAGGAGAGACGACATGGCAGACGCGCAACACCATAATCACGCTACAGATGTATCCGATTACGATCGAATGCAAGGACTCATCGAAGTCGTCAGTTCATATATTGAACAATACCATGGCGGGTGGGTGCGTCTGGTTGACTATGACGGCGAAGTTTTACGGGTGGAAATGGGGGGAGCTTGCGAAGGATGTTCCCTATCTGAGAGCACTCTGCATGGATGGATTGAGGGGACTGTGCGACAATTCTTCCCTGATCTATCCCGGATAGAAGCTTTGTAATGAAATATCGAATTGATGCATGCAATGGATCTAATGCCGCGTAGGAATTCGACCTCAACTCTTTAAGATATGTCCCTCTAGATCCATCATCCCCCCTCCTCGGATATCAACTTCGCAACACCTGTCTATCTGATTTCATCTGCTCTACCAGTGCCAAGCACCCATTTCAAGACGGTGCAGAGCCGCCGTGCTCTCGTTCCAGGATGACGACCGGGACATCGCTCAGCTCCTGGAACTTCAGGGCATCCTCTATAGTCCCAACAACACCTGCGCCATAATGCATCGGGATCGCAACCCGGGTCTTGATCACACCGACGGCTTCCGCAGCTTCCTCGGCGGTCATGACATAAGTTCCGCTTACGGGCAGCAAGGCCACGTCGCACGTCAAGCCGGTCATCTCAGGAATAATATCCGTATCACCGGCAAAATAGACTCTCTCACCATCTATCGTCAGGATGAAGCCCAGATGATCGGCTCCTTTGGGGTGGAAGGTTTTTCCGATATTGTAGGCCGGGAGGGCTTCAATCGTCACTCCCCGATGTTCGAGTATTTCACCAGGATGCATGATTCTCACCGGAAGCTTCAAATTCGGGACGGATGATGGGTTTGCTGCCAACAACGTATCATCCCCACGCACCGATTCAACATCCTCCATTGAACAGTGGTCAAAATGATCATGACTGACCAATATGAGATCCGCTTCTGGGGATCCAATCGGCAGCTTCCAGGGATCCAGGTAGATCACAAGAGCTCCATCAATGCGAAAACTATCATGCCCCAGCCAAAGAATATGTTCCAAAATTGCGGGTAACTCTTTCGTCATTTCGCTCCTCAGCTTTCGTGCACGACATTGTTTCCGACGGCTAGATCATACAACCATTCGCCGGGTGGAACGCACTCAACTCAGTGAACGCAAATAGTCATCCACAATGCGGATCGCATCCTCCGGGTTGGAATAAGCTCGTAAAGTTAGTCGGGGCAGATCGTTTCCGGTGATCATTTTCGAAACAGGCACACCCTCTTGGTGGCAACAGAGCACATCCCTTCCGATTTGGAGCGCATAAGCAATTTCATATCCCACGCCATGTGAGGGGGTGCTGACTTCTGCAATCACCACGTCTGCAGATTGGATCCAGGCCATGTCTCGTGAATAGACCTCGTATGGATCCACAATCCTTTCGAGATCCATGACATCAGGACTGGCAAGGTGGGCCGTAGGCACATCATGACCGAGCTGTATGAGATGTTCTACGATGAGCTCATAAGTCGATTGGTCGGCACGACCACCTGTGAGCGAACACGAGAAATATATATTCATCCTAAACAATCC
>JBGUDT010000011.1:34529-57434 GCA_041821665.1 Anaerolineales bacterium
GAAGACCTATCGCGGGCATGATACCATGCGCGCCGTGTTGGACGCATATTCATGTCACCCCCACAACTCTTACCGCCAGGGCACTTTACGTCCAACGAACGACTTTTCCGCCCCGACATCTTATGTTATGATTTTCACATCGAAGGCAAACTATGGATACTCGCGACCCTGTCCGATTCTTACAAAATGAAGTTACCCGTTTGCGAGAAGAGAACCTCGAATTAAAAGAAGAGCTCACGGTCTTGCGTTCGTCGGTTCGCGGCCTTGCTGTGATCCAGGATCTCATTAATCGCATGGGTCCTGAAACAAACCTGATCACGCTCCTTGATGACTTGTTGGCCTCGGCCCTTGCCGTCCTCGACACAAGTGATGGATCCTTGCTATTGCGTGATGAAGAGACAGAGGAGCTCGTATTCGCCGTTGTGCATGGGGAAGCTCGTGACGAACTCACGGGTTTCCGCTTGCCTCCGGGCCGGGGAATTGCAGGTTGGGTGGTCGACAACCGCGAAGCCGCCATCGTACATGATGTGGGCAGCGATCCCCGTTTTTACCCCAACGTCGATGAGACATTTGGTTTCAGCACCCAGACCCTGGCATGCGTCCCTCTCGTGGAAAACAATCGCGTGCTCGGCGTTATCGAAGCCATAAACAAACGAACAGACCGGGAGTTTTCTGCCGAGGACCATCAGCTTCTACTGGTAGTCGCGCAGCTAAGCGCCGTCGCCATCACCCGAGCAGAAGCATTCGCTTAATACCGCTCAGGATCGCAATGCAGCTCCAAGCGTTTCCCCGAGTTCTTTTACAATCCGCGCTCTGATCTTCCCTACTTCGTCATCCGTCAGGGTTCGATCGGCCGCCTGGTATACGAGTGAATACGCCAGGCTCTTTTTGCCTTTTCCAACTTGATCCCCTCGGTATAAATCAAAAAGACGGATTTCAGTAAGGAGATCCCCGCCAGCCTCCCAGATTACGGCCTCAACCTGTTCTGCGGGAAGCCCCTCGTCTACGACAATGGCAAGATCTTCCAACACCGGAGGATAGATCTGCACTGGTTTAATATCCATTGCTGTGGGAATGGACGCCGCAATCGCATCAAAGTTCAAATCCGCCGCCAGCACCGAGTAATCATCGATACGGTATTGCTCCCGCACGATCGGATGAACTTCGCCCATAACCCCAATCCGTCCCCCGTCAATCAACACGTGAGCGCATTTTTCAGGATGGAAGGATGGATGCCGGGTAGCTTCCAAAGACACATTGTGAATGTGAAGACCATCGAAAAAAGCTTCCAGAATCCCTTTCAGCGTATAGAAATCCATTGTGCTCTCATCCATTCCCTGCCATGACGGAGGCGAATGGGGACCAGAAAGCACGATCGACAACCTCAATAGTTCTTCCGGTAATCGCCCCTCTTCAGAACTCAGATAAACCTGACCAAGCTCAAAAACTGCAACGCGATTGCGCATATTCATATTGCGGGCGACAATTTCAAGCACACTTGCCAGCAAGCTATGCCGAAGCACAATTCGCTCAGAGCTGATGGGATTCTCAAGGCGGAGGTACTCTCTGTCGTCCGGGGTAACACCCGGCGGCAGCGGCTTGACTTCACGCTCGGGAGTCGTGAGGCGGTATGTGACGATCTCCTGCAGCCCCAGGTCGACAAGCAGATCCCTCGCGAGTTCTTCGATCGCAAGAGCTCTGTTACCGTATTGAGGCGGGATTTCATCCGCAATCATCGTTTCAGGTATCTTGTCGTACCCATATATCCTGGCGATCTCTTCCATCACGTCTGCCTTGCCCACTGTCCCTATCCCGATGTCAAGTCTATGGTCCGGTGAACCAACAAGCAATTCCTTCTTCTTGACATCCACTTGAAATTCAAGCCGTTTAAGAATGAGCGCCATGTCATCCAGTGATAGATCTATCCCCAGCCAACGCTGTGCATCTTCAGAGCTAATTCGCACCTCTGATCGCTCGGGCGGAAGCGGGTATTCATCCACCAATCCTTCCGCGATCGTCCCCCCGGTGAGCTCTCCCATGAGGGAAAGACAGCGGCGAACGCCGCGCTCTGCGGCCGCGGGGTGTACGCCGCGCTCGAACCGGAATGACGCCTCTGAAACAAGGGTTTGAGAAGCCACTGTGCGCCGGATATTGATGTAGTTCCACGCCGCCCCTTCCAACAAGATGTTTTTCGTCGTCTCCCCAACCTCGGACTCAGCACCACCCATCACACCAGCGATAGACAGCGCACCTGCTTCATCTGCCACGAGGACGGTGAAATCGTCCATCTCGCGCTCGACACCATCAAGCGTGGTCAGCCGTTCATTCTTCTCGGCCAGGCGGGTATGAATTCGTGGAGATTTCCCTCCTGCACGTTCCACCAGCACATCATAATCAAACGCATGGAGTGGTTCTCCAATCTCGAGCATCACGTAATTTGAGGCATCGACGATATTGTTGATCGGTCTCATCCCGGCCAGAAGTAGGCGATACTGGATCGAGTATGGGCTTGATCCCACATGCACGTCCTCGATCAAACCAAAGACGAAACGTGGATTCAATTCAGGAGAACGGATCTCGATCGAGACCTTCCCCTCGATCGAAGGACCTTCCCATAACACCTCGTAGGAAGGTTCTTTTAGAGAACTACCAGTGATCGCAGAAACCTCTCTCGCCACACCAAGGATATTGGCATTCCTGGCAATATTGGGTGTGAGCGTGATATCCAGCACAGCGTCACCCATGTAATCGGCCAGGGGAGTACCAGTAGGAGCATCGACGTCCAGAATAATTACGCCTTCATGATCGTCTGAGATACCCAACTCCTTTTCGGAGCAAGCCATGGCATAGGATTCAACCCCACGAATTTTCGCCCGTTTAAGCGTAAATATCTTCTGACCGTCTACATGTCCGTCATAAAGCCGGGCGCCTTCGTTAGCAAACACGACCTTTAGGGGCTCTTCGAGCGGGCCCTTCCCTTTGAAGGGGAACAAGTTAGGCGCGCCGGTGACGACTGTATGTTCCTGATCTCCATCATTAATTCGACAAAGAACCAACCGATCCGCGTCCGGATGCGGCATCACTTCCTGAAGCGCACCGACAACTATTTTTTCAGGATCCCAGGCGAGACCACTGACATATGTCTCCACCCCCCGCTTTTCTCCGGAATGACCTTCAACCTTTCCATCCGGAAGCGGTAGACCAACATATCGGATCCCTTCTACTTCCAGACCCGCCAGTGTAAGCCTGTGGGCCAGTTCAGGAATACTGATGTCGATGTCGACGAATTCTTGCAGCCATGAAATGGGGGTTTTCATTAGGTCATCCTTGCTCCGAAGGGATTTGGGATCAGGGGACGAGGATTAGGGAGAAAAGGAAGATGCCCTCTCTACTGTTGACCATAATCCACGCAAATCGGTTCTCTGTTTTCTTATATTGAAATTCGCTTCCTGTCTAGATAATTAATATATCCATTAAGTAGTTGATGAAGCTCTCTCCATCTATCTCTGCAATTTTCCGGGCTGTCATGGTTTATGTAACCGAGATCAGATGCCAATAGGAGATGGCTAATTGTTTCATCTAATGAACCTCGTGCAATATAGCAGAACCTTATTGCATCCTGATAATGGTACCGTCCATGCTCTTCAACAATATTCGCAGGCACACTTTGGCTTGACCGTCACAATTGTTGAGCGAGGATATATTTCTCCTCTCGGGGGAGCATAGGAGGTATGGTCTTGCATATATAAACCGTAAATTCCCTCCCAGTTTGCCAAACCCGTAGGCTTTCAAGTCCTTTTTCCATCAACCTTTCCCCCTGACTACTCTTCCTAATCCCTAATCCCAGATCCCCAATCCCAGATTTCCTTAAAACTGCTCCAACCACCTCAAATCATTCGCCCAGAAGTAACGAATGTCGTCGATGCGGTGTTTCAGCATGGCAATCCTTTCCGGGCCCATCCCGAACGCAAACCCCGAGAAGATTTCCGGGTCGTAGCCGCCATTCTCGAGCACATTCGGGTGCACCATGCCGCAACCAAGGATCTCAACCCAGCCTGTCTTTCTACATACTGCACAACCTTCACCGCCGCAAATCAGGCATTCAATGTCCATCTCGGCAGAAGGTTCAGTGAAAGGAAAATGATTGGCCCGAAAACGAGTCCCGATGTCTTGGTTGAACATTCGCTTTGCGAATGAAGTCAGGGTGCCCTTCAAATCTGAGAAGGTGATCGTCTTACCCACGGCAAGTCCTTCCACCTGATTGAATTGGATCTCCGACCTTGCCGTTATCTGTTCGTAGCGGTAGCACATACCAGGCAAGATCACACGAATCGGCTCTGGCGCTCTTTCACGCATCACATGGATCTGACCCGGAGAGGTATGCGTACGCAGCACGATTCCAGACTCCGTGGTGTAGAACGTGTCCCACATATCTCGGGCAGGATGATATGGCGGCATATTGAGTAACTCAAAGTTATATTCATCGGTCTCAACTTCTCGAGAGCGATATACCTGGAACCCCATGTCGGCGAAAATGTGGTTGATCTGACGCAGGATGCTGTTGGAGGGATGAATCCTGCCACGCGCGATGGGACGCCCAGGCAGGGTGACATCGATCCTGTCGTCACTTAAAGATTGCTCAAGAGCATGAAGCCGGAGCTCATCAGCCCGAGAATCATACGCTGTTTGGAGGGCTACTTTCACTTCATTCGCGCGACGACCGATCTCCGCCCGTTCTTCCTTAGGAAACTCGCCCAGGGAACGAGTGATCTCACTCAACTCTGCAGAACGGCCAAGATATTTCACCTTCCAGGATTGCAAGCCATCTTCGCCCTGAGCCGAATCCAGTTCGGCCAACCCTTCTTGAAGTAGTTTTTCCAATCGCTCCTGCATCGTCCCTCCCATACGCATCATCAAGCTTTGATCCCCATATTCTACAGTTAAACACAAGCCGCCCCATCAAGGGGCGGGAAGTTGATCTCGCGGTACCACCCTTGTTGACCTCGAAAGGTCCTCTTTGCCTTGACGGCTGTTCTCACAGCGATCAAGTCCCTTTAATAACGGTGGGGTTCCGGCCCAAACTACAAATCTCATCCGAGATGTTCCCCTGGGCGGCTCAGGAGAGAACTTCAACGGGCTTCACTCGAACCGGGCTCACAGCCATGCCCCGATCTCTCTGGCGAGTTCCCTCCGCTTACTTTTCTCCGTCTCAGCCTTTGCTATTCAAGCTTTAGCTGTCCCTATTATGCCGGATTCAACCTCACTGTCAATACAAAGCCCGGATCAACAACCCTGTCTTCCCTCCGACCTCCCCCTCTAAAAAATCAATAAGAGCGCGTCATACGGGAACAAACTCACAGGCATCAGCGTCTTGGAGGCAGTGAATCAAAAATCTCTTCCACCAATTCAGGAGGACGTCATGATCCCTCGAACAAGATTTAACCTACTTATTCTGCTCGTTTTGACCGCCATCATCGTATCGAGCTGCGGCTTGTTACCCATCCAATCCACACCAAGTGGCAACGGTGAGTGGCTGGACTGGGACGGCAAAGAGGGTTGGTCGGGGTCCCCCTCATCAGGCGAATCGATCTTGGGAATGAGATCCTCGTCTGATGCTATGGAAGAGGTACCTCTCGCGGCCCCTGCCGAAGTGGGCGGGGAGTTTTCCGAAGCGGAGAGCGATGTACGTTACCAGAACTCTGGCCTTCGCGCGGGAAGCGTGGATGATAACGCCTCGTGGGATGACTACTTGCTCTATCGTCTGCAATTTCGCGACTGGGGGATCGAGGCCCACGATATCGACGTCACGGAACGGCACACAATCCACGTTGTAAATACCAGGGGCATGCCCATTCTCGGTGCCGAGATTGAGATTCTTGGTGGTAATGGTCGCCAGATTACATCCATGCTCACGCACGCAGATGGGACGGCGCTCTTCTTCCCACAAGCATCCGATTCCGGAAACGGACAAAACTATACGATTGTTGCGAGCAAAGAGGGAGCATCAGAAGAGCTCTCGTTGAATAGCGACGAGAGAGAACATCGTATCGTACTGGATGCCCGCAGCGCGAGCGACCCTGTACGTCTGGATGTCCACTTCCTCATCGATGCTACCGGGAGCATGAGCGATGAGATTCAGCAATTGAAAGACAATATGATCTCCGTATCGGAGCGAATTCATACGCTCCCATCAAGACCCGATGTGCGCTTTGGGATGACGATTTACCGCGATAGAGGAGACCTCTTCGTGAGCCGGACATTGGACTTCACTCCAGATGTGGAAGATTTCATTCGAGAGTTGGACCAGGTCGTCGCTGAAGGCGGCGGGGATTACCCCGAGAGTCTGAATGAAGGATTAAACAAGGCGATCCACCTGCCAGAGTGGCGGCAGGAAGAGACGATCAGCATCATCTTCCTCATTGCAGATGCTCCCCCGCAACTGGGTTATCCGCAGGACTACGATTACGCCGAAGATGCCCTCGTTGCCAGTGAGCGCGGCATAAAGATATTCCCACTTGCTTCAAGCGGACTTGATGATCAGGGTGAATACATCTTCCGTCAGCTTGCGCAGGCGACTTCCGGAAAGTTCCTGTTCCTCACCTACGGCGCCGGTGGCGCACCTGGCGATGATACGACCCACCACGTTGACGACTACAGCGTGTTGTCGTTAGACGATCTTGTCGTAAAAGTGGTCGAAGAAGAACTCGCTAATCTGTCTGGTCTGGACCAATAACATCGAAGGCTTTTTCCCATCTATCAGCACCTGTGAGGCACGCCGTCTAGATGCCTCACAGGTGTTTATGGGTGGTTAATGGACCTCGATATCTTTAAGCCGATGAAGTCTTTCTCCTAATGCCCACACAATACTCGCCCCGCCCAACGATTAGCTTCCGGTTCCGCACCTTGGCGGATTCCCGCGTATAATCGATACGATCATGCGACATATACCCAGTCTGTCAAAACTCGGACGATTGTTCGAAAATTGCGGCGGGATCGCGTTCCTGCTGCTGATTCTAGTCGCCTGCCAAGCAGGGAACGATTATGCTGGTATGCATTCCGCTCCACCAATTACACCATCGGCGACCTCCAGTCCATTAGAGACAGTTAACCAAAGTTTGGCTCAGGTTTCCTCGACTGCCACCGAGGAGACCCCACAAAAGATCGTCCTCTTCGTTCCAACTCGATGGGGGGAAGCTGCGGCACAGGCAATTGAAGATCTCACCAAGGCTGGCACAGTCTATGAGTGGCATGTTGAAGTTATTAGCGACGCCCAAGAGAACCTCCCAGTCGAAGCGCATCTGAGCCTCGTCCCGGATGCTTCCGGAAGCCCGGCAGGCGAGCGCCCGATAGCAATGGCCGTTCCCTTTGCTTCGGAATGGGGACCCCTTTCACTAGAGGAGGCACTGGAACTCCTCCAGCAGAACTCTCCCTTTGTTGCAGGAATAGATTGGGATGATATGTCTCCAACTTTCAGTGCGCTTCCAGTCGCGGGACTGCTCCCTGGAGACCCACTTTATCCACTCCAGCAGCCATGGTCTATCTCCGCCCCTGAATCGCTCAAAGCAGCCGCATCAGACCTGGCCACAGCCATTCGTCCCTATATCGAGTTTGACGAGGTAGTGCACCTAGCTGCCGTCGGCGACATCATGCTCGATCGGGCGCTCGGCGACACGTTGCGGTCTGGGGATATCGACTATCCATTCGTCCCAATTGGCGACACGCTGCTCACCCCTGATTACACCATTGGAAATCTCGAGTCTGCCCTGGGCGAGACCGGTCAGCCCGAGAACAAGGGCTACACTTTTCAGGCTCCCCCGGAGGCAGCCAAAGCACTGGGGCACGCCGGCTTTGACATACTCACTCTCGCCAACAATCACGCCATGGATTTCGGTGTCGAGGGTCTATTGGAGGCCATCAACCTCATCGAGGCAAACGGTATGGTCGCCGTCGGTGTTGGGATTGATGCGAACGAAGCACGCAGCCCAGTGGTTCTTTCCAGGAACAACTTCAATATCGCGATCCTGGCTTATGTGGACGTCCCGGTTGAGTTTCGCGGGTTTGACGCAAGGACTTGGGAGGCGGGACCGGATAGCGCGGGGGTCGCCTGGGCAGACCCAGTGGACATACAGGAAGACGTATCGACCGCTCTGAAGAATTCGGATGTCGTCGTCGTACTCCTGCACAGCGGATATGAATATGTTGAGAGACCCAGCCCGCCTCAAGTAAACGCAGCTCATGCCGCCATCGATGCGGGGGCGAGTCTGGTGATCGGGCATCACAGCCACGTCCTCCAGCCTGTCGAATTTTACAAAGACGGCGTGATTGTTTACGGGCTTGCCAATTTCACCTTCGAAGACGCAGGTCCTCCAGAGACCATCATCCTCAATGTCTGGATAGACGAGGATGGTGTTCGGTCCATCGGAATAAGGCCCATCATCATCACCCCTGACGGACGACCGCGGCTGGCGAACGATGCCGAGGGACTTCAAATCTTAAAAAGCTTCTATGCATTAAGCGTTGAGCCCTAACCCCCCACCCTTATTTTCACACGTGCACGGTCCACATGTGGATTTGACATCGAGGACCCAAATATAGTACAATTGTTCTAGGTACCGATGGGTTTACGAAACACAAACACGGCCGCCCGGGCCGGATCCTAAACTCGAGTCCCATCGGAAAGGAGATCCCCATGTTTCAAAAAGTGATTCTTGTAGGCAACCTCGGCCGCGATCCGGAGATGCGTTATACGCCGGGAGGTCAGGCGGTCACCAATTTCTCGGTGGCCACGAATCGGCGGTATACGGATAGTTCGGGTGAAACCCGCGACGAAACCGTCTGGTTTCGAATATCCGCCTGGGGCAAACAAGCCGAGACATGCAACCAGTACTTAAAGAAAGGCAGTCGAGTCCTGGTAGAAGGACGTCTCAACGGCGATGAAAATGGAAACCCAAGGATGTGGACCGGCAAAGACGGTTCTCCCAGAGCATCGTTTGAAGTCACCTCACAGAATGTGCGCTTTCTGAGTGGTCGCGACGAAGGCAGCCTCGGCGGTGACGAGGGGGGTTCTGCTGCAGCACCTCCACCGGACGACGATATCCCGTTTTAGGTAGAACTCGAAAGACATCCTCAGCCCATAAATCGAATGGCGCTGAGGATGTTTTCTATATGGAGTTGAATCATGCCTGAAGATGCCAAAAAAGAACCTTCCCGCTTGCCCGTGCACGTCCCACCGGAATTAAAACCGACGTATGCTAACTTCGCCCTCATCACACACTCTCGATCTGAGATCGTCATCGACTTTGCCCTGATCATGCCCCAGTCGCCTCAGGCGAAGGTCCAGAATCGCATCGTGATGACGGCCTTTAACGCTAAATTGCTTTCACGGGCGCTCAATCAACATATCAGCCGATTCGAAGCCCAGCACGGAGAAATCGATCTACCAGAGGGACACTCGCTGGCCAATCAACTCTTCAAACCATCTACACCCGATGAAGAGAGTGATGAGTGAAAATCATGGATAAACTAGAGTCAATCGGCGATGAAATACGCCATCACTGGGAAGACAAGAACAGCGCTCGAGACGGAGCGCTTCAGCAATCTCGGTCACTGGTACGATATTGTTCAAAGTCAATTCGCGCCACACATAGGGACGAGCGCGACGAGGCCAAGAGCCTTCTAGACGAAGCGAAAGAGATTGTCGCGACTCTCCGTGAAAGCTTAGAGCGCTATCCAGACCTCTACCATGCAGGTTATACACAATCAGCCTTAAAGGAATTCGCCGAGGCGACCATTGTCTATCGTCTCGTTGGCGGAGAGCCTTTACCTCATCCGGATGAGTTAGACATCGGAGATGCACCCTATATGGGTGGGCTCGCGGAGACTGCGGGCGAGCTCCGCCGAAGAGCGCTCGATCTGATGCGACGAGAAAATTTTACTGAGGCGGAAAGACAACTCGGCAACATGGATAATATTTACAGTTTACTCGTCACAATGGATTTTCCTGACGCGATTACGGGCAACTTGAGGCGAACGACCGATATGGTACGTGGTGTGACTGAACGAACTCGGGGAGACCTAACCACAAGCTTCCGACAGCATGAATTGATTCAGGCACTGGAAGCCGTAGAGAAAAAACTGGATCACGAGTAGATCGTGGGTGACCAAACAATCCGCACCTCAGAAATCGGAACCTTCCACTTTTGTAACCGTGCCTGGTGGTACGAAAAACAGGGTGTCGCTTCGACGAATGCACCCCGGCTGGAGTATGGTACGACCTGGCATCAAGCCCGAGGACGAAGATTCGTCACCGCTGGGCGATTACAATTTGCCGCGCTGAGCCTCATTTTTGTCAGTCTTCTCATAGCTATCCTGATGCGATACTTGGGATAAATGCATGACCGCGCTCTCTGCACTCCTGTTTCTTCTTGGGATATTACTGCTCATTATCGCTCGCAGGATCCTTTCTGACACCGGACTTCCGAGAGGGCGGGTCATTTACATGGACCACGCCAAGCTCAACCCTTATCCAAATGCTCTCTACGATCCCGAATTAAGACTTACAGGAAAACCCGATTATGTAATCACGGTGCGAGGTAAACCAGTCCCGGTGGAAGCGAAATCCTCGTCGTCACCTTCAGAGCCTTATCTTTCCCATATCATGCAGCTCGCGGCGTATTGTCGTCTCGTCGAATCCAACATAAAACAACGACCAGAAAAAGGGGTCATTCTTTACGCAGATCGCGCGTTTGAATTGGCGTATTCCAGAAATCTCGATAAGAAGCTGATCAGCACTATGGATGACATCCGTGCTTCCTCACAAAAACCGGCACGCTCACACGATTCCTCCGCGAGGTGTAAGGGCTGTGGGTATCAGTCGATCTGTGATGTATCTTTGGCTTGATCGTGCATCATGTCCATCATGCGCTTATAATGGATAACATGGTATCCACTCCCCCAAACCGAGTCGTCATAGCGATGCATCCAAAACTGGATAAGGCGCCGCAAATCGCCGAGAAAATGGCGGCCTTCATTCGCCAGCAGGATGTCGAAACCGAGGTTCTCTCTCTGAATGACGCTTCTCTTCGTGAAAACATCGAAGGTGGAAACTATGAGCTGCTCATCGCACTCGGAGGCGACGGGACAATGCTTAGAGCAGGACATCTCTGCGCGCCTTCCAAACTCCCAGTCCTTGGAATTAATCTAGGTGGCTTGGGTTTCCTAATTGATGTGGGACCTGATGATTGGCAGCCGGCCCTGGCTCGAGTTATGTCCGGTGACTACTGGCTTGAAGACAGGATGATGCTCCGAGCGGATCATTATCAAGATGGTAATGTGGTTGACAGCTGGGAGGTCATCAACGAATGTGTCATCGGTCGTGGCAAGATGGTGAGGCCCGTCCAGTTGACCACGGAAATCGACAATCATTTCCTCACAACCTATGTCGCCGACGCCTTGATTGTTTCCACACCGACCGGTTCCACTGCGTACGCTTTTGCTGCCGGCGGACCAATCCTCCCACCCGAATTGCGGAATATACTAATTGTTCCGGTCGCTCCCCACCTCTCCGTTGACAGGGGCATTGTGCTACACGAGGGCTCGCAAGTCTGGATCACAATACGGACGGATCACGACGCATCCATCAGCATCGACGGCCAGGATCCAGTGCAGATCCGCGATAAAGATCGCGTTCACATTCGTGCCAGTGAACATGTTGTAACCTTTATGCGCGTCCAGGATCCGGATTACTTCTATCGCAATTTGACATCACGCATGAACAATAACCCCTCAGTTAGAGACCCTGTATGAGTGAAATTGCGCTAACGTGCGCAAATCACACGTCCCGTGAGACCACGCTGCGCTGCAATAAGTGCGACAAACCCATCTGCACGCAATGTGCTGTGCTCACGCCAGTGGGCTACCGCTGTCCCGAATGCGTACGTGGACAGCAGAAGGTTTTCGATACATCTACATCGTTAGACTTCGTGCTCGCCGCGGGAATTGCCTTCGTTCTTGTTGCGCTGGCGACTGCGCTGCTCAGATTTCTCGGGTTCTGGGGGTTGTTCCTTTCACCCGTGGTGGGTGGGGGGATTGCCGGGATCATCCAATGGGCCGTTCGGCGGCGGCGAAGCCGTCGACTCCCGCTTGTCGCCGCCGCCGGAGGTGCGCTAGGTTCGGTCGCGTTCATGTCGCTGAGTGTATTCCCCTATCTCGCGGCTTTCATCTTTGGCGTGGGTTTTGATACCGCTTTCCTCATTAGCTTTCTACCAACCCTGCTCTGGCCACTCGCGTATGGTGTGCTCATGATCGGAACGATGTACTATCGCCTAAAAGGAGTACGACTGTAGGTTCACAATGCTGACCGAGCTTCGCATCCAAAACTTCGCCATCATCGACGAGCTGACCCTTTCACTCTCGCCTGGTTTTGTGGTTTTTACCGGGGAAACCGGCGCGGGGAAGTCGATCATCATCGATGCTGTTGAGCTGCTTTTAGGTGGACGTGCAGACAGCACGATGGTTAGAACCGGCGCCGAGGTTGCTTTGATTGAGGGTGTATTCCAGCTTGAACCAACTGTCCAAGAGGGAGTCGCCCGGATTCTTGAGCGAGAGGGGCTGCTCGACGATATCGGGTTTTGTGTCCTTGCTCGAGAGATTCGGCGCGAGGGACGGAATATCTGCCGGATCAATGGTCGGACGGTAAATCTTGGATTACTGACAGAATTGGGCGGCCGGCTTGTGGACGTCCACGGGCAATCCGAACACTTGAGCCTCCTGCGCGTGAAAGAACACCTTCATCTCCTTGATCGCTTTGCTAAGGATGAGAGCATACTCGCCTCATACCGGAACTCATTCCACCAATATTTTGATATCTATCAAGAGTTGGAAGAGCTTAAAACACGCGAGCAAGATGCCGCCCGCAGGACCGAGTTTCTGACATATCAAATCAATGAGATTGAGGCAGCTGCGCTTCAAATCGGTGAGGATGTCGAGCTTTCGGACGAACGCATCCGACTATCAAACTCCGAGCAACTCGCTCGCCTTACTGAAGATATTATCTCCGCGCTCGATGAGCCTCCAGATGAAAGACTAAGTGCTTCGGATCTGCTCGGCCGGGCGGCCGAGGCTGCAGGACGTCTTGCAAAAATTGACCCGGGGACGGAAGATTTCTCCACCCAGGCGCAATCTCTTACAGAAAGCGCCTCCGAACTTGCGCGATCCCTGCGAGTCTACAGGGATTCGGTAGAGCATAACCCTCACCGTCTTGATGAAATCGAAGATAGACTTTCTCTTATGGCCTCCTTAAAGCAGAAATACGGGGGCAGCATCGATTCCATCCTTGAGCATGGGCGATCCGCACAAGTGGAACTTGAGAACCTCACACATGCCGATGAACGTATTCAGGCGCTTGAGAGCGAGCTTGCTAAGCAAACTCAGAAGTTGAGCGAAGTTGGCCGCGAATTGTCTGAAGTTCGACGTCAAGCAGGAGGCGATCTCAGTAAATTGATTGAGATGGAATTACGTGATCTAAAGATGGATGGTGCTCAATTCAGCGTGAGCATTCAATGGAGCGACCACGCCGATGGCCTTCAGGTCGACGAGCGTATCCTCACGTTCGATGCCACGGGAATCGATGAAGTTGAATTCCTCGTAGAGCCAAATCCAGGCGAAGGCTTGAAGCCCCTGACAAAAACTGCGTCGGGTGGCGAGACATCTCGCCTCATGCTTGGTTTAAAAAGCGTACTCGCTCAAGCCGATCGCACCCCAACACTCATATTCGACGAAATTGATCAGGGCATCGGCGGTAGAGTTGGAGCCATCGTCGGCCAAAAACTCCTCGGGCTCGCAGAAGACCACCAGGTCCTTTGTGTGACACACTTGCCTCAACTTGCTGCGTTTGGTGACCAGCATTTCAAAGTAGACAAAGAAGTAGTCGAGGAGAGAACGGTTACACGGACTCAGGAGCTCTCCGCTGACGGGCGCATACCGGAGTTGGCTCAGATGCTAGGAGGTCGCTCAGAACCCAACCTTGAAAGCGCCACAGAACTCCTGGATGCTGCGCAGAGGTTGACCAAAGATAAAACAGCATAATGTCACGCTATCAGCCTTTGACAACTTTGTTATGCGTCAAACAGCGATTACGGACCAAAAATAAACAACGCTGTGGGAGACAAATACCCGGAGGAATTAATGGATTTTCCAGAATATATTTCAATTGAAGAAGTTAAACGAGTTTGTGATCAGCTTGGTATTCGTGATTGGACTGAGTTATCCAAAGCAGAAGTCGAATTGAGAGAGGCAGAGATCATAAGAAGATTGGTTGGAGGAGAAGCCCTGGATGTTCCGGTTGAGGAATTTCAGCAGGGGCTTGAAGTCGAGCTTGAGCATGGAATTGGATTCTCTGACGCGAACGTAACCAACAATCATCCAGTTCTTACTGGGAAAATTGTGCTTGCACACCTTAAGGAAAGCCTTGATTACTATACTCGTCTCGAGGTCGCTGAGCTTGAGGGGGATCTTTTCAAGGCAGTTCTATCAGGGGATCAAGCAAAACTCGCAAGCAAATATCAGAAATTGCTTGAGGCGCGTTTTTTGTTAAGTGAGCGGGAGAATGCGCAGACTAAATCAGCGTGAGATGTACACAAAAACCTATCAGTCACATTCTTGATATTTGATTTGTTTCAATGGTTGTGAAACCTTCTCTACTTGCTCGACGGATAACGGGCAAAGCCCGTTACCTTAACAGAATGGCCACGCCTTTCTGATATTGGCAATCGATGAGCTCGTAGTTCAGAGAACGGGCTTTTTCATTGTAAGATGGTAGCAGAGCGATTTGGCTCAATGCCGATCGGAAGAGACAATCCACCTAATCTCAAACCATAATGCACACATCGTTCCGCAAAGTCATCAAAGAAAAAGCCCGGAGATGTAAATCCAGGCTTTTTTTATATTCTCAAACGCGAAGTCTGATGAGAATCAGGCAGGGACTTGTTCGCTGATCTCCACCGAGGCGCCGCTCTCTGCTTGACGAAAGACCAGGCCATCTTCCTCGGCAAAATCGACAATCACCCGATCCCCCTCACCAAATTCGCCCTGCAGTATCCGAATCGATAGCGGACTCTCGACGTGCTTTTGTAAGGCACGTTTCAAAGGTCTTGCCCCAAATGCAGGATCGTAGCCCTCCTGTGCCAGCCATGTTCGGGCAGAATCGGTGATATCCACTTCAATACCATGTTCGGAAAGCCGTTCACGGATCTGCTCCATCTGAAGATCGACGATGCGTTCCATGTCTTCCGGTGAAAGCTGCGAGAAGATAATGACCTCATCGATGCGGTTGAGAAACTCGGGTCTGAATGTATCTTTCAAAGCCCTTTCTATCTTCTCCTCGTTTTCGCGCGTTTCAGTGTCGCCCGAGCGTTGGAAACCCAAGGTGCCCGAGCGAGTGACAAACTCCGTACCCAGGTTCGACGTCATGATTAATACTGTATTGCGAAAATCGACGACACGGCCCTGACCGTCTGTCAAACGGCCGTCGTCCAGGATCTGCAGTAGTGAATTCCATACTTCTGGGTGAGCTTTTTCGATCTCGTCGAACAATACCACGCGATAGGGTCGGCGCCGGACAGCTTCGGTAAGCTGTCCACCTTCCTCATAGCCAATGTATCCTGGTGGCGCACCGAACAAGCGCGAGACCGAATGCTGTTCGCGATACTCACTCATATCGACGCGCACAACCGCATCCTCATCGTCAAACATGAATTCCGCCAGCGCTTTCGCCATCTCGGTCTTCCCCACTCCGGAAGACCCCAGGAAGATAAATGATCCGATCGGACGACGGGGGTCCTTCAGTCCAGCCCGCGCCCTTCGAATGGCGTCTGCAAGCGCATGGATGGCATCATCCTGACCCACGATGCGTTCATGCAGGCGTTCCTCCATATTCAGCAGTTTCTCTGCTTCGTTCTCCATGACCTGACTGACGGGGATGCCCGTCCATTGAGCCACAACTTCAGCGATATCGTCTACGTCTACCACTTCATCGAGTTGATGCTCGGCCTCCCATGCATCCCGTTTTTGATTAAATTCTTCTTCGATCCGAATTCGTTGGGATTTCATCTCGGCAGCGCGTTCGTAATCGCGCTGCAAACCTGCCTGCTCCTCCTCAACCCCGAGACGATCGATCTCATCCTTAAGCTGCTTCAGTTCCGGGGGGAGAGAGTACAATGCCACGCGCAGTTTTGCCGCAGCCTCATCGATGAGATCAATGGCTTTATCGGGAAGGTGTCGATCGGCGACATACCGCTGGCTCAATTTGGCCGCGGCTACAAGCGCTTCATCGGAGAATCTCACCTTGTGATGAGCCTCATAGCGATCTCGCAGGCCTTGCAGCATCTCGATGGTTTCTTCAACCGTCGGCTCCTCAACATACAGTGGAGCAAACCGTCGCTCGAGCGCAGCGTCTTTTTCAATATGCTTGTGATACTCGTCCAACGTCGTCGCCCCGATGCATCGGAGCTCTCCACGTGAAAGCGCCGGTTTCAGCATATTGGATGCATCCATGGCACCCTGTGCCGCCCCGGCCCCAACAACAGTGTGAAGCTCGTCAATCATGAGGATAATTTCACCCTCGGATCTTTGGATCTCTTCAATCGCTGCTTTCAAACGTTCCTCGAATTCGCCTCGGAACCTGGAGCCCGCGATCATCGCGCCGAGATCGAGAGAGACGACGCGTTTTCCGGAAAGGATTTCGGGGACATCATTCTGGGCGATCTTCTGGGCAAGGCCTTCAACAATCGCTGTCTTCCCGACTCCTGCTTCCCCGATAAGGACTGGATTGTTCTTTGTTCTACGAGAAAGGATCTGGATCAATCGCAGGATTTCTGCATCACGCCCAATAACGGGATCGAGCTTACCTTCCTTTGCAAAGGTCGTCAGGTCCCTCGAATACTTCTCTAGCGTTCGGTAGCGTGTCTCGGCTTGGCGGTCCGTTACACGCTGTCCGCCGCGGATTTCCTTCACAATCTCGTAAACTCTGTCTTTCGTAATACTCTCTTCGGTTAAAAGACGGGATATCGCCGTGTTCCGCTCGGATAAAATAGCCAGGAAGATGTGCTCCGTAGATATGTATTCATCGTTGAGTCGGTTCGCTTCTTCGTTGGCCATATCGACCACGCGCTTTACACGTGGCGTGATGAATATTTGCCCGGCGCCTCCGCCGTAGATATTTGCTTTCGGACTGCTGCGCAGCTGTGCATCAATCTTGTCCGAAAGCTCTTCGATATCAATATTAAGCTTCTCAAGGATCTGGGTGATGACTCCCTGAGGTTGCTCAATAAGCGCAAGAAGAATGTGCTCTGTATCGATTTGGTTATGACCGTAGCGTTGGATGATTTCCGCAGCTCTTTGTGCGGCATCCTGCGCACGCTCCGTAAAGCGGTCAAATCGCATCATTTGTGCAGCCTCCGTAACATCCACACTTTTCTACTACGATTATAGCTTCCTGCCAATTCAAAACCATAAGAACCGTATATGAATCTGCCCCAATCGTCAACTTTAACTAAACATAAGGTGCAAGTGCGAGACCAGAGAGGTGGAATATAAGGAAAGATTCCCATTTATCATGATAGGTGGGTATGGAAAGACTCCTGATGTGCGAATTTCTTTGGATGTAGGCAGAAATCGGTAATGATGTCTTCATTCGAGCTTATTCCCCAGGCAGTGAAGAGCCCGGAAGTTCGGTGCGGGGCATCTTCCAAGGAACAAGCCCTAATGGGGTTTGCCTCCCCCATACCCCGTTTGCCATTCATCCCTGCAACAGGCTACAAGGTATACTGGCTTCTTCCCATAAATAATATAAGGTTAAAATCACACCATGGCCAAACTATCGGAGTCTCCATTGCTGAAATGGTACGCAGAATATCGGCGCGACCTCCCCTGGCGAAAAACAAATATTCCGTACGAGATCTGGATCTCGGAGATGATGCTGCAACAGACGCGTGTCGATACCGTCATCCCGTACTATCTCCGTTGGATGGAAAATTATCCTGACATTAAAATACTCGCTTCTGCTCACCGCGACGACGTACTGAAAACATGGGAGGGGCTGGGTTATTATCGTCGAGCCCATGCGATCCACGAAACCGCTGCTATTATTTTGCTCAAGTATGGGGGGAAATTCCCTTCCCAGGTCTCCGAGCTCAGACAGCTCCCTGGCATTGGTCCATATACCGCCTCGGCTATCGCTGCTTTCGCATTTGGTCAGGATATTCTCGCCATCGATGGCAATGTGCGCCGGGTCCTTTCGAGATGGATTGATCTTGAGTTCGATCCGAGAACGCGCGATGGCGAATCCAGATTGCGAGATTGGGCTACCTTGACGATGCCATCAGGGATGGCGGCGGAGTACAACCAGGCCGTCATGGACCTTGGGGCGCTACTTTGCACAGCAAAAAACCCATCCTGCAACACTTGTCCCCTCGCCTTGACGTGCCTCGCCCATCAACGAGGGACTCAATCAAGTCGTCCGGTAAGGTCCCCCCGAAAAAAATCACCGTCTCACACCGCAGCTGCGGCTGTTCTTCTTCAGGGGGAGCGTGTCCTCATCGGGCGTCGTCCCGAAGGTAAGCTTCTTGGTGGTTTGTGGGAGTTTCCTGGTGGAAAACAAGAAGATGGTGAGTCTATCGAGGCTTGTCTTCGACGCGAAATCAAGGAAGAGCTTGACGTCGTGATCAAGGTAGGAGCCTCTCTAGGCTCATTCAAGAATACCTACACACATTTCAAGATCACCGTATATGCGTTTTTCGCAGAAATCACCGTGGGCGAGCCTATGCCTCTTGATCACACCAGTCTTGCCTGGGTCCACCCTGCTGAACTTGATGGATATCCCATGGGTAAGATCGATCGCGCCATCGCCAATGAACTACGCCTGCAAGTTGAGATGAACGGTTAGTTCTGATCAACTTTGTTCGTGGCTTCTCGGCTGCGATGCACCAGGTAGATCCCGGCGATAACCCAGAGGCCGCCCATCACCTGCCAGGGATTATGTGTTTCACCCAATATGGGTCTCGCGAGGAATGCAGTGATGACGGGTTGAGCGAGGAGCGTTGGAGCAACAAGCGTGGCTGGCAGCAGCCCCTGGGCAAAGTTAATGGCGAGCCAACCCGCGCCCTGGCTTACGACTCCAAGGGCGAACAGGCTCAAGTATGTTTCCTTCGGATATCCCAGAAGAGGCTGTCCTAATACGATATTGATCACGAAGAGCAGCACCGTGGCGCCCAGTATTGAAATCCAGAAGTAGGATAATGCATCAAGATTCTTGCGACCCAATTGGGTTACCAAAAAATAGGCGCCATAAAAGATGCCCGCTCCCAGACCCAGGAGCGTGCCAAACCCAAGGGTCAGATCCTGAAGAGCGTACTGTCCAATGACCAACGCCGCACCCAACATGGCCAGCCCGAGACCAATCCAGAATAGGGGTTTGAGCTTTTCATGAAAGAACAGGAGCGCACCTAACCCAACCCAGAGTGGTGCAGTATTAGCCAGGAGGGTTGGATTCGTAGCACCGCTTATCGAGATTCCGGTTGCCCAGAGCGAGACGTCGACGGCAAAGAGTATGCCGCCAAACACTGCAAATCTGATCGCACTTTTTTGGATCGACCCTCGTCGTTTTAAATTGATCAGGAAAGGGATGGAGAATAGAACCGTAGGTATCGCCATCCTGTAAAAGGCAACTACGGTTCCCGGCGCATTTGCCATACTAACAAAGATGGCGGAGAAGGAGATGCAGACGATTCCAACGACCAGCGCAAAGTAAGCAAATACCTGCATCCGCGATTGTGATTGGGGCAATTCGCCTCCTCACTGCTGCACGAGACACAGGATTGGGAAATGATGTGTGGAGGTGTTGGTGTCCAGCAGTGCCCAGTTCACCCGAAATTCAAACCCAAATTGTATCGTCACAGCAAATAACTGCATACCGTAGATCAAGATGTTGGAATCGCTCCAACAGATGCTTGCCCCTCTCTCTTCGATCCCGGATAAAACCCTGAGCGAGCATTGTTGGCTACTTTAAGTTGTCCTACAATGCAACTATCGAATTCATATGTCCATAGGAGAAATAATCGTGAAATTTACCAAACGGATCGCTGATCTTAAGCCCGAGGGGGCTTATCAAGTCCTCGCCAGAGCACAGGAACTAGAAGCAAGTGGCAGGGACATTATCCACCTTGAGATTGGGCAACCGGACATCGATACATTCGAGCATATTTCAAGCGCCGGAATGGAGGCGATTTCTTCTGGTGCAACCCGTTACACTCCTCCGGCAGGGTTACGGGATCTCCGAGAGGTCATCGCACAAGACGCTGGCGTCCGTAGGGGGGTCGATTTTTCTGCACTTCAAGTGGTCATCAGCCCAGGAGCAAAACCCAGTCTACTGCTTTCAACTCTTGCTCTCGTCCAAACCGGTGACGAGGTCCTTTATCCCGATCCTGGGTTTCCCACCTATCCCGCGATGATTCGCCTGGCGGGTGGGATTCCGATTCCGGTCCCTCTGATTGAGCAGAGGAACTTTGCGCTTGACTTTGATGCTCTATCCAAATTAATCACTGGACGGACGAAGATGGTCATAGTTAATTCGCCCAGCAATCCTACGGGGGGTATTCTGCCTCACAAGAATCTCCGTGAATTATCTCGTATGGCTCTCGAACATGATCTATGGGTGCTCTCAGATGAGATCTACAGCCGCATGGTGTATGAAGGATTCCAGCACGAATCAATCATTGCTCTCCCCGGAATGCAGGAGCGGACCATTCTTGTGGATGGGTTCTCGAAAACATATGCGATGACCGGTTGGCGTCTTGGATACGGGATCGTACCCGTTGAGCTTGCCGACCGTCTCTCTCTGCTTATGACACATGCCTTTGGATGCACAGCACACTTTACCCAAATCGCTGGCATCCAGGCGATTTCGGGGCCACAAACACACGTGGATGAAATGGTTATGAGGTATCAGCACCGGCGCGATCTTATCGTAGATGGTTTGAATAGAATACCCGGTGTCTCCTGCCAGCTGCCAGCTGGCGCTTTTTACGCCTTCCCCAACATCTCAGCGACTGGTCTAAAATCGGATGTCCTCGCAAATCTGCTCCTGAATGATGCCGGTGTTGCTGTGCTGCCAGGTACAGCCTTCGGGAAGCTTGGCGAGGGCTTTCTCCGGGTTTCTTATGCCAATTCGAGCGAAAAACTCCGTGAAGCTCTGAAACGGATGCAACACCTCTTCGAGAACCTCTAACAAACTCATCATGCGCTCCCCTCTTTAGACCCCACTCTTCATCCCCGCCAGTTCTTGGGAGGGATCTCTCAAATCGACATGCTTTGCACAGTGTAAGCCCGTTCTGCACCATGCATCACGCGACAATCCATGCTCGATGCATGTAGGACATATTAGACATAGCCAGTTCGGCGATTCGCATGGAGAGGCAATCATGAAGAAATATGCTCCGGTCATCGTGCTCTTCTTTTTATCTCCGATAATAGGAGAGCTTCTCTCTGGATCCGCGCCTCCAGTAGAATTTTTCAATCCCTTCGGATTGATCGTTCTGCCTGCCCTCTATGGCAGCGGTGCCATCTTGGCTAGAGAGATCACCCTTGGCTGGGGTAAGCGCTGGCCCACAATCCTTGTTCTGGGTCTGGCATACGGCGTCATAGAGGAGGGCTTGATGATTAAATCCTTCTTCGACCCCGCATGGCCGGATCTTGGCCTGCTCGGTGTCTACGGTCGGTGGGCTGGGGTGAATTGGGTCTGGGTCGTTTTTCTTACGCTGTTCCATGCTGTTTTCAGCATTGCCATACCCATATTGCTCGTTGAGATGCTGTTTCCAAGCCGACGGGACGAGCGCTGGCTCGGGAAGAAGGGTATGATCTTTTTCGCCGTGCTGTTGAGCTTCGTCGTCCTGGTTGGTTTCTTTTTACTCGCCCCGTACCGACCTCCGGCGATCCCCTACCTCCTGGCTGTGACTCTAACTGTGGCACTCTACTTCATCGCCAAGCAGCTGCCCACGCAATGGCTCGCATCCATCCAAAAACCGACTTGGCGTCCGTTGTTCCTGGGTCTCCTGGGCTTATGTGGGACGTTTGTGTTTTTCATGCTCGGCTGGGCGCTGCCTCATCTTGGACTGTCTCCAGTGCTTACGATCGTCATGATGATCCTCTTCGCAATGGCGCTCCTCCTTCTCGTCCGTCGTGCCTCAGGGAATGGCTCCTGGCAGGATGATGGCCGTCTGGCACTGGTCAGTGGGGCGTTGACCTTTTTCATACTTCTCGGACCCATTTCCGAGAACGATGCCACCAGGCTGGATAATCCTGCTGGGATGACGCTCGTTGCGATCGCCGCTCTCGGAGCACTTCTCTGGATGCGTTTTCGGGTTGGACGACGCACGACACAAACCCGCCCTGAAGTTTGATTCTCTCCCTTCTAATGCATAGTTAGGCCGTCTAGATATTCCCCGATCATCATTGACCAGGTATGACTTTCTTCACTCCCCCTGAGATCCGCTTTCTTATTTAATATATGAAATATTGAATATATTGAGGGAACATGATGGAAGGATACGCCGAGACAACGAATGTACTCAAAGCGATGGCGCACCCTTCCCGTCTTCAAATTCTTGAAGCGCTGTCAAAAGAGGAAGAAGCCTGCGTCTGCCACCTGGAACACTTGCTGGGGATGCGGCAAGCACCTCTATCACAGCATTTGGCCAAGCTAAGAGATGCGGGGCTCGTTATCGACCGGCGTGAAGGCACGAATATCTATTACTCTATGGCCGACAGGAGCCTCGGTCAGCTTCTCGAGATCACGCAATTCACAGTGCAGCTCTTGGCTTTCACCAGAGGTGAAGCGATCACTTTTGAACTTCC
>JBGUDT010000011.1:57534-59643 GCA_041821665.1 Anaerolineales bacterium
TTCGAATCCAAGGAGTCATTCCCAGCAGCGTTATAGACTTGTGATTCGCACAGAGAGAAACTGTGTCTAAATTGAATGAGCATCGAGTCGGTAAAACAGAAAACATTGTCAGCCGGCTTTCCATCATCGATCGCCTGTTGCCGTTGTGGATATTCGCCGCCATGGTTGATGGCATCGTGATCGGCGCGTTAATACCTGGAATAAAACCGATGTTCACCTCATTAAGTATCGGAACAGTATCAATCCCGATTGCGATCGGATTGCTATGGATGATGTATCCTGTCCTGGCGAAGGTCAAATATGAATAACTAGGCAAGATCAAGGATGTCCGAAAGCAGTTTGGTGTCTCCCTTGCCCTCAATTGGCTAATTGGACCGGCCCTGATGTTCATTCTGGCATGGGTGTTTCTGGCGGATGAGCCGGGATACCGAACAGGGTTAAATCATTATCGGTTTGGCGCGATGTATCGCCATGGTTCTTGTCTGGAATATGCTTGCGGGTGGAGATAGCGAGTATTGTGCAGCACTCATTGCTCTGATCTCTGTATTCCAGATTTTCATGTACAGCCCGCTTGCTTACTTCTATCTATTCTTGCTTCCGACCTGGCTCGGTGCAGAGGGGACAATCGTCGAGATACCTTTGATCGAGATCGCACGTAATGTGCTGATCTTTTTGGGAATTCCGCTTGCAGCCGGCATGGTCACACGCTTCGTCCTTGTTCGGCGAAGAGGATCTGATTGGTATGACAACGAGTTCGCTCCTCGGCTTGGTCCAACGGCGCTGATCGGTCTGTTATTCACAATCGTAGTGATGTTCTCCATCCAGGGCGACATGATTCTTGCCAACCCGTTTGACGTGTTGCAGGTAGCCCTACCGCTGCTTTTTTACTTTGTCTTAATGTTCGCCGTGTCGTTTTTTATTTCATATCGGCGCAAGTTTAATTACGAGATGTCGGCCACTCAATCCTTTACCGCCGCAAGCAACAACTTTGAATTGGCCGTCGCGGTCGCCACATTCGGGATTGCTTCTCAGGAAGCTTTGGCGACTGTTATCGGTCCTTTGATCGAAGTCCCGGTCTTGATCGGATTGGTGTATGTAGCGCTATGGCTGAAACAGCGCTACTTTGTTAAAATCTCCAGTGTGACCACTGTATAGATTGAGAATATATCTAGTGAAGATGCCGAACAGCTCACTGCGGTAGATCTTCCAAGGAAAAAGCCTTAATGGGGATAGCCGCCCCCATCCCTCGCTTTCCATTCATCTTTGTGGCAAGCTATAAGGTATTCTGGCTTTTTTCCATAAATCGCTCTGAAAAACTCGGGTTTAAAACGCAATCTTTACCCTATCAAGGAGATAAATTTCGATGGATTTTCAAGATCTCATCCGTAAAAGATTCAGCGTTCGTGCTTATTCATCAGACCCTGTGGAGGATGAAAAACTGGCGCGCGTCCTGGAAGTGGCCAGATTAGCCCCCACTGCGTCAAATCGTCAGCCCTTTCGCCTCATCGTGGTCCACACGGAGGGACGAGAGGATGAGTTGCGCCGGATCTATAATAAGGATTGGTTCGTACAGGCGCCGCTGGTGATTTGCGCTTGCGGTGTTCCGGAAGAACGCTGGGTTGGTGAAGATGGAGTGGACTATCTTGGTGTTGATATAGCCATCGTGATGGATCACCTCATCCTGGCAGCTACAGACGAAGGCTTGGGAACTTGCTGGATCGGTGCTTTTAATAAAGACGTGGCGCGGGAAGTTCTACACATCCCCGAGGACATCCAGCCCATCGTTTTCACGCCGCTCGGGTACCCGGCGGAAACAGCGGGGCCAAAAGTACGCAGGCCACAAGAAGATTTTATTTTGTACGAACAGTGGGAATGAAGAACCCCGCAATAGGCTTCTGGGCATCAACGAATCTCCACACGGGGATGGGGTTCTACGCTGCTGCTCCGTTTCAGGTTACGTGATCACGTATTCGCGTTGTTCATCATCAAAATTACCGTACTTCATCAACAAACCACCTGGCCAGTACTATGCCGCAGCAAGTGCGGCTCCCACGATCCCAGCCTCGTTGAGCATCTGCGCCGGGACGACCTCCGCTTTTGCGGTCAAAT
>JBGUDT010000012.1:0-4596 GCA_041821665.1 Anaerolineales bacterium
TCGCAATCTCGCCAGCAATGATCCCTGCAGCGAGCTCTGTGAGTTCTGCCTTCAGCTCAGCCGAGACAATCGACTCTAGCTCGTGGAATGGAGCAAGGCCCACGCCACCATTTTCGAGTGTGCCGACAGCCAAACCACCCTCGAATGTGCCATCGATTACGGACTCGATAACCTCGAACGTGACCGCGTCCATGTTCTTCAGGATTGAGGTGAGCGTGATGTTCGCATAGTCCTCATTGGAAAGTGCCCAGTCATTATCAACGCCTACGATGTACACACCACCGCGCTCCTGCGCTGCCGCAGCGGTTCCGAGGCCGACGGGTCCAGCGACGGGCATGATGATGTCTGCACCCTCGTCCATGAGCGACTCGCCCATGGCTCGGCCGTCATCGGTGCTCTCGAAGTTCCCGGTGAAGAGGCCTGTTCCGGAGGCTGGATCCCATCCGAGAACCTCGACATCCGTCCCATGCACCTCATTGTAGTAAGCTGCACCGAGTACATACCCATCCATGAAGTCGGTCACTGGCGGGATTTGGATACCACCAAATGTTCCCAATTTGCCCGTCTCGCTCACACCGGCTCCTAGATAGCCAGCCATGAAAGCGGCTTGATCGACGGCGAACACCTGTCCAACCACGTTAGCGAAAGTTGGATCGTATGCATAGTCAATGATGGAAAATTTCTGCTCCGGATTTGCCTCGGCAGCGGTGGCAGTGTCATCACCGAGCAAGAAGCCGACGGTTACGATCAGATCACAATCATCTTCTATCCAGGCATTGATGTTCTTCTCGTAATCGGTCTGCTGCTGTGACTCGAGGAACGCGCCATCAATACCAAGTTGTTCCATGGCATCCTGGATGCCTTTCCATGCTGTGGCATTGAAGGAGCGATCGTCGATACCACCGACGTCAGTGACCTGGCAGGCCTTATAGGCTGCCTCAGCGGCTGGCTCTTCTGTGGGCGCGCCACAAGCTGCAAGCACAAAAGCAGCTATGAGCAACAGCGAAAACAAAGCCAACATTTTCTTCTGCATTTCTTCTTCCTCCTTAAGGAATAGGGTGAAACAAAGATACGGATTTTCTCTTCCCAAAATCACCCCTTTCTCTCATTTAGAGAGGGTTTCGGATGATTATTTGGCAGCATAAATCTCGCTTGATATCATATCACCGTAGAGCTTCCGATGCAATGAAGTGAAAATCGGCACGCTCCAAGTTATTAATCTCTGTCCGCTCTCCCCTGGGAACCCTCGTCAGGCACTTCCAAGGAACCATAATCCAGCACTTCCCGGGGTTGAGAACCCCGTTGAGCTGGCCCGATGATGCCCTTTTCTTCCATTTGATCTACCAACCGAGCCGAGCGTGTGTAGCCTATGCGGAGGCGACGCTGGAGAAGTGAAATCGAGGCTCGCCGCATCTCACGCACGATGCGCACCGCATCATCAAAGAGTGGATCGAGATCCGAATCTCCTTCCGCTCCTTCATCCCAGAGCGGCGCCTGCGTAAGCGGCGCGCCGGGTGGGATGCCCTCCGAAGGTTCAACACCCGTCGGCTGCGTCGCTTCCCCGCCCAGGTCAGCAAATTTCCAATAGCGGATCAGTCTCGCCAACTCGGTTTCTGAAACAAATGCGCCCTGCATGCGGATGGGAGCAGCCGCATCCGGCGCCTGGAAGAGCATATCCCCCCTGCCGAGCAATCGCTCGGCGCCCGGTTGATCGAGGATGACGCGGCTGTCAACCGACGAAGCCACGGCGAAAGCAATTCTCGAGGGGAAGTTTGCTTTTATCAATCCGGTCACCACGTCAACAGAAGGGCGCTGTGTGGCAATCACAAGATGAATCCCGGTGGCACGAGCCAACTGTGCGAGACGCGTGATGGCACGCTCGGTCTCGTCAGGGGCAAGCATCATCAAGTCTGCCAACTCATCGATGACCACGACGATATAGTGCATCGTCTGCCCCTCGATGTTTTCCATGCGGCGGTTGAAGTCAGTAATATTGCGAACGCCTTCTTTTGAGAACAGATGATATCTTCGATCCATCTCCCGCGAGATCCACTGCAGTGCAGGAACGACCCGATCAAGATCGACGACCACCGGGGAAAGAAGGTGAGGGATGCCGTTGTAATAGGTCAGCTCTACCCGTTTCGGATCGACCATCACAAAACGCAATTCCTGCGGTGTATTCTGCAGGAGGAGGCACGAGACGATGGCATTGACGCATACCGATTTCCCTGATCCCGTCGTGCCGGCGATGAGCAGGTGGGGCATGGCGGCTAAATCCGCGGCCACGGCCTTGCCAGAAACATCCTTGCCCAGGCCAATACGCAGGGCTGAACGAATTTTTTTGTACGGAGATGATTCCATCACATCACGCAACGCGACCAGTGAAACTTCCATGTTCGGCACTTCAATCCCTACGAAGCCCTTGCCTGGCACAGGCGCCTCGATGCGGATTGAGGGCGCCGCAAGCGCAAGTGCAAGATCATCCGCAAGGGCGGATATTTTGCTTACCTTCACCTTTGTTCGTCTGCCGCCTCGGGTTTCTAAAAAATCCGGTTCAACTCCATACTGTGTAATCACCGGTCCTCGATTTATCTCAACCACACGAGCCGGTGCGCCGAACGATTGCAGCGTTTCTTCAATCAAGCGACCTCGTTCCCTATCAAAAGTCTCATCAGCCCGACCTTCAGCCCCTTCCTCCAATATCTCGCCTAAGTCAGGGAGATTCCATTCACGCGATCGCGACCCACTGTCTTCAAGGTCGACCCGATCACCAACTGTTTCTGGAGTTTCGGATTTTTCCTCTTGCACGAGAATTGAGCTTGCTGTTTGAACCGGACGGGATGAGGGTGGGACAGGTTCTTCCATAGGGCTCATCTTGAACTGGCTCGAGAGCAGCTCGCGCAGCCATGTTGTCCACCGAAAACCATGAGCCAATAAATCGGGGACGGAGACCCCCAGCGTTAAGAATAAGAGCGATCAAGAGCCAGGCTGTGAGGGCAACTGCGGCGCCTCCAGCACCAAGGGCATTCACGAATAACGCGAGAATTGCGGCTCCGATATAGCCGCCTCCATGCCCCTGGCTGGCTTCGAGCCGGCCGACATCCCACGAGGAAGCGCCAATGATCGCATGAAACAACGCCAGGCCAAGAAAAAACAGAAGTGCTCCACCAATCCACTGCTCGGCCTCGATCGTGGGCAGGCGATCGCCCAGATGTCTGAGCAGCACACCTATACCGATGAGTAAAAAAGCCAGGGGCAAAATGAACATACCCCAACCAAAACCCTGGCGGAGAAGAGACAGCCAGGCGTTTCCTAGAGATCCACCACCTGTGGTGAGCAGGGTAAGTATGGTGAGAAGACCGAGACCAACACTCAGTAATCCTAAGATATCGATTTTTCGTTCACGAGAGAGATAGCTTCGGCCGCTTGAAGCCGACCGTGCTTGACTGTTCTTTGCGTCCTTTGAGGAACGAGACGAAGCTGACTTACGCCCTGTCGTCCGCTTTGAGGTGTTACGACGTCGTTGCGATGTGATTTTTCTCTTAGCCACGGATGTCTCCTGGCGCGGCGATTATAGCATAGGGCTACATTGAGAATACGCCCGTGCTAAAATAAGTCATGCTCTCCTTGGCTCCCTCCGAACTGCTCAGCAGGGTTTTGTACCTGCGCGAGGTGGAACCCGAAGTTCTCATCAATCTCGCCGGGTCTTTGCCGCGCGAGCAGTTTCAACCTAATGACATCGTTTTGCACCAGGGCTCCTTTCCCGAGGCGCTGTATTTTATTCTCGATGGAGAAATTGAAGTTGAAAAGAAAAATCCAGAAGGGGAAGTAGAGAAGCTCGCCACGCTCTCTGCGGGTGACAGCTTTGGTGAGGAAGAACTTGTCTTCAAGCGTCCAGCCTTGCTGTCATACCGTGCCCTGGAAAAGACAACTCTGCTGCTCTGGGAACGGGTCGAACTCACAAAATTCATGCAAGATCATGACGCCGCTCTGGAAGATCTACGTTTTGTCGCGCAAAGCCGGCGTCTCGCACAGAAATTGCGCTTTAGCTGGCTGTCTGAAGGTGAGCTTATCTTCGGTCTTGCACGCAAACATATCGCCATCCTGTACCAGATGTTCACCCTTCCCCTGTTATTCTTCATCGCTGGGATCGTGCTGGCTTTATGGGGAAGTTCTTCTGATTCGTCCCTCCTCATATGGTTGGGTGTGGGCGCATTTGTTGCCTCGTTGACGCTGGGGCTATGGCAGTGGAACGATTGGCGAAATGATTACTATGTAGTCACAAATCGCCGCGTAGTTTGGATTGAAAAGGTCGCCGCGATCTATGACAGTCGAAGAGAAGCTCCATTACATACGATCCTCTCCGTGAGCGTAGGTACAGATGTCGGTGGACGGATGATGGGTTTTGGAGATGTTGTAGTCAGAACATACACAGGCCAGGTGATTTTCAAGGAAGTAGGAAATCCACAAACATTCGCCGCGCTGATTGAAGAACATTGGCATCGGACAAAAGAAAAGCGCATGACCACGGATCGCGAAGTACTGCAAGAAGCATTGGACAACCGTCTAGAGGGTGATGAGAACGGTGAAGATATA
>JBGUDT010000012.1:4939-16648 GCA_041821665.1 Anaerolineales bacterium
ATAGAAAGCCTCTCGCGCGCGAAGAGAGAAAAGTTGCGCCGATCGAAAATATTCTCGGAACGGAAGTGGATCGTAAAGGTATCCTTGGGTTGATGTTCAATTTTGGTGACGTGATCACCAACGTCGGAACCACGCAGTTCGTCTTCCGACAGGTATTCGATCCTGTAGGAGTGCAACAGGACATCGTCAACGCGCAAGGAACTTTATTGCAGAAAAAATTCGAGACCGAACAGCAACGGCGACGTGATGAAATGGTAGAATTGCTCGACATCTACCATGAAAGGGTCACACAAGAAGATCTTCCCCCCGGGGAAGAAGATGACGGACAAAATGGCGATTCGTGAAGTCGTTACCCCCCCCAATCCCACATTGCGGGCACGTGCGAAGAAGGTTCGGTCGATCACACCTGAAATCGAGGTGTTGATCGATGACATGATTGAAACCATGCGCGAAGCGCCGGGTGTTGGACTGGCGGCGCCTCAGGTTGATGTGAGCTCACGCGTCATCGTGATCGAGTATAGCGAGCAGAGCGAAGATCCAGACATCGTACCGGAGCCACCAAAACTGTATGTGGTTGTAAATCCCGAGATCGTACGCAAGTCCCCCAAGACAGTATTTGGAAATGAAGCCTGCTTATCAATCCCAGGTTACTTCGGCGAGGTGGAACGAAGCGAAAGCGTAACCGTCAAAGGGTTGCGCCGTGATGGCAAACATTTCCGCATAAAAGCAAAGGGGTGGTTGGCAAGAATTTTCCAACACGAGATCGATCATCTTGATGGCGTCCTCTTTATCGACCGCGCCACCCAGGTCTGGCGTATTGAAGAACAGGAAGATGTACAAGCTCCCGCACCTGCATAAACGTCCACTATCCATCTATCCCCCATCATTTTCAAATCGATTACCACCATCTAGCTGTGCTACAATCACCACCTGATATGCTCCTGAAACACTTGTCCCTGACAAATTTTCGAAATTTCATCCGGCTTGAAAGAGATTTTTCTCCGGGCTCAACGATCCTCGCAGGATCAAACGGCCAAGGGAAAACCAGCCTGCTGGAAGCTATCTACTTCCTGACCAGCGCGACAACATACCATGCAGCCAACGATCGTCAGTTAATTAATTTCCTCGCGCTTGAGGACGACGCGCCGTTTGCCCGTCTTGTCGCCGAGCTCGAAGCTTCTGGGAGGCTTCGACGTATTGAAATACGCATCATTTTAAACCCCACCGGGAAGAACGGGAACGCACGGATAAAGAAGGAAGTGCTCGTCAACGGTCTTTCAAGACGGATCCGCGAATTGGCTGGCGTATGCAACGCAGTGATGTTCCTTCCGCAGGATATGGATATCATCGAGGGTTCTCCGGGAAGCCGGCGTAAGTATATCGACAGCAGCTTAAATCAAGCCGATCCAACTTACGCTGCAACTTTGTCAGAATACAACAAAGTCCTTACTCAACGGAACGCATTACTTAAGCAGATCCAGGAACGTAAGGCTGCCGAGGATCAACTCCTTTTTTGGGATAACGAGCTGAGCACCCTTGCGGCCGCATTAATTCGCATGAGATCCCTCGCTCTAACTGAATTAAACGATCTTGCAAAACCCATTCATGGCAAGCTTACGCGCGACCATGAGAACCTCCAGATTAATTACGTCCCCTCCTACGATCCGGCAGCCAGGCAGGACGGGCAACTCGGATTGCCCATAGATACGCCCCTCGAGCGCAACAACATCTCCACAGAGGATATAAAACAAGGTATGAGCGAGAAATTCCTGATGTTGCGGAGCGAAGAAATCGCCCGTGGAGTGACTCTCGTCGGTCCTCATCGGGATGATTTTACTTTTCGAGCCAATGGGGTCGATCTGAGAACCTATGGATCTCGGGGGCAGAATCGAACGGCGATCCTGGCTACCAAACTTTCTGAAATATTATGGCTACGGAACCGAACACAGGAGTGGCCCATCCTGCTCCTTGATGAGGTGCTGGCCGAACTCGATAGCGAACGACGTGAAGCTCTTCTTGGCAGTATAGAAACGGTCGAACAGACCATCCTCACTGGAGCAGATGCCTCCATGTTTTCATCCGCCTTTAAAGAAGAAGCGACAATTTGGCAAATTTCAGCTGGAACAATTACCCCCTGAGTCTTCAGCAGGGCCATCCTTCAATAAAATACGATCCATATCTGCAGTTGAAGTTATTCGATGGGACGTTTTGCTGGGATTCCAGGGCGGCGGGGATACTGATCCGGAGTCGCGGCTACTTTTCGCACGACTAACAGATAGCGTGTCTCTGCGACACCCGGCAGCTCTACTTTGACGATCTGATCCATCTTCCCGCCAAGAATATGGATGGCATTCTCAGACGATTGTGCCTCGGCAGGTCCTGTTTCCCCTTTCTGTAAAATGGCGCATCCACCTACTTTGATGAGGGGAAGTACATACTCTACGAGCACCGGCGTAGCTGCAACAGCTCGGGCAAGGGCGGTATCATAGCTCTCTCTATATTCGGTTTCTCTTCCGCGTGATTCCGCTCGAGATTGCTCGACGGTTACTTCCTTTAGGTTTAATTCTTTCACAACGTGACGACAGAAAGACACCTTCTTCCCAATCGACTCGAGCAAGGTGAGCTGAATCTGTGGGAAAACGATCTTGAGCGGCAATCCGGGAAACCCTGCCCCTGTCCCAACATCCACCATGGCTCCGGAAGGTTGAAATTGTCTGGCGAGGACACACGACAAAGAATCAAGGAAATGTTTGGTTTCGATTTCCTCTTTGGACCTTATCGCCGTGAGATTGAAGCGCTCATTCCAGACCTGAAGCTCCTCTCCGTACCAGGAGAATGCTTCCGCCTGTCTCTTGCTGAGCTTAATTCCTAGCGTTTCACGGGCAGCATCGCGCAAGTTTTGCATCATGATCGAGTCGACTACGTATCTGAAAAATTCAATTGAAAATTCGCACACACTTCTCCGACATCAAGACCGCGATAATTATGCACTCTGTACGTCTGGAATGGTTCCAACTCTTGATCCCGATCCTCGTGTTCAATACGTAAACCAATTTGATTAAGCACCCTCAAAGCGACGATACTCACAGATCGATGTACGTATGCGCCATCTGCGATCTTGATGGCCACGCCATATGCAGGACTGTCCGGACCCAATACGCCGGGAAATATGCCAATCCCCTGGAACCCCTCCGCACCACCTTTTGATACAAGCTCCCCCCGACCAGCCCTCATAAGATGCGTATCAAAGCGACCTTCACCCCCAACCAATTCGGGATGGTTAATCATCGCTCGTACGGCAGTACCGCTCGCTGCCGCACGCTCAGGAGGTAAGGATGCAGGATCGGCTAATTTGGCGTATGCCCAGGCCGCAGCGTACAGTGGCACGGCGAAATTCGGAGCCGAGCAGCCATCAATACCCATGAAAGGCGTCACGCCCGTCATTTCGGTCACGGCTAAATTTATCCTCTTTTGAACGGGAGATGTCATTTCCAGATACGAACCTACGGGATAGTTCATGTGTCGCGCATAAGCAAGCATGCCTGCATGCTTGCCTGAGCAATTATGTCTGATTGGCGTAGGTTCCTGACCCGATCTCACCAGCTCCTCAGCTTTTGCACGGTCGAACGGTGGGTGTGTGCCACATTTCAAATCCGATTCAGATAGACCAATCTTATTTAGAATTCCCTGTGCGACGCGCACATGCATATCTGTCCCCGTATGCGACGCACATATAAGTGCGATCTCTTTCTCACTAAAATCAAATTGAGCTGGCGCACCACTCTCCAGCAAAGGCAACGATTGCAGCGGCTTCGCTGTGGATCGCATGTAGGTAACTACTTGTGGATCGCCGAGGCTCGCAATCAACCGGCCGGACACATCCACGATTGCGACTGCAGCATGGTGAATCGATTCGACCGTATCACCGCGGACGACTTGTACAGCGGGTACATAGTCCAAGAGCTTCGCCCTCTCATCTTCTACATTCGCAGGGTTCATGGTACGGGAAACAAAAAGGTGGCCTTCTAATCAGTTGCAGTCAGCCGAGTATGAAGATCTATTATGCTTGACGTCAAACGTGTATGAGCGACGTCCTCGTATACCGCAGGTAGAGCATAACTCTTAAGTAATGCTGAGGCTTGTTTACGTGCAATTTCCTCGTCATCATCCCCCCCTGTGATGTCGTTGAGTCTTAATCGAATCTTGCGTATAAATCTGGCCATATTATTAATATCGTCGCGCTTCACCAGACCATCTCTCGAGGAGATGATCTTGTAATCTCCAAAAGGTGATTGTCTCAATTCATCCAGACCCTTCAGCCATCGATCAATATCAGCTGCACCGAAGTAGGGTGGCTGCGATACTGTGACAAAATCGCCGATAAAAACAGTTTTTACAGATGGTATCAGCAGCCACGTCGAACCATCTCGTGGACCAGGGCGATGCAGGAAAGTCAGCTCTACTTTATTGAGGAAAAGGCTTATCTCGTTGCTGAAAGCCAGGTCTGGCACAACCTTCTGCACACCGACGATGCGTTTAAGTTGATCCGCGTCAGCACCAATAGGGTGTGCCCCACCCTTGAAAGTATCCGACCACCCACGCATCTCATCCATCGTCCCATATTGTGCAATAATGGGAATATCATAATTAATCGCCCCAAGGACTCGATCCGGATGACTATCGAGAAAGGTCAGGTAGCGTGGGCGTCCTTTCCTAGATATGACATCAAGCCATTCCCGCGCTTCATCGACAAGCAAAGGAGCATCCACAAGAAGCAGGCTGTCGTCGACGCTGATCAATCCAACATGGACCCCAACATATTCGTTTTCAATAAATACGTGCCGTGCGAGCTTCCGCATCAGAACTCCATCATCATTCGAATGGGATTCAATTATACAGGGAGTGTAAAGGTGAATGTTGATCCTTTGCCTTTTTCGCTGTCCACCCAGATGCGACCCTGATGTGCTTCAACAGCAAGACGGCAAAAGGCAAGACCGAGGCCGAGACCTTTTCGCTTCGATTGTTTATCGAGCCGCGTAAACTTATCAAAGATAATCTCTCGATCTTCCGCAGATATCCCCTCCCCGCTATCGCGGACGCTGACAAACAATTCTCCGTCCTTGACCTTGGCTGATATCGCGATCTCGCCTCCACCTGGAGAATATTTAACGGCGTTATCGAGGAGATTAATGAGAACACGTCGGATCATGTCCACATCAATCTCCATCAAAGGAAGTCCGGCGGGGATGCCCATCTTGAGCAATTGCCCCTTCGCCTCTGCGGTCGGATGGACCTCTTCAACAGCCTCGGCTATTAATGCGCCAATCGAGGCTTGCTCCTTTGTGAGCACGGCCTTATCAGATTCGAGCCGATCTAGATCAAGCAGCGACTCGACGAGTCTGGAAGCCCTTCGGCTGGACCGAGATGCAATCGATAAAACCGCGAGGGTTGCTTCATCCTTGTCAGAGATAGAGGACTGCATTACCGCAAGACTTGAAATGATGTTCCCAAGAGGTGAGCGCAAATCATGAAAAATCATCGATGTTAAATCTGTACGGAGCTCGGCAAGTTCCTCTCTCTCGGCAATATCCTGAAGTATGCACTGCAGATACGGGTCACCACCGATGGCTATCCTCTTTATATAGACAGCGACCGGAAGGGTATGCCCGCCCTGGTGCGTTGCTTTACTGTCGTATGAGATCGTTTCGCCTAGATCAAGTCTTGAGAAATCTGCTGGGAGTACCTCATAATTGGGCTCATGAAGGGTCATAATATCCCGAGCAAGAAGTTCTTCACGCGAATAACCGAGGAACGTTTCGGCGCGTAAATTAGCATCGGTGATCACTCCATCCATGTCTGCAATTAGGATAGAGTCAATGCTATCTTCAAAAAGACTTGCGTAGCGCTGCCTCGCCTCTTGTGTCTCGGCGAACAACTGTGCATGTGCGATCGCAGTACCTGCGAGCCCGGCGATCCCAACGAGCAACTCCATCTGCTCAGGTGCCAGGGAACCATGTTTGGGATTAATGGCTTCTAAGACCCCTATCGTGCCTCCCTTTCCGTGGATAGGTGCGCAAGCCAATGCACGGGTTTCAAATCCGAGTTTCTCATCTATGGCCGCATAGAAGCGCGGATCCGACTTTACATCCGCTATCACAACGGGTTCATTATTTTCTGCGACCCAGCCCGCAACGCCCTCGCCATTTTTCAGGCGCATTCCAACAAGTTGTTCAGCGCTCCTGCCACTCGCCACTCGAAACTCAAGTCCTTCATTATTCTCATCGATCAAAGCCAGAGAGGCAGCTTCGACTTCCAGGCTTTCTAGCGTTCTATCCGTAATGCTCTGAAGAACTTCTGCCAAATCGAGGCTTGCTGTCACGACATGCGCAGTTTCAGTCAGCGCTAGCATGGACTTAATCCTGCGCTGACTTTCATCATAGAGTTGTGCATTCGCTACCGCCGTCGCAGCTTGATCGGCAAACGCAGAAACCACTTCTGCTTCGGATGGACCATAGGCGCCGACAAGCTGGCTGTCGACATTCAGCATGCCGACAACGTTGTCTCGCACCAGAAGGGGAGCTCCTATCCAGCCACGAATCAGAGTCGATTCAGATATTTCTGAATACTGCAGCCAGCTAGATTCGGCTTGGACATCTTTGACCACCTTGGGTTTTGCGGTGACAAAAACTTCGGATCCAAGCACATTGTTCTCAACAGAAAACGCGATGCTTAAAACCGCCTCTTCATTCTGAAACCCTCGAGCAGCGACAGGCCGAAGCACACCCTCATCTAAAAGGAAAATGCTTGCACTATCAAACTCAATCACGCGCTCCAGCTGCTCAAGAATCTGGTTAAAAACCTCTTTGGGGTCTAGCGTAGAATTGATGGTTCGCGAAATCTCCTGAAGGGTAGATGCAAGTTGTCTGCGATCTTGTTCAGCGCGGAAGAGATTTGCGTTGCTCACCGCGATCCCCGCTTGATCGGCTATTGCAGTCAACAGGGCTAAATCGTCATTGGTAAAGTGACCTGCTTGCGGTCGGATAACCGTGAGCACCCCGACGACGCTATCACGTGCAAGCAATGGTGCGCTGATGGCCGAGCGGGGCTCCCCATTTTCTTCCTCCTCGGGCATTTTGAGCCATCGAGAATCTTCATACGTATTGCTCACAAGCGCCGCTTGGCCTTTGTCTACAACCCAACCAGCAAGACCATGGTCGTAGATCACTTTCAGCTGTTCAAGTGAATGATCATAAACCTTGCCCTCCGACGCAATGGCGCCCTCCATGGGCTCGCCAAATTCATCCAGGACAAGAATGCTCCCGCTCGGTGCGTCGACGGATTGTAATGTCAATTGGAGAATGCGCGACAACAACTCGCGTAGATCCAACTGCGCGGTTAATTCGCGGCTGATTGAGTACAGCAATTCTAGCGAAGTTTTAACTCGTTCGTTCCCTTGCTTCTTTGCATTCATGATAAATTTTTAAGACCTGTGCCCGTATTGAAGAGCAAGATCCGTTCCGAAGGATCGATCTGTCCGCTGGCAAGAAGCCGCTTCAAACCCGCCAAAGTCGCTGCACCCTCCAGACAGGCAAGAATACCCTCGTGCACCGCCAGATCCTTTTGTGCTTGATAAATATCCTGCTCACTTACACTTACGCCCACGCCATTGCTCTCACGGACAGCGCGCAGGATTATGCGATCGGCAAACACCGACGGAACCCTCAAACCTTGCGCGCTGGTTACAGCCCCCTCCCAGGGCGTTACACGTTCTGCCCCATCCCTCAACGCCTGAACAACCGGTGCACATCCTTCTGCTTGAACAGTGATCATGCGAGGCCGTTCCCCGCTTACCCACCCAAGTGCTTCTATCTCATCGAAGGCTTTCCACATTCCTACGAGCCCTGTTCCCCCACCGGTTGGATATAAGATCACATCTGGATATTCCCATCCGAAATCTTCTAGCAGCTCATACCCCATAATTTTCTTGCCTTCAACCCGATATGGTTCTTTAAAAGTTGCCATATTGAACCAACCGTGTTTTTTTCCTGCCTCTGCTGCCGCTTGACCTGCAAAGTCCAGTAATCCATCCACAAATTCAATCTTAATCCCTGTGGCTTCAATTTCCATCCGGTGAACGTCAGGAGCGTCATCTGGCATGAAGATATGAGCGGTTGCACCTGCTCTGACCGCATACACGGCCAGGGCGCCGCCTGCATTTCCAGCGGTTGGGAGGACGAATTCGCTCAACCCAAGCTCAATAGCCCGAGAGACCGCAACCGCCATCCCCCTGGCCTTAAAAGATCCCGAAGGATTGCTGCTCTCATCCTTCAAGTACAGCATGTCCAAACCGAGCCGTTCAGCCAGGTTTGGTGTCTCTAGCATCGGTGTATCGCCTTCGCCAAGGGAGTACCTGTGAGATGGATTTCCCACGGGTAGAAGCTCTGCCCATCGCCACAGCCCCCGTCCTCGCTGTGCGAGCATCTCTCGATCTACTTCCTCGCGGACTCTTTCCAAGTCATAGCGACAGAGAAGCGGTGATGAGCACTTTTCACAAATCGTCTGGGGCACATGGGGTTCAAAATTCCCGCCGCATTCTGGACACACTATGGACGAAAGCAGGCTCATTATCCAACGAGTATAGCACAGCGAACTTCACGGAGACTACATGACATAAGTTGCAAGTGCTTTACATAAGGCGTGTTTGGGGTTGCGGGAAAATGCCCAAGGCGCAAGTTATCCTGGCTGTTCAATAAAAGCCACACGAGAGAGTGATCGCGCGATGACGCCAAGGATTGGGTGGGGCAAAAATTAGTCGCTGTGATGTTTTCGGTATGACGGGAAGCCGGTTACGTTTTTCCCCGCCGCCCTTTTTCTTCAACGATGAATAGCCAGCCCACAATCTCGCCGATATCAAATGAGTCGTCATCCTGCCACGTCATCGTCGATGGGTATGCACGATCGAACCGAGAACTGGCAGCACCCTCGAGGATAGTCGTGATCGATTCTTTAAGCTCTCTCAAACGCCTCTGCCACCGCTGCATGTTCTCTGGTGTGAGATCCACCCATCCATTTTCCGCATCTTGCGATTTGTTTATTGGACCTCGAAGAAGGCGGGTCCCATCCGACATCAGGATTGGAATACCCACCGAGATAATTTGCTGCCGAAGGCTCCCGTTATCTATGATCTCTTGATCAAGGGCAGTGGCAAGTTCTGCTGGATCGCGCTCGATTGCTGAAGAGATGTTTTTATTGGTCTTTTTCAAGAGGTAGGCCTCGAACAACAGCTTTGAAAGTCGAGGCGGACCTAGGAGCTCAAAGGCGACGGAGTCTATCCCATGTTCTTTCTCAAGCATCCGCATTCTGTATAACGCTGACTGCCGCAAAAAACCCGCTCGGTAGGATGGGCCCATCACCGTCGCATCAAGCCCGGCGATGATGTCCTTGCCGGTGCTGCCGCCGCGAAGTTCGTGAACTACATTCACAGCGATCTCCTCGGGCGTAACAATCTCCATCTGACCAAGGGTCGTGATTGCCGTAAACTCGCCCAAAGCAAAAAGCCCGTTTTCGCCGGTGTCAATGAAAACAGACTCAAGCTGCTTGCCTGTCGGATGCCCGAAGTCACCCTCTTGTGCCAGCGACTCAGGTTCCGTCACTTTTAACGCCTCCTCTGGAGGGCAATCGTAGAGAGGAAAATCGCGACCTCCACTGCGGATAGGGCCAAAACCGATGTCCTTCCAGGCTATCGCAGCAGTGGGCTTTACCTCTTTGACCACGGTTGGGCCACCTGGCGTCCGAGCCAGGAGAAACACAAGCATCGTTTGCGCTCCAGCGACGGCAGATTTGGATAGCAGCACACGCGAAGGCCGCTCTTCGCCATGCGTATACGGGATATTTAACCCCATCCCGCCGGTCCCGCTGGTACCGACTTTAATGTACGCCTGCGTCCCTGCCCGAACCATCGCCTCATAAAATATTTGGATATGACGAACCAGCTGCGGCACATAGAGAGAGGCCAACAAACGTTCGACTTCTTCTGGCCAATTGACGTCTTGATGCTCACCGATCATCCCTTCAAGACGTCGGGCGGTTTGGTAGATGTTCTGGTAAGCCACGGCGGTGGCTGTGTTGACACAATCGATCACGATGTCCGCTGGCTCGCAATTCAACTGCTGATGGGTACCTACGATCAACTGATAGAGCAGTGACGAAGCGAGAACATCCTCACTCAGCTCGTCGAGAATGTCCCCAACAAGACGTTGCCGACGCTCCGGATCGTTTAACACGGCAATGCGCGGGTGTGTGCCACGGGACGCATCCTGCCACTCTGCTCTGAGAAGCAGATCGCCCCATACCGGAATTAATTCCGTGCTCGTCCCGGGATATTCCTCACGGAGCTCATTCACGGCTTGCTCGGCTTGGTCGCGTCGCAGTGATCCAACCGCGAGACGGCCTGGATTATGTGCAAGAAGTTGCCTGCATACGGCCATACCAACTAGTCCGTAGCCGCCAAGTATGAGAACATTTTTCCCTTCAATATCCACGCGCTTTCCTCTCCTTGAAATTTACTCGTTGTGATGAGAATACTGCACAATAGGTGGATGCGAAAGCCGGGATATTCTCCTCAGAGGGGTCAATCCTATGATCGAGGCGGGTGTCGGGCGAGCTCTTTGGGAGACCGCCGAGCTATGATGACTAGAACCCGGGGTTTTTTCCAAGGGGAGATAGCACGGGGCGAAATTCATATCAAACCGCATGGATTAACAACCATGCCTAAATTTGCTGCTGGAGAATGCCTTATGCAGGGGATTCCGTATAACAGAGCAACGCTGATTTGAGTACGGATCAAGGCAAATTCTTGAATATGTATGAACTCTTCATAACGAGTAGTTCGTCTTTCCGTAAAACGTAATACGATATTCAGCGAGGAGATTCAGACATCAACAGTAGGAACCGCGCGGTTGAGATTCTGGCGCTTCATGTTTATGACCGTGAATTGGTGATGGTGAGCAATGAGATGGTAGGCAGACGGATCATTCAACGAAGATTTCGACCCGTTGACCTTCCTCCTCGTCTATGACTTCAACGATCTTGCCGGTAAGGCCCTGTTTTAGCGCCTCTGCAAGATCCTCCATCATGGATTCTTCCTCTGCGTCCGGGATAAACTTGGCCCCCATTTTGATGCCAACATCGACAAGGCTGATGGGCAGATTTACGCGCACAGATTCTTTCCCTGTGTTCAGATCCATGACCTTCACCCTGAGCCAGCGCGCCTCTCCCCCCTGACGCACCGCGGGTTGGCGCGTTTGTTTGTTCAGTGCTTCAATAAGCCGCGCCCCTTCTTCGACCGTGATTTTTCCTTCCTCTACCATCTTCAATATCTTTATGCGTTCCTCTGATGACATATGCATGACCTCCTTTCACTAGCCGATATACACCGTTACATGCTCACCCGATTCCTCATCATGGACTTCGACAAACAGCGGATTCTCGCTTGAAATAGATCCCTTCATCGCATCAAGCATCCTCCCCACCTCGGCAAGGTTCATATCCTTCCTCTCGCTACCTACCGGAACGAAGTGACCGAATTCTCGTAAACACCACGAGACCATCCCCAGGGGCAAGGGTAAACTAATTGTAATTCTTTTAGGCCAGGATTCTTGACCTGTGTCCACACGTATATGCACCCAGGGTGCCCGGATAGAGAGAACA
>JBGUDT010000012.1:16674-17052 GCA_041821665.1 Anaerolineales bacterium
GAAAAGCAGCGGGACCGCCAGAAGCCACCACCATCCTCCAAGCGATGCCACACCAAGACCCGCAACCGTTATTCCAAAACCAATCGATGACGGGATGACCCACCACGCCCGCCACTTCGGAGGCGGTGAAAAAACCTCGGATGGTTCCTCAACATCTTCTACCTGCGGTAGATTCTGCTCAGTGATCTGTTGGATGGCCTCATCCACATTAATTTCCCCATCCTCGAGTTGTTCAAGAATTTCTGTCGTGCCTTGACGATCATCCATGTCTATTCTCCTGAATTACAACCCATCCTTCAATATCGATGCCGAACATGCCGCAGGTTTTACGCCATACCATCCTACCCAGCCTCAACCGTTGCTTTTTCTAATTGAGGG
>JBGUDT010000012.1:17134-23154 GCA_041821665.1 Anaerolineales bacterium
GCCAAACCACACGCGGATCATAATTGTCCATAACGAGACCAGCAAGATATATCCCCACTGCGCTGGGTATCATCCAGCTAAACCCATACACTGCCATGTATCTGGCGCGCATATCTTCCGGCGCAATATCCGCTGCCATTGCCTGACTCACAGGCGCAAACAGCATTTCGCCGACGGTGATAATAACCAGCGCCATTATGAAAAGCACATATCCCGACACGAAGCCAAACATACCAAACCCAACCAAAGTAAAAAGCGATCCTAGCGCGAGGATCAAAAAGGGTGGGTGCCCTTTGACCTTCCGTGTGATCGGGAACTGGAACAATACGACCATTGCTCCATTAAGGCCCATGAGTAGACCGAACTGCTGTGCGGTGAAACCGTGAGAGTCTCTAAGGAAAACAGCTAATGTTCCGTGCACCTGCGTGAACACCAATACAAGCAGTGCTGAAGCTAGTAGAAATACAACGAAGAAACTGTCCTTAAAAACTCGGAAATAACCCCCGAAGGTTTGTCCGACAGTTTCCTGTTCCTCATCCTCACCCTTCCCTGGCAAAGTTTCTGGTAAGTAGGCAAACAAAATTCCCGCCGCCACTAAGCTTAAAACAATGTCTATAAAAAATAATGGCATGTAGGAACGAACCGCAAGCAACCCTCCCAGGATAGGACCGATGGCATGGGAGAGATTAAATGTCACACGGTACAGTCCGAACCCCTGTGCTCTTTTCTCCTCCGGCAACAAATCTGCGATGATGGCCTGGCGAGCAGGACCGCCTGCGTCCGCAAATAAACCTGCCAGAACAGCGCCAAAGTAGAACATGGCAATAGAATTGGCGATCCCCATAAAGAATACGGTGGCTGCGCTGGCGACCAATCCAAAAATCACCATGGGTTTTCGGCCAATCCGATCGGCCAGGCCCCCACCGATCGTGGAACCAAAAACTGCCGCGACGGTGTAGAACCCAAAAACCAATCCCACCTCCGCCATGCCTATCGCGAATTTCGAAGTCAGATATAGGCTTAAGAAAACGAACAACATCGATCCGCCGAGCGAATCGACGAATGTCGCTCCCATGAGCGTCCAGAAATCCCTGGGATACTCTTGATAAACAGATCTTGCCTTTCCTACCATTGTTGAAAACAAATTTCTGCCCTCAATTCAGTAGTTTCTATCGCAAATTCAACTTATACATCTCATGCTCTACCTTGTATCGTCGTCTCTCCCGAGCATGCTTATACTGTAGGATGCGGTGTTAGCCGCATGCCCATCCAGGTCAACGTTCGGGCAGGCGCAAACCCTTTCTTGTTCAGAACTTCTCCTGCAACATCAGCAGGGTATTCAAGCATGCAGGGTCCGCCAACGCGTTGTAGCTCGGCAAGGCATGCGGTCAGCAGACCATCTTCAACCATACCGTACGCTTCAGGTTCTGTGATCATAATCAGACGCCAATGTCCACGCTCAAAATTCCATTTTGCAGATAAAAAAGCGAGCTTCCTGCCATCCTGCTCCCAAACCCAGTTCCAACCTCGTTGACGTCCTGTCTTCTGCCCCCAGCCGGTAGGTTGGAACAGACCGATTTGTGGAGGGAAGGGCCACACGATTCCCTCAGGATGGTATCGGCGCGCCATGTCCCATTCATCGCGCCATTCCTCCGTTGTTCTCAAACGAACCTGATCCGCAAATTGAAGATTATGGTCCGTGCGCACAGTCCTGCGCGTCCACTGGGTGCGTGTCGAGAAAGATTGAAAACCCTGATTCGTATACATCTTCTCAACACCAGGGGCGTCTCGATCGGCCTGCAGGATGATGATCTCCCCACGGTGTTCACGCACAAGTTCTATCGAAGCGTTCACGAGTTCCTTTCCTATTCCCTGCCGTCGGTATTCAGATCTCACCGCAACATTTGCCATAACCCAGCGGTTTGGATATCGATTGACGGGTAACAAACTGGCGTTTCCGACAACCCGGCCATCCTCTTCCCAGACAAAGCCCTTCGGGTATGCGGCAGGAGGCAGCACCAGACGACCCATGAGCCAGCCGACCCAACCTAATCGACCCAGAATGCGCATGTTCTGAACCATGTTCTGTCCAGTGGCATCGAGATTCTCTGAAAATGCAAGTTCGATGAGTTCTGCCAGAGCTGACATGTCACGTCTTGGATCAACGGGTCGAAGACCCGAGGGATAGGCTCGCCGATTGGTCGCGATTGCAGCATTCAAGAATTATCCTCCAGCGCCTGAAAAAGGGTCTCGGCTTCATCAACCGAGATTTTTCCGCTTTCTATCATGCGGAGGACCGCCAAACGTTCTTCTTCAGCAGCTCTCTCAAAAGCTTCGTCAGAGTCCTGCGCCATCGCAACTGCGCTCATACCATCATCCCATGTTTGCGTCCCGGACTTGCGGCGAGCCTTATCCGCTTTGCGCTGCGCTCGCATGACAGCTCGACGGACGCGTTCGCCAACACGGTCGGCATCAAAACCGTTCATCCCCGCGCCCATTGCATTGAATCGGGCTTCCATTTCTGCGAGCTTGGCATCCACATCCCGCAGAATGTCTCCCACCATAGCTTCGCTATAGTCCATCTCGCTCTCCCCAACCTCGAGCTTTAGATCACCTCCCGCCGAAAGCTCGATCATGCCTTCACACTCACCGAACTTCACGATGACCCCGCCCGGCACCGTCTCTTGTTCTGCGCTTGACGGCAGCTGGACATCACCCCCGGCACGAATAGTAACTGCTGCCGAAGGGGAGGGGGGTAATCTGCAAGAGAGATCACCGCCCGTATGGATGGCGGATTTCGTTGATGGTTCTGGATCCATGGTCGCGATAGTATCCCCCCCAACGGAGGCATCGACGATGCCTTCTATTTCATAAATCACGAGATCTCCTCCTACACCGCGAAGTCGCAAATCACCTGCCAGCCGCTGGACTACCGCATCGCCTCCGATGCGATCGATGGTAAGGTCACCCGCAACCCGCTGGGCTTGTACATCACCACCCACGACCTCAAAGGATGACCTGCCAACACGATGGATGCTTATGTTGCCACCAATTGTGCGAATCATAATTTCACCATTCACGCCCTTGATCCGCACATCCCCGCCGACGTTTTCAGCTTCTATCCGCGCATCCTCCGGAAGAAACATCAGGCATCCCGAGCGGCATTCGACCTCGACCCCGTCTGAAGTTTCCTTCACTTTCAACTTGCCCTTCGTGGAGGCTTGAGCTTCAAAACCCGAATTCTCCCAAGCCGATAACCGCAGATCCCCACCTATGTTATTAATCTTAATCTGACGGCGGTCTTCCAATTCGATGTTGACTTTTTCCATCGTCACTCCTCCCTTTCCGAATTTCCAGGGATCACGCACCTTCGAGAAGACTCATGGCCTCTTCTGAAGATATTTTTCCACTTGCCAATTCGTCAAGAACGCGATGACGCTCCTCATCACTTAACCGCTCACCTTCGGGTCCCACCGGGAAGCCCATGACCAGGATAATCTCTGTAAGGCGAGCTCGCAGAGTCGGATAGGACATCCCCAATTCAGGTTCCATCCGACTCAACTTCCCTTCACAGCGAATAAACGTCTCGATAAACTGAAGCTGTTCGGAATTCAACTTTCCCAGACGACCAATCTCAAAGTGTCCCTCGATCACCGTATCGCAATTTCGACATTGAAGCTTCGTCACACTCAATCGCTCGCTGCACACGGGACAAATGGTGAGCACCGGGTTCATATGGAGCCTCCTTGGACATCTTCAAAGATCAATGAAGATAAAAATGGAGGAATGTGCCATCTTCATCCATTTAATTAATCTCTTCATTGATATTATTCAATAATTTAGCATTCTTTTTGATTTTGTCAATATTAAGTTTGATTTTATGTAAGTATATTTAAGTATTGTTGAATAATCCCCTTTCAAACCGCTCATCTGGTTGGTTGTGCAATCCAGGCTGCATGTTGAAGGGTAATCCTGGCTCACGACCGCAAGATGATGTGCAAGGAGATACCTGGCACCGCCCGGGTCTGATAGAATGTCTGGAAGCCACAATCCTGGAGGGTTACGTATGGCGAATCTCTTCATCCCGGGTCCGACGGATGTCCACCCCGAGGTGCTTCAGGCTCAATCTCGACCGATGATTGGACATCGCAGTCAGGCCTGCGTAGATCTAATCGCGCGCACCCAGCCAAAATTGCGCACGTTGTTCGGGACTGAACAGCGTGTGTTTCTCTCAACCTCTTCAGGAACTGGCTTGCAGGAGGCCAGTGTTCGAAATTGTGTCAGTGAAAAGCTTCTCGTCTGTGTATGCGGCGCATTCGGTGAGCGCTGGTTTGAGGTCGCCCAGCAAAATGGCATCCCGGCAGAAAAGGTAACCGCAACATGGGGTCAGGCGAACACGCCCGAGCAAGTCGAAACTATCATGAAAAAGAAAGTGTTCGACGCTATTGCCATTGTCCATAATGAGACATCTACGGGTGTAGAGAATCCTATTCAGGCCATCGCCTCCGTTGCCCGGGCGCTTAACCCGGAAATCATCGTGCTTGTTGACTCTGTATCGGCCGTGGGCGGGGTGGAAATCCGTGTCGATGATTGGGGACTAGACGTAGTGTTCACATCCTCACAAAAATGTCTCGCCCTGCCTCCCGGCATGGCATTTGCCGCAGTCAGTGATCGCGCCTTGCATAAGGCCGAGTCCGTTCATCACCGGGGTTGGTACTTCGATTTTCTCCTCTATGAGAAGTTTCTGAAACGCAACCTGACCCCCACTACCCCCGCGATCTCGCTTCTCTTCGCTCTCGATGCACAACTTGATCGAATATTCGATGAGGGTCTCGAGAACCGCTTTATGCGTCACAGGGACCTTGCTGCCCGCACACAAGCTTGGGCCAAGGAGAAATTCGATTTGTATGCAGATGCAGGGGTAAGGTCAAAAACTGTGACCGCAGTAAAAAACACTACCGGATTACGAATCGCCGAACTCAACCAGTACTTGGCCACGCACAACATGGTCATCGCAAATGGCTACGGCAACATTAAGGACATCACCTTCCGCATTGGCCACATGGGCGAACTCGACCTGCAATCACTGGAAACACTCATAGACCTAGTTGATAAGTTCTCATCACAGAATAATCAAAGTCTAGATCATGGATCCAGTCAAGTTCACACTGAGATTCGATGACAATCATTGAGTTATCACTTTCTGGCTTAGCCTATGGTGGCGAGGCTTTCGGCCGAGATCATGATGGTCGTATGATCTTTGTCCCGTTCGCACTTCCTGACGAACTCGTTCGTGTTGAGATTGTAGAAGAACACAAGCGCTGGGCGCGCACTCACCTGCTTGAAGTACTCGAACCATCTTCTTCCCGGACCGAGCCTCGCTGCTTACATTTTCACGAGTGCGGTGGTTGCCACTATCAACATATACCTTATGATCTTCAGCTTGAATTCAAGCGGGAGATCTTGCGCGATCAATTCAAACGGATAGGGGGCTTTGAAGATGCCAAAATTGATCCAATCATTCCCTCACCAGATCCCTGGAACTATAGAAACCGTATTAGATTTTCACTCACCGAAGACGGTGCGCTCGGTTTTGTCGACCATAGCGGCTCACAGGTATTAAAAATTTCGGAGTGTCATCTTCCTGATTCTGACATCCTCGACACCATGGCAGCGATCGATCTCCCAGCCACCGCGACTATGTCTGCAGTTGAAGTCCGCACCGGTATCGAGGGTGAGCGTATGCTCATCTTTCACGGCGAGGAAGACCCCAACATAGAACTTGAAGTAGAACAGCCAGACTCGATCGTGTGGTTGGGGAATACTGGAACCACAGTGCTCGCAGGCGAAAATTACATTCTAATGAAGGTTCATGACAGGCACTTTAGAGTTTCTTCAAAGGCCTTCTTTCAGGTCAACACATCCCAAATTGGTGGGCTCGTAGACCTCGTGATTCAGAGATTATGCCCCAAACCTGATGAGGTGATATTCGATCTATACGCTGGCGTTGGGTTGTTCAG
>JBGUDT010000012.1:23181-28279 GCA_041821665.1 Anaerolineales bacterium
ACTTATCGCTGTAGAGGAATCTCCTTCCTCGTGTCTGGATTTTGAGCACAACCTCAACGAATTCGAGGACATCGTGCTCTATGAAGCTGCTGTCGAGGGAGCCTTACGTGCCATCCACGAAAGTCCTGACGCCGTTGTACTCGATCCTCCACGATCCGGCCTCTCGCGAGATGCGCTTGACGCCATCGTCGAGTTAAAACCCGAACGCATCATCTATGTGTCTTGTGATCCAGCGACATTGGCACGAGATGGGAAACGCCTCCACCGGGCAAACTACAATCTCGATAGCGTCACCCCGATTGACTTGTTCCCCCAAACCTATCATATCGAGTCTGTTTCACGTTGGTGTCGGATTTAAACTCCAAATTCAATTACTGGTATGAAATCGCACCATTATTGTTGCGCACAACTCAAAGCCATATACCCCATCATCAAGGCTGATTCAGCACGGAAGCTCGATCAACCCACGGGCAGTTGTTCAAGGATTCCGGGATTGCTTCCAGAAAAAGTCGGGTTACAATCATGGTATGAGTTCCCGCACGGGTCCTATCCTAATCGTCGAGGACATACCCCACATTCTTGAGTTGTTGGAAGTCACACTGAAATTCAAGGGCTACGAAGTTGTGACAGCTCGAAATGGGGACGAAGCTCTCGATCAAATAGCTGCCGAGTCGCCCATACTCATTCTGACCGACATTCTCATGCCCAAACTCGACGGGTATGCACTCGCCCAGCAAACTCGCCGAAACCCAAAAACATGCCACATCCCCATCATCTTTATTTCCGCGACCTTTATTACACCCGAAGACAAGGATTTCGCGATGAGTCTCGGGGCGGTAAGATTTCTGGAAAAACCCATCGAGGCTTCGGAGTTGCTGCTCACTGTCGCCGAGGTTCTCACCAATCAGCCCGAAGTCCATCCAGAGCCTCTTTCTGATTCAGTATTTCACAAACAATATTCGGATCGGTTGAGGGAAAAGCTTGTTCATAAGGAAAGCCAGATCCAACGCGCGCAGCGTCTCGTCGAGACTGTACCCGCGGAACAACGTCCCGCGTTCGAGGCCTTACTCGCCCAGACCAAGGTTCAACGCGACGAGATCGAGGACGAACTCCAGACACTGCGTCAATTAATCGAAAAGAGTGAGAACAGTTAACTCGAAGCTACAGGTAAACGCGCGAAGCTCTGACCGTCGTTTCAATTCAAAACGGTCAGTTTTTTCTTAATTTTCGGTCGTACTCCTCGATGTTCACCCTCGAGGTGAGGTCAAGACTCAACGGGGTAACGGAAACCTTGCGGGCAATGCATAACGCAAACACATCGGAATCCGGTTCCACATTTTCCTCATCCAAAACGACTTCCACACTGAACTTGCCCTCATCCTCAAGCCGTTGTCGATTGGGCACAATCGGGACGTAGTACTTCTGCCTCGAAAGGCGTGAAAGCCTCCATTCTGTTTCATTTGTGGCATCAAAAGGGACATCCACTTTTAGCACATCAACGTCAAATTCGGCATCTTTCTGGAGGAGTATGCGTCCAAAGTATGCGGTGAAGTATGCTGCGGTCGAAAAATCAATTTCCGTCGAATGGGAACCGTAGTACTCCATCGGCATCTCGAGCGAGATAGCAAGCGACGGCACACCAAAATCCGCTCCTTCCAGCGCCGCACCCACGGTCCCCGAGATGGTGATGCCGACGGTCAGATTTTCGCCATAATTAATCCCTGCGACCACCAAATCCGGTGGCCTTGGCATGATTTCGAGTATTCCATGTTGAACAGCCTGCGCCGGCGAACCCCCAACCGCGTATACTTTCCAGGTCTTGCCGTTTACTACGACTTCTTCTTCCACGATCATTCCATCTGAGGTAATGGGCATACTTCTCCCTGCACCCGAGCTCTGTTCACGAGGTGCAGCAACCGTCACAAAGCCCAGATCGGAAAGCGCCTCGGCGGCAGCCCATAATCCCGGAGATTTGATGCCATCGTCGTTTGTCAGCAGTATGAGGGGTTCTTGTTGTCCAGACACTATGGCGCGGATGATACCAGCGTCACGTTAGAGGGTCAAATTGCCCGACGACAACACGGCGTCCTGGGAGATCAATCTCCAGACAACGTATGATCCTGGACGTCCGCACATCTGGCTTCTAGATCAAGTTGATCAAAGAATTGTTTGAGGACATCAAATCGTGAAGATGCTAACTCTTGAGCGGGAGTTGTATATAAGCGTTCTTTAACTTTAACCAGCTTAAATAGATACTCATGGTAAGCGCTGTGTGGTTCGCCTGGGATTTCATTCCCTGTTTCAAGAAATTGCACCGAGGGCACTTCGTATATAGGCTGACCCGCCTGGATGGAGAAACCTATCGTTCGTGAGACACCGAAAGCGCCAATCACATCTAATTTATCCGCATCGAACAGGATTTGTGCCTCGATTGTCTCCGGTTTGATTTTGCCCCGGTAGCGATGAGCAAGGATGCAGTGTTCAACCGCTTGTATATCGTCCTGTTCCCAGCCATCCGTAAGGAGGATCTCTCTGGCGAAATTTGCAGATGCGTACTCGTGGGACTTCCCGTCCTTCTTCACCTTCCGGGTGCGCTCCCGAGGCATCATGCAGCAGAGCAGCGGCTTTCAATATCTCTTGATCCGCCCCCAATTTTTCGCCCAGCCAGGTTGCCAGACGCAGCACCCGTAATACGTGGTCAAATCCATGGACTGGATCATATTCGGAATACCAGCTTCTTGCCTTTTCAATCGTGAGCATAGAGCCACCTCTGTTTATATATGTCATCACCCTGTTAACACGAGTGGGCCACCATCGATAGGATGTGTGGTCACGTGAATCTGGATGCCGTAAACCGCCTCAAGTTCTTCAGGAGTGAGCACATCTGCTGGTTTTCCCCGTTTCTTGATCATTCCACCGGAGAGGAGAATCACTCGATCGGCCAACCGTGCGACCAAGTTTAAATCGTGAATAGCTGCCAACACACCCAGGGCATGATCGCGAGCCAGGCGACGAATTAAATCGAGCAAACGATCTTGATGGCGCAAATCGAGATGTGCCGTGGGTTCGTCCAGGAGCATGACGGGGGAATCTTGCGCCAGCGCTCTTGCGATGAGGACTCTCTGCTGTTCACCCCCGGATAGTTCACCGACGAGTCGATCGGCAAGTTCCTCGATCTCTGTTTGCCCCATCGCTCGATCGACAATGTCAAAATCTTGTAAACCTTCCCTCTCCAACCAACCCAGGTACGGCGTGCGCCCCATTAGGACAACATCACGGACCGTGTATCCGCCGGGCAATAATGCGGCTTGGGGCACAACCGAGACAAGACGAGCGCGTTCTGCAGAGGACATCCGTTCCAGGGCTGAATGCTGGATCTCAATCGATCCACTTGAAAGTTGAATTACTCCACTCACCGCCTTAATTAATGTTGATTTGCCAACCCCGTTCGGCCCTACGACTGCGACAATCTCACCGGGTTCTACAGACAAGGACACATCTCGGAGAATAGGTGGACCACCATAACCGAACGTCGCATCGCGGAGTGTGAGAACAGGCGCTACCATGCCTGAATACTCCCTTTTGAGCGGTACAGGAGCCAGAGGAAAAATGGCGCACCGACAAGAGCGGTGATGATGCCGACGGGTAATTGTCGTGGCGCAAGGGCGGTACGTGCTACAAGATCCGCCAGGAGCAGAAAACTCCCCCCGAACAATGTCGCCAGAGGAAGCAAGCGTCGATAATCTGAGCCCCAAAGGATACGGGCAAAGTGGGGGACGATTAAGCCTACAAAAGCAATAATTCCTGAAAATGCGACGGCTGTTGCAGCCACTAGCGAAGCTGCAACAATAATGACGATTTTCGCCCTTTCCACGTCAAGACCCATCTGACGGGCCTGGTCATCTCCGAATTGGAGGACGTTTAACTGCCGTCCGAGAACCCAGAGTGTGCCCAGACCGGGGATCAGATAAGGTATAGCAGCGATTACGGGTCCCCAGCCGCCGAGCGAAAATCCCCCCACAAGCCAGTTCACAGCACGGTGAATTTCGGCTCTTGAAAGAATCATGATCATCGTCATCATCGCAGTGGCGAAGGAGCTTACGGCAACACCCGCCAGTATGAGCGTGGTTACGGGCGTGGAACGTCCCACTCGGGCGATGGCGTAGACTATCGCTACAGTGATGAGCGCTCCAGTAAAAGCCGCAATCGGGATGGCCAACATCCCTACAAGAGTCTCCGGCCAGCGGAAGGCCATTGCGAGCACAGCACCCAATCCCGCCCCGGAGGCGACACCGATTACATAGGGATCCGCGAGCGGGTTTCGAAATAGACCCTGGTACGCCGCACCGCTTCCAGCCAGCGCCATTCCAGTCAGGGTGACAAGAACAGCATTTGGAAGCCGTACTTGTAACAGGATTGTCTCGAAGGTTTCTGGCCAACCGGAAGCGCTCACAGAAACCAATATTCGGGAAACAAAGATGTTTAGAACATCAAGAGGCGGGATGTTAATCGGACCGATGGCCACGCTCATGATAAAGGAGAGCAGGAGCACACCGCCGGCCAACCAAAATGGCCGGCGGCGTGCGCTCAAAATAGACCTCGATGCCTTCTCTGTCTCTGTCATTCGAACAATTCAGGGTGAATCGACTTGGCCATAGCCTCGAGAGCATCTATCAGTCGTGGTCCGGGGCGGTCCACCCAATTGGTATCGATAGCAACCACATTTCCATCCACCACTGCGCGTATATCAGACCAACCTGCTCGCGCGGAAAGAGATTCAACCGTCGTTGGGACCCACGGCCCTGCAGCGTAAAAGATTACATGCGGGTCCCGGGTGACGATCTCCTCGATGCTTAACTGCCCCCAACCCTCGAGCTCACTTGCGATGTTCTCGCCGCCAGCCATCTGGATGAGAACATCCTGGAAAGTAGCTGAACCCGTCGTCCAAGGTGCGACGGGATCCGATCCATCAACTTCATAGAACACGGGAACGCGGTCTGCCTCAGCCACCGTGGAACTGACCTTCTCGGTTCTCTCGAGCAGCTGGGCCACCAGGGCATCGGCTTCCTGGGTATGTCCCGTCATCCTTCCTAAATCG
>JBGUDT010000012.1:28308-28715 GCA_041821665.1 Anaerolineales bacterium
GGCGGGGTTTCTCACTTGAAACACCACCAAATCGAGATTTTCGAGTGACTCAATTTGCTCAGGTGGGGTCAGATCAGCCGCCAGGATGGCGTCTGGGTTAAGCGCAAGTATCGCTTCTGTGTTGAGCTCCCCATACGTACTTCCAATGCTCTCGATTTCCAACGCTTCTGGTGGATAATCTGATATATCGTCACGGCCGATGAGCTGAGACCCTGCACCAATGGCGAAGAGCATTTCGGTGTTGGATGGGGCCATGCTGATGATGCTTTGAGGCGGGCCATCAAAACTGACTTCCACTCCCCGTGCATCCGTGAGTGTGATGGGTGCTTCAGAATCAACATCATCCACCGGCGTCGTCGTTGCACATGCCCCGATCAACACAGCGGCTAACAACGCGAATATTATCC
>JBGUDT010000012.1:29305-33196 GCA_041821665.1 Anaerolineales bacterium
TTATTGGAGGATATTCGTGTCAAAACGAACGACCGGCGTTGTGCGCTGGTTTGACGGTTCAAAAGGCTACGGTTACATCGACACAAAAGACACGGAAAACGTCTTTGTGCATTACCGTGACCTCTCAGACAAGGGCCTTCTGCACCTGTCTGCTGGTGAACAAGTTGCGTTCTTCCTTGAAACCACCGTGCGTGGCCCCCAAGCGACAGACGTTACTCGATTAAATTGAACCAACCTGATGTGTTAAGGAACAGTTGCCCCGTCCGGTGCTCTGCCCGACGGGGCTTTATCGCATATGAAATTTAGAAGGAATAAAAAGAAGGATTAAATATGACAAACAAAGTATTACGCCTCGTCCCGCTCGGTGGTTTGGGAGAGGTTGGTAAAAACATGATGGCCGTAGAATACGGCAATAACATTCTCATCATCGATACCGGGATAATGTTTCCAGAAAACGATATGCTCGGGATCGACTACATCATCCCCGATTTCCGCTATCTTCTGGATAAGAAAGATGACGTAAAAGCGATCGTCGTGACTCATGGTCACGAGGATCATACGGGCGCCATCCGCCACGTACTCGAGGAGTTCAATGTCCCCATCTATGCCACAGAACTCACCCGTGGTCTGCTCGAGGTAAAACTGAGCCGGGGCGGTATGCTCGGTCAGGCGAATTTAAACACGATTTCATCCGGGGATGAAGTACAAATAGGGCCATTCGGACTCGAGTTTTTCCAGGTGTGCCACTCAATCCCCAATGGTGTGGGCCTAGGTATCACGACTCCAGCTGGCTTAATCATCCATTCAGGAGACTATAAATTTGATTACACACCTGTGGATGGGAAACCTACCGATTTTGGTAAATTGGGCGAATTCGGCTCCAGGGGTGTCCTAGCGCTTTTAGCCGATTCCACGAATGCCGACGATCCCGGATGGACCCCCTCAGAGGCTGTGATTGACCCGGCCTTTGACAATGTGTTTCGCCAGGCTAAGGGTCGCATCCTGATTGGAACCTTTGCTTCCCTCATCTCAAGAATGCAGCAAGTCGCCAACGCTGCTGAGCGGCACAATCGATCACTCGCTTTTGTCGGTACCAGCATGGTTGAGAATGCCAAAATGGCGCGAAAACTCGGCTACCTCGACGTGCCCGATGGGCTCATCGTCAGTCTGGATCAGGCTCTGGATATGAAACCGTCCAAGGTCGTCCTCATGTGCACGGGTACGCAGGGAGAGCCGTCCTCCATACTTGGGCGTCTTTCTACAGGCCGCAACCGACGATTCGATATCTCAGCCGGAGACACAATTGTCCTATCGTCGACACCTATTCCGGGCAACGAAGAGATGGTGCATCGGACCATCAATCGTTTATTTCATCGCGGCGCCGATGTGATCTACGACTCCATCGCACCAGTGCACGTTTCCGGTCACGCCAGTCAGGAGGAAATGAAGCTCCTCATTCAACTGGTGCAACCCCAACACCTCATCCCGATTCATGGCGAACTGCGTCACCTGAAACAGCATGCAGCAATTGGTCGAGAAATCGGAATTCCTGCGGATCGGATCGCCACCATCGAGAACGGCACTCCGATCGAATTTCATGATGGCAAAATGAAAGTCGGTGAGCGGATACCCGGCGGCTATGTCTTTGTCGACGGAAGCGGGGTCGGCGATATCGGTCCCAGTGTAATGCGCGAACGAGAAACGCTCTCTCGCGAAGGGTTTGTGATTGTTCACCTCACGGTCGATTGCAACCAGAATCGCCTCGCGGATGAACCCAAGATCATCTCTAAGGGGTTCGTCTTCGTACGAGACGCCGATACGCTCTTCAACCAGGCGAAAGAGCGGATTAAAAAAATCGCCGAGGCCGATTGCGATAACGATCTAGAATCCCGCATCGAGAAATCCCTTTCGAAGTTCTTTTATGATGAAATGCATCGTAGACCGATGGTTTTTGTCTTCTCCACGACACTCCCGTAAATGGTTAGAAGATCGTCCGATCGGCCCATTGCACCGAAAAAACCAGTGTGTATAATCCCCACAGCCATGGTTGTCAACCGTGCACTTTTTTTGGTCTTCATCGGTGCGGCTGTTCTTGTGGGCTGTAATTTACCGACTCAAATTCAATCTACAGCCCAACCAACCCCGACAATATTTCCACCAACAGAGACACCGATCCCAATGGCTGCCATGGTGGAAGGGGAACCTATTCTTCTAGCCGATTTTGAAGATGAGGTCCATCGTTTTGAGACAGCGCAAATGAGCTCTGGCATCGACCTTGCAACAATCCCGGATTACGGGGAGCAGGTTCTCCAGAGTTTAATTGACCAGAAGCTGCTAGCCCTTGGAGCCAAAGCTGGAGGCATCACGATCGATAATGCTGTTTTGGACTTTAAAATCCAACAGATCGTTGATGAGCGCGGAGAAATCGGATCGCTGGATGCGTGGTTAGAGCAAAACCAATATTCAGAAGAATCTTTCCGCCGATCCTTGACACTTGAGTTGATGGCAAGCCAAATGGTTGAAATGATTACAGCACAAATTCCCGAGATGATTAGGTCCACGCACGACATATCGTGGTCGCCTCCCGCGAGGAAGCGGTGTGGCTTAGAGCACAGATAGAGGCCGGCGAATCCTTTGATAGGTTGGCCGAGGATTACAGCCTCGACACGAGTACAGGTCCAATCGGCGGCGATCTTGGCTGGTTCCCTGAAGACTATTTATTGATCCCTGAAATCACGACCGCCGCTTTTTCCACACCACCGGGCGAGGTCAGTGACATCGTGGAAACTCAGATTGGTTTTCATCTTGTCTCCACTATCGAGAGAGCAGAAAGAGCTCTCTCCTATGATGCACTGGTGGCGCTGAGGGAAAGAACAGTTGTAAACTGGATCGAAGCACAACGAGAACTGGTGGATTTACAGATTTTTATCGATCCCTGACGTAGGGGCAGGAGACAGAGACCATGGAAGATCAGTTCGAAGTCACTCCACGGAAACGGACTGGCAGATTGAGCAGCCTGATATTCAACCTGTTGACGTTCATAGTCCTAATCGCGATCGTTGTGGTCGTCGGAGCATTTGCGGTTGCCTTCATGAACCCAGATGTGTCTTTTAATCCGTTCCCACCGCCAACTTTGCCTGCCGCGTTAGGCACCCCTACAGCGACATTCACACCCGCTCAGCCGCTTCCAGGCAAATGGACACCCACGGCAACCTTTACGCCTCCACCGACAAATACACCCACGCCCACGCCTACTCCACCGCCAACCGATACACCTACGCCGACCCAACCCGTGCCTCCCTTCGCACTCCAGCCCGGTAATCCGGTACGGATCCCGAATATCGCCAATGATCTTGGTTGTGAATGGCTGGGGGTAGGCGGGCAAGTATTCAGCCTGCAGAACGAACCAATAGCCAACCTGGGCGTGCATCTCGAAGGTGAGCTTGATGGAGTTTCATTATCGCTCGACGCGATCACGGGCAGCGCACCAGAAATTGGTCCTTCGGGATATGTGTTCGACCTCGCTGACCATCCCATTGCGAGCGAAGATTCTCTATGGGTGCAGCTCAACGATGGGGGCGGCGTCACGCTGTCCGACATCGTTGTTTTCTCCACCTCCGACCAGTGTGACGAGAATTTTGTCATGATCAACTGGCGGCAGGTTCGAGAGCCCTAAATAATCTTAGCCATAGTCAAAAAAAGACCGCATGTGAACCATGCGGTCTTTTTCTATCGAGCCTTCATCGTCTATTAGATGTTGGCTAAAACATCTCTCAATGTTCCACAAACATATTCAACCTGATTCTGTGTCATTATCCCTGAGAACGGTATGGAAAGACTTCGTTTTCCAAGGTCTTCTGCGATGGGAAAATCACCTTCCCTATACCCGAA
>JBGUDT010000012.1:33448-40046 GCA_041821665.1 Anaerolineales bacterium
CAACTGAACCCCACCCAAAGCCGCGCTCATTTCATCCATGCGATAGTTATAGCCCAGGTAAGTATGGTCCAACCACGTATCCCCGGGTGTGCGTCCTTGATTTCGGAGCGCACGAATTTTCTCCGCCCAATCGTCTCGATCGGTGACAATGACCCCGCCCTCGCCTGTCGTGATCTGCTTGTTAGGGTAAAAGGCGAAAATACCTGCATCTCCGAACGAGCCCGCCTTTTGTCCATTGAACTCTGCACCAATGGCTTCGCACGAATCCTCAATGAGAGCAAGATTATGGGTTTCGGCAATCTCCTGCATGACATCGTAGTTTGCGGGTTGACCAAATACATCCACAGGGATGATGGCCTTTAATTTTCCATCCCCATGGATGCCCTTTCGGGGCAACCAGCCTTCGGCCGCAGAGCCGCCGCTGACAAGATCGGTGGCGGCTTTTTTCGCAAGCTCAGCATCTAGATTGCCGCTTACCGGGTCAACATCAATAAATATCGGCACCGCGCGTTCGTAGAGCATCACATTTCCGGTGGCTACGAATGAAAAAGGTGTGGTGATCACCCAATCCGCATCCTGGACACCCGCGGCTCGGATGCAGAGATGCAGACCCGCAGTTCCCGAGCTCACAGCCATGCCATGTTTAACACCGACGAGCGAAGCCGCCGCAACCTCAAATGCCGTAGTTTGTGGACCCATGCTCAATCGATGCGTCTGCAGAACATCCATGACCGCGTCGCGCTCCTCGTCTGTAAGATCTGGCGCAGACATGGGAATTTCGAGTTTACGATTGGTGCTCAAATCTCACTCCATCTTCTCTCAACAAGATACCCCCTAACCTTCGGGCCAGACGCTTCCGGCACGGACAATCTGACCTGCCGGCACATCATCTTTGATAACTGCGCTGTTCCCGATGCGGGCATTCGGACCTACAGCCACATGCAAATTGAGCGTTGCACCCATCCCAACCAACACCCCTTCACCGATCGTCACCCCACCAGCAAGAAGAGCCCCCGGGGCAATATTCACATAGGGACTCAGCGTACAGTCATGCGAAACGACCGCCGCAGTATTTACAATGCAGCCGAATCCGACTTCGGAGTCGCTGCCAATATAGGCATGTGGAAATACTTGGACACCGGATTCGAGTTTCACGCTCGGCTCCACAAAAGCCGTCGGATGGATGAGACTCGGAAAGGCAAAACCAGCCTTAACCAGCCTTCGGAATACCTCCACACGACTGTGGACATCACCTACCCCTCCAACGGCGTTTAGTGCGAGACGAATTCCTTTTTCCTGCAAGCCACCCAGCTCACCTTTTGATCCCAGCACCGGGACGCCTAGAACCTCTTCGCCTTTGCTTATCCCATCATCAATCACGCCGATGATATCGAAGGTTCCTAGCGAGCGAACAAGATCAATGACCGCTTTTCCGTGTCCGCCGCCACCATAGATGATTACCAAGTGAGGGTTAAAATCTTGCTCAAGCACGCTCAAATCACCGCCTCCTTCGCTCGTTTGCGCTCTTTGAATCATCGCTTCAGTAACCAGAGGTCCAACCGGGAGATCGGCAAGATTGAGCCCCAACTCACGGGCGAGCATGAGCGCGGGCTGCGAAATACGGAGTCCCTCCGGCAGGGTCTCCTCGCTCTCCTTATCACGCCGAACCGGGGGTTCCGGGGGCTCCCAATCAGGCTCTTTCCCTACCCAGCACAGCCGTGCACCTGCTCGAATGTGATCGCCCGGAGATACCTCAAGCCCCACAATATACCCGGCTTGTTCCGCGAGCACTTCGGCTGTTGATTTTGTGGTCTCGACAGTGCAAAGTACCTCGTCCTTTTTAACCCGCTGACCCTCCTCGATATGGAGGGCACTTACCTGGGCATCGGGCTCGTTCGGGTTCAAAAGTGGCACAAGGACTTCTACGGATTCTGGCATTCCTCGACCTCTCGTCTATGGAAATGATGGCATGCCGGAGTGGTATTGTACACCTCGACCGATCTAAGAAATCACACAAATAAATGGTCCTACTCACTGATTCTATGATTTCCTTCAGTAACCGATCGGCTATCGAGCGATGTGCTCACCAGATACCACCATCGTTCGTTATCCCACCATCTCTAGAACAGCTCTCATTACATCCTCCACGCCTGGCAGGACGGCTGACTCTAGCGTGCCAGCTGCCGGGATGGGCATATCAAGCGAGGCAATGCGGCGTGATTTTAAAGAGCCAAATCGCTCCGAGCACCGAGCCAAGATCTCGGCGCCCCATCCCAGGGTGTTAGATCCCTCTTCAAGCGTCAGCAGCATACCAGTCTCCCCGACTGGGTCAAACACAGAAGGATCATCTGGAATCAGTTCTGTCAGAGCGATCACTTCAATAAATACCTCGCGCTCATAAGCCAGCCGGTGTGCTGCCTCCAGGGCAATCTCCACCATGTAACCATAACTTATGAGTGTTGCTCTCGTTGAGGGCGCACCTGCAATGCGCAATTGAAAGACAGGATAGCGGCCCTTAGAAACCAGGATATCAAAGTCCTGTTGATTCCACGCCTGAACTTGAACAGGATAAAGCGCCTTATGTTCGACAAAAAGCACTGGGTCATCATCCTCGAACACCACCGAACGAAGGAGCTCAGTCGGATCCATCAGTGCTGTGACCGCGACGATTCGCATCCCTGGCACGCCAAGCAGGTGCTTCTCAAGCGTCTGGCTGTGGGTGGGGCCATAACCACGACCTCCGCCCATGGGCGTACGTACAACCAGAGGAACCTGGACGCGATCATTGCTCATCCAGCGAAACTTGGAGGCATGGTTGATCAACTGATCCGCCGCGAGCATGAGGAAATCCCCAAACATAATTTCCACAATTGGGCGGTATCCCCGCAGTGCCATTCCGACGGCTATTCCCACCATACCTGCTTCAGAAACTGGCGTCGTGATGACTTGTTGTGGGTACTGGCTCGATAATCCCCGAGCGACCTTGAAGGCGCCGCCATAGGGATCGAGAATATCCTCACCAAGGAAATAGACTTTTTCTGACTCGGCCAAACATGCGTGCATGCCCTCGTTGAGCGCTTCCAGCACAGTTCTCATCGAAGTTTCCCGCTTGGCGCTGTGAGGTCGTTCGGGTCCGCGACTGGATCCGCCTGGGCACGTTGGAATGCTTCTGCAACCTCTTCATCGACTTCGGATTCGATCGATTTCAGTTCCTCCTGCTCAATATGACTTGCCTGGAGCAGGATGGGGTCATTCTTGCGGAAACTCGCGATTTCTTCCGGATCTCGAGTGTCATCGCCCTTCGAGTGCGGCGCAAATCGGTATGTGTCAATCACGATTGCCCGGGGACCGCTACCTTCCCGGACCAGATTAGCCTCCCGATCTGCGCTGGCGGCAATCAATGAAACATCCGCTGTATCAATTTCCTCAGCAGGAATGCTAAAGGCCTCAAATCGCGCGGTGATTTTACCTGCCAGATGGAGATGTACGGGCGTACTTTGTGCATAGCGATTGTTCTCTACCAGAAAGAGCACAGGCAGGTTCCAAAGTGAAGCCATGTTCAAGCTCTCGTACACAACTCCTTCTCCCAGCGTCCCATCACCAAGAAAGGAGAAAACAATCTTGCCCGTATCCGATGCCCGTTCTCCCAGGGCCATACCAACCGCCAGCGGAACTGTGCCCCCGAGTATGCCGTTTGCATAAAAATCCTTCCACTGGATATGCTGGCTTCCACCTCGCCCACCACATATGCCTGTTGAACGGCCCATGAGCTCCGCTGCCAACGCGTGCATCGATCCGCCGTATGCGAGGAAGTGGCCGTGGCAGCGATGGTTGCTGACCACGATGTCCCCTTCATGCATGGAGGTGAGCACCCCAACAGCGTTGGCTTCTTGTCCGATATACGTATGTGTTGTGCCATAAAAAAGACCACGGGGAAACGAATCGAGAACCGTCTCTTCAAAGCGACGGATACGCAGCATCTGACGATAAAGTTCTTGGTGAGTAAGCTGAATCATGCTTGAAAGCCCCTGGCACACCTACAGCGTGCAGGACCTCTGGGGTTGTGAAATGATACCACTGCTTTACATCCTTAAACATAAACCGCCCAGAGTGCTGGGCGGTTCATAATTTGCTTTACCAGGATGTTAGCCTATCCTTGTTCCATATTCTGTTTGCCGAAATCCGCACCTACGATGCGCCATGCTTCATGCGTCCCCTCTGGAACTGTCGCAACAGCAAAATAACGCGTCCGGCCATTCGACTCTTTCACTTCAATTCGCCACTCTGCACTTGTAAACTTGCTCTTGGACTTTACGTCATAAAACTCCAAAGGCTCTTTCATCTCTTTCCTCCTCGGCATTTGAGTGAATTTGGGTGCTACCCAGCCCTCATCCTACCCTTCTTCGTAGATTTCTGCAACCCTTTCACATAGAGCAATCTGTGCATTATCTGGACAAAATTTACTCAATCTTCCACGCTCCCCATGAACTCTTCCGAAGTGGCATGCCCTGGTTGTGAGATCCCCTCCCGCTTGATCGTTTTCCAAAATGTGAGCGCCAATATCTTTATGTCTAGCTGAAGAGACCAATGCTCCACGTACCAGGTATCGAAGCGGAACTTATCCTCCCAATTCAGCGCATTACGGCCATTGATCTGTGCCCAACCGGTGATTCCCGGCAGCACTTCATGTCTCCTTGCCTGTTCCTGTGTATAACGCTCCAGGTATTGCATGAGCAGCGGGCGCGGGCCTACGAGGCTCATTTCCCCCTTGAGCACATTAATAAGCTCGGGTAACTCATCCAGGCTGAAAGAGCGCAGAAATTGACCAAAAGAGGTCAGACGTTGTGTATCCGGCAATGGCTCGCCCCGGTTATTCACTTCGGATGTCATGGTCCGGAATTTATACAGGACAAAGGGCTTTCCATAAAGACCGGGGCGCAGCTGCCGAAAAAGCACTGGGGTGCCAAGGCGCACTCGGATGTATATCGCAAGCAAGAGTAGAATCGGGCTGATTATGAGCAATCCCGGAATCGTCAGGGCTAAATCAAACAATCGCTTTCGCTTCGGGACACCCTCAGGTAAATCGCTCATCCCTACCCGCGATCTCGATCTCGTTGAGAATATTCCGCACTTTCCGATTCGACCAACGTCATCATCACCCGTTCCATCTCGCCAGCCAAATATGCACGATCGAAGCGCTCTTCAACACATCTTCTTCCCGCTCCACCAAGTCGATCTCCGAGCGCGGGGTCGGCTTCCAGCTCTTGGACAGCAACTGCCAGGCCCTCGGCATCTCCTGGTTCAATGAAGATGCCCGCATCTGCGCCCTCGACCACCTCCCGAACCACGCCATCTATCATCAGAAGAACTGGTTTGCCGGCAGCCATATAATCAAAAACCTTGTTTGGGTATGTGGTCTTATATGCCTCTATAGGTTTGAGGATTGCGACGCATGCGTCAGCGCCTGCCAGCGCGTCCGGAATCTCTTTCTTGGGAACTGGAGGCAGAAACAGCACATTATTCAGAGATAATTGTCGAGCCCTCTCCTGGAGTGCATCTTTTTCCTTACCATCTCCGAGAAGAACAAAACGAATGGATGGAACATCTTTTAATATTCCCGCAGCATCCAGGATTGTTCCGAGGTCATTCGACACCCCGTGCGCCCCTGCATATATAAGGACGAATTTATCCTGAAGATTATGCTCGCTCCTGAAACTGTCCCGGTCAATCGCCTGATCAAACATGGCGACGTCCACACCGTTCGGGACAACGAACACACATTCGCCCCCCCTTGAAGAGACATGCTCCATAAAACCAGGGGAATTAATAACTAGACTGTCCGCCCGCCTGTATAAGAATCGTTCAAGCCATTCCGACAAGCGGATGATAATCGGCTGTCGGAGAACACCCACATCGATGGCAAAGTAGGGCCATAAATCACGAACCTCAAACAAGAAAGGCGCGCCTTTCAAGCGCGCCAGCATCCATGCCGTCACCGCCTGAAAAATAGGAGGGGACGTCCCCCACACCAGGGTGACTTTACGAACACGCAGCCCGGCTATGAAGGATGTGATCATAAAAGAGAAGAAGCTCAATAAGCGGTGGAAGAACGACTTATGCCAGCCGGAATAGCTACGACAGCGCCATATCTCAACGCCTGAATCATCAACCTCCCGAGCGAACCATGCGCCGGTTTCCCTCTTTTCCCCCGTTAAATAGCTCACCTGACCCGTGATCACGGTAACGCGATGCCCCAGCTCCGTAAGCTGAAGTGCAAATTCATGATGTCGCGTTCCGCCAGGTTCACCCAGAGCGGCGAAGGCTTGATGGATCAGAAGTATGTGCATGCGCGATTTCTAATTCCTCGTCCTCGAAGATGAGACGTTCTACCGCCGGCTGACCCTTTTCTGGCGGCCGCCAGGTCACTTCGGCGAGTTCGCCCTCATCTTCTTCTCCGAATGTGATACTCGTCAACAGCCGTACCGGTAACGTGCTCGATACGTGAGCAATCAACTGCAGGGCAGGGGTTTTCACGGAGTACGTCGGCGAAAACCATCCTAACACGGGATCATGCTCCCCTAATTCTTCCCCTGCGACG
>JBGUDT010000012.1:40112-44597 GCA_041821665.1 Anaerolineales bacterium
GTACCCACTTCCAACTCAATTCCACATCCTCGACGACGCCAGGGCAAATGCGCCAACATCCAGCTCAATCGCAACGCATGGTCCCCCTCCCCAAGAATGTCGTCAGCGATTATCCAACGATCGTCCCCCATACGGATTACGGTCCGCTGGTGGAGGACTTTGAGGTTCTCATATCCAGTATGACAGAAAGAAAGGACCTCGGATTTCCCTGCTGGCGATTTCCAGGAACCGATTAGTTCGGCTTGTGCCCAGTCAAGCCACAGGAATCTTCCCGCCCTCGTCATCGGCTCTTGATCATCGACGAGCACGGTATTGTGATAACGCGCCAGAGCCAGGGTGTTTTCCCACGGTGGCGGCGCATTATACAGATAACTCCCCGGGTCAATAAGCACATTCGTGCCATGCCACCAGAGGTCAAAGTGTAGTTGGTCGCTATGCCCGGGACGATGTGTGAAATGCGCGGCGCGCAGTATGCCGCGCGCTCGATGACCGGTCATCAAGTGCAAGCCGGCCTCAGGGAATGTTGCCGCATCGGCAAAATTCGCCGCATCGACTGCGGAACCAACCCCAATTCCCGCGACACTCGGGCTCACACCCACCCGATCTCCTACAGGCTCCCTATCGCTTCCTCCTGCCGCGCCCAGCCCAAGCCAAATGCACACATCATCCCAGGGACCGGGTTCATAAAGACGCACACCTTTAAACAGAACACCTGCAGCCTGAATGGTCGGTCGGTAGTCATCGAAAGGTTGCGTGCTCCACGGAAAGATACGTGCACCATCGTTCGGACCAAAATTGGGTGCGCGACCATTCTCGGGCTGCACAAGCGTATGTAGTAGCGATGCCATGTTCCATAATTTCTCGAGCACATCCTCGGGAAGGGGTTCTTGATGGATGCCCGCGAGCTGCGCCATCCACAAGCCTGCTTGCAAGGCCAATCGTTGATAATTCACCGAATGCTGAATATATCCGCCATCCTCAAAGATTTGGCGCCTGAGCGCATCGACTGTCCATTTTCTTCCCAGGGCTCGCCAGCGATCAGCCCTTTTTAACTCCGGATAAAGCAATCCCGCCGTATAGAGCGCCACGGCTTCAACGAGGAGATGATTGTTCCCCTGCGATTGTGCATAGCTCAATGTGACAGATATCCGCTTTGCATAAGCGGCGATGCTCTGGGTGAGCATCCCCTGACTCTTTTCTTCAAGCATGAGCTGCCGCGGGAAGGCATAATTTGCAAACGCGGTCCCAAGCAAACGGATGCCCACTTCTTGAGCCGAATACCAGTGGGGGCCGGTATTCGGGGGGTTGGATGCAAGCCATGAGGCCAGCAATTTCCAGAGTGTTTCGAAGTACTTCTCTTTTCCCGTTATCGCATCCGCACGACAGAGAGGATACACCCATCCAAAGCGTGCGATCTCCCACATCAGCTTTATATCCTGTGGAAGATCGTCGATCGAGTATTTTGACCAATGTTCATCGAGCGGAACAGGGGGAGATTCCGAAACATGAGCGACGGGTGCAAACGCGCCCCAATCAGGGGGAAGACCTAATCGAATCGGGTCGGCGCCAAACAAGCGATAGCGACCCTGTGTGATTTCCTCGGCTTCTCGTATCCCGCCTCCAAGTTCCCCCTGCAGCACGTCGATCAACTGGTCCTGTAAAGAACGAGGATCGTTGAAGAAGAAGGGTGGAGAATTTTCCGAACGAAAAGAAGCGTACTCGCCATACGTGGTTGGGACACCTTTTCGTAGGATAAATTTGAGGGAGGTCTCATCCCATGTGGATGTGGGCGCACGCCATCGGTACCATCCCGATTTCATACCCAATTGATAACGGGCGAATCGGGTGAGCGGTCCTAATCCGAGCTCACGAGCAGCTAAAACAATATGAGGAGGCATGATGCCCTAGGGTTGAGACATCGGCTCGAATTGGATTTCTGAGCCTGATCGCAGGGCATCCAATGCCAGGATCGATGCCAGGGAGACATCAAAAAGTTCTTGATAGGGTATCGGTGGTGGACCGCCTTCCCGCACGGCGCGCATAAAAGCCTCCCACTCTGATCGGTGTCCCTTGTCCTGTCGCCAGCGGTTTTTACGGACGCTTTTTCGTCCATCACTTATCAACTCAAGCCTGCGAAAATCATCCAGAATCGCCACGCTTCCACCACCGAACACTTCCAATCGCTCTTTTGGAAGCGAACGGTCGCCATTGGCGACGTACGTTATCGTGCCCACTGAGCCATTCTGATACTTCAACATCAGGATGACATTGTCTTCCCGATAGCGATCATCCGACGGTGTACCCTTGGCCATAATGGACTTGATCGGAGAGGATGCGACGAAGCTGAGGAAATCAATAAAGTGGCATCCCTCACCAATAATTCTTCCCCCACCCTGAGCCGGGTCGTGGAGCCAATGATCCTGGGGTAAGAGACCCGCGTTAACGCGGTAGTTCATAATAAGCGGTTCATTCACGGAAAGGAGAAACTTCTTTAACTCGGCCGCATAGGGCGCAAATCGCCGATTGAAGCCCACAGCAAGAATTCGGTCGCTTCCCTCAAGCGCCTTAGCGATTGTGCGAAGATCGTTGGGCACTATGGCCAGAGGTTTTTCACAAAATACATGTTTGTCTGCTTTGAGCGCTTGTAGGACGAGAGGCGCATGAAGATCATGTCGGGTGAGGATGGCCACGGCGTTTACACGGTCATCCGCCAGAATTTCGTCGGATTCTGTCGCAGCATATTCGAATCCAAAGCGTTTCGCCGTTTCCGTGGCGCTTATGCCGGTCGCTGCCGTAAGACCGACGCGCTGCACACCAGAACCCTGCATGATGGGGAGCATCACGGCTTTGGCAAAATTTCCCGCTCCGATTACGCCCAAACGAACCTCATCGCTCCCATCGGCAGTCGTTGTGGATAGCACAATCTTTCTTGCCAGGGGTTCAACATCTGCTTCTGATCCAGGATACGCAATGACCACGCCTAGAAATGGCTCGGCTTTTTCCGAAGAAAGAAGAGCATACGCCTCCTCCGCCCGCTCGATTGGAAATCGATGGCTGATCAACGGATGCACATCAAAGGCCTCCGTCGCCAGAATTTCGAGGAACGCGGACAGATTGCGCTGCTCTGTCCATCGCACATAACCGATGGGATAATCTACCCCCTCTTCTTCGTAATTTTTGTCATACCGACCGGGACCATAAGATCGAGAGACGATAAAACTCAGCTCTTTTTCGAAGTATGTCTTTCGCGGAAGCCCGATCCCGACCACGCCCGTCGATATTACTCGGCCGCGATCTCGAGTAATTTCCCCCGCGAGGATGACGGTGTCATCCTCTGTGGTATCGGCGCAAATTTGAACGACGTCGAACCCCATGCCTTTGGTGAAACCAAGCGCCGCGGATTCGGCTTCGTCACGGGCTACTGCCGCAAATCCGAGCTGCTGTGCAAAAGCCACTCTGTCCGGGTCCACGTCAATTCCAAACACCTTACAGCCAGCAGCTCTGGCGACCCCCCCTGCAAGAAGCCCTAACACGCCGAGGCCGATTACCGCCACAGATTCACCAAGCGTGGGATTAGCCAACCTGAAACCATGGAGTGCAATGGAGCCGAGCGTGGTGAACGCCGCCGCCTCGAAATCAACATTCTCAGGTATCTTCGCCAACAAATTCCTGGGGACTAGCACATATTCTGCGTGCACGGCGTGTCCCCCGCCCGCGCAGGCAACCCGGTCACCAACCTGGAAATCGGCAAGGCCCGGTCCAACCTGGACAATCGTACCTGCGGACGAATACCCGAGGGGGAGCGGTTGATCCAACCTTGTCCGAACTGCGTCTATTGTGGTGAGAATTCCTTCGCGCCTGGCCTTATCGACAACCTGCCTAACCAGATCCGGACGAGACCGAGCTTTTCCGAGGATATTCTTCGATGCAAAAGCCACAAGTGCTCGTTCTGTCCCAACCGATACCAGCGATGCGGAATTCCGCACAAGCGCCATATTGGGCTTGAGTTGTGGGACAGGTACATCAATCACGCTCGTAGTTCCAGCTCGAAAATCTTGCACAACCTGCTTCATTCCACGCTCGCTTCTGTGCGATTTGATGCGATTATAGCACTCTGGAAAACACTCTTGCATCCTCGCAGTCCATCGCAACCATCTCTCTACTCAGAGGAGGGAGATGCTTCCCCTTGTGTTTAGATCGAACCACGCATATTACGCGCGACGATCTCCTTCAAACGAGGGTGCATCACGTAATACTGTTTTCCTTCGTCAACCATCTGAGGCGTCGGCTTCAATGTATCGCTCTTGAGTCCGCGAATTCCTTTAAGGACCAACTCAATCATGCGAGGTTCAAGTCTGGCACGGATCGCTTCGATCGTGTCTCCGGCTCGCAACGTCTCGTGATGCTGCAGCAGCAAAGGTCCCGTATCCACGCCCCGATCCATGTAGTGCAGGGTCAGGCCAACTTGGGCCTTCTCTAAGTCTG
>JBGUDT010000012.1:44702-46066 GCA_041821665.1 Anaerolineales bacterium
GAATTAGCCCTCCGCCTGTAAATACAATGAGATGCGGAGCTATGTTCGCCAGTTTGTTTTCGACCCGTATGTCGTTCAGATCCGGCGCTGAAATGAAGGGGATTTCATGCCGGCGCGCCATTTCATACAAATCGTCGCTTGCAATCCGCTCCACCGTCGTGGTATTTTTTTCCTCGCTTTCAGACAGAGAACTTTCGCCAAGAACAAGCTTGGTCTGGATTTTCTCCAACAGTCGTGGACCATCCCGACGCAGCTCAGCTCGAAACCGGTGGAGAGACCAGATGGATCGGACGACGATCGCAGAAAGCGCGACCTCCGTTTCAACCAGGATACGCTGTGCGACAATTCGAGCATAAAGACTCTTACGGGTCGGGGCGAACAAAACTAACCGAATCATCCCCAAAACTCCGCAAGAATGAGTTCTTGTTCCAAAATCGCACGCACAAGGCTCAAGGTTTGTTCTACCGATGCGTTCCGGCGATATGCTCGATACCCCCAGTCATTGAGCTTCATAGCCCCATTTAAAAACCGGAAATCACGCGAGTTTCTAGCATGTACGCAAAACAAGTAGGCAATATCATGTTTCTCGATCCATGTTTCAGACCACGACAGCGGTGGATTAGGCTGCAGACATGCCTTTCTTCGAACTTCGACGTGCCTTAGAAGGCGCTCCAGCGAATCATGGATAAATGCGTCGTTTGAACTATCTTCTACAGCCAATAACCTCAGGAGCATTCTACCGGTTTGATGCACCAATCCTTTCTTCGTAAGCACGCTGCCATCCGGCAAAGAATCCCTCCAGATGTGGATATATTCAGTCGATGGTTCCTCGACAAAAGAGCCTTCAGTTGAGCCTCGAAACTCGGGGTCACATAATCCTAGCTCATTCGCAGCTTGAGTGACCCTCGCCAGTTCTGGAATCATCCCCATGGGAAATGCATCGGGGCGATGCTCAAGACGTTTATTCAACTCTAGGATGGTTTTTTGGAGGAACTCGAGCAACTCAGAGGACGCGACACTATCATCGAGCAATCGCTCTCCCACTTGTAAAACCCCAGCAACCCATACTCGAATCAATTTATTCCTTCTCCCCAACACGTGCTTTCATACTGCGGCCGTCAAAGCCGACCAGCCCTTCACCACTCATATATACCGATTTACTGTTCATCTTTCCCGAAGGCATGCTGATGACCCCGTATTTGAAAAGTTTCATCGGTCTCCAAGCATCTTTTTCGAAACTGTGGATCTCCTGCCAATCAAACCCATCATTACTGATGAGCACGGCGGCTGTATCCCGCTTGACAGAAGCGCCCGGCTCGACAGTCGTGAAGGCGATATAGAGCTCATCATCCGTCTTGGTCCCA
>JBGUDT010000012.1:46365-50947 GCA_041821665.1 Anaerolineales bacterium
GGGAAATTCATAGGCAACTTCCCATTCGTTGAAATCAGCATCGATACGCCAGATACGCACAGGTCGTCGCTGAGGGTTCATGAAGTATTCACCAAAGTAAGTCCAGCCCTCTTCATCCTCACAGATACCACCATGCAGGACGCTGTCGCCCTGAATCTCAAAAAGAGGCCGTAGACTTTGATCTTCATTCATTGAGTATACGCGTGAAGCGCGAATGCAGAGCGTTCGTCCTTTTGAATTCACGAAAAGATTGGATTTATCTGCCCGCATAGCCCTTGATGTGGGACGTGAGAATCCAAACAAATCCCGGGGAACTGCGAATGGAAACTTACCAATGCGATCCCATGTAGACTCGGCGTGCTGGCGCATTATCCAACGTCCCTTGGTTCCCCACAATGTGCCGTCCGGTTCCACGTGATGGAGGATTGTAGCTTCAGGATAATCTTCGAGTTTTTCAAACATGGTCCGCTCGCATACCGGGTTCGTGTTGGTCCAGGACGTGTTGATAAAATTCCCTCGCTTTAGTCTGGACAAAGCCATATTCAGCTTTTTCGTTGATCAGTCTTTCGTTCATATCTTTCGCAGTTGATCGGAGGTCGTTATCCCTGATCGCACGTACGATGGCTTGCGCCCATGCTTGAGAATTTCCTGGATCAACTAGTAGACCGTTATCTCCCGGCTTAATCCACTCACGCATAGATTCGATATCACCTACAATGGGAAAACATCCGCAGGCAATGGCTTCAAGAAATGTGTTCGGAGTGCCATCATGTTCGGATGGGGAAACACTGATCCACGCTCGTCTGAATCCGGCAGCCATTCCGCGCGGTCTCATCATCGGTAAGAGGTGGACATTTGATTCGATCTGCAGCCTCCTAACCCACGCATAAGCCTCGCTCTCATCTCTCATGCCCACACAGAGAAAAATCGCCGCAGGTACTTCCCGTAGTACAAGAGGGATGGATTTAAATAATGTGTCGTTTCGCACATAGGCGCGGAAACCTCGGGGGTTGACCACCACTGGCGCGTCATAGGGGATTTCGTTTAATAATTTCGCCAATCCTTCGTCAATTCCATCGGGAATGTGGCGCCCAGGGTGAAAAATATCACGCTTGATTCCTCCACCACCGGGTAGCACAATGGGCACAGTGCCTTGAAATCCCCATTCGGCTGCAAGACGAACATCGCGGTGACAATCTGTGTGGAGTCCATCGGCACGTGCCATTGTTTTACGAGTGAGCCTCTTCATTCCAGGAGAAGAACCGGCGTGCAGGGTAAAGTCATTTCCCCAAACCGAGATAATAACCGGTGCGCTAATCTCGGCTTCAGCTGCGACCATCCCCTCAAAAGGAATACGTAGCGCATGGACAAGGTCGGGAGAAAGTGTATGGATAATAGATTCGACCCTTCTCGAAGCTTTTTTTACGGTGGATGGGCCCACCCAGTGACGAATCGCACTTCGCAACCTGATACCCCGGGCGCCTCCGGGAGCGCTGGCAGTTTTCTGTACACTTGACTTCGCTGCCCCACTGAAAGCCACAGGGACGACGTGAAGCGAATGCATGGACGGAGGAAGCTCACACGGAAAAGTTGAGATTAAGTGGGTCTCATATTTATCGGATGCAAAATGTGACATCCATCCAAGCGCGATAGGACTCCGTCCATCAGCGATGAACACAATTCGTTTTTTCATGAGCCCTCTACAAAATCAAGCGTGTTGAGAAAGACCTCGGTCATCGAGTCGATGTTGAAGCGGTCTCTCACCATTTCATAGGATCGCATCCCCATTTTCTCGAGCCGGGCGGGATCATGGAGCGCCTCCCGCATAGCTGCCGCAAGCGAGTCAAGATCTCCAACGGGAACCAGCCAGCCATTCCCGCCTGATACGAGATCATTCTGGGTCCCATCGCCTTCAGCAACGATCACGGGCAATCCATAGGACATGGCCTCCTGCACTGCCAATCCGCCTGTTCCTGGTAGGACAAAGAGGTCCGCATTCTTAAACTGGTCCTCGAGCTCCCGCCCTCGAAGAGCGCCGGTGAAGGTTGTTCGTGGATATGTGTCCGAAGCAAGCGTCCTCAGCTCGGTTCGCGAGGGACCGTCACCCACGACGGTGAGATCAATATCCATACCAAGTATGGCACAAGCCTGGATGAGCAGATCGAGGCGCTTCCGCGCCTGGAGGCGCCCCACAAAAAGTATCTGGAGCGGGTTTCCACCACGTTCTACTCTGACGGGCATGTGGGATGGGGCTGAAGAAACCGCATTATGGGCCACAAATAATCGCTCCCTGGGTATCCCCAGGGCTGCGTATTCCTCCGCTCCCGCCGTGCTGTATGCGATGACGGCGTCAAACCTGTCTACGAATCTCTGGCGGAACATGGACCGGAGTTTATGCAGGGATCCGCTGCTGGCAGGGGCGCCAAGCCCCCATCCGATGACTGGCCGACCTCTACTCTTCATCCATGAGACAGCTTTCGAGCTCGAGAGATAACGAGGATTTGCCTCCATGATGATTGCCGTTGGATCCCACTCCTCCAACCACTTGAGCAACCCCTTTTGCCAGCACAAATATGCGGAGCCGCCAAGCAGATGGAGATTTTGCGCTTGCTTGAATTTGGCTCTCCCCAAACCCGGCGCCTCAATGATCCCCTCTGACTTCCTTGGTGAGCCGGCGAACAGACACATCCCCTGGGAACATGCGCCTGCCAACTGGTCAAAGAATGGAACCCGATAAGCCGGCAGCACCCGTTGTTGAAGTCCTAATTTACCTGCAAATACGTGTGACATCATCTTTGATCATGCACTCCGAGCTACTCGGCACATGTCGGCACAAGCTCACCATTCGGGAATACGGCCTTCCCGATGACCCCCTGTAAAAAATCTGCTTGCGATGCAAGGTTGTATCTCGCTTCCAAATTGGGAATAAGCGTATTCCCGCTCTGTCTGTCTAACTCTAGCAGGTTTTCGATGAATTGGACTTCCTGATCATACGCCTGACCCTCGGCTGTCTCTCGAAACAGTGCAAACTCTTGGAGGGACATCCCTTGTGCGGCCGCATATTCCGGCGTACATTCGCCGGGCTGGTTCACGTGTGCCGCCTCATGGACGATCAAGCCTGCGATCCAGAGAACATCCGCCTGGCGAGGCGCGGCAAGAGTCTCGCGCATAAAAGAAAGACTCTCTGGGTCGATGCGAATATCACCTCGGCCACCCACGCCGGCGATCGATTCGGGAAGTTCGGTGCTCCGAATCGATACCACCTTGTGCATTCTCTCAGGAGCGTCCGTGAGACCTAGTTCGATCCAGGCAAAAGATTCCCACAAAAGGTCCAGATTATCTTCGGAGAATCCATAGAAATCAATATCGAACCCGTTCACTAATTTGTATCGCTGTGGTCCAACCATTTTCCAGGGTTGAAAGTAGTTCTCTTCGGCGGACAAGAAAGCTACCGGCTCACCATCCGTATCTACCACCTGCATGCCACGAGCACGGTCATCCCAGGGATCGTCGAGATATATAAATCGCACTGGGTTATTCCGTGTCGTGGGGACTTCGCCCGGAAGTACCTCCGAGATCACAGAAACATCATCTGCACTTATGGCAATAAATGTTGAATCCGAGTCCTCTATCCATATCCGATGATCCGGGTCTTGAGCATCCCGATAGAAGACCTCGATTTCCGTAGTATCGCTGTAGGATGACGCTCCATTCCACCTGAGCTCTACAAATACCGTCCCGCCGCCTGCTTCAATGGCTCTTACGTCGTCCTCTGCACGTTGCAGCGTCGCCTGGAGTTCGTCAAGCACGGCGCCATAGGTCGCTTCGTTATTCAAGATTTCGGCTGTGATGGGGTGAGCTTCCCCCGCCACATCCCAGAGTTCGAGGTCATGTTCCTCGAGGAGAGCAGGGAGACTCAGTGATTCTCCCATCTGCAGGGCGGTATGGGTGTTTATCGCTGTAGATGTTGAAGCTGGCGGCGGCAGTGTGGACGCCCCCGTGCCATCGACCGAGGAGGATACGAGACCAGATTGTACGGGGGCACATCCTCCGATCGTAAAAATCAGAGCAATGCCGACCATGGTTGGAACTTGATAGTGGTTGCGCATGCTCAATTCAGAAGTGGATTTCGGCTGCCTCATACAATGCCATGCATTATCGGTACCTGTCCGCAAACCAAATATCTGAAAAATGCCGACTTCCTCACATGTACAAAGATGCCTCACGACCACCCAAGCGCAGATAAATAACCCTGCACCGTCCGTTCTATCCCAAACGCATCGACGGCGTGAGCACGCGCGCCTATCCTGAACCGCTCCTGGTCTTGAAAAACTTCAATCGCTGCATCTGCCAAAGAGCCGAAGTCTGGGTCTTCCAATTTCCATGGATCCGAGCCATAAGGAACAATGCGCCCGGAATCTCCCAGGATCATCTCGGGAAGCGCACCCGTGGCGAAGGCGATCACGGGCAACCCAGAGGCCATAGCTTCGATTACTGAATTTGGACAGGCAGGATGGATATCTGACGAGAAAAGAGCATGAGCTGAACGATCCAACGAAGGGATATCTTCCGGTGAAATCAC
>JBGUDT010000013.1:0-3045 GCA_041821665.1 Anaerolineales bacterium
GCCATTGTCAAAGGGGGTTGAGGTGGAAGTGAGAAGAAGTATTTTTCATCTTTTATATAGCCGACTGCAATTGCGCTGATCTCGATAGGTGTTTGGCGATTGACGACGTGATCCGCAATCTGTTCTGAACTCGCTCGCTCTGATGACGCCACATGGCGTGCGAAGGGATCGTCCTCGATGCTGATATCGTAAACTGCACCCACTACGTAGGTGTTTCCTTGTTGGGCTTCGGCTTTGCATAAAGTGCCAAAAGTTGGCGTTTCGGGATCAAGTTGCCGAACTGCGCCAACAAAACCCTGGGTGCTGCAGCGTGTAACTCGTCCGATCGGTTCTCCCATATCGATAGAATCCCTTTCCTTATAAACGATGCCGGCGATTTGAACTTGTCCAGCGTTTGGTCTGAGATTTGACAGAGATCATGGCTTCGACACCCTGTCCTCTAATTTCCTGCTGGATCATATCGCATAAGGCATCCCGTTCACGATGAGTCACCACGGCTATCTCATGTGCACGAATGAGCGCATATGGGAAACCCTCTGAGGTGCGGCACTGCTGTAGGATACCAGCGTGGACCAGATCGAGCAGCACTTCATCCTCCCCGACCCAGATAGGCACCTCCACACGGACAATCTGCTCATCAGAACCGGTCTGTAAATAAAAGAAAAACACCTCGTGGCCGGCTGTTCGAAAGTCGTTGTTGAGCGGTGAGGGGTGTCGAAACACAGCGCTACGGCATCCAGTTGGGAGGATGTGCGCAAAGAGTCGCCGATCCTCAACGCCCTCGAACAAGCTTAGGCCATTTTTATCTCGCTCGACGATCCCAAGCCCATCGAGAAGCGTAAGTACATTCGTGCTTCTTGGGCGATCTATGAATCCTGCCAGTGCGGCTCCGGTGAGTCGTATTCGTTCCAGATGACCCAAGTATTCATGAAGAAGCTTATCGATCTCCTTCTCGCTGGAGGCGCCTAATCGGAGCGCCAACCATAGCAGCAAGCTGTTATCGAGAAGCAACAGCGTTTTTTCCTGGCTGTGCATCTCCCCCCAATCGGCCAGTGCTTCCATCTCGGCAACATCACGACGACCATTGATGATGGCGGCGCTCTCAAGATTGAGGTCATCGTTTTGTGGATCATAGAAATCGAATGTCAGCGTCCCCTCCTGGCGAATCAAGGGTGCTTCGCCAGAGCCATGCTTGATGAGGATGCTGCCGACGTTGATGAGGGCATAGCGAGCGATCTCATGCCTATCGGGGTAGATTTGTGATCCATCGGCACCTACCACATTGTATCTCTCGGGATCGCTTGGGGCAGGATGGATGAGATTGATGGGTTCATCGGTAGGTATAGCGCCGGTCCAGCGACTGCCAATGCCTTTGATGTGCACCTTGATATCCTCCGCTGGCATCTTAGCGGCAGACTCAAAGGCTTCCAGGATTCTGGGCATAATCTGGGAAATACGGTCGTTTTCTGCTGCGACCGCTTGGCCTAGTTGTTGCACCTGAGGAAGTAAGTTGCGCAGGTCGAGACTCATGGCGTGATCCTTTCGAACAACTGTTCCATATTATATGCAAAGCGAATCACCTCGCAATATCGAGTTCTTGACCGGCATTCATGCAGAGTCTACAATCAGCCTCATAAACCGTGGAGACTCTGCCCAATTGTTGCACTCATCATAATGCGAACCCCCATGGGTGGGGGTGATTGGTGACCTTGCGCCCATTATGCTATACTGCGCGACGAGGGTCTGGATGGACGATTTTACACTAGATTACGCAAGGAAAATTCGACGCTTGGGATTGGGCAACTTTGCCATTGTACTCATTGATGCCCTCAAACCTCTGGCTATTATTGGCGCGCAGGTAGTGTATGCGCTAGACCCGTTCGTCGGTGCTTCGGATGGCCGGTTGGTTACGTTCGGCCGAATTCTTGAAGACCCGGAGCAAACCGCGATTTTGCTGGATCATCTGCGAGAGGAGGAGACTTCGTGAGCGGGATCGACATTCTCGGGCTTGCAGTGCTGGGTCTTTTCCTCGGTTTGCTGATTTTCTACCTCGGCTTTGGTATGCGTTGGCCTGCGGTATTCCGGCCTATCAGGGGTTATGAGGTATTGGGCACATCCATCGAACGTGCAGTGGAAGCCGGAGAACGAGTGCATTTATCCCTGGGCACTGGGTCGATCATCGGTACAAATAGTGCGCCTGCTTTCGCGGGGCTTGTGATGCTTAAGCGTATCGGTCGTGTGACCACATTGAGCGATAAACCCGCAGTTGTAACGACGGGTGACGGAGCGATGACGATTCTCGCTCAAGACTCCCTGCGCAGCATCTATGCCTCTGCAGGCGCGCTCGACCGGTTTCATTCTACATCGGCTCGGTTTTTGGGACCTACGCCATTTTCATATTTTGCCACCTTGCCGACTCTACTCACGACGGAGGATGTTTCTGTAAATGTTCTAGCGGGCTCCTTTGGGGCAGAAGGTGCTTTAGCTGCAGATGCAGGTGAGCGAAGACAATCTTTTGTCCTGGCAGGGACAGATGATGTTCAATCACAAGCGCTTCTGTACGCGAGTGCCAGTCATCCTCTCATCGGTGAGGAGATTTTTGCTGGAGGGGCCTATCTGAATGTTGGCGAGGCGCATCGAGCCAGTCTCCGAGTCCAGGATGCAGTTCGCATTGTCGTTATTGGCGCCATTCTCCTGGGAACATTGCTTCGTGTTATTGGGGTTAGCTGGTGAAAATCGGTTCGTACATGATCTGGGCTGCCACTGCAGCTGTGAGTGGGGTTCTGGTCCTCCTGGGTTATTTTGTGAGGCTTGATCAAATTCCCACCGATGGATTGGTCAAGATATTATTCGATTTGCGTCTCCTACTCATGCGATGGGTTGTTGTACTCGCAGCAGTCGCATTGTTCCTTGGATTGTTCAACCTATTCCTGGTGCACTGGTCGAAAATCAGTGAACAAGGAAATAGATGGCCTTACAGCGCTATCCTGGTGACTTCGTTTCTTGCGACCTTTGTTCTTGGTCTCTTTTTCCGCCCTGACAGCG
>JBGUDT010000013.1:3143-5158 GCA_041821665.1 Anaerolineales bacterium
GGATGGCCTTACAGCGCTATCCTGGTGACTTCGTTTCTTGCGACCTTTGTTCTTGGTCTCTTTTTCCGCCCTGACAGCGACATCGTTCTATGGCTCTTCGAGAACATTCAATTGCCAGTTGAAGCGACATTGAGCGGGCTGCTCGCTGTCACGCTGACAGTGGCAGGATTCCGCATTATTTCTCGTCGGCGAGATCTTTTTAGTGTGGTGTTTTTAATCACAGCACTCCTGATCTTGCTGGGCACTGGCCCATGGTTGCTTGGGAGTGACAGTGCATTTTCTCAATTATTCAGCGGTATTCGTAATACGCTTGCGCAGGTTGCTGCTGCAGGAGGTGCGCGTGGCATCATCCTTGGAGTTGCCCTGGGTGCCATTGTTACGGGATTGAGAATCTTATTGGCGATAGATCGACCGTATGGGGAGTAATTGATGTCTGAAGAGCGCTGCCCGATGTGCAGCTCCCCAAATCCAGAAACTGCGGAGGAATGTGCCGTTTGCGGTGCACGGCTCATGCCTCTGGTCGTAGATTCATCACCTCCAGAATCTTCCCCGAGCGATGTTGAGCGAAAACCTCCCATGGAGGGTGAGGGGGAGGAGTTGGGTGCCGATTGGTTGGATCGGATACGTGCAGAAGTTGTTTCCGATCCTGCACCTGAAGAGGTAGAGAAGGCACCTCCCGGGGCCGATGATGGCAGTCCCGAATGGCTAGGTCAGTTGAGAGAAGCTGATTCGGGTGCGGACGAAGGACCTCCGGAAGGCGAAATTCCTGACTGGATGGAGGATTTTGCCGCCGCAGGTGACTCCGATGAAGCCGAAGACGTTCCCGACTGGCTCGCCCGCATCCGGGCTCGCAAGGCTGCCGTCCCTGGTTCTGCTGACTCCGATCAGGGAGGAGAGGATTGGCTGGCCGACCTTCGTGCTGATGAAAAACCAGAGGAAGCTCCAAGTCGCTTGGATGGACTAGCGCCATCTATGGAAGCCGACGAAGAAACGCCTGAAGAAGAACCAGCACCACCCCTCGATCTTGGAGCACTTTCCAGTCTTCCTGCAGTTCCGGGCTCTCCGGATCTTGTTTCAGAAACTGCGGGGGCTGAGTTAAGTGCGGATCAAGGGGCAGCTCCTCGAGAGTCGTCGCCGGGTGAAGCGGGGGAAGATCCATCCGAAGGGTCTGATTCACAAGTTCCCCCACTGGTATTAGGAGAGGGCGGGGAGAAGCCCGTTGTCGAGATCGATGACATTACCCTTGAGTCGATAGAACTTCCGGATTGGATCGGCGAGATGAAGCCTGATTCTGAGGAAGGTGAAGGAGCCAGTGACCTTGCGCCGGCGACACTCCCCACATGGCTTGAAGCAATGCGCCCCGTGGACAGCTTTCGATCTGATATTGAGATCGAGCCCGAAGAGGTCCAACCCATCGAAGCGGCAGGACCACTCGCGGGATTGCGTGGGGTGCTCATGGCCGAGCCCGTCGTTGCTATTCCGCGCACATCCACAGCGAGCGCTTCAAGGCTCGAGGTTACTGAGAGGCAATATGCCCAGGCAGAGCTTTTACATCGCCTGGTCGAAGAGGAGCAGCGTGAAGTGGGCGTTCGAGGTGCGGAGCGTGTCCGCGTGCCCCTCGTTCGTTGGGTGATCGCCCTTGTCCTCTGTCTTGCAGTGATCACTCCCTTCTTGTTTGAGCGATTAGGAATTGAGGGGTTCTCGCTGCCCTCCGTCGTTCCGCGAGATCTTGGGCCGCTCATCGCGCTGGTTGAGACGGTTCCGACAGATCGGCCAATGTTGGTCGTGTTCGATTACGCACCCGGATACAGTGGGGAGCTTGCGACCGTGTCAAGCCCGCTTCTTACTCATGCCGCGCAGCGCGCCATCCCTATCGTTACCGTTTCCACTCGTCCAACCGGTCCACCCCTTGCAGAGTTGAACGTACAGAACATTGATGCTGGACGGGAGATGATCAACGGAACCGATTATGTCCATCTCGGTTATCTATCTGGTGGATCAACTGCTGTTCAACT
>JBGUDT010000013.1:5258-8253 GCA_041821665.1 Anaerolineales bacterium
TTTGCGATAGCACCTCGCATCGCTATTCCGCGCGGTTTTCGACTTCCGGAGGACTTCGAGGGTAGCTCTGGTTGGGATTCGCCCATATTAGAAGGCGTGGATCGGCTCTCTGATTTTGGATCCGTCGTCGTGATCACAGCGGGGACAGAAACAGCAAGGACCTGGGCTGAGCAAACGAATCCATGGATAGGCGAGACGCCGCTCATCATGATCCTGAGTGCTGGGGCTGAGCCGCTGGTAAGACCTTACTTTGAAGCCCCCGATAAGCAGGTCGACGGCATTCTCACCGGACTCCCCTCCGCCGTGACTTATGAGCAATTCAATGGCACATCAGGGGATGCGCGTCTTGGCTGGGACGCCTTCGGAATGGGGATGATCGCGATCCAGGCCCTTCTCCTGGTTGGAGCTGGATACGGCATCGTGAATTGGCTGGCAGGAACACAGCGAATCGGGCGCAGGCAGGATAGCGCATGAGTCTATTCTCGTCTGAAACCCTCGGAACTATTCTGGCAGCATTATTGACCATCATGGTCTTAAGCTATCTGATCAGTGACAACGTCTTATTCCGAATTGCCACATATTTATTCGTCGGCGTAGCTTCTGGCTATGCGGGGGCCATTGCCTATTTCTACGTGATTAGACCGTACCTGATCGACCCTCTGTTTGAGAGCGGTATCTCTGGTCTCCTCGAACCCGCCGCTATTGGCACTATTATCATTCCATGGATTCTGACGATTTTGCTGCTTTTAAAAGCGTCGCCGAGGCTTTCCCGGTTCGGCAGTTTACCAATGGCTCTCATGGTAGGTGTTGGGGCAGGTGTGATAATTGGGGGAGGGATTATGGGGACCCTCATACCACAAACTCGGGCGGCGACAGCGACGCTGACGAGCGAAATCTTAATTCCTCAAGCTGGCGAGGATGCCGGGATCTGGATGGAAGGAATCGTCAGTGGATTTATTCTCATACTGGCGACAATTAGTTCCCTACTTTACTTCCGATTCAGTGCCAAACAAGGGGTAACTGGCGTGACAAGCCGGACGAAGTTTAACGCCGTGATGGCCGTCATCGGTAAGGTGTTCATCGCGCTAACATTTGGCGTTATGTATGCTGGTGCTCTGGCAGCGAGTATCATTGTGCTGGCCGAACGATTTCAATTTTTAGGTGGCATGTTATCTTCTCTCTTCGGAGGGCTGTGATCGAAACATGAGTGCGCTTATCGATGCCGAGACGCTGCTTGCTGTAGATGTGGGTACTGTGAACACACGTGCCAGCATCTTCGACGTTGTCGATGGTCGCTATCGCCTCGTCGCCACGGCAAAAGCGCCTTCAACTGCGGCTGCTCCACTTTTCGACATCGGTGAAGGTGTCAGGATGGCTCTGGATCGAGTGCAAACGATCACGGGTCGACGGTTGGTGGACGAATCTGATCTACTCATCATGCCCGTGACTCCGAGTGGTGCGGGAATCGATGTCTTCGTGGCAACGGCTTCCGCGGGGCCTCAGGTCAGGACCGTTCTGGTGGGGCTTATGCCGGGCGTCTCAGCGGAGAGTGCAAAACATCTTGCTGCTTCGACATATATCGACGTAGTCGGTGAGATCGGGCTCATGGATAAACGTAAAGACTCAGAAAAAATCGATTTGATATTGTCTGCGAACCCGGATTTGATCCTGGTGACAGGTGGAACAGATGGTGGTGCGACCGAGTCGGTCCTGCAGTTGATCGATCTGGTTGGGGTGGCTGCAGAACAGATACCACCCATGGATAGACCACGCATTGTATATGCTGGAAATCGGAGTCTTAGCGCATCAGTTGTCGAGCGATTCGGCGATCGTTTTCACGTGGACCTCTCTCCTAATGTGCGGCCATCCCTGGGAATTGAAGATCTAAGTCAAGCCCGACTTCACATCAGTGATGCCATCTCCGAGGTCCGTGCAACCAGAGTTTCGGGTTTTGAGGAACTGGATCACTGGTCGGGGGGAAACCTTCTTTTAAGTGCAGACGCATTCGGGCGGGTAATTAAATACTTGAGCCGAATCTACGAACCCGAGAAAGGGGTTCTAGGTGTGGATGTGGGCGCAAATCAAACCACCATCGCCGCCGCGTTTGAAGGGGATTTGCGGTTGACGGTAAATACCGATCTTGGACTTGGCGCGCCATTGCCCGCTCTGTTGGAAGGCGGTGGTCTTTCCCGGATTCTCCGTTGGATGCCGACTGAAATCTCGCCGACGAAAGTTCAGGATTACATTTTCAATAAATCACTGAATCCGAGTGTTATACCCGCAGAGATTGAAGATTTGCATATCGAGTTCGCTCTGACACGTGAGCTCATTCGCACAGCACTCCAACGAGCCCGGACGGGATGGCCCAGAGGGAAAAATCTCAAGTCGACCTGGCTGCTTCCAGCTATTGAACCCATTATCATTAGTGGTGCGGTCCTCGCGCGAGCACCTCGCCCCGGATATGCTGCCCTGACGCTCCTGGATGCGCTGGAACCTACGGGTATCTCAACTCTGGTGTTGGATCCCCACAGTCTTACACCCGCATTGGGAGCAACGGCAGGCCCGCTGCCGATGGTTACGGTTCATTTGCTTGAATCGGGTAGTTTTGTGAGCCTCGGCACCATTGTGTCACCTGTTGGGCGCGCACGTGCCGGGCGAAAGATTTTACGTGTGCAGCTTGAGCGTGATCAAGTGGGGGAGGACATCGTCGGCGATATCCGCATGGGTCAGTTGGTCACGCTGCCCCTGAAGCAGGGGGAAAATGCCCGTCTGACTCTGCGACCAGAGCGCGGCATCGATGTGGGTTTTGGCGGCCCCGGGAAAGCCGGCGCATTGCGCGTGGCAGGAGGGGCGCTCGGGCTCATCATTGATGCGCGCGGACGACCACTGAATTTACCAAAAGAGCCAGACCGGCGTCGTGAAATGAATGAAAAATGGCTGTGGGACATAGGGGCATTGGTATGAATCTTCATTTCGGCATTATTCTTGCAACATT
>JBGUDT010000013.1:8389-11377 GCA_041821665.1 Anaerolineales bacterium
CCGACGTGATTGCACAAGCAGAGATTTCCCCGAAGCACTACTACCTTGATATCGCGCGTGGTCTGGGGATCGCGGAATCACAGGCCATGCGTCAGATCGTAGTGAATGTCGGGGAGAAGGTCGATGAAGGAGATGTGATTGCAGGACCCGTCGGGGTTGCCAGGAAAACAGTCCGTGCCCCGGAGGAAGGCAAAATTACTGCGATCTCTAAATCTCGAGTTCTTCTCCAGGCGCGAGGCCGCTTGATCGAGATGCGCGCCGGATTCCCGGGCGTGGTTGTGGGGTCTGACGGAACGCAGGTTGTCACAGTTGAAACGACGGGCAGCCTGATACAGGCAGTTTGGGGGAACGGTCGACAGGACTTCGGAGTCATGCGTATTGTAGGGGAAGGTCCTGGAGCACGGTTGCAGACAAGCCAGTTGGATATCAAACTGCGAGGCGCGGTTTTGATTTCTGGGATCTGCGATCACCCTGCCCCTCTGCACCAGGCGACGGAATTATCCGTTCGTGGTGTGATCCTGGGAGGTATGTCTTCCGATCTAATCCCAGTGGCACGTCGTCTTCATTATCCAATTATCCTAACCGAGGGGTTTGGACCCCGACCAATAAATATACCTGCGTTTAATCTATTGTCGAACAATGTTGGCCGTGAGGTTGCCTTATTTGGTCGAATGGACGCGCTCCAAAAGGGTCAGCGGCCCGAAGCCGTTATACCTCTTCCTGCCAGCAGAGCTGTAGGTTTACCGGAGGAGGTCGTCGTTCTCAATCCGGGCGTTCGGGTAAGGGTGCTTCATGCCCCTTTCCTTGGCGAGGTCGGTGTTGTGCGTTCTATACTCCCGAATATTATCCAATATCCAAGCGGCATACGCGCCCGTAGCGCCTCAATCGAGGTTGAAGGGATGGGTTCAGTCACCGTTCCGCTTGCAAATATCGAGATATTGCAATAATTTTATCTGATGGAATACGCTCATTGGAACGATCTATGGTCGGCCAAGAAGCGGAGGAGATGATACGATGGCAGAAGATTTTGATGTAGGTGCTCCACTCCCAGAAGAATCCGGCAACAGGACGTTTGTGATCGCTGCCGCAGGTTTGGGTGGTCTCTTGATCGTGAGCATGATCTGCTTGCTCGTCTATGCGCTTGTACTGGCGCCTTTGCAGCGAGAAGCACGTGCCACAGAAGCCGTGGAGATCAATTTTCAGAACACCCAGGAGGCGCAAACCCAGACGGCTGAAGCGATCCAATTGACCCCTTCCCGGACACCGACGGCAAGCTGGACGCCAGCCCCTTCGGCTACGGTCACGCCGACGCTGGTGATCGTGCTTCCAACGGACACGCCAACCCCGTTCCTGACATTGCCTACCCTGGCGCCTGAAACAGCCACGGCGGCTGCACTGGAGACGCTTGCTGCGATCGAAGGGGGTGGGGGTGCAACGCCAACTGCGACGGCGCTACCCGCAACAGGCTTTGCCGATGAGGTTGGTCTTCCCGTCCTGGTGATCATGGGTGGGTTGTTGCTGGCAGTGGTCTTTATTGCTAGAAGTTTGCGTTCTCGAGCCACCGTATAGAGCCGAATCGCCGCTTCTGCTGTAAAATTGAGGTATCCAAAGCAGGGTCAGCCTGGAGTTGGCCCTGCTGGCATATCTAGGAATATTATGACGAAAAACCCTCTCCCCTTTTCTTCCTTGGCTCATAAACTGCTGGCTGATCTTGCTGATGGGAACTGTGTCTCGATCTCTGGGCTAAGCAACAGTGGAAAATCCATGCTTATGCGCTCGCTTGCGAGCGAAGCAGCCGAAGAAATTTATTCGAAGGAAGCCGACCGTTCGGGTTTTCTTGTGTATATTGATTGTAATCGCGCTGTAGCAAACTCCGCACAGGCGTTCTATGAGGTTGTACTCCGCTCGATAATTGAACGTCTGACCAAGAATGTTCCCGCAAAACTACTTGCAGATATCCAGGAATATCACCTTTCGATCACCGAAGCTGAAACATCCTTTAGAGCGTCTCTCTCGTTTAACCTTGCCCTGTCGGATCTCTGTGAGCAGCTAGATAGGAACCTTTGTCTACTCTTTGACGAGTTTGATGAAATATACGTAGCGTTGGATGATCGTGCGTTACTAAACCTGCGAGCCTTACGGGATCGCTTTCATACACGCTTGGTGTATGCAACGGCAACGCTGCACAGCCTCCCACAATTACGCAGCAAGAACATCGAAGACGAGTTTGCCGAAATGTTCTCGCGGTTCACCTATAACATGCCTCTGTTGATAAGCACAGAGGCCGCTGAAATATTAAAAAACTTGAACTTTCCAAGTCTTACAGGAAAACGGAAAGAGCTATGTATGGAGTTATCGGGTGGACACCCGGGACTACTCGTCGCAGTAGCCCAGGCGCTGTCAGGGCTTCCAAAAAATTATGAAGGTGGATATGGAGGAAGCCGTTCTCCTTGAGCCACAGCCGCGAGCGGAGTGTTTGAAAATCTGGAGTCAAATCGACGAGGATGATCGTGCCATCATGATTGCGCTCGTCATCGACGCAAATGCAGGAATACCCCAGCAGCAGTTAAGACACGTAAAGGCGATTGGGCTTGTGGTAGATGGAAAACCCTTCTCACCAATCTTTTCTGACTTCGTCGGGCGAAAAGGTAGAGGCTCCCATGTCGAAACCGAAGGAGTTTATCTCGACTCTGATTCGGGTGACGTTTGGGTCGATGGGATCCGTATTCCTGTCCTCACAGATCTCGAGTTCAGGCTTCTCGAGCTTCTCTATTTGCGCCGGGACAAATTGACGGATAAATATCGAATCGTCACATCGGTTTGGGGAGAGGACTACCTTGGTCAGGTTGATGATGCCAGGGTTGAGAAGTTGATCAGTCGATTGCGAAGTAAGATCGAGCCGGATCCGGCAAAACCCCGTTATTTAATCACCAGACGAGGGAGAGGATATAAGCTGCTGACGGCTCCTATGGCAACAGAATCACTTGA
>JBGUDT010000013.1:11410-14085 GCA_041821665.1 Anaerolineales bacterium
GACCAAGTCAGTTAGGGCAGTTTCTCATGGTACTATGGCGTTTGAGGCGGGATGATCCGCAAGCTGCCCGATTGCAGGTTTCAGTGCGTTAATTCTGCTAAATAAACATGGAGGATTCCCGGGGATGGGAGAAGCTAAAATCCTGATCGTGGAAGACAACATTCCATTGCTCGAAGGTATCCGTGAGCTGCTTGAGTTTTCCGGGTACGATGTTCTTGCAGCAGAGAATGGGCGTGAAGCCTTAAGTATTCTTGATAATGACACGCCCGATCTAATAGTATCCGACATCATGATGCCTGAAATGGACGGTTATGAATTCCATGCAGCCGTGAGAGAACGCCCCGAGTTCGTGGAGATCCCGTTCATTTTCCTGACGGCGAAGGGTGAGAAAGCAGACGTCCGTAGGGGAAAGGAGATCGGCGCGGACGATTACATCACGAAACCCTTTGAAGATGAAGACCTACTCGTCGCCATCCAGGCCAAGCTTGCGCGGTGGAGCGGCCTTCGTAAACATCAAGATGAAGAAATCGCAGATTTGAAACATAAGATTCTGCTCAGCCTCAGTCACGAATTTCGAACACCTCTCACGTATATCATTAATTACGCTGATATGATCGAGATGGAGGAGGATACCGCTTCCTCAGAAGAGTTTCATGAATTTATGCAAGGTATTCGTAAAGGGGCGACGCGTCTGAATCAACTTGTGGAGGATTTTCTTGTCCTTGTCGAACTAGAGACAGGAGAGGCCGTTGAAGCTTACATTTACAGGAAGAGGAAAATTGAAGATTTCAGCACCTGGCTCCGGGTGACTGCCCGGAGATATGAACCTAAAGCTGAAGAGGCTGGTTTGAGTCTCATCATCGATGTCCCCGATGGGCTGCCTCCCATCATCGCGGATGAGACTTATCTTGCGGATGCGATTGGTCGGCTCCTTGATAATGCCATTAAATTTTCTACAGAAGACAGCGAGCATGTGCGCTTATCAACAGATGTACGGGACGCCATGCTTTACATCCGTATTGAGGATCAGGGCATCGGGATAGAAGAATCTGAATTAATCGAGCTATTTGATGTATTCCATCAGATCGACCGGGCCAAACAGGAGCAGCAAGGTACCGGTTCTGGTTTGGCAATCTGTTCAGGGCTGGTTAACATCCATGGGGGATCCCTACAGGTTGAAAGCAAATTAGGAAAAGGAAGCGCATTTACAGTCGAACTACCCATTGCCGAGGAAGATTAGACACACTGCGGATTTTGGGAGCTCCGCAACCATTTGTTTTTTTTAAACGCACAACATCATCTTGAGAATATTGCCGAAAATACGAAAAAAACCGCAGGCCGGATTATGGGCCTGCGATTGTGATTTCAGACGTGCACTTATGCTTGGATGGTGTGATTTAGCTTTCTGCTGCAAGGGAGCGACCGTAATCGAGCAGCGCCTCGACCATGGCGGTTTCCCGAGCTTCAGCATAAACCCGCAGTACTGGCTCAGTACCTGATGGTCGAATGAGCAGCCAGGAGTCGTCTGCGAGGATGTACTTCGCACCGTCCATTGTACTCACCTCATCGATCTTCACGCCGCCAATCGAATCAGGCGCAGAATCTGCCAGACGTTCTACCATACGGTCTTTTGAGATAGGCTTTGTAAGCCTCAGGTCCACCCGCTGATAATGAGCTGGCCCTACCTCGTTCAGAAGCTCAATGATCATCTCCTCCAGGGGAACATCGTTGGCAGCGATCATTTCTGTAAGAAGCAGCCCCATTAGCACCCCGTCGCCTTCAGGGATGTGACCTTTGAAGGAAATCCCGCCTGACTCTTCTCCGCCAATGAGGACATCATCACGAAGCATCCAATCCGCGATGTGATTGAATCCTACAGGCGTCTCGATCACTTCAAGACCATATTTCTTTGCGAGGCGGTTAATCATCTGAGTCGTGGACACGGTCTTGAGGACTTTCCCGCTCAATTTGCGCTGCTCTACGAGGTACTTTAATGACAGCGCCATGATGCGGTGGGGGTCGACGTAGTTGCCACGCCCATCCATTGCTCCGATGCGATCACCATCCCCATCTAAGGCGAGCCCCACCTGTCCCTGTCCCGATGCTATTGCACCTGCGAGAGCACCCAGATTGGCGTAGATTGGTTCAGGGTGAATGCCGCCGAAACCTGGATTCATCTCGCCTCTGATTTCAGCAACTTCACATCCCGTGCCCTGCAGGATGCCCTTGATCTGGCCTCTTCCTGAACCGAACATTGAATCGACAACCAAGATTTGAGGGTTATCCGCAATAATGTCGAAATCAATTAGCGAACGTACATGATCGTAATAAGCTGGGGTAGGATTGAAACGTTCGATAAGACCGGAAGCGCGTGCCTGGTCGAAGTCCATCAAATTGGGCCCACGACCCCGAGATTCATTATCGTTGAGATAAACCTCTACCCGGCGGCATTGCTCTCTAACCGCAGATCCTCCATAAGTGGCTTTTAGCTTTACACCGTTGTAACGAGGGGCGTTGTGAGAAGCTGTGATCATGAGGCCGGCGATTGCACCAAGATGCCGGACAGAATATGAGACAGCCGGGGTGGGAACATCCGCCGTGGTGAGATAGACCTTGAAGCCATTTGCCGCCAGCACACGTGCTGCCTCTGCGGCATATCGATCGGAGAGGAAACG
>JBGUDT010000013.1:14423-21118 GCA_041821665.1 Anaerolineales bacterium
GAGATCATTCAAGTTTGTGCCCGTCGAGCCTGTCCGTATTAAGCCTCCAACTGCGTCAAGGATGGGGTATGTATTATTGTCCTCGAGGGCTCTTCTCGGCTCGAGATTGAATGCACGTGCTGTCCTGGTAGTTGTGCCTGTAATGATCCCCCCGGCAGCGTCAGTGGGACCGTCGACCCCATCGGTGGCGAAGCTCATCAACGCGACGTTTTCGATATCTTCTAATGCTATCGATGCGGACAGGGCGATTTCCTGATTCCTCCCACCTCTTCCATCCCCGCGAATTGTGACGGTCGTCTCTCCCCCCATGAGCAGGCATTGGGGTTTTAATCTTTTTCCCGTTGAGGCGAGATACTCAAGCCGGTGCGCCATTTGCTGTCCTATCTCACGAGCTTCTCCAGACATATGTGCGTGGATTATGCGAGGTTCAAACCCCAACGCAGTCGCCTCAGATGCCGCAGCGTCGAGGATCATGCGATTGCTCCCGATAATGATGTTCTTCGGCCAGGGGGCAGGGTGTCTCTTGGTTCGCGTGGTCCATAATGCGGCTTGGACATCCCCGGGCAAGTGGTCCCAGATGCCATGTCTCACCATAAGGTTTTTCGCTCGACCGGGTCGATCGCTCCGCAGAACAGTTGGACCTGATGCAATTGAAGTCAATTGGTTCCCAACAACGTCTGAGAGAATTAGCGCAAGGACTTTTGCGGGAGCCGCCATACGGGCAAGACCACCGGCTTTGGTTTGAGATAATGTACGACGAATGACATTGATCTCCTGGATGGGCGCGCCACAATCCAGTAGGGCTTGGTTCACCGTAATGAGATCTCCGAGCGATATACCTGGGATGGGTAGTTCAAACATCGCTGAGCCACCCCCCGAGATCAGCACGATCACAAGGTCTTCTGGTCGGGTCTCTCGAAGCAAAGCCTGGGCTGCGCTTCCTGCAGAGATGCTTCCAGCGTCGGGAAGGGGATGACCCGTTTTAATTGTTTTCAGTTGTGGAGGGAAATCTTCAGTTGGTTCGTCGAGGAACGTGACCACACCTGCATGAATTTGGGGACCTAGAATATCGAGCACAGCCTCCGTCATCGCACCAGCGGCTTTTCCGATGGCTATGAGATAGATTCGGCCAGAATCATATGGACTGAAGGAGAAAGATCTGGCAGTGAGACTACCCCCTGAAAAGTCGAGATGGCGTTGAATAGCTCGGTATGGATCGCCTGCTGAAAGGACGGCGGTTCGAATTTGCGTGAAGTGTGCACGATGATCTGCAAACTCAGGAAGTTTCATACGAACGCCCAGAATTGAGCGAGGTGAGGGTCATTGGCTCTGAAGATTTTCCACGGCTTGCAACGCCGCGTTGGCGGGAGTCTCGATCCCCTGCAGGACTGCGGAAACCGCCTCCAAAATTGGAGGGCCGACTTTTAGGTGGATGGTATCAGCTGGCTTGGGTTGTGCCAGTGTCACCAGGCTGCTTGCAAGTGTGGAATCGTCCCCATCCGGCCATGCATCCAGTGAGGCGGATGTTGGGGGGAGCATGCCGAGAGCCCTGGTCCATGCACCTAAAAAATCTGGATCAGCAAGCCACTCCAATAGCGAGGCGATGATCGCTTGTCTGTCTGGCTCCCGCGTGACCATGCCCCATGACCAGGTTTCCGTAAGGCTGATTCCAGGTTTATCTGGCGCAGGGGCAGGCAATGCAGCGATGCCTTCGGACGTCTCGAGTGTGAGGTAGCCCTTTAGCGATGTGATGGAGCTGGCTGCCCGACCGGAAATGAGTTCCTCAAAGGTCTGTTGTGAATCACTGAAATCGAGCGAACGGAGTGGAACGACGCCAGCCTCGCGAGCAACTTCATAAAGTGACAGCACTTCTGTCAGCACAGCCTGATCAAGGAACGGTTGTCCGTTCTCGTCTACGAGCTGACCGTCCTGGGAGAGATATTGAGCCACTGTGAACACAGCGTCCGGGTCGCTAGCCGGGAAAAGAAAAATATCTTCCTCGCGGATAAGTTCTTCCCATGTCGTGGGAGGCGCCTCGTAAAGCTCTGTGCGATAAGCCAGGATTTCGGTATTACTGGCAAAAGGATAGCCTACGAATTCACCGTCAATCCTGGAGGCTGCACTGGCGAACTCATACCACGCTGGTGATTCGGGCGCCTTGATCAGGCCGTCGATCGGGGTGATCAAGTCGTTGATGAAGGAGAAATGGATCCCTGTTGGATCCAGCGTGATGAGGTCTGGAAGCGCACTGGGCGCTGCAGAGCTTGTCGCAGACAGTGCGTCGAGAAGCCCTCCTTGCCCTCTCGAATTTTTCACTCGCACACTCACGTCAACTCGAGGGTATTGTGCTTCAAAATCGCGCAGCCGATCCGACAGCAGAGCACCTGCAGGCGTATCCGGGTCCGGAGCGAATTCCGGTGCGACCCAGATTGTAAGTTCGACATTCTCAAGTGGCGGGATTTCAGTGGACTCTGCTGTGGGTGTGGCGCTTTCTCCTGTGGGTTGCGGAGTTCCTTGTGGTTCAGAATCCGGTAATACCCCGCATGCGTTCAATGCAGAAAAGAGAGCAAGGATGCTCAACAGCTTTATGGAGGTAGATTTCATGATGGAGTGATTATACTTCTCCCATTTCGGATTGTGAACCACACCTTTCTTCTAAGGATGAGTCACAAAAACGCCAAACTCCACCCTTGCTCCAACCAGTTTTTTTAACTACGTACTTGAAATGAGGTTCGTTATAAGAATATAGATGAGATGGACGAGGTGTGATGACCTGCTCTCCACTTTTCTCCGCGGGATTACTTTTTCTAATCTTTAGGGTGATCAGCACATCTGGGTTAAGGAATGCTTAGGGTGGAGGAAAGTGATTCGCAGTTGTGCTAGAATCTCTCAAGCTATGGCAGCGCCAGAAAAAATTCAACTTCAACTCGAAGGAATTCCGAATAAACCAGGTTGCTACCTGATGAAGGATGAGGCGGATAGCGTCCTTTATGTCGGGAAAGCCGTCAACCTTCGCAACCGGGTGCGGTCATACTTCCACGACTCAGCACAACACACTAAAAAGACCATTGAGATGGTTTCTAGAATCGAGACCATCGATTGGGTGGTTGTCGATTCAGAACTTGAAGCGCTCATCCTCGAGATGAATCTGATCAAACGCTACCGTCCGAAGTACAACGTGCGGTTGAAGGACGACAAACGCTATCCGTATATTAAGATCCACTGGCAGGAACTATTTCCAAAAGTCACCGTGACACGATATGTAAAAAATGACGGTTCACGCTACTTTGGACCCTATACGAGTATGTGGGCTGTGCATCAAACGCTGGATGTATTACGAAAGATCTTCCCTTATCTCACTTGTGATCGAGTGATTACGGGGGAAGATTTACGAGCATGTTTATACTACGACATCAAGCTATGCCTGGCTCCTTGCATCGGTTTTATCGATCAGGAGGGGTATCGGGCGATGATTAATGATCTATGCCGTTTCCTGCGAGGTCAGTCAGAGCCGGTTATTGATCGACTCAAAACTGAGATGGCGCTCGCATCGGAGGCGCTTGAATATGAACGTGCCGGTACAATTCGTGACCAATTACTTGCAATTGAGACCGTGGTGGCAAATCAGAAGGTTGTGTCCCAGGAAAAAATTGACTCTGATGTGATCGCGTTTGCCAGGGATGATCGTGACGCATGCGTGGAGGTCTTTTTTATACGCTCTGGTAAGCTTATTGGTCATGAATATTTTATCCTTGATGGGACCGTGGAAGCGAAAGATGCCGAGCTCGTTGAGGCTTTTGTAAAACAGTTCTACTCCGAAGCAACGTATGTGCCAGAGAGGCTGCTTCTCCCGACTGAGATTGAGGAGATGGAAATTATCGAATCCTGGCTAAAGACCCGCCGTGGAGGACGCAAAGTACAGATTGTTGTCCCACGCAAAGGACCAAAGAAAAAACTTGTTCAGATGGCAGCGGAAAATGCCACCGAAACCCTCTCCTCCTTGCGGGCTAGATGGGAAGCAGATTGGAGCAAGCATGTCGAAGCCTTGGCCGAACTCCAAGAGGCACTCGACCTTCCCGAACCTCCCAATCGCATCGAATGCTACGATATCTCAAACACACAGGGTGATGCGGCTGCGGGTTCGATGGTCGTATTTGAGCAGGGTGCGCCAAATAAGAACCTCTATCGAAAGTTCAATATTAAATCCGTTCAAGGACAGGATGATTTCGCCAGCATGGAAGAAGTGCTGGAGCGCAGATTTCGTAGGTGGCAAATCGCGAATGAGCAGGCTGGAAAGCCAGGGGGGAAGAGGGATAAGAGTTTTGGGTTTCTTCCCGATTTACTCATCGTCGATGGAGGGAAGGGCCAGCTAAATCGAGCGGTTGAAGTACTCAAACGGTACGAGCTCGGAGACCGCATCCCGGCCATAGGCCTTGCCAAGGAGAACGAAGAATTATATATGACAGGGAGAATTGATCCCGTCATCCTGCCCAGGCGATCACAGGGTCTATTCCTGATCCAACGGATCCGAGATGAGGCACACAGGTTTGCACTTCGTCAGCATCGCAAAAAGCGACAGATGAGGGGTCTGGCATCTCGTTTGGATGGTATTCAGGGGATCGGACCCGCGAAGCGGAAAGCCCTTCTGCAAACATTTGGCAGCCTTGATGGACTTCGTAAAGCGGAAGTCAATGAATTGACAGATGTCCGGGGCATCACACGTGAACTAGCAGAGAGGCTTAAAGAGGAGCTATAGGATCATCATGGAAGCAAGGATGCGTATAGTTTGGATTGTCGACGACGATGATGAGATGAGCCATGCGGTAACACTCATGCTCAAACTGCTCGATTGCTCGGTCGAGACTTTCCGCGATGCTAGAAGTGCGGCGCAAAAACTGCTTGCTGGGGGACGCCCTGAACTTATAGTCCTCGATATTAATATGCCTGAAGTAACCGGAATAGATATGCTGGAGTTCTTGAAGATGAGACCTGACCTAAAACACATCCCAGTGGTTATGCTCTCCTCAGAAACAACCGATGCGCAAGTGGATGAAGCGATGAAGTTAGGGGCTAACGCCTTTGTGTTCAAACCTGTCACTCTTGAAGAATTAGAAGCCGCAATTAACAAAGCGGTGGCATCACAGTAGCTAATTTGAAGTGCCGAGGTGTTTCGCCTAATCCTCCGGTGGAGCGATTAAAATTCCAAGCCGTGCGGCTGCATCGCGCAATCGCATCCAATTCGCCTCCCTTACGACGACAATCTCCGAACTGATCCTTTCTTGGATGAAGCGAGCCGTGGCCTTATTCGCTTGAAGTTTCTCGATGAGTTCCTTGTCCTTGACTCTCACTACGAGAAATCGTTCGAAACTGGCTTCTGTCCCGAAGTCGGACCATCGCTTTAAGGCGGCATCAATTGAAGGCGGGAGGGGGGCTTGGCTAGATCTCTCGAGGATAATGCGGACATGGTCTGGTTTCAATCCCTGGCTCAGTGAGTTATTCAGCGCTTCCGGTGTCAATCGATACTCATAATTGACCCCGTCCATTTTCTCCCAACCGGAAAAACGTGCAATTTGATAGCGTTCATCGCGCGCTGCTCCGATCGGGGCGATGATCAGTCCGTCCGCGCGTATGGATACTTTCTCGTCCAATTCTGAGGTCTCGTCTAGGGCGGGTTGCGACTCCAAAATCACCTTTGTCTTCCTGAATGCGTGCACTTTCATTTTGTTCTGATCCTGCCCAAGATCAAGGATCCCGAACCAGTGCAGCGGCCCTGTGATCATGTGGCGGATGTAGGCGCCCTCCACTGAATCCCAATGCTCAAATTCGGTCAGGAAATTCTTATCAGAATCTTGTAGATACCAGGATGAGAAATCTCCTCCAGGCCGCTGGAAACCGGGCTGAGTTTCTTTAACGGATTGAATAAAGTCATCGATCGGCCACCATTTTCCAACCTCCAACGGTTGAAGCAGATCGAGCATACTTCGACGAGAGAGCATGGGGTCATTTGGCCAATCTTCGGTGGAAGAGTACAGCCCTGGCACAGCGCTGAGATCGTTCCAGTTCGTGGAATTCTTCCAGGCGAGCATGAACATGGTGCGGGCTTCTTGACGGGTTGTCTCCAGGAATTTTCCGACCGGCTTTGGAGCCGGCGTGATCGGATTGCCACCAAGAAGGCCACAGTCTTGAAGTAGCTCGATCACCAGTTCATGTGCATCGGGCAATTGCAGGAATGGATGCAGCTCACGCCCTCGCTCAGACGCGGTCGGACGATCAGGTGCGGCCTTATTCCGGAACGCGGCAAGTAACGTGACGGCATCGTCGATTATCGCGTAACTGCTCTCACGGATAACATCGGGATCGGACAGAGGCGTTCCCAGGGGTCGATCATCACAATCCACAGATTGGGGCATGATGATCCGTAAATCATCGGGTATGAAGGCGTATTCTTGAGGTCCGGTTGAAGTGTCGATAAATGCGCGGCCTATCAATCCGTGATACCAGAGAATTTCGGTCGGTGACTGTGGAGACCTCCAGGGCTTATCTCGATCTCGTTTACCCGATCCCATTTCTCGAATATAACCAAAGCGGCGCGAGAGATCTATATAAGGCACCCGACCATCCTGGTCGGTCAGGTAATCCATACACTCTTGAGCTCCCGTGGGTAACGCCTCCAGAACCTCCTCGAGCATCCCCGG
>JBGUDT010000013.1:21142-48780 GCA_041821665.1 Anaerolineales bacterium
TTCACAAGTCTCCTGTATCTCTCCATCGGGAAGATCCACTCCCCAGAGCTCAGAAATAATCTTTATATATCCTGGATCAAGGTCCTGTAGGTTTTGAATTAGGGTCCGCATCTTGCTTAATTCTTCAATCAATGAATCGCGGTGTGCACTTGAGGGGACTCAGATGATCAAACGTAATGCACTTGGGTGGATAGAAAGGTTCAGATCTGTCACTGTGGAAGTCGATCCTGCGTACACCTCACCATCGGTGTGGATGACGAGCGGAGAATCGGCGACCAGGTGCATGGATGTCAGGGTGCCCATTCGGACTTGTTTAAACTTACCGTGTGTTCCTCGCATCACTTCTGGGATCAAGCGCATCATCATAGCTTTGTTAATATAGGGGATCATCGCGTAGTGGAAGATACCGTCATTCACTAGTGCATCTGGGGTAACATTGAAACCTCCCCCTTCGCGAGCTCCGTTACCAACTACGAACATAAGAACATCTGAGTCGATCGATTCCTCACTTGTCTTAATTTTCATCTGCCAGGAATCATAATGACTCAAGACGGTCCGGATCAATGCCCAAAAATACATACTGAAGCCCTGTAACCTGGTGATGTTCATCGTTTGGATGAGGACATTGGCGTCAAATCCAATCCCCAGCACATTATTCCAGTACTCCTTGTGGCCGGTATTGTCACGGATCTCGCCCACATCCAGAGGTATGGTCTCGCCTTTAAAAATGTTTTCCATGGCGATTTCAGCCGATAGAGAAATGCCTACGTTAAAGCAGAAATCATTTCCGGATCCAATTGGCACAGCCCCGAGGAGGGGGCGTTTATCGTGCGGGAGGTTCATCAATCCATTGACAACTTCGTGAATCGTGCCATCACCGCCTATTGCGGTGATCACCTCATATCCTTCAAGGGCTGCCTGTTCTGCAACTTCTGTTGCGTGGGTGGGGTACTCCGTTGCAGACCAGGAGGCACCGCCGTTTCTCTCGATGATCGGCTGTAGAGAGGCAGCGATATCCCATGATCGGCCTCGATCGGCATGTGGATTAAAAATTAGCTTTATGCGTTTTGACATGATCTCCACTTTCTTCGTACAGAAATTTAGGAACGCGGTGCATACAATCTATCTTTTAAAAAGTCCTCATCCTTGGTTGTATAAGGACGGTGAGTAGGAGGGAAATCGGCCTTGTACAGTTTTCAGGCTTCCTGAGTTATATCACCACGTCGCGCTTTGCAGCTTGTGTTATACGTGTGTTCATCCCACAAACTTCTTCCCGCCGGTGATTCCCAGGATGTGAACCTGCAGTAAAATTCATACCGGTCGTGCATTGATCGTGCTTCACTTCAATTCTACCCAGAATGAGCCCGAGGACGCAATTGATAATCCATGCTTGAGCATTCTGGAAGGAGGTCTGTGGGCAGTTTACACGGTGTACTCTGCTCTGTTTTCTGGCTCCCAAATATTTTTAAGTGTATCGCTGATTGACAGTAGGCAAAGGACTGTATAAAGTGTAGGTGGTTTGAGCCCCAGGCCACCAACGGGCTGCGAATTCCCATAGACCGTGGCAACCTCCGGCTAATCTGACGGATCCCCCCACTACGTGGCGATCAAGAAGATAGCGCCGACCGACTGGAGGAACGCCCTTTCGCTGCGGTTGTAAGTTGTGGGATAGTTCCGGCGAGAGCGGCAGTGCCGGCCGCCCGACGAATGGCAGGGGGCTCACCCTTTTAAGCTTCCCCCATAAAAGTTAATTCAGTTCTCCTCCAAATAGTGTGAGTGACCAAGCGGATTTAGGTTGCCTGCTCTTCGCGAGCTTCCTTAGATGGAACCCGAAGCTTGGTCCACGCCGGGATGAGGGCCAGACTGCCGAGCAGAACTGTGAGGATGTAGGGCACTTTTGGTCCAAATGTTTCCCAGAGTCTTGCTCCGATCCAGGGGGAGGCGAGGGATACGAGCCCGACGCTCGTAGCGACGAGCGCGTAGGCGATACCTCTGAGTTTGGGGTCCACCCCCTTTGCAATCAGAGCATTAATCGCCGGATCGAAGAACCCACCCCCAACGCCGATGAGTATCCACGACAAAGCAAACCCCCAATAATCAGTGGCAAGTGCGAATGTCAGTGGCGCTGCTAGCAGCAGGCCTAAACCGAGCGTTGCGGCAATTCTCTCGCTGGTCCGGTCCGAAAGAGCGCCGCCAATGGGGCTGGCGACAACCCAGGCAATGCCGTGAATACCATCGAGAAAACCAATGCCTTGTTTTCCAATTCCTGCGATCTCATTTAAATAAATCGGCATAAGGTCGAAGGATAGCCGGTAGGTGACATCCTTAATGCCGTCGGTGATAATGATCCAGGTTAACAAGCCACCGCTGAACACAAGAACTGCTATTTGGGATAACGAGAGTCGGAACGAGTTAAAGTTAATTGGATCTGTCGAAGATGCCGTCTCTGTTTTATCGGTCCGATCGAACAGGAAGTAAATGATCGCGGCTACTGTGAACAGGATCGCTGCGAGCAAGAATGTCCACCTAGACCCGTAAGTAAAAGCGACATACCCGCCGATCGGAGGGGCAACGATCCATGCAGCAGTGCGGAATGCTGAACTTATTCCAAACATCCTTCCCTGGGCGAAATCTGGTGTGGTATCAGCGATGTAGGCACGAAATGAAGGTAGCGTTAATCCCGATGCCACGGCGAGCAGGATAGGACCGAGGATTGCGACTTCCCAACGATCTGCAATCACATAGGGAATGTATGCGAAGATCCCGATAAGGCTTCCGAGCCACATAGCGCGAAGCCGACCAAAGGTATCGGATGCCCAACCGCCGATGATGCGAAGGGAGAGGATGAAAATCATCGATAAAGTGAAAAAGAGGCCCACATCGCTGACGCTGGCGCCAATTTCGCGCAGGAAAATCGGGATCTGAACCATCGTCATTGCTCGAGTAGCTTCGACGCAAAAAAAGCCGATGAAGAAGACGAGCATGCGTTTTGTGAGCAGGGATCGGAACGATGGGTCTTGCATGAATTTGGCTGGGGTCCCCCTTTAATTAAGAAGAGCGCCGTGAGCCGAGGATCTATGGAGTGAACCGATCAGAGTTGCATCGCTGAGACGCTCTTCAATTGTGCCACGTTCGGCGGATGAGGGCAAATCAGCAGGCTGAAGGTTTTCGGCTGTTAGTAATTTGTCAGAATTAATATTAGGAACAAGAGTGATAAAAGGAGCAGCCTCACGCTGTCTTCAGAAGCGATTCGACGGCTTCGATCGTTTGAGATGTGGATTGAAACCATACGGTTTTCATACCCAGATTCTCGGCCGCATGAATGTTGACTTTAAAATCGTCAACAAAGATAGCGTTCTCGGGGTTTACGTCGAGGTTGGTAAGCGACTGCTCGTAGATCGCAGGATCAGGTTTCGTGACCCCCACCTCAGCTGATATGAGTACATCATCAAAGAGATAGTCGATTTTCCACTCAACCTCAATGAGGTTGCGCAAAGAGAGCCAGGCATTACTGACTAGGCCGCTCTTGTATCCATGATGAATCCAATCGATGAAAGATACAAGATGCTTATCCACACGATCTCCTCGCCAGAAATCCTCTTGGAGATTTACACATTCATCCTGCGAGAGGTCGAACCGTTCAGCTATCGAGTCCCAAACTTCATCAGGGCCAACCTGACCAATGGAGGCCAATCGTCCCGTGGGACCATCAAAAACGATGTCGTGAAGTTCCCCCGGCTGGAGGTTGAACCGATCCTCCCATTCCTCGCGGAAGCTCGTATCCATGGTACGTACGATGACACCGCCGAGATCCCAGATGACAGCTTTGATCATGACCTATCCCGATTGCTTACGAACATGTTTTGTGTGCCCCAATAATTTTTTAGAAAAAAACTACAATTTACTCGATTCGATGGTGGTCTGGACGCCATATTTTATCGGCGTTCTCTTGAAAAAGTTACTTGCAGTCAGGATTACGAAATCGTTTGTACGCTAATGTCTGTCCCAGGTCGAAGCTCCTTTTCGTAGTTATCGAGTCGACGAACGACATGCATGCCGGCTTTTTCATATAACCGGGTGGCGCCGGTGAGACTGCTCGCGTCCACGCTCAAGCCCACACTTTTCTGTTCTCGGTGATAAAAGGTGAGAAACGAATGGTGCAGCAGCGCCAGCGCCAGGCCGCGCCTCCTCCATGGTCTGCGAACGCCGATGCTTTCGACCCATCCCATCTTAGGGTCTTCGGAAGATTCTGGGATACAGATGGCAAGCCCGGCAATTTCGTCTTCATCCATGGCGATATACCAGAGATCGGGATCGTAAACGTTTTCATTCGAAACTGCAAAATGCAGCCAGCGTTCAAATCCGGCCTCGAATGGCTCATCCACGTGCCCCCAATGATCTTGGAAGGCGTCCTCGTCAGCGAGATAGACGGCTTTGGCGTCCCGATCCAGGTCAAAGGGACGTAATTGGATCCCATCCGGCCATTGCGGCGGAGGTGGTTGGGTATCAAGGTCAATTCTCATACGATAATCATGACGTATGAGCCGCATACCCGCATCTTCCAGCATTTTTATACCATAGGGATACGTGCTGAAAACAAAGGACCGCATCACGACCCGTGCATGGTCGGGTGTGCGAGAGATGGCTTCACGAGCACGATTTTCTGCCCATTCCATCATTGCCCTTCCGAGACCCTTGTTTTCCCAGTCGGGATGTACACGACCCCATATGTAAGTATTAACTGGCGGGTCCTTGATATCCCATACTTCAATATAGCCTACCAGACTGCCCTCGGGGCTCAACACGACGCGGGTTGCACTTTCGAGGTCGAAAGCAGGGAGTTCCCATTCTTGTTGAATTTCGTCAGGACGGCATTCGTCCGATCCCAGGAAGGTATGTGAACAAATGTTGTAAAGATTTACGGCCTCTTCGAGGTCATCCATTTTTGCTGGACGGACCCGGTAGCCTTCCTTGATTAAGTCATTAAACGTGGCCATGTTCTGTCTCGATGCTGCCTCAAAAGCTCATCAATTAAATAATAGTACTCGGGAGGATGTTCTTCGAATAAGCACAAGATCAATCCGACGTTGTACTTTCAAACGTGTTGAGCATATCCGCAAACAATCCATAGGCGGTTGTGTGTGGACCCGGGTTATCTTCAATAATTGTGAGGTCACCGAGCACGTCGCTTGAAAATGATACCGCCGAAGATGTGCCCATGACCGAATAGAATGGATCGCCGTTATCAATCCTCTCTAGCCGGACGGATGCTTGGGCTTTTTCTCCATCCCGTCCCGCGGTACAAATAAGTTTCCACCGATGTCCATCTTGTTTTGCCGCGATGACATCGTCAACCTTAAGTTCCCCAATTCCCTCTCTTTCGATCTCCTGAGGCGTTGTGGGGATGTCCATGAGGACCGTGACCAAAGCAGCAACTTTCACGGCTGCATCCCAACCTTCGATATCACCGCTAGGATCGCTCTCTGCAATACCAATCGATTGGGCATGGTTTACTGCCTCGTCAAATGTGAGTCCATCTTCCATGAGTGTCAGGATGAGATTTGTGGTTGAATTCAACACTCCACGAAAGGACTGAAGTTCGGCGCCCGGGAGCGCTTCACGCCACAACGAAAAGATGGGTGCGCCGTCCATGACGGTCGATTCGAACAAGAAACGACCGCCATGGGCAAGTGCCAGATCCTTTAATTCACGGTACCCATGCACGATGGGTCCCTTGTTTGCAGTGATGGCGCATTTTCCCATTTTCAAGGCCTGTTTTATATGCGAGAGTGCAGGTTCTCCAGTGTCATAGTTCACTGGTGTGTTCTCGAAGACGATATCTGCATGACAAACACGCACAAAATCAACACCCGAAACTGACGTGGTATCGCCAGATAGCGTTTGAAGCGATTGATTCGCTTCAGCAAGCGAGAGGGCTGCTTGCATGTCGATACCGTCTTCATTGATTACAGTGCCATGATGAGCGGTCAAAATCCCTGTTAGGACGATATTGAGTTGATGTTGCCTGGCCAGGAAGGATTGCTTCGAAATGAGTAATCGTGCGAGAGCTTGTCCGACGTTGCCGAAGCCCATCAGCGAGATTTTTATTTCTTTCATGATTGATCTCCAAGTGTGCATCGCTGGATCTGCATGCTAAATGACTGGCCAGGGATAGGGACGGTCGGTTCCCGGAGGTGGAAAGCAGCGGGATTGAAGAAGCCAATCCACTCGATCAGCCAGGGCAGCATGCTCTTGTGCTGAGAGCAGCTCGCTCAGACCCTTCTGTAAATCCACATCGGTGAGGAGTCGCTCCCGGAAACCATCCAACTGTGTCAAGATGCTTCCCGGTATTTCCTCGCCGATGAAATCCCAAATAACCGTGCGAAGTTTGTACTCTTCATGAAAGCAGACACCGTGATCGATCAACCAGATGTGATCCTCATCACTTAATAAAACATGCCCCCCTTTTCGATCTGCGTTGTTGATAAGAATATCGAATATTGCCGCTGGGCGAAGGGATTGTTTCTCGGTCTTACTGAACGTGAAGTAATGGCGATCGGGATCTGCGTCGATGAAGAATTGTAGAGAGCCTGGACCAGCTGGCCCGCTATCTCGGAGAATAGTTGGAGGCACAAGTTCCCAACCGAGGGATTCGCTCACGAGATATGCAGCTAGTTCCCGACAGGCAAGTGAGCCCTGCGGGAAATCCCACAGGGGCGATTCGCCTTCGGAGGGTTTGTATATCGCCGGGAGCTCCCACCCAGGTCCCTTTACTCGTGCAAGGAAAGTGTAATTTGAGCTCCAGGTTAACTGCCCCACGACCGATATCTCGCCAATGGCTAGCTTATCGAGGATGGTGTCGTGGTCGTTTAACATCATGGAGAGTATCTTAAGAGGTGCCTTCCGAGAGAGGGATTCCGCACGAACCTGCTCGGGGCTGCCTTAATGCTTGTGGCCGTTTCGTTTAGGGCAAAAATGCCCACCCGCATCAATGGGTTGCCCACAGTTCCCGCAGATTGGACGACCTCGATTTGCTAGTTCTAGGCCCCAGAGGCACATGCGTCTCATCTGGCTTCGCGTGCACCAGAAACGGGCGGATGAGACCAGGTCTGGATCCTCTTCCGGTGGTTGAATCTCTCTCGCCACCAGCACGAGCATGTCGGTGTCCTCGTCATACCCCAGGCCCATATGACCAACCCGGAAGATGGGGTCGATCGGTTGCTCGAGTTCCATCTCGGATTCAATGAAATCACCAGAGGCAGCGGAGAGGTCCGGGAGCCGTTCATGAAGTTCTGTCAGGAATTGCTCTAGCCCCACAGCAAGTGATTGGACCTGCTGTTTTTCGACGATAAGCGTGATCGTTTCTTCGTCGGAGCTGCCCTGCAGATAGAAAACACGCTGCCCCGATGACCCGATCGCCCCTGTAGTGAGATTGATAACTGGTTTTAGTTCGTGCTCAACGCTTTCCATAGTTGACTCCCGACGTGGTGTTGTCGGTAGAATGATTCTTCACCGTTGTTCGAAGTATATCATTCCTGATGTGGCGTATTGGTCGCCCTGGTATCGTTGAGGCGGAGAAGATGTACTCCGTGATCGCTGATGTTGAGGATGCTGAAAGATGCGGGTTCAATCACGATGCGTTGGAAAAGATCGATGTGGAGTCCAATATAGTGGGCGATGGCAAGTTTGATTGGATCCGAGTGGAACACACAGGCGACGACGGTTCTTTTGCCGGGATGGGAACTGCGGATGAGTTCAAGTTCGCGCACAATTCGTGCACCCGCATCCGTAAAGGATTCGCCCTCGGGAAACGCAGCTCGTGAGGGAGCTGATTGAATAATTGGCCAGAGCTTCCGTCGCCGGAGCGACTTCAAGGACTTGCCAGTCCAGGTCCCACAGCTAATTTCCCCAAGACCCTCTCGCACGATCGGCTCCATTTTCCTGGAATTAGCAAGTGGAAGTGCTGTCTCATACGCTCTCTCAAGAGGGCTGGTATAGATCGCTTGGAATTTTACGCTTGACAGTAGTTCGGCGAGAGCTTGAGATTGCACCTTTCCTTGCTCGTTGAGATGAACGCCCGGCGTCCATCCGGCGAGTTTGCCTTCGCCGACGTAATCATTATGACCATGACGGATGAGGTAAAAGGTAGTCATTTGCGCGGCCTCATTTATCCCCCGCCCGACGACTCACGTGGAATCGTTTGATCGCGGCGATCTGTGCGTCGCTGAGGTCTTCAATCTCTTCGGTGGTTGATAGATCTAGTGCTTCCAGTTGCGCCTCCCTCCAACGCCCCAGTCGCTTCTCGATCTCGATCTCGTACCCTTGATCCGATGGTTGATAGAAATATGTCCCCAACAGGTCGATGGGCAGGTAGCCCTGCCCTACGTGGTGATCTGGATGGTTGTGTGGATATTGATATCCATCACCATGACCAAGCGCTTTGCTGTCCCGATTGGCATCCCTCAAGTGATTGGGAACTTCCACCACGCCCCTCTCTTCGAGAAGTTTGTAAGCCTTGAAGTAAGCTCCAGCCGAATTGGATTTCGGAGCTGACGCAAGGTAGAGCGTAGCCTCGACAATGGGGTAGATTCCTTCCGGTAGACCGATAAATTCGTAGGACTGCATCGCCGCTGCGGCTACGAGGAGACCCCGTGGATCCGCCAATCCGATGTCCTCTGAAGCCAGGATGAGCAGCCGTCGCAGGATGAATCGGGGATCTTCACCTGCGTAGAGCATCTTGGCGAGCCAATAGAGAGAAGCATCAGGATCCGATCCACGAATGGATTTGATAAAGGCTGAAATTGTATCGTAATGAGCATCACCATCCTTGTCGTATAGGATTGCACGTCGTTGTATGGAATCCTGGGCCACGACCAATGTGATGTGGATCGTCCCATTGCTATCCGGAGGGGTTGTCTCAACAGCGAGCTCAAGGGCATTAAGTGCGTTGCGAGCATCCCCGCCTGAGACTCGAACGAGATGGTCTTTTGCGTCGGGATCGATCTCGATCACCCGGTTGCCAAAGCCGGATTTTGGATCTGCGATTGCCCGATCGATGATGCGTTCAACCTGCTCGTCATCGAGGGGGAGGAGTTGAAAGATGCGGGAGCGAGATACGAGGGCGCTTATCACCTCAAAATACGGATTCTCGGTTGTGGCTCCGATGAGGGTGATTGTGCCGTTTTCGACATGGGGGAGAAGGGCATCCTGCTGGGCTTTGTTCCAGCGATGTACCTCGTCTACGAAAAGGATCGTCTTCTTCTGGTAAAGTTTGCGGCGGTCCTTGGCTGCTTGAAGCACTTTACGCAACTCGGGTTTCCCCGCCAGAACTGCCGACATGGTCACAAAGTGAGATTGTGTCGTGTTAGCAATGATCATGGCGAGGGTGGTTTTTCCGGTCCCGGGTGGTCCCCATAGGAGAATGGAAGAGAAGAGTCGATCGGCTTCGATGGCACGCCGCAGAAGTCGGCCTTCCCCGATGATAACATCCTGGCCCTCAAACTCATCGAGGGTGCCCGGACGCATACGAGCCGCTAGAGGCGCCTCGCTGGCGATTTGTTCCCTCATTGCATGATCAAAGAGATCCATCGTAGAGCGATTTTACCATTGCGCGGGCATCTTCTGACCTTCTCGTTCGGTCGATATAGGACTTCATCGTACTTATTATGCATACATTCGCACAAAAATTAGCCTATGTTAGAATTCGCCAGATGACGGATCAAAACAGTTTACCGGAATCCCCGGATCTGGGTGATGTTCTTTTTATTCTGGCCTCGGCTTCTCCACGCAGGAAGGAGTTGTTGGAATTAACCGGACTGGAGTTCGAGATTCGACCGGTGACCGTGGATGAAACCTCCGATATTAAAGGGTCCCCCTTCAAGTTAGCACAGCAAATAGCGTATGAGAAGGCTTCTGAAGCTGTTAAATCTGAGCCAGAGAATTGCCTGGTCCTCACAGCGGACACGGTTGTGATTAACAATAACGATATCCTGGGGAAACCCGAAACCGAGCAAGATGCCGTGGATATGCTTATGCATCTTCGCGATGGTCGACACGATGTCATCACATCACTGGTGCTTGTGGATCGTCATGCCAGACGGCAGATTCATGAAAGCTGCACCACGAACGTACCCATGCGGGCATACACAGATCCGGAGATCGAAAATTATGTGGCTTCAGGATCTCCGATGGACAAAGCTGGGGCGTATGGGATCCAGGATGATGATCCGGGCCTTGTGGAAGTCGGGGACTTAAGCGGCTGCTTTGCCAATGTCATGGGATTGCCGATCTGTCACTTTACAAGAGCCATGCAGGCACTGGACCGAAAAGTCAGCGCGGACGTGCCCGCAAACTGTCGTCAATTTACAGGCTATGATTGCCCTGTGTACGAGGCCATCTTGATGGGTGAAGTATGAAACGCATCCTTCCATACATTATTCCAATTGCGTTGATCATGAGCGGCTGTACGCTCCTGGGAAACAGCTCGGAGGATGGCAACGTCACGGAAACTCATCCCGAGCCGTTGGTTACGACGGTCTCTGCCCCAAATCCGGATGATACCGCGCGTCAATATCTCGACGCCTGGAAGATGGGCGATTATGGGACGATGTATGGTCTGCTCAGCCCTCTCTCCCAGGACGGCATGGATCTCGAGATGTTCGTGGAGACGTATGAGGAAATCGAGCGTTCGGGCGCCGTTGTTGGGGTCGATTACCAAATCGTATCCTCGCTGGTCGAGAACCCGCATGAAGCAGAAGTTCGTTACCGGACAGCGCTGGATAGCGCTGTTGTGGGTGAATTCGATCGCGAGACGAGTATGAACTTGAAGCTGATCGATGATAGCTGGCGTGTGATTTGGACAGAGTCGTTGATTCTACCCGGTCTGACAGAGGGAAACAGGCTGCGCCTTCAACCAGTGACCCTCACGCGCGCAAATGTCTATGACCGTAATGGGCTGGCTCTGGCTGCCCAGGCAAACGCAGCTTCGTTGTGGATCACCCCAAACCAGATCGGGGATGATGACGCCGAGGATGCGATGCTCACGCAGTTAAGACGATTGTTCGATCTTCCGAGCACCGATGAGATTGTCACACGGTATGACCCGTTTAGGGGAACAGACTTCGTCACTCCATTGGGAGAGGTGAGTCTTGAAGACTACCAGCAGGTGAGTGAGGCGTTATCCAGCACCGGTGGGAGTCTGGCCCGTACCTATTCAACCCGTTACTATCCTGGGAATGGTCTCACACCGTACGCGGGGGGGACAGCGCCTCATTCGATCGGGTTTGTAAGCTGGATTCGCGAGGAGGATCTTGAGGCTTATCAAGCCCTCGGTTACCAGGGTGATGAATTCGTGGGTCAGATGGGTGTCGAGCAATCGTATGAAGCAGAACTTCGAGGGGTTCCGGGAGGGAAATTGTTGCTCACCGATGCGGACGGTTTTGATCTTGAGGTGTTTGCACAGCGTGACCCTCAGCCGCCTTATGCAGTGTACACCACCCTGGATCGGGATCTTCAGACGGTCGCCCAGCAAGCCATTGAAAACTTCAACGGCGCGGTCGTTGTCCTTGAGCGGGATACAGGAGCGGTGCTAGCCATGGCGTCCTCCCCTGGTTTTGATCCGAATTTGTTCGATCCCGAAAACCCAAATAGCAGTTGGGGGCTTGGTGTTTTGAACGAGGATCCAAATCTACCATTCCTTAATCGAGCCACGCTAGGCCAATACCCACCAGGCTCGATATTTAAAATAATCACAATGGCCGCGGCGTTAGAATCCGGCATCTATGAGGCCGAGAGCATATACAAATGTGACCATTTCTGGAGAGAGCTTCCCGGGGTTGAGCTGGTCGACTGGACTCTGGCAGCAGGGCTGGGCGCCTCAGGCGAGCTATCGCTGAAAGGTGGTTTACAACGTTCATGCAACCCCTGGTTCTATCACATCGGGCTCACGCTTTTTAGCCAGGAGATGCCCTCAGCGATTTCGGACATGGCTCAAGGATTTGGTCTTGGCCAGAAGACTGGAATCGAGATCGACGAAGAAGCTGGTCTCGTACCAAGTCCAGAGAACAAACTGGATCTCTATGGTGAAGAATGGAAGGCGATCGATCCCGTCCAGATGGCCATAGGACAAAGTTATCTTTTAGTGACGCCGCTTCAGGTCGCACGATATGTTGCTGCAGTTGGAAACGGGGGAACGCTCTTTCGTCCCCAGCTTATTCAGAGCATCGAGAACGCCGAAGGCGAAGTGCTTCAGGATTTTTCACCGGACCCTCAAGGCCAGCTTCCGGTCAGCGAAGAGAATCTTGCTGCCATCCAGGAAGCAATGGTGAGTGTCGTTGCAGACCCACGAGGGACGGCATACCGGAAATTCCTGGGAGCGAACTTGAACATCGCAGGAAAGACAGGGTCGGCTACATCCGGAGATGTGACCGAATCACATGCCTGGTTCGCTGGGTATACGTTTGAGGAACGCGAGGACCTCGAGGATATTGTCATCGTGGTACTTCTCGAGCACCAGGGAGAAGGTTCGACTTGGGCCGCACCTGTGTTCCGGCGTGTCGCAGAGGCATACTTCAAAGGTCGACCGATTTCTCTGTATCCATGGGAATCGCGCATTCGAGTGGAGCGCACGCCTGAACCTGAAGAAGAAGTTCAGAGTACGCCAACACCCAGCCCATGAATGATAACGACGTCCACACAGGATTAATCATACGTGCTCAGTCGGGGTTTTTTGATGTTAAGACTGACGATGGCGTGATCACAGCAAAATTGCGGGGCCGATTGAAGAAAGAGAGGATGGAGACGGATGCGGCCGCATTAGGGGATCGGGTCACTGTGCGGAGGACCGAGGACGATAAAGGCGTCATCGAATCGATCGAACCACGGGAACGTGTGCTCTCCAGGAAGGCTCCTGGAAGATCGGAAATTGAGCAGGTCATCGTAGCAAATCCAGACCAGGCCGTATTTGTTTTTGCGTGTGCGGATCCAGATCCAAACTTTCGATTTCTAGATCGTTTCCTCGTTGTTGCCGAGCGTGAAAACCTCCCTGCCATCATCTGTGCAAACAAAGTCGATCTGGTGGTCATGCGCAGTGCGAAAGATGAATTTCAAATGTATGATCGTCTGGGTTATCCAGTTCTATATACATCAGCGCTCACAGGGAAAGGGGTTGGTAAACTACGCAAGGTTTTACGGGATAAGATATCCGTTTTCGCTGGACCCTCAGGTGCGGGAAAATCAAGTTTGCTAAATGCCATTCAGCCCGGTCTTGGTTTGCGTACGCACGAAATAAGTCAGTCCACAAAGCGAGGGCAGCATACAACCGTTGTACCAGAGCTGCTTGAGCTTAAGGACGGCGGATTTGTCGCCGACACGCCAGGTCTCAAAGCCTTTGGGCTCTGGGACATTGAATCAGAGGAGCTGGATGCCTATTTCCCCGAGATGCGAGATCTCGTGGCACAGTGTGAATTCAGCGATTGCATGCACGTTCATGAGCCGGGTTGCGCTATCATCACGGCTGTCGAAGAAGGCGATATTGCCCCAGAACGATATGATTCGTATTTACGGATGTGCGCGGAGGATTCGGACTGAGTAGTACTCTGGTCCTTTTGCGCTCTCATCGGGTTGTGCTATGCTGGATGGCGGTCGGAAGGCGCATTCTTTTATAAGGGGAGTTACTCTTGATCCGCCGCGTATTCATCACGGTTCTGTTTCTAACCATGCTTGTCGTCATCCCAACTTCGGGATTCGCACAAGGTGAATCTGGACGCTACTACTCAGAGACAGGCCATACCCTCGCAGCTCAGTTTGTAGATTACTTTGACAGTCATGGCGGTCTGGAGATCCTGGGCTACCCGATTACGGATGCATTTGTGGATCCGTGGACGGGCCTGCTCATCCAATATACCCAGAATAGCCGTATGGAATATTACCCCGAGACCGAGACAGGGACGATGCAAGTTCGATTGAAGGAATTAGGGGTAATTCTCATCAGCGACCAGTCGAAAGTATTCTCGGATCCTATTTCCCTGGGTTCAAATGCCGATTGTGACTACTATGCGCTCACGGGTCATAGCGTTTGTCTTGCCTTTCTTGAATTTTATGATCGTCATGGCGCAACCAGGCTCTTCGGATTTCCGATCACGGATTTCGTGCTCGAGAATGACAGATTGGTCCAATACTTTCAGGGATTCAGACTCGACTGGTACCCGGAAAATCCTGTTGGGGGTCAGGTGCAAGTTGCACCACTTGGTCGTGTTCACTTCGAAGCGATGGGTTACGACTCCTATCTATTAAGACCGACGACACCCAGCAATACCATGATGTATCAAATCGTGGATTTGCAGCCGAAAGCTTCAGTGGAGAAACCTGCGACTGCAGCGACCGATACCCAGGAAGTATACGTCGTCGTTCGAGATCAAAACCTGCTGCCGGTGCGCGGCGCAGGGATCACACTTGTCGCATCCTTCCCGGGAGAAACGCGCACCTTGCTCATGCCGCCTACGGACGAGCTGGGAGGAAGCCGTTTATCCTTAACCTTCTCGGATCAGGCTCCGGGAACAGAGGTAGGCCTGGAGTTCTTTATCTCCACAGGCACTGTACTGACCACAACCCGAGATTCGTTCCGCATCTGGTGGTAGCCAAAAGATACCCATGAGCAAAAAAGCGCCTGCAGGCGCTTTTTTTTACGTCCGGCAGAGGCGATTTGAAGTGCGCCAGGCATAGTAGGGGCACGGCATGCCGTGCCCCTACTGGGCTGTTGTGACCAACGCGGAAGGAAACCGTTGCAGCGATCGACTATGCCGAGGCGGCGCAGGGTGAGGCGCGGGTTAACTTCGAGAAGGTTCTTGTGTATTACATTCGATATAGACGTAGCATGCTACGTCTATACGGTTATATGATCAAGCCGTAGGGGCGGCCCCGTGTGGCCGGCTGGTTTTATTAGGCAGGCTCGGAGTGCCCCTGAGGATATCCAGCTCATCACAAGGCATCCATCAGTTTCGTCCATCATTCTGAGGTTCTGAAGGGATGGAGTGGAGACTCGGTTGATCACATCGGGTTGTGGGTTTTTGTGATGAGCTGCACGGGTCAGCACGGTCGACATGATGATCGCGTCGTACCCTGCTCAACTGAATCCCCGAGAGATTTTTTGGCTAGAGGGGTCGGAGCACTCGATCTTCTCGAAGTCGCTTAAACCAGAGAGAAGCGCCCCGCGGCATGGATTCGAGCGCGGCTTCTTGCCATGCCCGCACGCCGAGACCTTGCACTGTTTGCGGCCGGTAACCCACGGCTCTCCAGGCGCCAACATGTTGGGCGAGGTAGGGAGGGAGGAAGAGCAGGGAGGCTTCACTTTGGAGTTCGGAAGAGGCCGTCTCAACAGCGTCCATCAGTGCTGGGATGGCTTCATCAAGCGGTAAGTTGCCATCGAAGTAGAGTTCATCGATACGTGTGACGAGATTTTCAACCTGCCACCCCGCGACCCCCGCTATGTCCTCATCGCGCATGATGAGCAGGTAAGCTTTTTCGCCAAATGCTGCCATGACATCGTGACGTGTCATCCTCCGCTTGCCATGCGTCACCCGTGTGATGAAACGTGCGATATCGTCCGCGTCCTGGGGTTTTCCACGCCGCACGAATATTTCTCCTGGTCGGGTGACTGGAGGTTCGGGTAAGAGAGGCTCTTCAGGTTGGGGTAATTTCTGCCAGCCTTCCTGGACTTGCTCCCAAGTGTTTTCAAAAGAGCCATCGTTTCGGATGATCACCTTTGCCGAGCGGAGCTTCAAAGCTTGTGGGGATTGGGCAGCGATGCGTTGTCTTGCTGCCGCTTCTGACATCTGTCGCTTGTGCATGAGGCGTGCGATTTGAAGGTCTGCCGTAGCATCGACGACCCAGATTGTATCGCAGCCTGCAGCCAGATCGGATTCGAGCAACTTGATGGCTTCGATGACGACGATACTCTGTTTCGCCCTTCGGATGAGTAAATCGACGGCATGTGCCACTAGAGGGTGTACGATGGTTTCAAGACGTTCAAGGGCTTGTGGGTCGGTGAATGCTATTTTTGCAAGTAGCACACGATCGATCTGACCTTCTTCATCGAGTATCCACTCACCAAATGTTTTTAGAACCAGAGGGTATCCTGGCGCCCCTTTTGCCATAGCTCTGTGGGCAAGTGCATCCGCGTCTATGCCATAACCGCCAAGATGCTCGAGCATCTTGCGGACGACGCTTTTACCAGTGGCGATATTGCCAGTAAGTCCGATAACGTATTTGCCCGGCCAGCGGCTCAAATTTTGCCTCCAGGGCGATCAGTTTGGTTGATTGTAGTCCCGTGAAGATGGCTTGTCAAAGATAACCTCATCTCGTCGGTTCAGCGTGCAAGACCTGCGAGCCCACAGCAAGGTAGAGGTCGTTAGGAGGCCCAAGCGTCATCGCGGTGATTTCTCCATCAAATGCCTCGAGAGGCAGGTACTGACCTTGATAGACGAGCCTCATGCTGTAGTGGAAAACACTGTTGCTGAGCAAATCAAGGAAGAAGAGCGAAGGCTCTGGAGGGGCCGAATAATCCATCTCAATTGGCACAGCCCCCGGGATCTGTGGCGTTTGTTCTCTGCCAAGCCGTTCATCCTGGAAATTGGGTTCGGGGTCACATTCAACCCGGATTCTCTCTCCTCCACCTGGATCGGGCTCGCGCGTGCGGCGGCATCGATCCAGACGCCCGTCGGCATAAAGGACGACGAGCTCATCTTGTGCCAGCGCAAGATCGATAGCACTCGAAAGGTCTTGGACATCTTCGACAAAGTACAGCTCTGGAATTCCGCTGAACAAGCCTCCGGTTGCCTCATAAATCCAAACAGAATTTGTGGATGGGTCAAGCACATAGAGACTGTCCCCAAACACATCAATCGCCTGTATGCGACCCCATCCAATGTTAGGAGGCGTTAATTGTGCGATGGCTGGAGGTAGGTCAGGAGCACAGTACAGGAGGGTTCCATCTTCATCGACGGCGACCACACCTTCTGTCCCCAGTGCGCCGGGCTCTTTCTGGATCACAATATCTACCGGGGCGCCCATCTCGGGAAACTCTTGATCGCCTCCCAGACACTGGAAAGTAGAATCTACTTCAAAACCCCGCTCCGGCACGCCCCAGGCATGGTGGATCACACGCTCGTTCGAGTCAAGCACATACACATCAATGGTGGAAGCAGCAAGCGCGGTAATGTCGGCGTTGGTACCAAAACCGCCGTTCACAATCGGCTGGAAATCCAGGCGGACAACAAGATCCAGGGTGTCCAGCGATCCTTCAACCTGGCCTCGCAAAAACTCGTAGTCTGGGCTAGTCCCGTATGCCCCGGCCCGTTCAAGGACGTCGAAGGCGCCTTCCCAGTCACCGCGAGCCTCTTCACTTAGTGGTTTATGTTGTGCTGTTGCGACCATCGCCGCAGCTTCTGCGTAGTATTCTTCGAATTGCTCTTTCTTCCCTTTGCCCGAGTAAACGATTGCTGTCAGAGCCACGATGATCATGGGGACTGCGATTGCGATCCCGATCAGCATTCTGCGGGAGAGCGCATCAGGATGCAACGGGTCGGTTACTCCAGGGGAGACCCGGTTAAGAATTTCTGAGAGACCCTGGAGACCGAGATGATAGAAGGATGTGACCTGTGCGTTGATGCCGGCGATGGTTAGGCTCAACTTTGATGGTTCTGTTGATCGACCCCTGGGTCGATATCTTGCCGAGGTCTGTGCTGTTGCATGGACCCTGTCGATAGGATCTGATACAGCCGCAGCGGTTTCCGGAAAAATGCGTGTCCCTCCAGGAGGGCTGATGCGTGCCAGGATGCCGGTTAGATCCTGGTTGCTTGCCGCAACGAGTCTATCAACCGCCTGTTCGGGGTTCAATGTGGAAAGACCCGATAATGTCGATTCGGACCATAACTCACCAGGTGCAGTCGTCAGAATGATGATGTCGGCTTCGTTCACAAGAAAGTGGTAATAACGAAGGTGGGGTGTATACGCTGTTCCGAGTGGTCGCTGTTCTGCTTCTTTCGAAGTGTATCGTGTGACCTGACCTGGACGAATTAAGACGGCATGTCCCCTTCCACAGTGCGCGACATAAAAGTCCTTCCCCCGCAGGACAGCCATCATGATCGAGCCCTGGGTCGCTTCGTCTGATCCACTGGCATCCATCAACTGATCATTAACAACAGCCGCAGCCTCTCGAAGCGCCGACGTGACTGATCCAGGCGTTCCGTAGTAAACATCGGCAGCGAGGCGTGCGTAGTGGTCGATTTCCCCGGGGGGGGCATTCGCAGCGCTTTGCAAGGTGAGGTTCAAGAAAAGGAAATCATCGCGACGTCCACGTGCAGACCGCCGAGGGGCAGTTTGTGCAAGTGTTCCAGGTGGCGGCGTGATCCTCGCAGCGCCACCGCTAAAGTTTAAATAAACGACATCGGCTTCTATTAATCGATCCATGTTGGTTATTGTACAGGTACCATAATGACCCTGCAATGAGAGATGCAAGAAGTCTGCCGCTGCTGGTACAATCGAACACATTCGTGGCGAGGTATTGAGATGGAAATTCGGTTCATCACAGACGAATCGGAATTCATCAACCTGAGAGGGGAATGGGACCAATTGCTAGCAGGAGCAAGTACAAGCACACCATTCCAGCGCCACGACTATCTTGAAGATTGGTGGTCCACGCTTGGAGGCGGCGAGTGGAAGGGTGGGAGCCTTCGGATTGCTGCTGGAAGGGATTCAAGCGGACAAATGGTTGGAATTGCACCCTTCTTCAACACAGAAACAGAAGACGGCAGGAACGGACTGCTCTTCCTGGGCAGCATCGAAATCTCCGATTATCTGGATCTTATTGTTTACGAAGAGCGAGCCTCAGAATTTAGCGCTGAACTGCTCGGCGCGTTAAAAGATCAACCATGGGATGTGCTTGATCTCTACAACATCCCAGCAGCTTCCAGGACGATTGAGCATCTATCGAACTCTGCCGGCAAGCTAGGGTGGATGGTCGAGCGGGAAAGGATAGAATCCAGTCCGGTGATATACCTGGCTGGCAGCTGGGATGATTACTTGGCTTCACTGGAGAGCAAACAGAGGAGGGAATTACGTCGGAAGATGCGGCGTGCAGCGGAGTTTCCTGCCAGCGTCACGTGGAGAATCGTGGGAGAAGGGGACGAGTTAGCGGAAGAGATGGACGTCTTCATGGATCTCATGGCCATGGATCCTAAGAAGCACGGATTCCTGACACAGGAGATGCGGGATCAATTTCATCGAACCGCTCTCACTGCCCACGAGGGTGGTTGGCTCCAACTCGCTCTGCTCGAGGTTGGTGGCAAACAGGTGTGCGGCTATTTTAATTTTGACTTGAACGGTCGATTGTGGATTTATAACTCAGGGATCGACCCCGACTACTACAATCTTTCACCAGGTTGGATCCTGATGGGGCATCTCATTAAATGGGCGGTTGAGAACGATCGCACTGCGGTGGATTTCATGAGGGGGGATGAGGATTACAAGTTCAGGCTAGGTGGATCGGTCGATTCGGTTGATCGGTTGACAATTTCTAGAAATATATAATATCAACCTACTTTCCTCCGCAGATTGCACCCCCTGATTGACTGCTAGTGGCTCTCGACTAAGGCGTCAATATCTTCATCGGTGATCATGGATGGATGTGTACTTGAGGATCAGGTTAAAAATCAACCCCATAACCCGATCCACGAGATGAGCAAGAGTGCTGCCGCTGCGAGACAAGCTAATCCCAAACTGGCTGCGATGACCATCGTGAGCCAGCGGACACCCCCTTGTTTTTCTGGAATTTGCTCACCGTTAGGAACTGCGATGATCGCGACAGTGATGTTGTCATCTCCACCGCGGTCCAGGGCTAACTTGATAAGTTTCGATACGGAACGATCTGGATGAGATCCCTTAAGAATCTGGAATATCTCCATGTCTTCGACCAAATCCGTCAGCCCATCTGAACAGAGAAGAACCTGGTCTCCTGCTTTCAATGTGGTTCCCTGATTAGAAAGCGATTGTTGATCTGTCTCTGCATCCTTTAATCGCAACCGAAAATCTGGTTCGGCAAGCTCTTTTCCCCCGACATGTCTTCTGAGTACATGTGACTGGGGATGATTCTTGACTTCGTCGGGAGTAATAATTCCGTAATCGACGGCTTCCTGCACCCAGGTGTGGTCGACAGTCGCTTGATGCAAATGTCCTTCTTGCAAGACATAGATTCGGCTGTCGCCGACGGAGGCAGTGTATAGACGCGTATTTATTATGAAGGCGATGACTGCGGTAGAACCCATTCCTTTGTATTGAGGCTGTCCCTCCGACTCAGAAAGTACAGCCCTACCGGCTTCAACTACTGCATCCCGCATCAACGGGAGAGGATCACCATCAAGGTAATTTGCCATTCCAGTACGGATGGTTTCGACCGTGATCTGGGCAGCCACCTCACCTGCTTGATGTCCTCCAATACCGTCAGCCACAACTGCCAGGTACGCCTGCATGTGCTCAGCTTCAGTGCTGAAGCTCGCGAGGAGAAAGCGGTCTTCATTGTTTTGACGCTTTTTTCCTGGATGGGATTGCCCAGCCGCAATTAGATTTGAGTCATCTGAAGGAATCACAAATCCACCTCGGGCACTATTGTAGCGTCATCATCATTTTCTTGCGTGGACTTTGTGCGAATAATGCGCTCAGGGGGCGGGTCAGTTAGTTGAAACCTGAATGTCGTTGCCCCGAATTGGATGAGGTCTCCATGCTCTAGCTTCTTTCCGTCTTCGGGTATGGGTTCAAAATTCACCCAGGTCCCAGCTTTAGAGTCTTGATCGCGAATAAGGTAGTCGCCGTCGACTTGACGTATGAGTCTGGCATGCATCCCGTCAATCGATGGATCCTCGATAGGAACAGCTGCCAGCGATGGGTCACTTCCCACAATGATATCCACGCCAGTGAGCGGGATTGCTTCCTCGCCATCCAAATCCTGACCCACTTGAACGAGTCTGGCTTCGATTGGGCCTTTCTCTTGTGGCTCCCGTAGACCAGCTCGTCTTAACGCACGTCGCCGTTTGGTTGGCTCGTCCTTGGTTTTGCCTCCGTGCATCCTGCGACGACCGAATGATATCAGCACAGCTGCGGCAACGACACCGAGGATTAAGACGGCCATTGCTGTGATGAGGGAACCCAATGCGGGTCGCAGTGTGACAAGGTTGCTGGTTGTTTTTTGTACGGTCAGGGTTACCGGGAAAGAAGTCGATGATCCTTCCAGTCCAAGAGAGTCGACGACAGATACCCGGATGGTGTGATCGGCATCCTCCTGAGCGGATCTCAAATCCCATGATAATGCGTCATAAGGAGGGTCATCGCGCTGATCGACTATCTCTCCATCAACATAAAGACGACTCTGCTGTACATCACGCTCATGTGAATCAGGGAAGGAAATCACGATGGGAATCTCAACGAATTGAGGGGTGAGGCTTTCCGGTGAATCGGATGTATCCGGAGATGTTCGATGAATGCTTCGGGGAGGTTGAATAAAGCTGACCTCCGGCGGCTGGATATCGACCACAAAAGTCTCTGGCTCTGATACTAGCTCGAGACCTCTGCCAGAGAGGCTCACCTGTACTTGATGGGGGCCAGCGTCCACAGCCTGTGAAGAGTAAGTCAATTGGTATTGTGTACGTTGAGCTGCTACGAGATCGGCGAGTTCGCCCAGCCCTGATTCTTCATCGAAGAAGAGCAATCTCCCACCGGTTTCATCCGCAATTTGCGTTAGAAACTCTGCTTCTACGGACTCGAATGCATCCTGTGACCCAATGAGGACTGGATATATTCGAGTTCCTGAGCCCTGTGCTCGGGAGATAATGTTTGTAATGGGGAGTTCTCTGGGGGCTCTCGGCAAGGAGGTGATAAAAAAAAGATACGATGGCCTACCTGCCCGACGTGCGGAATCGGACACAAGATCAAGCGCACTGAAAAGCAGGTCGTATTCTAAGTCCACATCTTCGAAAACCGGCACATGATTGTCCAGGACCGTGGCAAGTTCGGCTGTTGATGTGCTATGGCTAACGAGAACGCCATCGGTGGTCTGAAGGCTCAAATCATCCATCTCGAGCACACTTGCATCAGGTCGGCTCCACCAATCGATCAAGGCATCCGTGACGATATCAAATCGGGAATTACCCAATGTGTCCCGGATGCGCATCCCCAGGTTGGTGTTCACGACAAAAACTTGCTGTGCTCCCACTACTTTTTCTTCAACCTGAACAACGCGAATTGGACTCTCGTCCTCGATGACGCCAAAGCTCGAGGTAGGTATGTTTGGAATCCTGTATCCGCTGGCGTCTGAAATCTCGACAAAGAAAGTGATTTCGGGGAAGTCGTCCACGATAGGAGGGGAGAGCGTGATGATTATCCCTGACTGGGCACTCGAGGGGAGAGCAGTTGTGAAAAAAGCCCCAGAGAATATTAAAAGAAGAACTATTGTCCTGAGTTTCATTTCTGCGTCATTTTAGCACGCCGAGGTCGTGTTTTCCCTTGGAGTGGCGATAGCATGATAAGCACTAACATCCTTCGAACAAAGTCCTCTTCACTCCCATTCAATCGTCGCAGGGGGTTTGCTGCTGATGTCATAGACCACGCGATTTACGTGGGGAACTTCATTCACGATGCGATTGCTGATATGCGCCAGGACGGGATCGGGTATGCGCGTCCAATCCGCTGTCATAAAATCTTCTGTGCTTACGGCGCGGACAGCGATGGTCTCGCGGTAAGTGCGCTTATCCCCCATCACCCCTACAGATCGCACGGGCAGAAGCACAGCGAAGGCTTGTGCTGCCGAGGCCGAACCCGATTCTGACAGATCACTCGGTGGGAGACGGTCAGCAAAGTTGTGAAGAATTCCAGCGTACTCAAGCTCTTCAACGACAATTTGATCAGCCAAGCGAAGCGTCATGATGCGTTCCAGCGTCACTTCGCCGAGACATCTCACAGCCAGGCCAGGACCCGGGAAAGGCTGCCTATGTATCAGTGATCGGGGCAGCCCAAGTTCTTCCCCGACTGCGCGGACCTCATCTTTAAAAAGATGACGAAGGGGCTCTATCAGGTCAAGCTGCATATCGGTAGGCAATCCGCCTACATTGTGATGGGTCTTGATACGATTCGCAGCTTGGCGTTCTGGTCCACGAGATTCAATTACATCTGGATATATTGTGCCTTGATCAAGGTAATGCATGGATGAGGACAGTCGGGCCTCTTCTTCAAAAACTCGTATGAATGTTTCACCGATCACCTTTCTTTTTTCTTCGGGGTCGATAATCCCCTGGATGGCATCCAGAAATCTTTCGCTCGCATCCACTGCACGAAATTGCGCTCCAAGCGCCCTCGTAAAAGTTTCAGCAACCAATTCGGGTTCGTCTTTTCGCATTAAGCCGTTGTCGACGAAGACACAGGATAATTGCTCTTCCGATGGCGTGGTGTACGAGCGTGACAGCGACAGACGAATTTACACCTCCGCTAACAGCGGCCAATGCTCGATCAGATCCAACCCTCGACCGAATATCTGATACGGATTTTTCAACAATAGAAGCAGGGAACCACTCGGGATTTATACCGCACACATCCACCGCGAATGCTTGTAAAATGTTTGCGCCTTGTGGTGTGTGCTGAACCTCGGGATGAAATTGAAGACCATAGTACTTTTTTTGTGGATCAACGATGGCGGCAGCCGGGGAATTGTCCGAACGTGCGATTACGCTGAACCCTTCAGGCGGTCTCTCGATCCGATCACCGTGGGACATCCAAACTTGATAGTCTGACTCGGTGAGGAGTGGCGTGGGGATAAGCGTTTCAACACGCGCTGATCCATATTCTCGAGCCGCGGCTGGCGCAACTTTTCCACAAAGCTCGTGTGTGAGGGCTAGTATTCCATAGCAGATACCCAGGATGGGCAGACTAGTTTCCAGGATGTGCGCTGGAATGCGAGGGGCACCGCTCTCATACACAGAAGCAGGTCCACCGGATAATATAAAACCCTTGGGGTCGAGAGAGCGAACTTCTACGGCGGACACATCGTGAGAGAGCAATTCGCAATAGACGTTCGCTTCTCTTATGCGCCGGACGATTAATTGCGAGTATTGTGACCCAAAATCGAGGACGGCGATCGAATCCATTTAGCCTGAGGCTTCAAATACGATTTCTGTGTCGTCCATATTCGTGATCACAGAAAGCGCCTCGACGGGAACGCCTACTTCTCGAAGCTTCTCACGCCCACCTTCAAATCGCTTCTCAATAAGCGCGCCTATACCGACTATATCCGCCCCAGCCGCTTGTGTAAGATGGACGAGTCCCATAATCGTCTGACCTGAGGCGAGAAAATCATCGATGATCAATATCCTCTCCCCCGGACCTGGAAACTCCGGAGATACGATCAGTTCGACGTTAACACCCTTGGTATGGGATGGTGTGAGCGTGAGAAAAACTTGATCTAGCATGGTGATCGGTTTGTGCTTTCTTGCGTACACGATTGGGATCCCCAGGTGAGCGGCTGTGGTGAAAGCTGGAGCTATCCCGGATATTTCGGCAGTAAGTACCTTTGTGGCATTAAGCGATTGGAATTGCCTGGCAAATTCTTTTCCGCAAGCTTCCATCAAGACCGGGTCAACCTGATGGTTGACAAAGCTGTCCACCTTGAGAATGCCTCCCCCGAGGTTTTTCCCTTCTGCAAGAATACGCTGCTTTAGTATGTCTATGGTCATCCTATAAAAAAGACGTGCTGTATCTGGATTGTACATGTCCATGGAGAAGGAGCCAAATTAAACGAGACATATTGGGAAAAAGCTTGACCAAAAAGATGATTTGAGTCATGGTTTTGGTTCTCGGCAATTTCCCCGATTGACCAAAAGGCCCGCTTGACATAGAACGTATGTTCCGCTAGAATAAGAACAAGTGTGCGGATTAAGTACCGAATACTTCCCGATCCTGGAAGGCATACTTCAAGGAGATCAAGATGGCGAAGAAGCAGCTCACAGATCGTCAAACTCGAATGCTGGATTTTATCCTGCAGTTTTCAGAGGAGAATGGCTACCCTCCATCGATTCGACAAATTGGCAAGAATGTTGGCATTTCCTCCACGTCTGTGGTGAATTACAACCTGAACAGGTTGGTTGAAGAAGGATACCTCAGCCGTGATCAGAAGGTCTCACGAGGTCTTCGCTTAACTGAAAAATTCTTGAAGGCCGCCGAACCCTTGGCAAATGTGATCCGGATACCCAAAGTTGGGCGTATCTTTGCCGGTGAGCCTGTCCCACTCCCAAGTACAGATTCACCGATATTCGGAACAGACGAGGCCATTGAGATCACACGCGACTTACTGAGTTCAACAGATAATTTATTCGCGCTTGAGGTCAAAGGTGAATCCATGATTGATGCCATGGTTGGCGATGGTGATATCGTGGTTATGAAACGTGAGCTCGATTGGCGAAATGGAGATATGGTGGCAGTCTGGCTGCGAGATAAAGAGGAAACCACGCTGAAGTATATCTATCGAGAAGGAACTCGAGTGCGGTTGCAGCCGGCCAATCCCACCATGGATCCGATCATTATTGAGAACCCTGAAAATCTGGAAGTTCAGGGGAAGGTTATGCTCGTTGTGCGCCAGCTAAATTAATCCGAGTACAGTTTTCGCCAGCGTTTGTAATTCCTGCTAAATCCAAAGATGCCCCCTTTGATTTTCCATCGACGGGGCATCTTTTTTTTATATTCGTCACAATTAGTAAAGACAAGGTCGGCGGTTATCTCGAACAATCTTGGATCGAATATTTGTTGAGGTGATGTGCTAGGAGGCATGAGTTGCACGAACGAGCATGTGCGCTGCATCAGGTCGAAATCGTGAGCGATCGTAATCTCCATAAATTTGAATTGAGCTAAAGCCTGCGGTGAGCAGTATTTGCTCCATCTGTGCCGGAGTTCGTAAATAATGATTGAGTGTCATTTCATGTCGTACAACTTTGCCATCAGGATGTAATTCGTCGTAGGTCCAGGTGACCGACATGCGTTGCGATTTCAGGTTGTACCTTTGCCTCGTGAAGACCTGGCACGCATTTCCAGTTTCAGGTTCGATAAAAGAATCCGTGAGCACACCCTCATCCTGGGGGTCATCGTCGAGGATATAGCCCGGATTTGGTAGATCCAGTACGAGCGTTCCTTTGTGTTTGAGGTGCCCTATTATGTTTTCAAGGGTTTTGGTCGCGTCGCTCTCACTTAAGGTGCTGAAGGTGTTACATGGGCTGATGATCAGGTTATAAAAACGTTCGACACAAAACTCCTGCATTCGTCCCCGATGGACTCCTCCAGCGTTGAGATTATGAACATTCATGCGAGAAGACAGTCGATCGAGGGCGGCAGGATTTGAATCAAGCCCATCCACCGAGAATCCCACGAGCAGGAGAGGGATCATGACCCTTCCCGTCCCGCAGCCAAGTTCGAGGATGGGAGAGCCTATGGTTTCGGCGAGACCGATCCAGAACGGGATGTCATCATCAAATCTTTCAAGCTGTGCTTCGTGCAATCGAATTATATCTTCGTTAGACATGGTCGCATCACACATCGTCCACGGAAAAAACATTATCGTTGGATCGCATGAACATAAATCGAGTTTTGGACATCTTTGTCTATTACCTTTGATATTCCTTGACCATGCTTCCACCGCCCAGTATACTCGGCTTCAGCCGGGGTGTAGCGCAGACGGAAGCGCGCCGCGTTTGGGACGCGGAGGTCGGCGGTTCAAGTCCGCCCACCCCGACTGGTTTTACTGCAGAACTCCGCAGTCCGCAGCGGGGTAGCTTCAAAGGAAAAAGACATAAAGGGGTTGCCAACCCCGTTCCCCGCTCGTCCTTCATCCTGGTAGTAAGCTTCAGGGGATTTTGGCTTTTTCCCACAATCCTGTAAAGAACGGAGATTTCGGTGCGCGGTTTGAGAGTTTCCAAGGCAGTAAAGAAGTTGGATATTGTTCTTGTGGCTGTACGCTATGACGATGACCACAAGGTACTGCTTGCGCGTGGTTTTTCCCGACATGGATCCGTATGGGGAGATCGACAGCTCTTCGGGCGCGACGCGATCTTGATCGGTCTTGATGATGGAGAGAAAATTGTGACAGGTGAACCCTCATACCTGCCCGGGGATTTCGATGTGTATGGGACTGTCAGAGCAGAAAAGACTGATGGTTCATGTCGTCTGCTCGCCGATGGCAAGGAGGGGGTTGGGGATGTGCTGGGATTGCCGCTTTTCTAAGCAGTGGGAAAAATGGCGAGCATATGATGGAACTCAAGCTCATGGTTCCCTCCTCGCAGGTTGACCGATAGCTTGACCCGTATTTCTCTGAACGGTAAAATCGAATCATGTGCGGGCGTCGCCAAGTGGTAAGGCATCAGCCTTCCAAGCTGACATTCACGGGTTCGAATCCCGTCGCCCGCTCCTAATAGCCTAAATACAGTCTCTCAAAGGGCTTAGAGCCTCCTAATACCCAAAGTTAGGAGGTTTTTTCATGTCCCACCTTAGCTTGGTTACTCCGAGTAGGCATTATATTCAGGCTGATTTGGAAGAGGCTTTTCTCGATTTCATCCTCTCAC
>JBGUDT010000014.1:0-6541 GCA_041821665.1 Anaerolineales bacterium
ATGAATTGGAGAACATCCTTTATAATTTAGGCACATTCGATAATGGCAAAATCATCGAAAGGTGATGACGCAAAGCTATAGGGTCTACGGCTCGTTCGAGCTAGGACAGCCAGCTGCCGAAAATGTCCAGATTTCCATGCTTATAGGACTTAAGACAGCATCCCGTGGACCCAAGACTATCCAGGACCACGGGATTTCGCTTAAGAGCTAAGTAAGGAAACTGGAAAGAAGAGGTAAAAATGGCAAGAATACTTGTAGTAGATGATGAAGTGAACAGCGCCAGACTGGTATCCATGGCCATCGGTCTTATGGGACATGAATCCGTTGAAGCTTATCGAGGGGACCAGGCCGTAGAGATGATTGACTCCGAGAAACCAGATCTCGTCCTGATGGATTATATGATGCCAGGAATGGATGGCCTCGAAACCCTATCCCAAATAAGGTCAGTTTATGGGGACTGCCCACCAGTGTATATGCTCACTGCTGCACAGGATTACTATATTAAGGATCAGGTAATGGAGGGAGGCGCCAAAGGTTGGTTCACCAAACCACTGGACCTTGAAAAACTTGCAGCCATTCTCAACGAGGCAGTACCAGTTCCACTTGGGTAGGACTCTTCCCGCTCCAATGTAGATAATATCAAACAAGCTTGCGGACAGCAGGCTTGTTTTTATTCACCTAGCACTCTTTCACCCTGAATCGAGCCTTTGCGTATGCGAACAGTCCACAATGTACTTAGGAGGATAACAAATCGGCTTGTTTGTTAGACCTCGCCGCTCATTAAGTCGTTGGCGTTGGCGTATCCGGCGTTGGCGTTGGTGTATCCGGCGTTGGCGTTGGCGTTGGCATATCCGTAGGAGTTTCAGGCATGAAAGTTGGAGTCGGGCTGTCGATCCCTGTTGTGGGTGTCGGTGTGGGTGTATCACCAGGCAGAGTCGCTGTAGGTGCGAAGATTTCAAGAGTGGGCGTTAGCGTGATTGTCCCAGTAGGCACGGGCGCGGTCGCCGTCTGACATAATGAAAAGACTTCTGTAGCTGTAGGGGCTACACCATCATTGATGATGTAGGAGAAGGCTATCTCGTAGAACTGAACCGCCTGGCACACATCCCCCTCCTCGGTCAGGAGCTTTGCATACTCTAGTGCAGATTCTCCATACTTCCTGCATGCCCCCCAGATGTTCGCTGCACAAATCTGCCCAAAATACTCTGTCGATAGTTTCCAATCAAGGCCATAGTAGCTGTTTGCGAATGTATAGAAACTTGCAGAATTTCTCCAACTCGAGGCTTGTCCATCCAATGGTCCAAATCTTTCCGCTAATGTAATGTGATAGATGCCTTGTTCAAGGAGCGATTGAAGAAGCTCATCCATCCCCAAATTGCGGAGTGAAATTGCCATCAGTTGGTTCACTTCAGCTACCCTGAAATACGGATCGGATCCCCGGAGAATGAGAAGAAGGTCCAAAGCTGTGGACCACTCCTCCCGCGCAAACGCAGATTGCGCGCTCCCAAATATTCCATCATACGATGTCATATCTGGGGTCTCTGTTGGAGTCGGCGAGGCCGCCGGACTAGGCGTTGGTGTAGGCTCGTTTAAGGCCAGTAATGTCTGGTCTAAAAGCTCTCGAGCGCCGGGATAGTTAGGATCTTTTTCAAGGATATATTCAAACCGCTGGCGAGCCAGATCGTGATGCCCGGCAAGGAGATCATCGATGCCCGTGTCCATCTGCTCCTTCAGCGCCTGAGCGACAATAACTACCTCGGTATCATCCCGGATTCTTATCCCCTGCATATACCCTGTTGTGACCGCTATCCCCATCACAAAAAGAAGTGCGATGGGGATGCCCAGGATCAAAATCTTCGAAATCCCCTTCTTACGCTGGGGTTTTCTTCTAACTGTACGAACAGGCTGCGTTGCCGAAGGATCTTGATTGGCTCGAACCGGAGCATGTCTTTGAGTTTTGTCGTTTCCGGGAGATGAGTTCATGTGTTCGTAGGCATCCTATTCAGAGGATGCTCCCCCACTCGTAAGCTGAGATACATCTGGAGTAAAAGCACTTGTATCGACAAATAATCGATCTCGCAGAACTCGAATTTGATCCGGCACCTGGCCAAGAACCTGGGCTCCATCAGGACGAGTATAAAACCGCACCTTATCCGGCGGTGCAATGACACCCTTTTGGATATTTTCTCTGGGGATTTTAGCTCCCAGCCAGGCAAGAGATACCAACTGATCCAAAGCAAGGTTGGTGCGAAGCCCTGAGGCGATTTCCTGGTAGAGAACTGGAGCTCGACTCACGAGCGTTGGCAGCATCTCAAAACCAACGACACGGTCAACGATTGCAAGAATTACCTGCTGCTGTCGTTCGGCTCTGCCGAAATCCCCGCCAGAATCTTCCCCTTTCCTCACCCTGGCGTAAGCCAGCGCCTCGGCGCCATTGAGATGGTATGCCTTTGGCAGTAGCCAGTGAGATGGCTGATCGATTGGTGAGATCTTAATCCTATTCTTTACCAGAACGTCGATCCCCCCGATCTCATCAACCATGCGTTCGAAAGTAAAAAAGTCGACAACACCGTAAAACTGAATGGGGACTCCGATGAGGTCTTCAACCGTTTGCATCGCGAGACCGGGTCCGCCGCCTGGAAGATTGTATGCTTCACCGAGCATGTACGCGGTATTGATGCGGTTATGCCCAAATCCGGGTATTTCTACCCACAGATCTCTTGGAATAGACAACATCCCCGCCTGACCCGTGAGAGGATCTACTGTCACGAGCATCATCGTATCGCTTCTAGGAGCGTCATCACCGGCAATCCAGTCACGATAGTCCACGCCCATGATGAGCATGGTAACGCGGGATTTTCCATCCCAGGGAACAGGCTCTGCGGGCAAACTTACCAGTGTCGGTGTCGCGTCTGGTGATGGTGGGCCATCCTGTGGATCCCCAATAACTCCCGCGAACGGATTTAGCCCAACGCCAGTGTAGGATGCGGTTAGGTCTCGAACTGCGGTATGGAGGACAAACGCGGCGACGAGCACACTCGCAATGAATGCCAAGGAGAGGCAGCCAACTGCCCACTTTGATATTTCTGGTTTGATTTTTCTATTATCAGCCATCTAACCCCTGATTATGCTTCGTCATTATCTAATTAGGCCGCGTGCTCCCATGCTCAAGCCGAAAATGGCTGTTCAGTATACGTGAGCGAAAAAAAGAGAACCGGTGAATTATAGTCTTTTCCCCGGCTCTCTGGAACCCTCCAATTATGAGGAACTTATTAGTTTTTAGGTCCAGCCTCGACAATCTCTTGAGGACAATTTGGTGCAAATTTGCGAAAATTTTCTGTGAATCTGGTTGCCAACTGCGTATATTTATCCATATATTCTTCTTGACTAGGCCACGAGGAAGCTGGATCGAGCACTTCTGCCGGTACACCGTCACACGATTTCGGCACCAGAAACCCAAATACCGGATCTTCTGCATACTCAACATCGAGCAAAGACCCACTCAACGCTGCATGGAGCAATGCTCGTGTGTAGGAGATGCTGATCCGTTTTCCTACTCCATAGGCGCCCCCCACCCAACCCGTGTTCAGCAGCCATGTATTTACACCATACCGCTCAATCTTCTTGCGTAGAATTTCCGCATAAAATGATGGATGATGAACCATGAATGGCGCGCCAAAACATGTGCTGAAGGTAATCTCGGGCTCTTCGCCTAACCCCACCTCTGTCCCGCCCACCTTCGCCGTATAGCCTGAGATGAATTGGTAAAGCGCCTGCTCGGTAGAGAGCTTCGCGATGGGGGGCATGACGCCAGAGGCATCGCATGTGAGTAAAACAATATTCTTTGGGTGCCCTGCCAGCTTGTCAGGAATCGAGTTTTGGATGAAATTCAACGGATAGGAAGCGCGCGTATTCTGCGTGATTTCATCATCATCGAGATCGATCTGTCGGGTGACTGGATCGAAGATGACATTCTCGAGTATCGTGCCGAAACGTTCAGTACAAGCATAAATTTGGGGTTCGGCAGATGGGGAAAGTTGAATCACCTTCGCATAACAACCCCCCTCAAAGTTGAAGACACCCCTATCGCTCCAGCCATGCTCATCATCACCAATGAGTCTGCGTTTTGGATCTGCAGAGAGTGTCGTCTTTCCTGTTCCTGAAAGTCCGAAGAAAAGCGCCGCATCCCCATCGTCCCCCACATTGGCTGAACAGTGCATAGGCATCACGCCTTCGAGGGGGAGCAGGAAATTTAAAACCGAGAAGATCGATTTCTTGATTTCCCCACCGTACGCTGAACCACCGATCACTGCAAGACGCTGCTCAAAATTGACGATGATGAATGTGGCTGACCTAGTATCATCAATGGGCGGGAATGCGTTGAAAGAAGGTAGAGCAAGGACGGTGAACTCGGGTATATGTTGACGATACTCTTCTGCGCTCTCGGGGAGGATGAACATATTTCGCGCAAAGAGACCGTGCCATGCGAACTCCGTGATGATACGAACCGGCATGCGGTATTCTTGATCCGCTCCGGCGTAGCAATCCTGGACAAATAAGTCTCGCCCTTGAACGTAGCCTTGGAGCCGGCTGATGAGTTCATTGAATTTATCTGTGCTGTAAGGACGATTATATTCCCCCCACCAAATCTGATCTTCTGTCGTGGGTTCACGAACGATGAATTTGTCATTAGCCGCGCGAGCGGTATGTTTTCCCGAGGTTACGACAATAGGACCGTGCTGCGTAATCTGTCCTTCACCTCGAAACACGATCTCCTCGTACAAAGACTCTGGTGGCAAGTTCCAATAGACCTGGTTGAGATTCTTTAACCCATGATTCTTCAATCCATAGTCAGCCTGAAGCGCCTTCGCCTGTGCTTGTGCGGGGGTTTTTATCTTCAGTATGTTGTTCATAGCCAATCCCTGATAATTTTTCTATCTCCGATGTAGATCTCATTAGGCGAATTCGGGTCAAGTGCCCACTTAATTCGTTCAATACCTTCTTTAATATCCTTCACGGTACCGGCATAGCTCAATCGAAGGTGACCTTCCATCCCAAACGATGCTCCAGGAACTGTGACGACGAGCGCCTTTGACAACAAGAACTTCGCCAACTCGATTGAATCTTCATTAAACGCCCTGAAATCGGGAAGGCAATAAAACGTCCCGTTCGGTCGCGTCACACGCACGCCCTCAAATGTCGAGAGCTCCTGCATCATGACATCACGGTTATTCTGGATCGTGAGCCTGAGGCTTTCAACCACGCTTTGTACACCCGTAAGCGCCCCCTCTGCAGCCGCCTGGGACACTACCGAGGCGTTCGAAGTCATTTGTGCCTGGACATTGGTCATCACCTCGACAAGTTTTCTGGGTGCGATGACCCATCCTATTCGAAAGCCTGTCATTCCATACTGTTTCGACACACCATTAACCACAATTAATCGAGTCGTTTCGAGATCTTCTTTTGTGAATTTATATGCCGGAATCGCCTGCTTCCCATCGAATACGAGTGTGTGATAAATATCATCGAGGATCAGATAGATGCCCTTCTTCTCGCAATATTCGACGATTTCTTTCATGAAGGTTTCATCATAGATAACGCCCGAAGGATTATTGGGGCTGTTGACGATGATCGCCTTCGTATACGAGCTCACAGCCTGCTCGATATCTTCCATGCGCGGATGAAATGAGCCGTCCTCCGGGGTGACGATCACGGGAATACCGTAGACCATCTTCACCATCTCTGGGTAGCTCACCCAGTATGGCGCCAGTAGGATGACTTCATCTTGAGGGTTTACGATAGAAAAGAGGATATTGTATAGCGCTTGCTTTGCACCTGTCGTGACGATGATATTTTCAGGTGAGGCAAGTCTTCCATAATAATCTTCTGTACACCGAATTATGGCCTTCTTAAGCGATGGTAATCCATCCGTAGGCGTATATTTTATGTCGCCCAGGTTCAATCGAGCGGACGAACTCAGAAGCGCCGTGATGGGCGCCTTATTCTTTGGTTCCCCAGCGCCCAGATGTATCACTGGTTCGCCTTTCGCACGCAGTATCCGGGCTTCTTCGTTGAGTCTTAAGGTTGGAGACTCTTTAATGGTCCTGGCAAGTTGACTCACACTCATTGGCGTATATCCTGTGTCCTCTCGTCATGGTTCGTAGTAAAGCTTTTTTCAGCCGAATAGTATTATAGCCAGTATCCCAGCCTGATGTAAGGTATGAAGGATTTTCAGCAACATCCGCTTCGGGATTCCTTAAGTGGAACATAATAGGACAGATTGAAGTACATACCATCAAAGACATAGCAGGGTTCAATCACGTTGTAATAACGATCAGGTTCAGCATGCAGGAAATCGTGGGAATCGTGGTATTAAATCGAGAGTTAGCTTATAAATATTTCTCGGGATTCGTCAATTCCGCCAGCAGGCCCCCACTGTCGTGTGGACTAATATCCGGAGCTCGGGAGATGCTGAGCCTCCTCCATTAGGCGATGTATCTCTAGCGGTGCACCTTTGCTCGGTTCTAAAGCGAGGCTCAAG
>JBGUDT010000014.1:6640-13384 GCA_041821665.1 Anaerolineales bacterium
CCCCCTTCTGAACAAACCGTCGTACAGACGCCACATCCCATACATATGTCCTCAATAATGCTTACACAAGAGTTTTTCAGCATAATGGCACCGAATGGGCAGGCATCTACACAATTGCCGCAACCTATGCATAGATCCTCATCCAGTCGAGAAACATACCCCGATGAAGCAAGAATCGGAGTTCCACGCCGCATGGATAGCATCGCACCACAACAACACGGACAGCAATTACAGATTGCGTAAAATCGATCGAGCATCGCATCCTTAAAAAACGCATGATGGACATGACCGCGAGCCTGTTCGGCTTCAAGAATTTGTTGAGCCTGGTCAGGCGTAATCCATTTTGATTTTTCAGGATGATGTTTTTGTATATAGCTGCTGAATGGTTCCCCGATAATGAGGCAGACATCCAGCGGCAGACAGGGATCATCCAGTGATGAGCGGCAGGGACATTCAAGAGCAACGATGTGATCGGGATTCTTAAGGATGATGTCCCGAGCCTTTGGATAAGGGATGATGGATTCGAGATTTCTGAACTCGACATCTTCATTTACCGTGACCAGCTGTTTAGCCGAGCTCAGGGGGACTACTTTGCCATGATAGCCATCGGAAAAATCTCCGGATTCAGACTCTCCGATTGAAATACGTTCACGAACCTTATTGTAAAAATGAACAGCAGGTCTGAGGGTTTCATTGACAGGGTGATCTCCCTTGCCTATTCCAATATAGAGGTATGGCCAACGAGCATAGACGAGCCCATGGATCAAGTCCGTAACGGACCTGTCATCCATCTTCAACCACTCGCTTAAGAAAGATCGCTGTGATCCGGTTTGTATAGCGTCCTTCGTATCTGGCCTCTCCCTGTCCATCAGCCCGCCCTCTTGATCTTGTGTATTTATGCTGATTTTAGCCGAAATAATAACAGGTTGAACGTGTGCACATACATACATGAGCATCGTAAATTGTCATGTCATCGAGTAAATAGGAAAAACGATAGGCAACGATTCTCTTTTGTCTATGCGCACTACGTGCGGGAAAGTAATAACCACACACCGATCTGGAGGGTCATGTAAACACTCATGGCGATGACAGATGGTGAGGGGTCTTGTTTCCGTGTGTATGTGTGGAACCCCCAAATTGAGAGAGGAAAAGTAAGGAAACCCACCAAAATAACGTAACGGGGGAATTGCATGAAGTTCTGGAAGACGATGATGAGATACGTTAAGGTTCCTACTGTCAAATATAACCTTCGCAGCCTCCTCTCGCTCCACTTCACCGCGAGCGTTTGCTTGCCCACGATGCCGTCCGCCTCCTTATCCGCCCATGTCGTCGCAAGAAGATTTAAAAAGGCAAGCCCCGTAAATGGAAGGAATAAAAATATTGTGGACCAGTTAAGGGATCCTCGTGCCAGGACATATCCAAATAATGGCAGAAGCAACGCCCCTAAAAGTGAGTTGTCTAGTTCTCCCCATCCATTCCACGCCAGTGCCAGAGGCCTGACGGAGTACATCCATCCGAAGAAGGCTCCAAGCATAAGCAATCCGAACGCCTGAATTGAGATTGGACCGGTCAGCACTCCAATGATAGCAATCAAGACACCCACCAGTAGGGCGATCCAAGCCCCGACCAGCGCAATGGCAGGCGAGGCTCCCGTTTCAGAAAGTGCGCCGCTTCCACCAGAATAAGCCGTACGCTGTGTAAGTGCGTCCGTTTCTACATCTGCATATTCGTTAATCAGATGGATGCTTACGGTCACGGCCATCAGCGCCGCAAATCCGACAATTAATTGAATTATATAAAGAGGGTGTTCCACAGACGCCACGATAACGCCCCAGGCGAACACCATACTGACAGCAATCAACTGCAGCGGTCGTGACATCCGCCAAATGAGACATGGGATGTAGATTGTTTGTGGTCGATTTTCCAACCGAGATAAATGCGTCATATCTAGATACATTATCACAAACCAGCGCTGAGACAGGTATAATTAATCACACTAAATCAAAACACTCTGACTGCGGTTTCAATCGATATGTTTTACCTCGGAGGACTTCTTGGATCAGGGTGATCACAGATGGGAAGGTGTACGGAATGGTTAATGAGGAATTGATCTACGCTCTTGCAAAAGTCATCATCGCCGCAGCCTGGGTAGACGGCTCTATAAGCATTGAAGAACAAAACAGCCTTAAGGATCTTCTCTTCCAGGTTGAGGGTATGACCGCTAAGGATTGGGCACAACTTGAGATTTATATGGACTCACCCGTGGGTGAGGATGAGCGTGAACGGCTCGTAGACGACCTCCGCGCTCAAATTCATTCTCAGGAAGACAAAGACCTCGTCTTGAGTACATTAGACAAACTGGTACGCGCTGATGGTGTCGTAAGTGCGGAGGAGGAAACTACACTTGCAGAAGTTTCCGAAGCGATAGGTTCTCCAAATTCCGGCGTACTAAAACCACTTGGTGCACTCCTGAAAAAACCCATTGATCGCAGGTCAACGAGTGTTGATGGATCACCAAATCGAGAAAAATATCTCAACGATTTTGTGGACAACAAAATTTATTATGAGGTACGAAGGCGCCTGGATCTGGGAGAGGCTGAATTAAATCTCCCTGACGACGAGGTTCGAAGGCTCAGTCTGGCGGGCGGCATGCTTGCACGCATTGCTGATGTCGATGACAGTATCTCGGGTGATGAATATGATCGGATTGTAAACGTCCTGGGAGAATACTGGAGTCTGAGCCCAGAAGCTGCAACCTTTGTCGCAGAAGTTGCGATTACGGAAGTTGGAAAAGGGATGGATTTCTTCCGGGTGACGCGCGAGTTGGTGTCGTTGACAACGGTCACGGAAAGGGAACAATTTGTAACAGCCTTGTTCCGAATTGCGGCCGCGGATGGCAATGCATCCTTCGATGAGACTGAGGAAATTCGCACCGTCGCATACGGGTTAAAACTCTCTCATAAACAATTTATTGATGCGAAGCTCGCTGGAACCTCTGGCACATAATCGGGAGAATTAATCAGGTTCGAACATACCAAGCTGAGCGGTCAAATGTCGACCGCTCATTTATTTAGCACTTTCGACACATTGCATCTGATAACGATGCGTATAAAATAGGATCCAAGACGAGGAATTTCATGCGTAATTGTCCACATTGCAATCGTGAAATTCAAGATGAAGCCGTAATCTGCCGTTTTTGCAGGCAAGATGTAGAACCCCCGCTCTGGCTCACGAGTCTGCAAAAATGTCCCTTCTGTGCAGAGTGGATCGAGCGCGGTATTGACCGCTGCCCATTATGTTCGAAGGACGTGAGCGGTGTTCTCCAAACTGGCATGTTGGGTGCTGCCGAGGAAGAAGGCGAGAGTCTCTTATCTCGAATTACGCGGCAGTCAGAACCCGAAACGCAGGCTGAAGAGCCGCCTGATATCGCGGGTGATGTCGTTTCGCCCCCCCCTCAAGATGTTCCCAGGGAAAGTGTATTTGATGCTCCTGATCCCCAGCCTTTTGAAGACGCCGGATTGGCAGCATTGCATGAACGACGTCTGAACCCAGACGATGAATTTGATCCTCTCGCTGATTTACGACCTGCAATCGAAGTCGAAGAACTTGAGACCGAATCACCTTCGTTCTTTTCGTCTAATATTGCAAAGATTGCGGTGGGCGTCTTCGGAGCGGCCATCATCATCTTTCTTGCTTTCTTCATCTTGCGAAACATCGATATATCAGCAATAGGAAGCTCCGAAAATGACCAAACGCCCCAATCATCTGAGACGAAGATCACAGAGGGATCCCCCACGAATGATGAGAATGCCGCAAGTACAGAAACCACCTCTGCCGGTGTTTTACTCGCGACAGAGACGCCAGAACTTGAATGTTTTATCTGGGACCAGATCACTTTAGCGCAAAGCGGTCAAACCCTCTGTGCCACTGGTGAATTAAAACGGTGGTTTCGGGTCAACGCGAGTATGCCCTACTTGGCCATCTTCAGCGAGGACACAGGTACGTTTGCCATCGCGGACAGAACACAGACATACTCCGAGTTTGGTCCTGGGGATTGTGTTCGTATCGAAGGCGTGGTCGAAGTAATGCGTGGTGTTAGGCCCTTCATAGACGCGCAAGGCGCTTTAGAAGCATGTGACTAGTTTGACGCTTGTGTTACGACTTCATGGGAAAGTAACGGGGAAAGAGTAAAATAAACTGAGGGGCTGTTCAAAAAGGCGAGCCGTCGTGCCAGATCCCTTCTCGCCTTATCCCTTGTTCTCACAATTCCTGGGGCGCCACACACAGCTATTCGATCGTATTAGGACACTCCACTTGGTTTTATTTATTGCTCGTTATCGGGATCAGAATCATCTTCAAAGAATTCGCGATAGATTTCCAGACGCTCTTCCTCAACCGGTTCCTCTTTTAGGAAGAACTGACTCCATGTGTTTTCGCCGGGATTCCTTTGAATTCGGATTAGCTCATCAAGGAGGCCGGTGGCTTTCAAGACAAGGTATAAAAGCACCAAAAGAATAACAACGACAGCAAGCATACTTCATCCCTCTGAACCTTGGTTAATTTACTACTCAGCTATTGAGCTACGGTTTCTATCTCAACTTCATCAAGTGTGTTGACAATCCGTGAAGGTTGGTAGGGAAAACTCGAAACTTGATCAGCTCGGGTCACACCCGTCAACACCAATATCGTCTCAAGACCACTCTCGATGCCTGCGATTATATCCGTGTCCATTCGATCTCCAATCATGACGGTGTCTTCCGAATGCACGCCGAGATGATACAGCGCCGCCCTCATCATAAAAGGATTTGGTTTTCCGATATACAGTGGCGCGGTCCCAGTGGCTTTTTCAATCAAGGCTGCCAGCGCGCCAGTCGCTGGAACAATTCCGGCTTCCGATGGCCCACAAGGATCAGGATTAGTGGCGATAAACTTAGCTCCGGCATCAACCAACTGTACAGCTTCTGTTATTGTGACCATGTTGTAACTTAAAGTTTCACCGAGGACGACGTAATCAGGTGAAATCTCGGTAATGACATAATCGATGGAATGGATCGCCTCCGTCAGACCACTCTCACCGATAACGAATGCTTTACCATGTGGGTTTTGTGAATCCAGAAACCTTGCTGTGGCAAGAGCTGAGGTAAAGATTCGATTTGCTGGAACCCTGAGTCCAATGGAACTCAGTCGATGGGCGAGATCACCTGGCGTGTAGACCGAATTGTTTGTCAGCACGAGGTACTCTGCATTAGCATCCTCGATTCGCTGGAGAAGACTATCAGCTCCCGGGATCAAGGTTTTTCCACTTACAAGCACCCCATCCATATCTAGAAAATAATTTTTAGCTTTCATATGCCTTTTTCGTGTTTCGAATAGTAACAATTGCCTCTGATTTATTATCTACATGGAACATGGACATTGTACTCCACATTTAGGTACCCATCTTAACAAAGACCCCTTACGATAATTTATATTTGGATGACGCATTCTCTGGACCAGTTTCGAAGTTTACAATTGACACCATGGCATGACACAAAAATTTATGGGGATGGAATAAAAACTGGCGGGGAAGTATCTGCATCGATCCATCATGCCGTTTTGGGCATCACGGATCCATACAACTCCAACATTTGATCCGCAATCAGCGTCCAATTATATTGCTTTGCATATTCTGCCGCCTGTCTGCCCAATCTTGTCCGCAGCTCGTCGTTTTCCAGTAGATCCGTTAATCGTTGGGCTAACGAAGCGGAATCGCCAGCAGGTATGTGAAATCCCGTCTCACCGTCCCGCACCAGGAACGCCAAGCCACCTGTCTCAGAGGCAACCACCGGTGTACCACACGCCATCGCCTCAAGGGCTACCAGGCCAAATGATTCGTAATGTGAGGGAACAACAACCACCTCGGCAGCAGAATAGTAATACTGAAGTGTGTCCTGATCCCGACTTCCTAGAAAGCTAACGTTATCCCCGACTCCTTCTGTTTCTCGCAGATTAGTCAATCTTTCCATTTCTACACTTAACCCTGCATCTTCATCCTCAAGCTCCCCACCGATGATGGCTACACAAAAGGGAAATCGATCATTTACGCCGGCTTCTTTCATGGTGGCAACAGCGCGCATCAAGGTATCGATTCCTTTGAGGGGTTCGATCCTCCCGACATACAGGATGACCTTTGTATCTGACGGCAGCCCGATGAATTCTTTGGCTTCATCAACAGATATCGGATAGAAACGGCTTGTATCCACGCCAGGCGGGATCACCTCAACCCTATCCGTATTCTCACGGTATAACCACTGTATCTGTGCGACTTCAGCCTGTGTAGCCGCGATGATCCGATCTGCTTCTCTTATCAATCGCTTCTCGGCTTCCACTCTCCTGGAGGATGCCACTTCATCAGGAGCCTGTGCAACCCTATTCTTCATGACAGCCAATGTATGGAACATATGAATCACAGGGATGTTCCACTTGCTCCGCAGATCTAGAGCCGCAAGACCTGATAGCCAATAGTGGCTGTGGATTAAGTCGTAACGCAGCGATTTGGATTGAGTGACCTTCGTGATCCCGTTCACAAATTTCGGAAGATAATTGGCAAGTTCGTCTTTCCCAAGAGGCGTTTCTGGGCCCGCTTCAATATGTACAATCCTATTTCCAAATCCAAGATCGTGGAGCACATGCGGTACATGCTCATCCTGTGAGCGGGTAAAAATATCGACTCCAACGCCCCTTCGACCGAGCTCGCGGGTGAGG
>JBGUDT010000014.1:13551-48369 GCA_041821665.1 Anaerolineales bacterium
TGATAATCCTTCCATGCCAGCGTAGCTCAGATGGCAGAGCAATCGCTTCGTAAGCGATGGGTCAAGGGTTCGATTCCCTTCGCTGGCTCTTTTGTATATTTACATAGCCCCTGTCTTGTAAGGTGATAACTTGATTGAATTGGACTTAATCACAGGCTGCTTGGAACCATCGTTCTCAGCTGCTATAATAAGCTCCTCATTCTTGAAGCCTATGATGACTTTATCCTCAGCAAGAAGGCACTCCTCCGCAGCCCAAAGACTATTACTAACTACGAATATTCAGTCGGTAGTTTTACTGAATGGGCGGTAGATATTCCATTAAAGGATCTCGGGCCTGCACATGTCCTGGTTTCTTTCTGGCAGATAAAAACTCGGCTATACTGACTCTGTGCGAAAGTCCAGTAACCAAGATCATCGGTGGAGTAGTCTTCCTCATCATTTTGGTGGTTGGTGAGTGGTTTGACCGTGCAAAGTCTGTGGGTCACAACAACAATCCTAACCTAACTAAGGAGGATCAATGACTACCACGGTAGTACACAATCAGAATGATGAGTACGATGTCTACATCGGAAGAGCGGTCCCTGAAAAAGGGCTGGAGGCCAGCAAATGGGGAAACCCCTTTGTCATGCAGGGTGAGAGTGATGCAGAACGCCAGCGTGTAATCGCAGCATATCGAGAATGGATTGTCGATCAAGCTGAATTGATGGATGCACTGCACGAACTTAAGGGTAAACGCATTGCCTGCTGGTGTGCACCCAAAGCCTGTCATGGAGATGTCTTGGCAGCTTTAGCTGATGCTCTGCCAGATGATGACTGACGAAACTCCTGCACTTAGTAAAACGTCAGATTAGCTTAAATTTTCTTGCCAATAAAACAGATACGAATCCATTTGGAACCATCGTTCTTTCCTGCTAAAAAAAGCCCCTCATTCAAATTCGGAAGGCAGGGTATTTCCTTCTTTTCCCCTGTGGCATGGTGCCTGTAGCTCAATGGCAGAGCGCCTCACTGTGGATGAGGCGCTTGCAGCTATAAACTCCGATGGTTTTCCAGGAATGCCCTTTTTACATATTGAAAAGGGTGTTTTCATGGATGGTGCTATACATTCAATATTCAATGGAATGATAAAGAGGCTCCCAATTTGAGGAGAACAGGCTGAGGGAAAATGAGGTTCTGATAGAACCGAGGTCAACTAGTTGTCGCCTCCTTTTACACAAACGTTAAACATAATGACTGTGTCAATGAATGCCATTTGTAGATATTGAATATCTCGCCCATTATTGGTGTAGTTCACAAGGCAGAGCAATCGCTTCGTAAGCGATGGGTCAAGGGTTCGATTCCCTTCGCTGGCTCTACTTTTTTCCAAGCTGCAGCTTCAAGTTTTTGCCTTCCCATCTTCTCATCCCTCGAATCGTCCGAAAATTAAACAGAGATCGACTTCCACTAAGGACACATTCACCCTTTCATATCAACCTCAGTTGCGTATAATGTCCATATGGATCAAAAATCGCCCCCAATCATCATCGGAATCGCCGGAGGTACAGGCTCCGGTAAGACGACAATCGCAAACGTCATTCTCGACCGGGTCGGCGCAGATAACCTTGGATTTCTCCCACACGACGCCTACTACAAAGACCTCACTGAGCTGTCAACATCCCAGCGAGAGATGATCAATTTTGATCACCCAGACTCCCTCGACACACCCCTCCTGGTAAGTCATCTGGAAAAATTAAAATTATTGCAGAGCGTAGAGATCCCGGTATACGATTTTACAAACCACTCGCGGACATCCAAAACAGAGACGATCGAACCACAGCCGGTTATCCTCGTCGAAGGGATACTTATCTTCGCGGAATCGTCACTTCGACCATTATTTGATGTGAAAATATTCGTAGATACGCCACCCGATATCCGTTTTATCCGGCGACTGCGGCGAGACATCGTCGAGCGCGGGCGCAACGTCGATTCTGTCATTCATCAATATGAAACAACCGTGCGTCCGATGCACTTGGAATTCGTCGAACCATCTAAACGCCATGCGGATGTCATAATCCCGGAGGGTGGATTAAACACTGTAGCAATGGATATGCTCGTAGCGAGAGTTGAACACCTCTTCAGCAATCGATAATTGGAATAGAAATCAATTCACTCTAAAGGAGTACAAATGACCTCAAAGCAGTACCAGCAACCACCCACGATGCAGCTCGAGCTGGACAAAACCTATCATGCTAGTATCGTGACCGATCTTGGCACGATAAAGGTTCTTCTTTATTCGCGAGAAACACCAATAACGGTGAATAACTTTGTTTTTTTAAGCGAAGAGGGCTTTTACGACGGGGGCATATTCCATCGAGTTATTGATAATTTTATGGTGCAGGGAGGAGATCCAACAGGAACAGGTCGCGGCGGTCCTGGATACAACTTCGGGGATGAATTCAATCCATCCCTCAAGCATGATGAACCTGGGGTCTTATCTATGGCGAACGCTGGTCCCAATACAAACGGCTCTCAGTTCTTCATTACGCACATGGCAACTCCATGGTTGGATGGCAAACACACTGTCTTTGGAAAAGTTGAAGATGGTCTCGATGTGCTAATGTCCATCCCTGTCCGTGATCCGAGCGATACAGATGCGCCTGCTGTCAGTATAAAGACGATTGAGATCACCATTTCGTGACAGAGAAAAGAAGGCAAGCCGGGTGGCCGCTGCGCATAGCGCGTATCCTTGCTTTCCTCACCGTAATTCTCGTCACCGTCGGCGTATACCTGCTGCGTGATGAGATTGAGAACTTTGAAGCGTACGGCTACCCTGGTATCTTCATACTTTCCCTGCTCGCGAATGCCACGATTTTTTTTCCCGCTCCCAGCATTGCTTTAAGTTTCGCCATGGGTGCCGTGTTGAACCCCGTAGGTGTAGCCATTGCAGCAGGGCTTGGCGCGGCTTTTGGAGAGTTAACCGGCTACCTTGCGGGTTTTAGCGGTCAAGGAATTGTGGAGAGAGCAAATTTCTATGCTACTCTCGAGGATTTAACAGATAGATTTGGGGGATGGCTCATCATGTTTCTAGCCTTCATTCCCAATCCGCTATTCGATCTTGCTGGCGCTGTTGCAGGTGCGACTGGCTTTCCCGTGCTCAGCTTCTTATTCTGGACTTCGATTGGGAAGATTTTTAAGATGCTCATTTTCGCACTTGCAGGTGCCGCCTGGCTTGATTTGCTTATCGATTTTTTCCGCCAGTTCATACCCCAGCTGGGATGATGCCCGCGCCATACAGAACCCCAGCTCTCCACTCTATACCCAATGGTCATCCCGGGGTTAAAGAAGATACCTGATGCTGTGCTTTGACCTGTACCTGATCATCCTAAGGTCGCCTCACCGTAGGAAAGCACATAGAATGAACGAGGATCTCCACTCTCTTTTTCAAAGACAAAATCGGTGACGATATAACCCGCATTGAACGCCATCTCAAACACCTCGCGAGTATGCTCGCGCCATCGAGTCGCAAGTGACAGATCTTCACTTCGGATTTTGTGAAAATTAGAAGGAATCTCAACCATCGCAAGGCTTGATCCGGGCTGCTCAATACTTTCCCCAGGCTCAATAAATCCATTGCTTGAAACGGTTACCGTATTGAGCGTCTGGATCTCCGCACTCATATAATCAGAGAGCTTCAAGGGTTCTCGTGATTGAGCAAGGCGAACCTCTACTCGATGGGACGTCACCCACCAATCGACCTGGAATCTGTCAGAAGATACACCGATGTTGAGCGCATCTCTCATCGTTCCGTAGGCATCAGGCAAATACGTCTGGCAGACAGCTCCCAACCGTCGAATATTCAAATGCGCATTCACGCTGCGAAGAGGATCATACGTCCACGTCACCAATCTGACTCCCTGGCCAAGCACAAATTCCCTTTGAGCAACCTTAAGATTTAATCCGATACCCTTATTCCTGTGATCTGGATGAACCCCCAATTGATGGGACCAGTGCTTTAAGGACGTCATCGCCAATTCGGGAGGACTTTCACCATCCGTAGCGAGAAAGCCCAACAGGAAACCAACCAGTTCATCTGATTCGAAAGCGCCCAGCACCAGACCCCCATTGTGGGCGATCGCAAGACATAAATGATCTGGTACGATGTCGGTTTCACTGCTCGGCCATACCAGACGCGATAACTCTTCGACTGCAAGCATCTCGTCATGAGAGCGCAGCGCACGAACGATGACATCCCCTCCCATAAACGCCTCCATTAATTTGATTGGAACTGCTTTTGAAGAAGTTCCCAGCCCCAGTTTTGTCCGCGCAAGTACCCCAACTTTTCTTCCATTCGGGTAGGACTTAATCCGAAAGCCTGAGGTAGATTATTTAGATCGGTCGTTCTACTCACGGCGAAATAATCCAGCCATCGAGTGGTCACGGGCGAATATCTCAGCATTCTTTCCATCACCCAGGCGCCAGCACGCAAGTAAGGTGGGCGCGCAGAAATCAAGATCCTTTGTGTTCCCGTCTCTTGAATGACCATCTGTACAATTTGTTTAAAAGTGAGATATTCGGGTCCCCCTATGTCATAAACCTGACCGACAGCATCAGGATCATCCAAAGCCCAGGTAATACAGGTTGCGAGATCATCAACCCACAGAGGCTGCGTGGTGATAGAGCCATCTCCTGGCATCGGAAAGAAAAACACAGACATTGCCAGAAGAATTGCAAGCGATGTTGTGAATTGATCGTCCTCTCCATACAGCAGACCTGTCCTGATGATCGTAGCGGGAACTCCAAACTCATGGATGGCTTGTTCTGCGTAAGCCCGACTTCTTAACAGCGGGAATGCCGAGGAGCGTTCTGCACCCAGGAGACTAAGATAGAGAATATGTTTTACACCTGCATCCGCGGCAGCTTCTGAGAGAATTCGAGTACCTTGAACGTCCGCTAATCCGAGATCACCAGAAGAGTTTTCCAGATGGTTGCCTGCGAGATGAATGACCTTCTCCACGCCCACAAGAGACGCTCGAACACCTCGCGCATCGTTTAGGGATGCAAGTGCGACATCGACTCGAACACCTGGAGGAAGTTTAGGTGATGCTTGTGAAGGCTGCAATAAGAGGCGTACGGGATAGTCGTAATCCGCAAGCTTCTTAAGCACAGCCCTACCTATAAAATCGGTTCCACCTGTAACCAGCAGCATGGATTTCAAATCCGCAACCCACCAAAGTAATAAATGGGTGTGGCTATTATCCTCCTTGTAATCGTCGCTTGATTCTAGCATACGGTGCTCAAATACCAGCGTACCTAACTGGTGAGAGAAGTGTTATACAAATCCGAGTAGCCAGTAACAATTACAAGATTAGGCTTATCCATGTTAAGGAGGGAAGCATGCCTCGAAAACGTGTTGTTGTCACAGGAATGGGTTGCGTAAGTCCGCTGGGTAATAGCGTTAAGACAACCTGGGAAAGTATCGTTGCTGGAAAATCTGGCGTCGGTCCAATTACGTTATTTGATACAAATGGCTTTAAGACCCGTTTTGGTGGAGAAGTTAAGAATTTCGATCCTGAAGCCTCGCTTGGCCGGAAAATAGCGAGGAGAACTGATCGATTCACCCAATTCGCACTAGAAGCTTCCAGTCAAGCGCTCCAACAGTCAAAACTGGAAATCACGGATGGCAATCGGGATCGAGTCGGTGTTGTCATAGGTACCGGAATTGGGGGAGTATCCACGGTTCTAGCAGGTACGAATCGGTACCTGGAGAAAGGACCACGATGGGTAAACCCTCACATGGTACCCATGATGCTGCCAGATTCGAGTTCAGGCTATGTCGCAATCAAATTCGGATTGCGCGGTCCCAATATGGCCATTGTGACTGCTTGCGCTTCGGGCGCGAACGCGATTGGCGAAGCCGCTGAAATGATCCGCCGCGGGGTTGCAGATGCCATGGTCGCAGGGGGAGCCGAGGCCGCCATCGTCCCAGTTGCACTCGCTGGCTTCAACGTAATGGATGCTGTTTCGAAGCGCAACGATGATCCAGAAGGGGCTTCACGACCATTTGATCTCGATCGAGACGGCTTTGTGATTGGCGAAGGCGGCGCTACGCTCATCCTCGAGTCATTTGAGCATGCAAAAGCTCGAGGGGCCACAATTCTGGCAGAGCTTCAAGGATACAGTGCAACCAACGATGCCTTCCATGTTACAGCACCAGCGCCTTCTGGCGCAGGCGCAGCAAAGTGCATGGATCTTGCCTTGAAAAATGCAGATGTGGAGCCCAAGAAAATCGATTATATCAATGCGCATGGAACGAGTACCCCATTGAACGATCCCAGTGAAACTGCTGCAATAAAAGAAGTCTTCGGTGAATTGGCGTACAAAATCCCCATATCATCCACAAAGTCGATGACAGGGCATCTACTTGGAGCTGCTGGAGCGATCGAGGCTATCTTCTCCATAAAGGTGATGGAGGAGGGCGTCATCCCACCAACAATTAATCAAGAGACGCCTGATCCTGCTTGTGATCTTGACTATGTTCCTAATGAAGCCAGAAAAGGTGAAGTAAGGATGGTAATGTCCAATTCATTTGGCTTCGGTGGGCACAACGCTTGTCTTGTCTTAAGCAAGCTTGATGATAGCGTCGGATCCGCATGACCAGATATGCCCACATTACCGGCTGGGGGATGGCGGTACCTGATCGTGTACTCACCAACCAAGAACTCGCCCAGATGGTCGATACCGACGATGAGTGGATTGTATCCCGAACTGGGATACGAGAGCGTCATATCGCGCGAAGCGATGAAACCACCGCCACGTTGGCGACAGCGGCTGCGTGTCAGGCAATCGAGCCTACCAATATCGATCCGCATGAAGTTGACTTGATTATCGTTGCGACTTCAACTCCCGAGCACTTTTTCCCTTCCACGGCGAGTCTGGTTCAGGATATGATGGGCGCCGTGAATGCGGGCGCTTTTGATCTCTCCGCAGCTTGTACGGGCTTTATCTACGCGGTGGACATGGCTGCACAAGCTATCCGCACTGGCTCCATTGATAGTGCCGTTGTGATAGGCGCAGAGACCCTCTCGCGTGTGATCAACTGGGAGGATCGGACAACTTGTATTCTCTTCGGTGACGGTGCCGGGGCTTTTGTGCTTCAAGCCAGGGAGAAGCCTGGCGGTGTATTGAGCAGCATCATGCGTTCCGATGGATCGGGTGGAGATCTTCTCAGCCTCCCAGCTGGAGGCAGCAAAATACCGACTACGCATGAGACGGTGGATGCAAAGCTGCACACCATCCGCATGAATGGTCGCGAAGTTTTCCGGTTTGCCACTCGTGTGATGGCTTCTGCGACGAAGGAAGTGGTCGCTGAAGCGGGTTTAGAGTTGGAGGATATCGATCTGGTGATTCCCCACCAGGCGAATCAGCGCATCATTGAGACAGCTGCTCGTAGTCTCAAGCTTCCAGCAGATAAATTCTACATGAACCTTTCAAAATACGGGAATACATCAACAGCGTCAATTCCTATTGCATTCTATGAGGCTTTTGGGGAAGAAAGAATTCATGATGGAGACAACCTGGTCTTCGTAGGATTTGGCGGCGGTCTCACCTGGGGCGCCTTAGCCGTGACCTGGGTAAAACCCGAGATGGTTATCACAGCTGCTAAACAAAGACGACGGAGGATCATCTCCTTCTTCGCCCGAATACGGTCAAGTCTGCGCAGATTACGACGCAAGATCGAAGGCGTCATCTTCGGAACAATCTTAAAAGGTAACCGAGATTCGCATCCAGAGGATCACTGACGTCTTCTATCTCAGATGGAGAATTCGAACGAGGGAGGTACGATATGCCTCCCTCGTAGCATACTAAGTCTTAAGTAATTAGAGATACTCGCTAGGCAGTTTCTTCAGCTTGAGCCGTCTCCAAGAACGTATCTACAATCTCTCGTAGAAAGGGTTCGGGAACAGCCCCAACCTGCTGGTGAAGCACATTACCCTCAGATACAAATAGCATCGTGGGGATGCCTTGCACACCGAATTTCATCGCCCACTCGGGATTTTCGTCGGTATTCACCTTTGCGACAATCAGTTTTCCCGAATAATCATCTGCGATCTGCTTAAGAATTGGGCCGACCATTTTACAAGGACCACACCACGGTGCCCAAAAGTCCACCACAACCGGAAGTTCTGATTGGAGCACAGCTTCGTCGAAAGCGGCATCTGTTACATTAATGGGTTCGTTTAACATATTCTCTCCTATATTATTTATTCGCTGATAAGCGTACCAGCTTACGGAATAATTTCAAAATCGCTCGTAATATTCACCTGAGGCCGCAGTGTCGCCGCCACGGAACAGTACTTTGTCTCAGCAAGCTCGATCGCCTTTTCAATGGCTTTCGGATCCAGATTTTCACCCTGGAATTTGTAGAGCATATGGATACCCGTGAACCGCCAAGGTGGATCTTCCTCATTATCCCCTGCGATATGGATCGAGAGACCATGAAGTATCTGCCTCTTCTTCTTCAATATCCTCACAATATCTACAGCACCGCAGCTTCCTAGCGCGAGTAAGAGTAAATCCGATGGCTTCATCCCCTCGGCATTATTTTCATCTTGTGCAGAGATGACAACCGCGTGTTTCGTGCTATCTACACCCACAAATTGATTCTTCTCTGCTAAGGTAAGTCGTACCTCACTCATAAAATCACCTCTTTCCTTAAGATGCACTATGAGATAAAAATGTTACACGCATTTACCCTTAAGTTTATAGAGAAATCGCGAATGGTATAATCCCAAAATCATACTCCCTGGAGGGAGGAAATTGGAAAACGCCACTTGCCCTGTCTGTAACTCTGGTTTATTGGTTTCTCAGAACGAGGCTTTATATTCATGTGATCAATGTGGAGTTACACTGAAGCTGGAAGGGAAGAATTGTCCATCTTGCGGAGAATCGAATCCTGCACAGATAGAAGAATGTCAGAATTGCGGAGAGCCCCTGACATCGTTCAGTCAGGTGCTCAGCCGCCACCTACCCCAATCCCCTCCACTGCGCCAACGCCAGATGCGTCAGCAAGCTGAGGGCATTCAACAATCAGGAAAACAGGCCTCTGAAGAAAGGATGGAGGGGTTTGTCGAGATCGACCGCCGAAGAGAGGCACGCACCCGGTTAGAAGAGATGATCCAGCGAGAGAAAGACAAAAAGTTGCTCTCGATTGCCGCCATTGGTTCGGCGGCCTTATTTGTCATCCTTCTCATATTGGGGATCGCGCTCATGATCTAACTATGCTCACTGATCAGTCGTACACCGTACAACTACCGGTATTTGAAGGACCTCTTGATCTGCTGCTCGAATTGATTGAACGCGCAGAATTCGATATCACCAAGATATCTCTGGCTAAGGTCACGAATCAATACTTGGCCTATCTGAAGCAAATCCAGGAGTATCAACTCGAGGATTTGGCCTCTTTTCTGGTGATCGCTGCCCGGCTCGTACAGATCAAGTCTGAAGCGCTCCTGCCCCGACCTCCTATACGTGAACCAGGGGAGGAGGATCCTGGAGATGCTCTTGCGCGGCAATTAATCGCATATAAGAGGTATAAACAGGTAGCCGTACTGCTCTCCGAAAGAGAGAAAGCAGGATTGAAAACCTTTTTAAGGATTTCAACACCGCCAGAGGCAGAGCCAAAGATCGATTTAGAAGGCATCACAATTCAGCACCTGCACAAGGCTATGATCGAAGCCCTCGAGCATGCCCCGCAAGAAAGATCATTCGAAAGAGATGTGTCAATACCCAGGGTGCGTGTACGTGACAAAATTATTTCGATCGTCAGCGCGCTAAGAAAATCAGGAACCTTATCTTTTAAACGTGTAGTTATGGGGGCGAAATCGAAGCTTGAAGTGATAGTCTCGTTTCTGGCAGTACTCGAGCTTATCAAACAAGATCAGATCATCGCAGAGCAAGATGGTCTCTTTGATGATATCGTGCTCACTCCCGGCGCTAATTGGGATGAGGATCAAGCCGTTGAGTTTGAGCTCGAATTCGAGGAATAAATCGCTGCGATAAGAAGCGCAAAAGCAGCGCCTGCGGTATCAATCACCACATCTCGCATACTCGACGTCCTGCCTTCAACGAAGGACTGATGAAATTCATCGCTCAACCCAAATAGAATAACCATGAGAAGAGCGATCGAAAAACGGTATCCCGACGAAAGCCTGGGCGGAAGCGCGAAAAAGTATGCGATGCCCAGAAGCGCGTATCCAATCGCATGTCCCCCTTTTTTATACAGCACATCATATTGGCCAAAGAACGGAATTTGACTCGCCGTCCTCGAAGAGGCGAAGAATATGATGCCCATGATCACTACAGCCGGGATCCAACGGACTATCCCGGGAATATTCTTAGTCGACATGCTCGCCATTCTACCACTCTGCCCGACGCGTGAGACCAAGAGCTCTCACTTTCGTCCCGCGTGGTCAAGGTAGGTTATCAATCTGATATGATGCTATGTAGATATTGCATCGGTTTTTTAGCTTGGTATAGACGAATGGTCCATTTCCCACACAGATAAATCATAAATTCTCGAGGAAATAGAATGGCAAATCGACTGGTACATGAGATCTCACCCTATTTACTCCAGCATGCCCAAAACCCTGTCGATTGGTACCCATGGGGTGAGGAAGCACTTAATAAGGCAAAGAAAGAGGACAAACCGATTTTCTTGAGCGTGGGTTACGCAGCATGCCACTGGTGTCATGTAATGGAGCACGAATCATTTGAAAATCCGGAGATTGCAAAAATGATGAACGAACACTTCATCAGCATCAAAGTTGATCGAGAAGAACGACCGGATTTGGATTCAATCTATATGGATGCCGTCGTGTCGATGACGGGACAAGGTGGTTGGCCGATGTCGGTTTTTCTAACTCCAGACGGAAAACCATTTTATGGCGGGACGTATTTTCCTCCCGTTCGTCGGTATAACATGCCTTCCTTCCCGGAGCTTTTAAGTTTCATCCAGGGTGAATGGGATAGCAACCGAGATCGATTGTTATCGTCAGCGGATCAGCTTACAGATCGGCTTTCAAACACACTCGTCGACCTCTCCGAAGGCAAATCCCTCGACCCGGCGCTGCTCGAGCAAGCTGCCCAATCGATTTTCCAGGGTTACGATTGGAAGAATGGCGGCTGGGGATCTGCGCCAAAGTTCCCTCAAGCATCTACGATCGAATTCATGCTCCACCAGCATCATCGGGTGGGAGATAAACTGGCATTGGATATCGCTCGACATTCTTTGGATCGGATGTGGATGGGAGGAATATACGATCACCTGGGTGGAGGCTTCCATCGCTACGCTGTAGACGCAGAATGGCTTGTACCTCACTTTGAGAAGATGCTCTATGACAATGCACTCCTGATGAGAGCCTATCTCCATGGATGGCAAATTACTGGAGAATCACGATACCGAAAAATCGTCGAAGAGATTATTCAATTTCTTACGCGCGAAATGAGAGATGAAGAGGGAGGATTCTTCGCCTCGCTTGATGCGGATTCTGAAGGTGTTGAAGGTAAATTCTACGTATGGGATTCGAATGAGATCCATGATTCTCTCAACGATCCAGGGACCTCAGAACTGATCCAAACCCTTTATGGTGTCACGGACGGAGGAAACTTCGAAGGAAAAAACATACTTCACCTGACAAGTCTCCCCGAGGATTTCATAACGGACCGGGACCTGGATAGCGAGTCGTTCGAGGCCATGGTTGCAGGTGCGAAAGGTAAACTCCTAAATATCCGTGACACACGCATTCGACCTGCAGCCGACGATAAGGTCCTTACCGAGTGGAACGCCCTAACTTTGATAGGACTTGCAGAGACCGCACGGTTTATGGACCGTGCCGACATTCTGCAAATCGCCCAAGAATTAGCCGAATTCTTGTTGTCGAACATGATCCAGGATGGCCGCCTGAAGCGTTCATGGCGTCGGGGTGAGGCTAAATACGATGCTTACCTGGCTGACTACGCCGCTCTGGGTGAGGGTCTGATTGCACTCTACCAAGCTGACATGGACATCCGTTGGTATGAGGCTGCGGTAGAACTAGCGGATGTCATCATCAACCATTTTATCGATCCTAAGGGCGGATTTTTTGATACCCGTGACGATCATGAAAGCCTCATCTCAAGACCAAAATCACTCCAGGATACACCCAACCCCAGCGGCAACAGCCTCGCCGTTTCTCTGCTGCTCAAACTTGGCGCGCTTTCTGGGGATTCCCGTTTTCTTGACCCAGCCTGGCAAGCACTTGAAGGGATGCAAACGAATGCGTCACAGCATCCTACCGCCTTTGCCGGCTGGTTGACCGCGATTAATTTCGCACTTGGACCCCAACTTCAAATTGCGCTTATGGGCAGCCACGAAGATGAAAACTATCGCTCACTAGTCGATGGTGTGAACCGTCGTTTTCTCCCCAATCTTGTTCTCGCAGGCAGTGACCATCCCACAGATCTACCTGAACTCCTGGCCGGTCGAGATGTCACCCCTGGACGTACGAACGCCTACCTGTGTCAGGCCTTCACTTGCCGTATGCCTACGTCCACCGCCGAAGAGTTGAGTCGGTTCATCGATGAATCATTATCGGAGAACACTTCGGAGGCCACCTAGGATCGCGGATATCCCCTTCAAGATAGGTACCTTGAGGTGGTCAAACAGAGGCGTTTTTTCCAAAATATACCTTTTTCCCATCTGTAACATTGTGCTCTGTACACAAAGGAGCGTCGACAAGAGATTTGTCGACGCTCTATGACACACGTACTGAGCCTATTCCACAGTTACACTTTTGGCCAAATTTCTCGGTTGATCGACGTCCGCCCCGCGTTGGACAGCGATGTAGTAAGCGAGCAACTGAAGTGGGATGGATACAGTAATGGGATACAAAAGCCAGGGTGTCTGGGGTACCCAAATCACGTAATCTGCGATCGTAGGCAGTAATTCATCACCATCTGTAGCGACGGCCACCACCACCCCGCCCCGTGCCTTTGTCTGCTCAATCTGGCTGATCATCTTCTCGTACCAGGGATCCTGAGGGGTAATTGCAATCACAGGCATCTCATCGTCGATCAACGCAATCGGACCGTGCTTCATTTCACCGGCCGGATAAGCTTCAGCATGGATGTAGGAAATCTCCTTCAGCTTAAGCGCGCCCTCATAAGCAATCGGCATATTTATACCTCGTCCAAGATACAAGCAATTGCTCATATCCTTGAGATCCCAGGCTATCTTCTCGATATCACCAGCGCGGTCAAGGCACTGACCTACCAAATCTGGCATCAATCGCAGGTCATTGACCATTTTCAACCTGTCATCATCAGGCAGCGTGCCACGAATATCACCAAGCAGGATGGAGAGCATGTAAAGATCAATCAGGGGTGCAGTGAAAGCCTTCGTAGATGCCACACCGATTTCGGGTCCTGTCTGCATACTGATATATCCATCGGCTATGCGCATTGCTTGGGAGCCAATCGCATTTACGATGCTCCACAATGTCGCCCCGCGAGCTCGTGCTTCGCTCATGGCGGCGAGCGTATCTGCCGTCTCACCAGATTGACTGATCGCCAGCACGATCGTGTTCTCATCCACCAAAGGATCTTGATATCGAAATTCTGATGCGATGTCCACTTGAACAGGAATCCTCGCTATCCGCTCAAGATAATGCCTCCCCACCATACCTGCATGGGCCGCGGTTCCACAGGCCGTAATCACGATCCGCGACATACGCTTGACCATCTCCCGGTCGATGTTCAATTGAGGGAGTACGATAGTGCCCTTTTCGAAATCTACACGACCTGCGATCGTATCGGTCGTAGAACGCACCTGTTCGAAGATCTCTTTGAGCATGAAGTGCTTGTACTCGCCCTTCTCTGCCGAGACAGGATCCCAGGAGATATTTTGCACTTCTACCTCAACAGGTTCACCGTCAAGCGTCATCGTACTGAATCCATCCGCACGCACGATGGCGATCTGACCAGATTCAAGAAATGCCATGCTGCGGGTGTATTCAAGGATCGCGGGGATGTCCGAAGCAATATACATCTCGTCCTCCCCTACACCCACGACAACACCACCCGCATTGCCAATGCGAGCTGCGACGATTTTATCGGGCTCATGCACGGAAAGCAGAACGATCCCGTGTGCACCCCTCAAATGGGTCAGGGCTCGCCTCGCCGCCCCCTCTAAATCGTGATCCATGGCTAGATATCGCTCAACGAGATGGACAATGATTTCGGTGTCAGTTTCAGAATTGAACTTAACGCCTTCGGCGCTTAACTCATCGCGGAGCTCAAGAAAGTTTTCGACGATGCCATTATGCACCACGACGACATTCCCGGATTCCCCGATATGCGGGTGGGCATTCCTCGCGCTGGGTTCGCCATGGGTTGCCCATCGGGTGTGACCGATGCCGACATTCCCGTGGACTGGCTGCTCATCGAGCAGTTCGCCTAAACGAGCGAGCTTACCCGCATCACGTCGGATCTCGATTGTTCCATCCTCGATTACTGCAAGTCCTGCGGAGTCGTACCCACGGTATTCAAGACGTTTTAAGCCGTTGTAGATGATCGAGGTTGCGTCACGCGGACCAATGTAGCCGACGATACCACACATAAATCGCCTCCATATGTATTTAGATTATGCTTGATCGCCACTCACCACGTTTTTTGTCTGGTGTGTTGCCACACCAGCATTATGCGTGGAATTTCAATTTCTTGGGAAAGGTAATGGGACGTGGCAGACCCAGAGGGCATCCGCTGATCTCTCGATTTTCCTGGCCTGGCGGTTGGGAGCCGCGCAGATGATCCAGTTAGCTCCGCCTTGCGACGGAAGACCCTCATCCTCGTTACCCCAAAATAAGCTGGGGGCTTGCGCTTCCTTATCCCGATATTATTTTTTCCCGAATGCCCTCCATTCCAATGATGTGACTATTATACCGATATTCACCCTTCTGGATTCAGCGTCTATCCTACTCCTCCCCCACGATTTCCAATTCCGAACTCAGTCAATAGACAATCGTGTCTTGTGTCGCTTTCTTTGAGTCGCTGTAAACACCACGCAGTTCCTCTGGCAGCAGTTCTGCGAGTTTATACATTGCTTCGTCCGTCATCTTGCGTAGATGTTCAAGACCCACTCGATCCGGCGTCTCACGAAACCAGAAAGGTTTGCCTACACGCACAGTGGCGCCTTCTTCACGCCATCGCTGTGGGCTAAAAGACGGAAAGCCCTTCGTCCCATAAACTGCGACTGGTACTACTGGGGCGCTGCTCTTGACGGCGAGATACGCCACGCCCTCTTTCCCCTCCTGTAGATTTTCATTGCGGGTCCCCTCCGGTGCAATCAAGAGGATCTCACCCGCTTGAAGGACATTCAGCGCTGAACGAATAGCCCCTCGGTCAAGTTCATCGCGCCTCACAGGAATAACATCCCAGAGCTTAGGGAATATCCCCCATATTGGCTCATCGTAGGATTCAGCCTTCGCGAGGGGAACTACGTTTCGGGGCATTAAACCCAGAATTACGACTGGATCTACAAAAGCAATGTGGTTATAGATGAGGATGGCAGGGCCATCTGACGGTATATTTTCCACACCTTTAATTCCTTCGATCTTCGCCAGGAATCGAAAACCAATATAGCGGATCATCCAACGAAGGATGTTACGCTGGAACTGCAAAGACTCGTGGTCGTATGGAGGCTTCCGCTCTGCATTGACGGATGTCGTGCCCATCAACTACTCCGACCTAGTGCAGTTCATTAAAGTGGGCAAATTGAATATCTTCATAAGCTTCCAACATGTGATCTCTCAAGAGGTTACTTTCTTGGTATCGTCAGCGTCTAAATCAGCGTCCACAAGCTCGAGCACTTTCAACAAGACCTCGTGTTCGTCCAATTCCGAATTATTTACAATGATAGCATCATCGGCTGCCTTCAATGGCGCCAGCTCCCTCGTTGAATCGAGGCGATCCCTCGCACGCATGGAGACCAGGATCTCATCAAAGTCCACGTGCTCACCACGCGCCATACATTCTTTATATCGCCGGAGAGCTCTCTCCTCTACGGAGGCATCGAGGTAGATCTTTAAGTCTGCTTCTGGTAATACGACCGTACCTATATCACGTCCCACCATCACGACTTCACCGCGCATCCCGATTTCACGTTGGCGAATCGTCATCGCCGCCCGAACACCCGGGTACATTGATACCTTCGAAACTTTGGCGTCAATTTCGGGCGTGCGAATCGCCCAGGTCACATCCTCACCATCCATGATGACGTCATACGGTCGGCCGTCCTCATTACTGGGCGCCAGAACATCCAAGTTTATACTTTGGGCAATGGTGGAGACATCGGCTTCATCTTCGATACTTTTTCCTTGACGTAAAACAGCGAGTGTAACTGCACGATACATCACCCCAGTATCGAAATAGAGATACTCAAGGGAGGCAGCCAAAGCCTGGGCTAATGTTGATTTTCCAGCGGCAGCTGGGCCATCAATAGCGATGATCTTAGCTGTTGTCATTAATGCCTCGATGATTATGGAGCAGATGTTTCCAACGCGCCTAGATATGCCAGGTCGGCGCGGATGAGAACCAACCACGTTTCAGGTTGTGACGGAGCATTTCGCAGAAACCACCACCCCACGACGTCAGGAGGAAGCACACCCTCCCAGGCGGGCCGTTCCACAACTTTAAATCCCTGCCCAATATAATTCGCTTCTGTGACGGACATTTCCTCATCTTCCAACACCAGAACCGCAGGTGGAGGATCGATATTGACGAGTACATCATCGGAAGGGGTTTCAAAATCCCGCAGAGCCCACGCAAGCGACGGAATTACGGGAGATCCAAATTCTATCGGCAAACTATCCCTTCTACCTACCTCCTTGATGGAGATATTCTCGAGGGTTTCAACGACGAGATCGACGCCCTTCGTCGTCACCTCAGAATTCCAGAGCAGTTGAGACGTCGCTGTCCATGGCGAGAAATTCAATCTCCAGGCAGCAGCAAGCGTGACTGTGAACAACGCAACGACCAGTACAGCTCCCCCGGCATCGATCACAAGGGACCAAGACCAACCAAGACCAAATAAGATCAAGACAAGAACTGCGAGAGCAAATAATGCGAGTGCAATCATCAGACTCATTGTGGGGTCAAGCGTCGCGAAAGTAGGACCGAATCCCGCTGCGAATCCGCGGAAGAATAAGTAGGCAATGCCAATAATGACGAATATTACCGACACAAGGCCAAGAAATTCAAGCCATGTTTTTCGGTTTAGAATCCGGTCCAACAACCTCACAAGTACTTGAGCGCTTAGGAAGCCCAATGGTACGATAACCCAAACCAAGACGGATGCATTTCTTCCAGGATAGATAAGACCAGTAATAAACGCTCCGGCGGCCCACCAAATTGCCGCTCTCCCCAATACATCTGCCTTCTGGACCGCTCGGACGCCACCGATAATCCCAAAGACCAGCACCAATGGTTCATATAAGAGAAGAGAGATCAGGTAAGTTCCAACAGATAGCGTACTCTCTGCTGTCCAGCCCATCAGCCACACAGACAGCGCTTCAGAGAAACCCTGAACTCCTCCGATTATCAGGCCAAATCCAGCGGCGATCACTACCATGCTTAAGAGCGTGATCCAGAGATTTGACCGAAAGCTTAGTAAGGCGTGTTCAGAAAAAACCGATCGCCACGACCAGGATTTGGATAATTGTGAGAGCAAAAACGCGATCACCAGGCCCATCAATCCCACGAAGACCGCCACACCCGAAACAATGGTCAGCCCCAGAGCAGCCGCCGCCCATTTGTACCTGGCAGTGGAAACCTCAGGATATTTATCACTGATGAGTATGCTCATCGTGAGCGTGAGTCCAAATACAGAGATTGCCGCCCCACCAGCGGTTCGACTGGTAGTAAGGAGGACGGGCGAGACAGCAAATATCGCACAGAGGATCAATAGTTGCGCCCCCTCTAGCCTATGCCGTAAGAAAACCAGACTGAGGACAATTCCAATGCCTGATAAAGCTGCGATCAGCCTGGCAGTCGAATTTGAATCCCCCATCAACTCAAACAGAAAGACCGTAAACGTATTGTAGGCTGCACTGATGGGTGAGGTTTCTTCTGATGGCGGCCAGAAAGGCGAAGCGTTATCTGTCTCGCTCAGGGCAGTCAGAGCATGGATTGATTCCTGATTCGAGAGGGGAAATCTACCCAGATCCACAACCCTCGAAAGCACAAATATGGCAATAAGCAGACCAAGCGTCAGGGTGCCAATCGAGAGAATTGTCTTCCGCTCAGTCACGAGTCACTCCTGACTCGATATATACGTACCTGATCATTCTCATAGACGAGGTCGGAGTACATATCAAATTTCTGTTCAAACACTGGTTCGTACAGCGTGCGCTCCAGCCCACCAACAAACACATAGTCAATACCGTAATTATTGATAATATTTTCTGTCTGAGACCAGTCCTTCGACATGTAAAGCGAGCGGATGTCATTCTCGCGTGAACCCTGTTCCGTCGCTCCACCCCGCCACTGACTTTCATGACCTGGCCATCCTAGCACCGTAGACAGAGCTGTGTGAACAGAGACGCGTCCATAATACGTGTAGCTCCCACCAATTGCTTCCGCAATCACACCATCACCGAGATTCTCGGAGATCCACTGGATGGCATCATAATCGCCGGGATACGTATTCGCAATATACTCTGTGCCATCTAGAGTTCGATCAAAAGGCGGGTTAAATCCACTGGTCTTTGTCCAAACCGATAAAATTGGATAGAGGAGGCCAAGTAAAAGCGGGATCGTAATGATGATTTTCGCGGCTGTCCACCAAACGCCGCGCTTACGCCAAACCTCGTAAGTCGCGTAAGCTGCAGCGAGTCCCCATAGGATCCACGCAGCAAAGTAGAACTTGAAAATGGTGTTCATTCGTAGGAGAAACTGATCCTTTAGATACACAAACTCTGGTGCGATAATCAGTAGTGCACCGATGAGAATAAAAAAGGTAATTAGCACCCAAGCGCCGGGTCGCTCAGGTTCTTCACCTTGAGGTGGCGGCAGCATTCGTAAGAGCAGCACAGCAGCTGCCCCGATCATAAAGCCGAGCAATATCGCCGTCCAAGACTGTGTAATTCGACTCACGATCGTAGCAGTAATCCCGGTGTTGATATCCATCGCACCAAGAGCCCCAAGCAACCCCTCGAAGCCCGCAGGATCAACCCGGTATTGAGACCAGCCCACCACAACCGCCAATAGCCAGGAAAATATTAGTAGTCCAAAGGGCACACCCACCCCAAATATTAGCAGTCGTTTAAGATCCCCCCTCTGCCACTTTGTACGAGCTCGATCGATAAGCCACACGATGATTGGTAATAAAAGGACGAGGAACATCACAAGAAAGTGGACGAACCGGGTCGGCAGCATCAAATGCGGGAGAATTCCCCCCGCTTGTGAGGAGAACGAGGGATACCACGGCAGATAGAGTATAAAGCCGGCCACAGCGACCACGAGCGTGGTCAGCAGGATGTTTACCACAGCCCGGCTGAGAGGCAGCCATCTGCTCGCCCATGCGATCACGATCAAGAGCAGGCTTAAATAAATTGGGAAATCCCACGTATTCAAGAAAGCCAGCCCTCCGAACAACCACGCCGCAAAGAGAAGTTCGATTCGTGACAATGACGAAGGGAGCACGCCAGTCAACATCGCAATCAATAATGCAATCAGTGCAAATGCAATTCCCACGAAGGTCATGCTCTTCAGCAGCGAGAGCAGCGCCCCACCGAAGCTAAGGCCATCTTGACCGGCGATATTACCCTGACTGAGGGCAACGATGAAAAGTATGAGGATAAATGCTCCCAAGGCGACTCTACGGGTCCATGGAGGGAATTTCCTCATAGGACCCAACCGAAATCCGTCCCGACGACCCAGGAAAAATACCTGGATAACGAACGCTATCGCCAAAAGCACGAATGGCATTGCGAGCAGATGGGGATGATTATCTGCCAGTAAGAAAGAGAAGAAGGGGAATTCGTCTATCGGTTGATTTCCAATGGGAACGCCCAATAAGTCACGATCTCGGATGACGCGTGAAGCACGCCACCACCACCAATGTCTCGTCGGAATCCATGAGATATCAGCAGTCGGAGGGAGCTCGAGGTTATCCAGTCCAAGCCATGTCCAGAAAGGTGAGATCAATTCCCCGCCGGGTGTCATCCGCCAGAAAACGTATCGCGCGTGCAATAGTTCGAGAAATCCCCCCAGATTTCCGGTGATTAAGACAAAAAGAGGCCCCAAAAAAGGGACCCCCAGCTTCTCTTTGCCACCTCGATTGTAGGCCACTAAGTTGTAGATGATGGAGTATGTACCAACCACTACGAACGCGAACCATAGCGCGTTCCCGAGATTAAAAGCCTCGCCAGCATTGACTCCGGTCAACAAAGTGAGCAGCGCGAGAAGAATATAGCCAAAATAATAGTAAGAGATGGCATACCCGGACAACCAGGGGTCCTTCGGAGGGAAAGTATCTGAGCCTAAAATGGCATTTACAAATGCCAATTCCATCGGCTTTTCGGTACCTGCGATGTCGGGATTGTTTGCCCGTACAAAAGCCCAAGCGATGAAAGATAGTAGGAAAAGCAGCTCGATGACCAAAATGGTGCGCCAATGATCTCGCAGCCATAGACGTAACTCGGTCCATGAACCCCTTACGCTCCATAGACTCAACCCCAGGAGCACTAAAACCGCTGTGAAAGCGCCCCCAGCGTTATTTCCCAGCAATGAAAATGTGCCCCCCAACCAGAACACGTATCCCGTAAATAGGAGACCAAGAATACGGCTCAGCCCATAACCCCGATCAGGCAGGCGGCTAAAAAGACGCCAGGCGATTGGAAATGCGAGTGCGCCAAGGAGCGAAGATACGAACCACCACTTGAGGATGGTGATGATCACTTTACGACCTCATAGATGGTTGTATTTCCACTCTCATAGACGGTATTTAGCAGTCCCATATCTTCCAAAAGGGAGAACTTTAGTAAGCCCTGAGGAGAGCATCGTAAGGCAGAATTATCAATGTCGGGTTCAAGAGGCACACAATCTGCTGGATCTACATCGAATGTTGAAGGCATTCCCATCGGCCAACCGCGCAAATCACAGGTTACACCGGTCCCTGCGGCATCAGGTCGGCACGGGGACACCTGATCGTAATAAGCTCGCTCCAGGCCCCCAACAAAGATGTATTTCACATCATAGGTAGCGAGGAACTCAAGCGCTTCGTCCACAGATTGGGTGAGATAGAAATTGGTGATATCGAAAAGGCGCGAATCAACGCCATGATTTACCGCCGAGATTCGCTGTTGGGTTTGATGCCAGCGCCAACCCAGGACAGCTGGGAGTCCGGTGTAATTTGTGATCCGAGAGCCCCAACGGTATTCAGGCACATTCGCTTCGACAATCACAGGACTGCCCTCGATGTTTTCCTGCATCCATAAGATTGCGTCGTAATCTTCACCAAAATCAATTTGTTCCCCCACTTCTCCGTAATTCGTCACATATGGCATAAATTCCATGCCATCTAAAGTGGCGGGGGCACTTGGCGCCATACGATCCTTGATCTTCGCGATACTCGCGAGCAATGGGTATAGAGCAGCCGAGAAGATGAGGATGCCTAATAGCAAACTCCAAACTCTTCGAGTATTGGGTTTCCATAAAGGTAAGTCGGCAATCAACCATGCAATTGCAGCGCCGGTTGCGAGGCTGAACAATTCCCACACCTCCAGGTAGAATTTGAATACTGTATTCATGCGGCTGATGTCACCGCGAATGACGATAATCTCGACCCCAAATGTAAGTGCCAGACCTACACCGACCATGACCAGGGCAGCTTGTTTCCCTACACGCATGCCCGGTCGGAATAATAAGATCACAGACCATATACCTATTGGAATCACGAAAAGGACGACGGCATACCCAAGACCAAGCATCAAACCCACGCCAGCGAAGAATAAGAGAATCCCGGCCCCGATTAAGCCCATATAGGGCTTGAAGCGCTTAAGTGCTATTAGAGGCGTCTCTTCCATCCAGGATCTGGTTTCAAGTGTCATCCATGAGATGAGCACAAATAGAAATAGCCCATGAACGGTAAGGTAGTCCATGATAGGCGTAAGCGACCCTTCCCAGAGGTCTGCAGACACATAACCTTGGCCGTAGGATATGTGATAGGGCTGGTAGAGCAGTTGAGCCAGACCTATGAGCGCGGCAACGGATATGGCCGCTTCGAGAATTTGCTTCCACCCCATCTTCCGATACCTAAGCCAAACTGCGTAGAGGAGGGCAGCCACACCTAAAACCCAATAAACCGGGAAGTCCCAGGTATTCGTTGGCCGCAGAGCGCCATACACCACGCCGCCGACAACCAAAGCAACAGCGACGTCAATCCACCGACGTGGCCTGCGTTTTTCAGCTGAGAGAAGCCAGGCGAGCCCCCAGGCCAACGCCAGGATCGTGATGGGTCGATTTATCATATGCGCGTGCAAATCGCCGTAGAGGAATGTGAAGAAAGGGAACTCGGTAATCGGACCGGCTTCACCCTCACCAGGCGTGATGACTCGGCTCGGGTTCCAATACCATTGATCGAGAGGGTACGGCATTTGATCAGACCGTGTGAGATACTCCCCTACCCCTCGTGCTGCCTGTGTCGCCCCGACCACAAAGGTTCTCGTTTCTGTCCCTGGGGTGGTGCCCATTTGCTTGAAACCTTCATAAAACATACGTGCAGTGCCGAGATTCCCAAGGACAACGAGGATGATCGCGGCGGAGATACCCGCCAATCGAGGACTGGCAATCCGCCAGTTCTTGAGCGATCTCTTCGATGCGGCTACAAGGTTGTAGGCTACGCTGTAGGCGCCCAACGCCAGAAGTGAGAACAGTGTCGGAATGATGAGGTTGTAGGCCGTGGTAGGAGGAATCCCCAACAGCTTGACCGGGATGCCAATAATCACAAAACCGTAGTAATAGTAGTTGATGTACCCTCCGGCGAACCAGGGATCATATGGAGGGAAGGTAGAGCTTTTCAGCACCGCATTGAGATATGCTAGATCCATGGGCTTTTCCCCACCCTTTGCAGGATGCCAGAGATCTGGATTGCCGATGCGTATGATCAGATCAAGCAAGAAGAAGCCAATGGCAATGCCCTCGATGATGAGGATTTCCCTTTTATTTTCTTGGAAGAATCGTTTGATCTCCTCAAGATCTCGGTAACCGAAGAGAAATGAAATCGCCATGAGAAGCAGCAGAACTAGGAGTATCTGCAGTACAGTCACTTTCACGCCGATACTCCCTAAAAACCACACTCCCCATGCAAGAAGAAGTAAGGAAGTTAGTCGAGCGAGAGGAAAACCCCCATCAGATAGTCCTTTAAATGCGACTCGTGTGATTGGGTAGAGGATGATTCCAATAACACCAATCGTGACCCACCAGATGACGGCGGTGAGGATACCCGAACTGTGGATGAGCCCATCCCGGCTAAATAATTCTGACCAGGTACCTTCCTGCTGTTGAGCTTCCCAGCGATCATTAGAGAGGAGAAGGTCTTTGGGCGGCTCACCCGCATCTTTTGGTAGAACATGTACGGCCTCAGATGCATCCACAGTGGATAACAACTCCAATACACGTTCGCGTGAGAAGGAGTTATCCTTCTTGAAGATTAAGACTTTAGGGTGGTCGTAAACTGTAAATGCCTCTTCAGCGCCTTGATCGCTTATTTCAAGCGGACCGAGGCTCGGATTGCTCTCGTAAACTTTGATCAACGAGTATCCCAGCTCACCTTGAATCTCCCCCGGCAGCGCTTCCTCGGCACACTTGAGAATATCTAGCGGTTCAGGACAACCCAGAAGAGCCCTGTAATACGCTGTCGTCAGGGGATATCGAGTGGGGACCCGTGGGATAGTGCCATACTGACGGTTTGAGGATATGGTGAGATAATCGCCTTCATCGAAAAAGTCAGCGATACGTTCGAGTTTGTCCGAAACCCCATTTTGATTATCGTCCTGTTCATCAGGCCAATAGAGCTCGAGATTCCGTGTGCCGTACCTGCCGCCCAAGCCTTTCCCATCGATTCCCCATGGCAATCCGTCATCCCATGTCGTTTCATGGACAATCACGGATCCACGCATTTTTATCGGAGTATTTCCGGTATTATCAATCTTCAGGAAGAGAGTCGTTTCTGAATCGATAGGGACCTTTCGGTCAAAACTTAGATCGAGTGGAATTTCTTCCACCGCGGACAATGAGCCTGAGAAGGATGCTGTAGCAAGAGGCTCTGGATCGGCCGGATCATGATAGAGACGGAATGTGACTTCCGCGTCGGAAGATTCTCCCTCTTGTAGCGACAGGTATGGCACGGTCAACTCTCGAATTTCACCCTCGAGATTCGTGTTGACCTGGACTATGTGTGATCCACCTGCCTCTAAATTAAAATCCTGGGGCATGGGGGGCACTTCTAATTTTGTTTCACCCCCATCATCTACGACCAGATTGACAATCCCGGGTATATTTGTGTAAATCCAGCGGGAAGCTTCAGCTCGAGTGAATGGCTCCGTGTAGATGGATTGGAACGCCAACGCCCAGACCAAGGTGAGTAATACCGCGCCAAACCCCACAATAGCTACAGCAACTTGAACGATCCTTCGCCATTTCCGGGCAACCCGCTTGGCAAGATCCCAGGCTTCCCAGAGCCCCCAAGACGCCATCAATGCCAGTGTTGGGTAAATGGGGAGCTGATAGCGCATGGCTTGTGTAAAGCCGGTCGATTGCCATATGAAGAACGCGCCGGTCCAGACTACGGGGATGAGGTGACGCTGCCATCTTCCCCTCAGCATCTGAACTAATGCCCACGCCCAACCTAACCAACCCAGCACCCCGAGCGGCACACCCAACCCCCAGGTCACCATGTTCTGAAGGGTGAAAAGGACCGGTGTCCGATTTGCCCATTGGAGAGCATAAGGCGCATCGGTATTCCCGCCCTGTTGATTCCGAATCTCAGCCATATTCGCCAACCATTTCGGGTTTAGGCTGATGCCGAAAATAGATGGACCCGAAAACGCATACGGCTGGAAGATCCTGAACACCACGAGTGATAGCACAGCCGCAGCGCAAAGAAATGCAAATGTTTGAAAGGCTGCCCGCTGTCTCTCCTCTGTAGGGGTCTGAATAAATCGCGCACCGGCCGCAAGTACGAGCACGCCAGCGATGGGCGCGGCGCTGATTTTCGATGCGACCGCCATGCCAAGGACAGCTCCGAAGAGTGCGTAGTCCAACAATTTACCCGTATCAAAAACCCGGACGGCAAAATAGAGCCCGGCCAGGATGAACGTATTCGCAATGGGATCGACGACAAAATAATGAGCGTGTTGGATTAAGAGCACAGAAAGGGAGAGGAACAATGCCGCCAGTACCCCTACCCTGCGCGAATAGAGTCGTTCTCCTATGAGATAAATTAACAGAATCGAGATGAGGTCAAACACCCCCGAAAGCGCACGACCCACCAATTGAACTTCGTCGTAACCAGTTTTCCCCACCCACTCCGCGACAAATCGAACAAGAAAAATGGGCAGCGTTCCATAGACAAAGAATCCGTGACCAACGTTGTGAGGGTTCAGCGGGGATAGGTCTGTGTTGAAGTACTCTCCTACGGAAGAGGGTGGCTGGATACTGGTTTCGACCATCGTGAGAAACCGTTCATCTGGATGGAGATGCGTGAATTCATCCCAGTTGATCCCCCCAAATCGGAGATAGGCAGCCAGGCCCAGTATAGCGACGAGGAGCAACCCCACGAGTATGTCCGTCGTCTGCGATCGTTTTAGCAGGTCCTTCTTCGCAGGTACATCTGGAGATGTTTCGTTGGGGTATTCCATCAAGACTCCGGCTCAGCGAGAACACTCGGATCGCTCTCCGCTCCAGCGGGAACAAAGAAAATTATGAAACTCTTCCCTTCAAGATCTGAATGCCATCCAGAAATTTCCCCTGAAGGATACAAAGCCTGTAAATAATTTAGTGATTCAGCGTCTTCGGTATTCAAGATGAGCAGTTGTGCCCGATCTTCCAGAACAAGCTCCACAAGCCGCTCTCTCGAGATTGCGTAGTCAATCGTTGGCCTACCAGCGTTCATGCCCACCAACCGGGTATCTACCCAATGAGGATATGCCACAACATGAGCTGTATCGTAATCCCCAACCGATTCTGCGAATCCCTTGATAACATCACCGATCTCGCTCGTGTTCCACGCTGATCGCCGAAAGAGTTCTTTGTATTCCACAAAAACGAGATTGTAATTGATTCTGGCGGCAAGGAGTATAAGAAGAAAGACCGACAAGCTGGCAATCAACATGCTCTTCCGCGATTGCCATTGAGATCTTGCCCATGCGGGAATCGCACCCACACCCATCCCGGCGGCAATAAAAACCGGAATGATCGCCCCTGCAGTTCTATTCGTGGCCGGGTTTTCACCGGGGAACGCAATGGATAATGTCGAAGGAAGCTGCAGGATCGGGATGGAAATAAGTATGAATAAATCGACCCAGTAGCGTTTCATCGCGTAACGAACCGCCAGGATGAGTACGCCTAGATGGAAGAATGCGCCGGTGATCCAATCTAATGCAGGTCTTCCCGGGATTGAGTTGACCCACACTTCTCCATTATCCCAGGCAAACATAATCAGAGCTTTATATATATTTTTTGCAAATATCAAAAGTGGCGAACCCGCAATTTCTTGCTCTACGCTTCCAACTCGAGTCATCATCCTTAAGATCACATCATCGGGTCGCTGGACAGCAATACGAAGAAGCGGCATGAGCACGACAAGAGCAACAAGCCCCGTGGCGACCAGATAGCCGATGAATGCGGTTCGTTGACCACGCGCATCTTTATGGAGAAGGTAAAGCCCAACACCTACCGCGATCGCAACGGGTAAAACCCTGGCTGGACTGTAGCCGTGGAGGCCGATGCCCACCGCGAGTCCGCACAAGATAAAATCATTCCGGCGTCGCAATCGGACTCCCCTCACCAGATAGTAAAAAGCGGGTGCAACGAAGAGCGGATAAAGTGGAAATCGTAAACCCACCCGGCTGATTACATTGGGCCAGTATGCAATTCCCGCAAGCACCATGGCGGCCAGGCCGACTTCCCTCCTACCGACTTCTTTCCCAAGCAGATAGATAAAAGGGAGGATGACGACGCCCGCAAGCACAGTACCTATCTTCAAGGTCAAGTAGGTTATCCCAGTACCGAGAAATTTCGCCGTGGCAGCCGCCATGTAGAATTGAAGCGCCTCGCGACCAGTATTTCGGGGGAAATAAATTGAATTCTGACCGTTCAGGACATCAACCACATCGAGCAATTTCTCAGCGTGATCGCTCACCATCTCATTGGGCAATGATTCGATCTGGGCAAACCGGAAGTATAGCGCTACCAGAAAACCGAAAAGGACGAGAAGCCCCCACAACTCCACGCTGAATCGAAGCGTTGGATTGCGGATCCAGGATTTCAACTTCTTCCAGAGCTGAGGATACCCCCCGTCACCCTCCCAGAGAGCAATCATCAATGAAAATATCGAGGCCATCCAGAGCAGCACTGTGGCGGCATCGAATCGATTGTTGCCCGCAGTAAGAAAAGTTAGTCCTGCAAATACCGCCGATGCCAACAGATAGGGCAAGCGGATGCTCAAAGCCTCTGCTTTTGTCGCCAATGTTTTTAATGGTTCAAGATCGAAATCGCCAGCCAAAACCGCCCAACCGATGAGCAGCGCCGCTGCGATGTAGAGCGCCACGCTAAGACCCACCGAGCCCCCCTCGAGGCCGAATTGAGCGAATAAAGCAAGAACAATGGCAACGGGCAGTCGAAATTTGGCAGGGGTGAAAGAGAGCGCGAGCTTCTGAGGAGCAGCTTCTTCGATATCGGGGGCACGCTCTGCCTCAGAGACAACCAGCATCTCGTCTTCTTCCGGTATCGAGATAGGTCGACCACGGATCAAGGACATAAACCAGTCCCATACGGTGAGCGTTCCCTCATCACCGCGATGTCCGTTTTTCTCGTCACTCATAGGGTCTATTGGGTCCATCATCTTTTTATCACCCTATAGTAGCTGTAGGTACCATTCTCGATCGGGGCTGCATCATGGTACTTGCGAATAAGTCGGTCCGTCAACCAGAGATTCCAATGTGTGGGTGAGATAATCCAGTTTCCTGATATTGCGTGTGGGATCAAGCAAGGCGCACCGAAATAATGCCCCCATTCAAGTGTACGCAATGCAGCCGGCGAGAAATATCTGAATGTTCGCAGGATCTCAAACCCTGCGGCAGAAAGTCGGTCAGCCCAGGTTTGTTCATACTCGATCGTCACTGTTCTGGACATTACCATGAACCAATCCACATAAGTCTTGCTCAAGCTCGACAGACCCAGCCTGTTGAGAGCACGTGGTACACTCAACTCCGAGCGATATCCTGGGTTCGGAACGGTGAACACAAAGTGCGCACCAGGTCTTAACACCCTCCCAACTTCATTCAAGACAGCATTTAAGTGAGGGATGTGTTCCAGGACTGAATTACTGATCGCCGATGCCAGTGAATTGTCGTCAAAGGGCAGGATTGCACCATCGGACTGCACCAGCGTCCGATAACGTTCCCGACGCTGAGCTTTTCGCATGATCTTAAGATCTAGATCGACGCCGATATCAATCAAGTCATCGAAGGTTACATGAGCGAAGTGTCCATCGCCGCATCCCACGTCCAAAATGGGACGTGCAAATTGGATCTCCTGGTAAAAAGTCGATTCAACCGATCTGAGCAGAGCCCTGAAGTAGGGTAAATCTCGTAAATGCAGCCAAAAATAATCCTTCTTCACGAAGTCAACTTTCCTTAGTTCTTTGCCAATAATTCTTCATATAGATCCTCATACTGCGACGCCACCGTCCCCGTTGAGTAGCGTGCGGCGATTTGCTCCAATGGACGTCGAAATCGATCAGGATTGTCTAGGATCTCAAGAATACTCTGGGCCAATCTCCCCGCATCTCCTGGAGGAGAAAATAAACCCATCCCTGTGACTTGAGTCGGTCGGCGCACACCTGGAATGTCGCTGGCAACCACGGGTGTCCCACAATACATGGACTCAACCTGCACCATGCCGAAACTTTCCGTGCTGTTCAAGCTCGGGAGTACGGTCACATCGCAGATGGAATAGAATGCTGCCAGTTCATCTCCTGGAAGGCTACCGAGGAAAGTCCAATGTGGACCTAATGATGTGATCGTAGGTGTAAGCCGTTCCCGGTATGCGCCCTCACCTAACACATCCTCATACTGTCCCATGTATAAAACTCGGGCATTCGGGTAGCGTTCGAGAATAACTGGCATTGCCTGCGCCAAAAATTCTGCCCCTTTCTCTGAAGCCAGGCGCGCGGCCATCCCGATGAGTGGTCTATCATCCTTGATATTGAAGCGAGACCTCAGTTTCCCAATCGCCTCCGCGGTTACTTCAGGCACCTCGATTGGCGGTGGAATCACATGCAATTTTTCGAGATTCTTGTTCAAGATTGCTGAATGTTCTGCGTAATCGCGAGAGTTCGCCACGATTACGTCTGCGGAGCGGACGGAGAACCTGTTAGCCACATCAGAGAGGAAATTCGCGACTCGATTGGTGATCGTCGTCGGCAGCCTCAGATCACAGTGGTAGGTTAAGACAATGGGTTTCCCTAAAATTTTAGTGCCAATACTGAAGGGCGCAGCGTCGAGTTGAGGAATATGTAGGTGAACCAGGTCATGAGACTTCGCTAATTTGACCGCCCAGTACGGGAAGGAGGGCATGATGGGTCCTTTGCTCACCGTCCATGCGACTTTCATTCTGAAAACATCTACACCATCAACTTGCTCTTGTGCGGGGAGGGATTTGTCATATTGTGACGTAAGTACAGTCACCTGATGCCCTCGAGCCACTAACGCGCGTGCCAGTCTCTCCGTATAGACGGTCAGACCTGAGTAATGCGGTCGGTAATAATACAGACTATTGAGAATTTTCATCTATTCAAGATGCCTGGTGGAAGGGTTTGCCATCCACTGCTGAATGTCGTGGTAGATCCCTGTAAGTGTTTGACCTTCAGTTGAAAGCGCGATCGCACCGAACACTGTGGTCATTACATAAATCATGCCATGCAGCAGAAGGGTCGCAGCAAGGGCCTCTCCCCCGGAAACACCGAAAACGGTCAGCGCAAGAACACCTGCAGCTTCGAAAACACCGATGTAGCCCGGGACGCTGGGGATCGCCGAACCCAGCAACGTGACCGGGAGCATGAAAAATGCCCAGGATAGCTCGGGCTCGGGAGTTACCGCCCGGAGCGCCAGCCAATAAAACCAACCAGCCAAGAACCAGCTCAACGCGAGCCATCCAAAACTTATCAGGAAGGAGCGAGTGTTTTCCAAAGCACTCAATCCCTCCCGAAAACGCTCCCAATACGGTCCCCAACGGCTCGTCCCTCCAGGAAGTCTCTCAAGAACGGAGTCAATCCAGGCAGGACGTTTGACTGCAACCCACAGGAATACGAGGATCAAAGCCAGGAATCCTCCGATCAATATGAAGCTGGTCACACCTGTATCGATTCCAGCAGCGAGAGGCAGTAAACCAACGAGCAGCGCTAGCGCAATGAAGAGATCATAGCTCCTCTCTACGAAGATCGTAGATAGCGCCCGGAGGATCGACATTCCTTCCTGGCTACCCATAATCACGGCCTTCCCTATCTCGCCCAACCTCCAGGGGAGGATATTATTGAGCAGATAACCTTCGTTTAGAACAGCTACAACACGCCCATAACTTACGGATTTTTCTAATAATGTATGCCAGCACGCTGCTCGAGTGAACATGGAAACAATAAAGACAACAGCAGCAAGCAGGAGAAACTGCGGTTCGACATCCGTTAACGCCGCTTGCAACTCATCCCATCCAGACCATCGGAATACGAAGTAGAGAGCGATCCCGCTGAGCAGGATCCCGATGAATACTGCGATTATGGTCCGGTTTCGTCGATTCATATCGGTCAGCCGGCGATTATACCCCGACAGGCAAAATCAAACATGTGTCTGAATCTCAAAAAGAGTTGATCATGATTGAAATACAAGCCCGATGGGATGATATACCAGGGATGATGCCTCATAATCATGCGAGAATGCCATACCCTAATATGGCTATGCGAATTTGCTTGGTTCCCTCTTCAGAAAAAGTCAGGTGCTTTCAGGAAAAATCGGAGCTATAAGATCCTCAAGAGGGATGGATTCACCATCCCTTACACAGTACAAGAAAAATTCAACATTCCCCTTCGGTCCTTTCAGAACGGATCGAGTTAGTCCAACATGATGAAAACCAATGCTTTTTGCGTAGTCAGCAATCGAACGAATCACCTGCCGATGGACCTCAGCATCCTTCACAACTCCGCCTCGCTCGACGAAATCGCGACCAGCCTCGAACTGAGGCTTGATCAAACAGATGATTTCTCCTTGTGGCGTAAGCCAATTCGAGATAGGTCCAAGGAGCAGTTTGAGAGAGATGAACGAAGCGTCCGCAGTAACCAAATCGATTGGTTCTGGTAATTCTTCAAGGTATCTTGCATTGGTTCGTTCAAAAAGAATTACCCTGGGATCGTTGCGCAGCCGCCAGTGCAAGATGCCTTTACCCACATCAATCGCGAAAACTTTCGAGGCGCCATGCTGCAGCAAGCAGTCCGTAAATCCCCCTGTCGAGGCGCCCACATCGGCACATATCTTCCCCTGTATATCAACAGCCAGATCAGCCAGCGCGCCGGCGAGTTTCTCTCCCCCCCGGGATACATACCGGGGACCCGCGATAACTTCGATTTCCGCATCGGATTGGATCATCTGAGAGGACTTATGGATTAGCTGACCATCCACACGAATTTTCCCAGCCATTACTAGTCGCTGGGCTTGATTTCTGCTCTCCACCAGTCCTTTCTCAAGGAGCAGTAGATCGATCCTTTTCTTCGAGCTCACAACGGAATTTTACACGAAAGAGGTTCACAGCACATTGCGCCAGGATAATGTGGGAAACAAGTTTCCCTTGCTTGGATGAAATCTTCCTGCTATTATGCGCGCATGATCAAGTTGCTTATAAAAGCCATGCGGCCCAAACAGTGGATTAAGAATTTTCTGATTTACGCTGCCCTTGTATTCGATCAGCAGTTATTTCATTTGGATCCGTTCCTTCGAACGACGGCTGGTTTTATCTCTTTTTGTCTTGGCGCGAGTGCTATTTACCTGGCAAATGATCTTGTCGATCTAGAACAGGACAAACTCCACCCGGTAAAGAAGAACCGCCCTCTGGCTTCCGGCAAGCTCGATCCCCGTATCGCCAAGGTCGCAATCGTGGTTCTTCTCATCATCTCAATTTCAATCGGTTTTTCTTTAAGTACTGGATTTATCGCTGTCCTCCTCACTTACCTTGTGCTCACACTCCTTTATTCATTCAAGCTGAAACATATTCCCATCATCGATGTCCTCGTCCTGGCGACCGGCTATGTCCTACGCGTGACAGCGGGCGTAACACTAATCACAGTCGCACGATTCTCGCCATGGATGTACATGTGCGTAACCCTCTTAGCGCTGTTCATGGGATTGGGGAAACGTCGAGCTGAGATGGTCCTGATGGCACAGAACGCAAACTCATCAAGGCGTGTTCTGGATGGATACACCATTCCCTTCGTCGATCAACTCATTGCCATCGTCTCGAGTACGACAATTATCGCTTACGCTTTGTACACCTTCAGCGCAGAAAATTTGCCCGATAATCACCTGATGATGCTCACGATACCTTTTGTCATCTATGGCATATTCCGCTATCTCTACCTTATTCATGTGGAGAATAAAGGCGGCGCCCCAGAAGAACTCGTGCTCACCGATAAACCTCTCATGGCGACGGGCATTCTCTGGGGGCTCAGCGTCATCGTCATCCTCTATTTCCCGATATGATCAAAGCAAGTGCTCCTGGTAAAGTGATTCTCTTCGGTGAGCACGCGGTTGTCTTCGGCATGCCCGCGATCGCTGCCCCACTTGAGGGCTTACGCACCACTGCTACAATCTCACCGCTCCCAGAAGGCGCTCATAACGATATTTTGATCGAAGCCCCTGCTATTGGGTATTTTCAATGGCTACACGAAGCCGCCCCCAACGATCCCCTCCCTATGATCGTCCAGGAATTTCTCACAAGTGTGGGAATCCAGAAGTTTGACCCCCTCCATCTCGTCATCAAATCATCGATACCTTCTTCCGCCGGGCTGGGGTCTGGCGCTGCCGCCTCCGCCGCCGTAATTGAAGCCCTGGTGCGATTCTTTGATAAACCAACCTCTGCATCTGAAATATCCAGGATCATTTATGAAGCTGAAAAAATCCATCATGGTACGCCCTCGGGCATCGACAACACCGTTGTGGCCCATGATCGGGTGGTCTACTTCATCCGGGATCAAGAACCCGAATTTCTGAACCTCCACTCACCTCTCTGGATTGTGCTCGGTGATACTGGTGAGCGAACGTCTACTTCGACTGCAGTCAGTCAGGTTCGAAGATCATGGCAGGAAGATCCAGACCACTTTGAAGACATATTCCAGAGCATCGGTGCTATTTCGAGGCAAGCTCGGATTGCCATCATCGAAGGAGATCACGAGATCTTAGGAAAGTTAATGAACAAGAATCAGTCCAAACTTGAAGAGCTTGGGGTGAGTTCGGACCGCCTCGAGAAACTTAACGATGCCGCTCGTCAGGCGAATGCATTCGGCGCCAAACTTTCGGGAGGCGGCATGGGCGGTTTCATCATCGCACTCACAGATGAAGGAAATGTGGACGCGGTATGTCATTCATTAAGCGATGCCGGCGCAACGGCTACTTTCGTGAGTACAATTGAGTCATGAATTACTTAAAGCTGGGAGGCTCTCTGATCACGGAAAAAACCATGGTGAAGGCAGCCAGATTGGATACCATTCAACGTCTTGCGTTGGAGATCGGCGATGCGCGGCGTTCCAATCCCGATATTAAGCTCATCATTGGTCATGGATCAGGGTCGTTCGGGCATCATGTTGCACAGCAATATCACACCAATGAGGGCGTCAAATCGCCAGATGATTGGGTTGGATTCCTTGAGGTGTGGCAGGCAGCTCGTGAACTTCACGAGATTTGTATGCAAATATTCAAGGATGCCGATCTACCGGTGATGTCCTTCTCGCCCTCAGCTTCTGCGATCTGTGAGGATGGCGCCCTCATGGAAATGGCAGTTACGCCGATTGAACTCTCGCTTGAACATGGGCTTATTCCTGTCATTCATGGGGATGTAGCATTCGACCGTGTGCGTGGAGGTTCTATCGTCTCGACAGAACAGGTTTTTCGATTTCTTGCCACGATCCTGCCTCCCTACAGAGTATTGCTCGCTGGCCGCGAGGATGGTGTCTATGCGCAACCAGCGCAGAAGTCCGGGCTTATCCCCGCACTTACACCCTCGGATCTAGAGACGCTCGATCTTGCACATATCGAGGGTGCTGATGTCACCGGCGGGATGTCGTCCAAAGTCACAGAGGCGATGAAGATCGCCGAACATACACCCCTCGCAGATGTGCGCATTTTCAGTGCTGAAAAACCGGACAGCTTACGGCTGACCCTCCTCGGAGACACACCCGGGACAAAAATTCAACCCTAGGATTCGCTCTCTCCAACCTGGTAAGAGCGAGAAGAACCCCACAAGTGCAGGGCATCTTCCGAGGAAAAACCC
>JBGUDT010000015.1:0-20853 GCA_041821665.1 Anaerolineales bacterium
GAAAAAAGACGCACTTGAAATTATTCAGACTTGGAATGCATTTCAGGGGACGATGTCCGTTAGCCGAGATCTTTCAACATGTAGCTCTCCCCCAAATCGTATCCCAGCTTGCGATAATACGCGCGGGTACCCAACGCTGCTATGACGCCAAGACGCTTATAGCCGTGTCGGTGAGCAATTTCTTCCGCCCTCTCCATGAGCTTTGCACCTAAACCGCTGTGCTGCACTGCCCCAGCAAGCGTCCTCCCCACTTCGAGGGACTGGCCATAAACGTGCACCTCGCGGACTATGGCCGCATCATGAAGATCTCGTAATCCTGTATCCAGCTCCTCCCGGTTGGGCAGGGATAGGCGCAGGTATCCGGCCAAATCGCCCTCGGGTGTCTCAAAAGAGAGGAAATGCTCCTCAGCTGCGCCGGCGTCGTAGCTGAGTTCCAGCAATTCAAAATGGGCGTGATCGAGCTGTTTCCCGCGCACTTCCCGGCAGCGGATGCACTGGCATCCCTCTCCCCGCCGCCTCATCTCGATCTGCACATCCTGGCGCAGGCTTGTGCGTTTGTTACCAGCGACAATATTTGTCGAGGGGATATCACGAATGATTCTGTTCACCCTGCAATAGCGGGGGATGGTCGTCTTGATCTCCACAAGGAGATCGGTCAGTTCTTCCGTCGTGTACGGTTTGTACTCGCCTCGCTCCCAGTATGAGTACAATTCGGTATTTTCAAGAAGCTGACAGGGATAGATTTTTAATTCATCTGGACGCAGATCGACATCTTCCCAGAGTTGATTAAAATCCTCTCGATCAGATTCCAGGGTTGCGCCAAGAAGATTGGGCATCCAGTGCAGTACGATCTTGAACCCCGCGGCACGCAGCAACCTGACAGCGTCACGCGTGGCTCCTACATCATGACTGCGATGATTGCGATCGAGAATCTCATCGTCGAAGCTCTGCGCCCCCATCTGTACTTTCGTGACACCCAGCTGACGCAACCAGGCGATCTCTTTTTGGTTGATGTAATCGGGTCGAGTTTCGATGACCAATCCGACGTTGCGGTGGTCAGCACGTTCGTTTGCCCCCTGCGCTTCACCCAGCGTGCCGGCCTCGAACCCATTCAGTGCATCCAGACATCTTTTAAGGAACCATTCCTGGTACTCACGCTTGTATGCGCTCCATGTGGCACCCAGGATGAGCAATTCGATCTTATCCGTGGGGTGACCGATGAATTCGAGCGCTTCAATTCTTGCAGAAGTCTGGTCAAAGGGTTCAAAGTCGTGATGGAGAGCGCGCATTGCCCCGGGCTCATCGGGAAGGTAGGACTTGGGCATGCGCACATCGGTCGGGCAGAAGATGCATTTCCCTGGGCAGGGATATTTCTTGGTGAGCACTGTCACCGTCGTCACGCCGGAAAGCGTCCGCATGGGTTTGAGCCGCAGCGCTTCCATGATCTCGGTCTCGACGGGCCACTCACCCGAACCTGTCAGCTCGCGATAAGTATGCATGAGCACATGCTTGCCCATGTACCCGCCCTCGGGAATCGGGTGCGTGCGCACTGCCTGGTCCAGACTCATCCCGGCACGGACATCGTCAAGAATGACCCTCGCCAGAGCGAGCTCATCCGGGGTGTAATTGCGTGCATCCAGCCATGCCTGATGTTGGCTCATGGGCGTATAATCCTGGTTATGAAAGAGGAAATCGCTGTTCGGCTCATCGATCTTAATCGAGGATTCTACCAGAGCTTCGCCGGAGCCTTCTCCGATACGCGGGGACGTCTGCAACCAGGTGTGATCAACGTGCTCGACACGCTCAAGATGGAAGAGCGGATTCTCGATCTTGGATGTGGAAATGGCGAGTTAGCGGCCGAACTGGAAGGTAGGGGATTCAGGGGGATATACCTCGGCGTAGACTTCAGCCCGGAGATGCTTGAGATCGCACGGGGGAAGGTGAGTTCACCAAATTACGCCTTCCACGAGATCGATATCACACAATTCGATAAGCTGACTGCACTGAGAGAAACCCCCTCCAGCCCATTTGACCTTGTGTTCTCCTTCGCCATGCTGCATCACATACCAGACGAGTCCCTTCGTCTGGCGCTGACTCGTGAGATCCACGCCCTCCTCGTTCCACAAGGAAGGTTCGTGCTGTCGAATTGGAACTTCATGGCCAGCGAACGCATGCGTGCTCGCGTGGTCCCCTGGGTGGAAGTCGGATTGGGTGATACCGATGTCGATGATGGTGATTATCTCCTCGATTGGCGGCGGGAGGGTCGCGGGCTGCGGTATGTCCACCATTTCTCGGAAGATGAATTGGGGCAGCTTGCAGAAAGAAGCGGATTTCGGGTTGTGGGAACGTCTTATTCAGATGGCGAGGGCGGGCGCTTGGGCTTATATCAGACCTGGGTGAGGGTTGAAAACGACTAAATCAGACCGTTCTTTTGACGCCCCATCAGGCGCATGGTAGAATGCCTCAGCCCAGGAGGGAAACCTCTCGAGCCCGGAGGGATGGCCGAGTGGACGAAGGCGGTGGTCTTGAAAACCACTGTGGGTTTATGCCCACCGGGGGTTCGAATCCCTCTCCCTCCGCCTGGAGTCCATCGCACAGGGGAGGTGCCGGAGTGGCTGAACGGGGGCGCCTGCTAAGCGCTTGTAGGGGCCAAAACCTCTACCGTGGGTTCGAATCCCACCCTCCCCGCTAATAAAAAATAATCGATGCGCCCGTAGCTCAGCGGATAGAGCACTTGCTTGCGGAGTAAGGGGTCGCAGGTTCGAGTCCTGCCGGGCGCGCTGAAGAGGTCGCTTCTTCATGAAGCGATCTTTCTTTATGTGAAAAACAACTAAGCCGCGTCTGTTCTCATTACGATATCTCGACACAGGTTTTTATAAGGCACTGTTCTATCTGCCAGAAACCTCAAAACTTCCTCTCGAAGGAGAGGTAAGCGTAGCGATTACCTTTTTTTGATTTTCGAGTCGGATTTGAAATTTAGCCGATCTGGCTAGATATACAGTTTTTCCTTATCCACCTCTTCGCGAAGAATGCGCAGCTCTTCCGCCGTTGGAGGTTCGTTTTTCTCAACCTTGTCTGAAATTTCAAGGTCGAAGCCAGTGTTCTCAAGCACTTCTTCTACTTCGACACCGGGCTGGGTAGAAAGCAGCATCATGCGTTTGTTCTCCGGGTGGTACCCCAGCAAGGCAAGCGTCGTCACGACACGATGGGGTCCCGTGTTCGGGGGCAACCCCACCCCTTCCCGCGCCCCTGGTCCGGAAAGATAGCCTGGCGTGGTGATGAAATCCATCTTCTCGACAAAGCGCTTCCTATCGTGGCGCATGATGGCAATCGTCCGCCAGCAGAGCGATCCGACATCGTTTCCCCCGCCGCTCCCGGGCAGTCTCACCTTTGGTTGGTAGTATTCCCCGATCACGGTACTGTTTAGATTGCCGTAGGGGTCGATTTGGGCGCCCCCGAGAAATCCGTATTCGATCAAGCCCCGCTGTGCCGTCTCCATGATGTCACAGATGCCTGAAGCTGCCACGGCCTTATGGAATGATCTCCGTTCTCCAACGGCGATTGGGAGCTCCTCCAGGATGGCGCCGGTCCCACCGAACTCGAATATCGCGATCAGGTTTGGCGCGTGCATCCGCTGTGCGAGCGAAGCGGCCAGCATGGGAATTCCAGTACCTATGAACGCCGTCGTGCTGTCCGGCATCAGTCGGGACGCAGTGCAGATGAGCAATTCGTTGGGGTTGTAGTTCATTTCCTTCATCACGATCTCCCTGGTACGATCGAGCTGAGTTCGCTCAATCGGTCTCGACCGATCAAATCCACATAATCTTGATGGTCCTTTAAATCGTAGATGTAGCGCTGCAAATAGGCGCTTGTGCTTTCGGGTTCTTTCGAAGCCTCAACCCATTCCTTGATTTGTGCTTCGTCCCTTTCATATACATAGCACATCTCACCTGGATGTGACCCAAACGGCGCTTCCACAACGGCATCCACGAGATAGTATGGAATGATTGTCCGTTCCGGGTACCTGCGGATCTCCTCCGTTGGGATAATCTCCTCCGCGCTGATGATCAGCCTCTTCGATGCACGGGCGAGCTCCCTCGCAAAGCCCTCGATGCCATCGATCTGCGCGTTGCCATATTTATCAGCTCGATGGACATGGATGAGTCCGACATCAAGAATCAGCGCCGGGACAAGACAAATAGGATCCCCCGTAAAGGGACATTCCACAACTTTCGCTGCACTGTACTTCAAGGTGTCCGTGCCAAGCATGGAACGTATGGGGATGAACGGGACTCCGATCGCCGTCGCCTTCAAGCGTGAGGTGATCGCCGCATTGCTCCACTCCACACATTTCTCCACTCTCCCGCTTTCGACTTCTCTGCGGAATACGTGCGATACCCCGTAAACCTCTAGACCTATGTAGGTGATGTCCATCTCCCGGATCAATCCGGCCGCCAACAGCATGTCGAGCTCAAGGACACCCTGCCCCACCACGCGCAGGTCTTTCTTCCCTTGCCGAACGATTTCATTTACGAGCGACATCGGACAGCGGACGGTGCCATAGAGCTCCGTTCCAATATAGCTGCCATCCTGGATAAAGCGTTCCACGGCCTCTTTTTCCGTCATACGCTTATCCACGAGACCCTTCGGTTTCTCGCGATTGGATTCTCTCAACGCATTAATATCTGGCAGCTGGATAAGTTCTCCCACGCCTTCCTGGATTACCTTCATGTATTAACCTCCACACGTATGAATTCGCCTGAGTTTTGTGACTTGCGAATCCGACTTCCAATACTAGCTGATCGAGACAAAAAATCCGCCCTGTGAAGAGCGGTGTGAACATATCATGATCCTGCAATCCCGTAGCAGACGAGCATCCGATCCACCTTGAGTGTTCCTCATGTCGTAGATATTGTAGAGGAAACTACCTTTCTGCTCAACCTGCTCCCAACTTCTTCCCACCACGTCCGCCTGAAACTACTCGAACCCTACGACCATACGCCTCAGATGAAGCCAGACCTTCTAGAAATAGTCTTTTCGGCTTAGAATATAGGTTCACCATAGGAGGAACATCAAATGTCATTCGCAGTTCTGAGTGCTTTTTTCTCAATTCTGATGAACCCTTTAGGGTCGATTTTAGGTGTGGAAAAAGCCTATCTAGACCCAGGTTCGGGAAGCTATCTGCTCCAGCTGCTCATTGCTGGTTTGCTGGGAAGTTTGTTCGTCATTCGAGCATCCTGGTCACGAATCGTCGGGTTTTTCAACAAAGATGCCAAGGAAGACGACACCCTCCCTGTCGAGGAAACTGAAACGGATGAGGAATAGCGGGAAGCACCCTGCCTCGTTTCGAGATCCAAGCGGATTCCTGTTCGATCGAGATGGAGTTCTATTCCGGCAGGTTAATCAATCCTATAAATCGGACTACGACCTTCTTCACAGCTCAGGTCTCTATGATGCCCTCCTCAAGGAGGATCTCCTCGTACCCCACGAGGAGGTGGAAGTTGAGCCCGAAGAACCCTCACTAGCCTACAAGATCATCCGCCCTGAACGCCTCCCATTTATTTCATATCCATATGAATGGTGCTTCTCCGAGATCAAGGACGCTGCGTTGGCAACGCTCCAGATCCAGAAGGTTGCCTTCAACCATGGTATGACGCTCAAGGATGCAAGTGCTTACAACATCCAGTTCCACCAAGGACGCCCGACTATGATCGACTCGCTCTCATTTGAAGCATATCGAGAAGGGGAGCCCTGGGTAGCTTACAGACAATTCTGCCAGCACTTCCTTGCCCCACTTGCCCTTATTTCCTATGTCGATGTGCGGTTGAGTCAATTGATGCGGGTGTACATCGATGGAATTCCCCTCGACCTCGCGAGCAAGCTGCTTCCGGCGAAATCAAAGCTGAACTTCTCCCTGCTCTCTCACATCCATCTACATGCCTCCAGCCAAATGCGCTATGCTGATAAAGAGATCAAAAAAGACGAGATCAAGCGCAAAATGAACCGCAATGCATTTCAAGGGCTCATCGATAATCTCGAGTCAGGCGTGCGTAAATTGGACTGGAAACCCTACGGGACGGAGTGGGGAGATTACTACGAAGAGACGCATAATTACACAACGTCAGCGCTGGAGCATAAGAAAACGCTTGTAGATCAGTTTCTCAATGCTTCAAAACCCGGTTCCGTCTGGGACCTCGGCGCGAATACGGGCTTGTTCAGCCGGATCTCCAGTGACAAGAAAATCCCGACGATTTCATTCGACATCGATCCGGCTGCCGTAGAGCTAAACTACCTCAACAGTAAAATAAAGGCGGAAGCAGACTTGCTTCCCCTCATTCTCGACCTCACGAACCCGAGCGCAGGTCTCGGATGGGGCAACCGGGAACGTATGTCGTTCCCCGAACGTGGACCTGTGGATCTGGTCATGGCGCTCGCGCTTGTACATCACCTCGCCATTTCAAATAATGTGCCGCTTCCCCACCTGGCAGAGTTCTTCGATGCCTTGTGCAAGTGGCTCATCATCGAGTTCGTACCCAAGTCTGATTCGCAGGTTCGTCGTCTGCTCGCATCCCGAGAGGATATTTTCCCGGGCTATACAAAAGATGGCTTTGAAGGGGCATTCTCCGCATACTTCAAAATCCATGAGGTCGTTTCAGTTCAGGAATCAGATCGAACGATGTACCTCATGGAAAGTCTGTCGTAGTAATGCAGGGCAGGCACTACATTCTCCATCCCTTTCTTTTCTCAGCGTATGCAATCCTCTCGCTCCTCGCTTTTAACATAGACCAGATCCTGCCTGGGGAAGCGCTCCGCTCGATGCTTATCGCATTTGCGGGAACTATCCTGGTGCTTCTCGTCTCGAGATTTTTGCTCAAAGACTGGCTCAGAGCGAGCTACGCCACAACGCTCACCATTATACTTTTCTTCTCCTACGGGCATGTTTACCACCTTCTGGAAGGTGTAAGCGTTGGACCCATCGTTCTCGGAAGACATCGGTTTCTCATCACACTCTGGTTGCTGCTTTATGGACTTGGACTGTGGTGGATATGGAAGAAGTCTGCACCGTTTCCGAGACTCAACACCTATTTAAACCTGTTTGGAGCCATCGTACTTCTCTTCCCCATCTTTGGTCTCGGCACATACGCTATACGATCGCAGCAAACTGGGGGGACCACTCTGCCCACTCCAACCGATCAGTCTGTTGGAGGTCAAAGTGGCTCCGAAGAGGAACTTCCGGATATCTACTACATCATCCTGGACGCATACGCTCGTGAGGATATTCTGACGGACGTGTACCATTTTGATAATTCCAATTTTATAGAGTCGCTTGAGGCGTGGGGTTTCTTCGTAGCCGGGGACAGTCACAGCAATTACACCCAGACGAGTTTATCGCTCTCCTCCGCCTTGAATTTTGATTATGTGGAAGCATATGTCGACCCCATCGATCCACGCTCCGATGACCTCACACCACTTGGTGACGCCATCAAGCACAACAGGGTCCGTACCATTCTCGAAGATCTCGGATACCAAACCATCGCGTTCGGAACTGGGTTCAGCCGAACCGAGATCTCAGATGCTGATTATTACCTTACTCTGGATCCTGATGCCTTGACCTCCATGAGCGCCCTTGGATCTATCAACATCTTCGAGAGCATGCTGATGCAAACAACTGGGGGGATGGTGCTCTCGGATGCAATCTACCTGCTTCCCGAAGAATTCCGCCCTGATCTTCAATTTCCATTCCGCGCACATCGGGAGAGAATTCTTTTCGCTTATGACACGGTCGAAGATTTACCGGAAACAGAGGGGCCTAAATTTGTATTCATGCACATTGTCTCTCCACACCCCCCCTTCGTGTTTGGACCCAATGGTGAGGAAATTTCCCATACCGATGCCTACACTTTAAAAGATGGTGTTTTTCAAGGAAATCGAGCGGCTTATATCGAGCAGTATACGGATCAGTTGAGTTTTTTGAACGAGAAGACATTGACCATGCTGGAGCACATCATCACAGATGCTGATGTACCCCCACTGATCATCTTACAGTCCGACCATGGTCCAGACGCAAGCTCCATGGATGGTGATGCAATCTCGCCGGTATCCTATCTGAAAGAACGAATGTCCATCCTCAACACATTCTTTCTCCCCGGTTGTGATGCAGAGCAGCTTTATTACCCATCGGTCACCCCGGTAAATAACTTCCGAATCCTGTTTGACGCATGCTTTGGGGGAAATAACGGTCTGCTCGAGGATCGGAGTTACAACTCAACCTACCAGACCCCGTACGATCTGACCGATATCACTAATTCCTTGCATTGATGATGATTCGCACATTTTCAGCATTGCGCATCCATCCCTCTAAATAAAAAACGCGCACAATATTGTGCGCAGGAAAGAACCACCCCTTCCCCCTCGAGCTCAGGGCAAGAAATTCCAGGGGTTCACTTTACCATAATCGTCATGCATCATCTCAAAATGCAGGTGAGAACCGGAACAGTTTCCTGTGCATCCCATTCCCCCGATCACGTTCGCTTGGAAAACGGCCTGACCACAAACAACATTGATCTGGCTGAGGTGTGCGTAGAGCGTTTGCCAGCCATTCCCATGATCGATCACAATAACATAACCGTAACCCCAGTCATTCCAACCGGAGTACACCACAACGCCTGAGTCGGAGGCGAAGATGGCATTCCCTGTGTTGCCCGCCACATCGATCGCTGGATGTACGGAGCTGTACTCAAATCCCGATACATAATGGGAGGGCGCAGGCCAGATAAACGTTCCCGTTCCTACTGGACCATCGTAAAGCGAGCCACACGCGCCGGGGCCTAAAATTTTCGCCACCGCCGGATTTGATCGACTGATCCGGGGCGCACTCCAGGATACCAATGCTCTCGTTCCACCAGGGACAATGATCAATGTTCCTGACTCAATGGAGGGGTTATCGGGATCCATGGTTGGATCGAGCTCATTACCTGGCCAATCGAGGATTTCCTCCGACTCAACACCAAAGAAAGCGGCCACACCCTTGAGCCCATCCCCCTCATGCCACGTATACAGAGTTCCATCGATTGGGGGGATATTGAGTTCCTGTCCCGGGCTGAGGTTGTGGGCATCATCCTGGAGAACTTCAAAATTGCCCCACAACACGGTCTCAGGCTTTATGTTGAAGTTCTCGGCAATCCCAAACAGCGTATCGCCTTGTTGGACATGGTACTTGAGAACATTGAGGCGAGGTCGATCCGGGAACACAGTATGAAGTTCGTTAGCTCGGGAAACGCTCTCAGCAGTCACCATGCCATTTGTGTAGTCAGGAAGATCGGAGACGCTCAATCTTGTATCCGTGGTCTCCTCAACAGGTTGGCTCTCCTCAATCAGAGAAACTTGGGTGGCTGCATCTGTGGGCAGCGTGTCCCAGCCCAACCTGATCGCTGAAACTCCGATGGCGATGACGACAAGGAGCGCAATGTGCCCTGAAATACGCATGATCGGTTCGCGTAAAGTAACCAGAGCAATTTTTACCCAAACTTCTAATTGATGCCGCATCTTTCTCAGCGGTGATGGAGAGTTGGAGTTCAGGTTAGGTGTGGAGGGATTTTGGTCAGACATGATGTGCTCGCGGGATCATATCAAGCGCGATCCTGAACGTCAAGAGACGTCAGGGAAGGACAAACCAGGGGTTTACAAAACCACCGTCATAACGGGTCTCAAAGTGTAAATGTGGCCCGGTCGAATTTCCGGTCGAACCTGAGGTGCCGATCTTCTGGCCTTGCGACACGCTCTGACCGCAGCTAACCCCAACGCTGTTTAAGTGGCCATAGACCGTCTGCCAGCCGTTGCCATGATCGATCATGACCATGTTGCCATAACCCACGGTGGACCAACCTGCGAAAACGACCACCCCACTGTCTGCCGCCCAGATTGACGCGCCCGTGCCGGCGGCGATATCGATAGCCAGGTGTCCGGACCAATAGTCGTTGCCAGATACATAGTGATTTGCTGCAGGCCAGATAAAACCTCCTGTCCCGACCGCTCCCGAGTAGGTTCCCGAACAGCCACCAGGACCATAAGCGGCTCCCACCCCTGCCTGACCACGTGCGATGGTCGGCACAAACCATTGTTTGAACGCCCTGCGTCCCCCGGGAATGACAATCCAGTTACCCTGCTCAACTTCCGGATTGGTGAAATCGATTCCGTTGCCAGGCCACTCCACGATGGATTCTGGTCCAACCCCGAAAAAATCTGCTATCCGGTCGATAGAATCTTCTGACTGCCACTGGTGGTACGTTCCATCCACGGGCAGAATATTCAGTTCCTGTCCGGGCCTCAGGAGATGTGGGTCATCATCAAGCACTTCAAAGTTTCCCCACAGCACGGTTTCGGGCTTAATCTCGAATCGTTCGGCGATTCCGAACACTGAATCTCCGTTTTGAACGGTATAGCGGAGAATGTCTATTCGCGAACGGTGGTCTATCTGAGTGTCCACATTAACCCGGCGAGATACACCTTCATATGGTGACGGAGAATAGTCGGGCAGCTCGATGGAGGGGAGTAAGTCCGATGTAGGATCCGACAGAGGTGTAGGTGATGGAGGCGGCGTGGCAGCCTGTGCTGCGCCAAGGTTCAACCGAACTGCCAAAATGGCGGCAAGGATACCAAGAGTAGCCAACAGGACCGGGGCTAGAGCTCCCGTCCTTGCGAAAATACGTCTTCCCATCTTGTTAGAAAATATCTTCAGTTAGTGTTTCGAGGAACTCCTGGTTGGTGTCCGTCTGAGCCATTCGTGAAATAATCGCTTCGGTCGCCCTCGTGATGTCCTTGCCGGTACCATCCGAATTGGTCACCATCTGGCCAAACATTCGCCGAATCAACCATACTTTTTGAGTGATATCAGGGCCCAGGAGCAACTCTTCACGGCGTGTGGATGAACGTTCGATATCAAATGCGGGGAAAATACGTCGTTCCTGCAATCTACGAGAGAGATGGAGCTCCATGTTACCCGTACCTTTAAATTCTTCGTATATGACATCATCCATTCTCGAGCCGGTATCCACAATACATGTAGCGATGATCGTTAACGAGCCTCCTTCTTCGATGTTGCGGGCCGCCCCGAAGAAACGTTTGGGTGGATACAGTGCGGCCGGGTCGATTCCGCCAGAGAGCGTCCGTCCCGATGGAGTGACCATGAGGTTATATGCACGTGATAGCCGCGTAATCGAGTCGAGCAGGATGACCACGTCCTTGCCACACTCCACAAGGCGTTTGGCTCGTTCGAGGGCCATTTCCGCTGCACGGACGTGGGATGTGACCGGATCATCAAATGTCGATGCTATCACTTCGGCATCCACCGAACGATCCATATCGGTAACTTCCTCAGGACGTTCGCCGATCAACGCTACCATGAGGTGCACTTCATGATAATTTTGTGAGATGGCATTCGCGATTTCTTTCAAAACGGTGGTCTTACCAGCTTTGGGAGGAGAGACGATAAGGCCACGCTGACCTTTCCCAATTGGAGCGATCAAGTTGAGCATGCGTGTCGAAAGCGTATAGCGATCTGTCTCCAGATCGAAACGCTCTTCGGGAAAGATGGGTGTGAGTGATTCAAATATGGGACGATTCTTTGCTTCTTCTGGATCCAGGCCGTTAATGGATTCGACCCGGAGAAGACCATAGTACTTCTCGGTGTCTTTTGGTGGGCGGATTTGCCCGATGATCATATCGCCTGTGCGCAAACCGAAACGTCGGATCTGGGATTGTGAGACATAGATGTCGTTACGACCCGGCAAGTAATGGTCTGCCCGGAGGAATCCCATACCATCGTTCATCACCTCGAGGATCCCGCCGCGCAGCTCCAGACCGCGCTTCTCCGCATCGGCTTGCATGATGCGCAAGATGAGATCTTCCTTCTTCATGCGCGATCCGCCGGCGATGTCAAATTCCTTCAGATTTGCGCGCAAATCTGCGAGGGTCATGGCTTCAAGTTGTGCAATATTCATTAAGAGCTCCCGGGGGGAATATTCAATTAAATAAGTTTAAGGTTAGCAATCAAATTTATGATGTGTCACTCAAGCGCGGTTTGCCTATTGAGGTTACATTCAGTTACATACAGAACAGGTTTGATTATGGGGGGGATGTCCTTGGACAACCATATTTCTGAATGTTGACATTATAGCACGCTGAATTTATCGGTGCAAGCAGTCCTCTAGTCTTACTTGCATCCAAATCTACATCGACCTACGATCCCCGTTTTTGAATCGAAGAAAATCACCGTGCCTGTCAGGAATTCTTTCGTTTTAACTCCCCCCCGACGTAAAGGATCGTTATCTGTCCTAAGATAGCCCAGAGCAGCAAGATTTCGATCACAACCACCAGGATCCAGACCCACGAAGAGATTCCCTCCCCTGCTCGCCGAACTTCAGAGGCAGAGGTTCCCAGAAAATCAGCCTGATCTTCAATCTCGGATTGGATGGTCCCCATGCTTTCCCCAAGGTCTTCTAATGCTGAGGCTGTCAGTCCCAGACTGGGCTGGATATTCTCGACCGTCGAGGTAAATCCACCCAATTCATCCTGAATTTGACGCAGCTCATCCGGGAGGGGCTCGAGACTGGCAGCAGACCGCACCAATGCTTCATCTAGAGGCGTAGATGGATTGTAGTTAATTCCAGTGATGAAGCTGACCTTACTCAGCGCTTTCATCACCCCATCGATCGCCTGTGCACCAGTCTCAGCCGATACGAGTGCATCGTGTGTGGCTTCGATCGTCTCTGGAGCCGTCTCCCCAACGATCGTACCAACCGTGTCCAGGAAGGGCACCACTTCATCCAGGCTTGCATTCACATCGGTTAGTGTGATTGCCGTGCTAAGCAGCACCTTTGTTGCTTTGTCCATAGAATCATTTGCTATCACGATGGTGATGGAAAGGTCGTCCAGCCCATCTGCTAGGACTAGAAGGTTCGTCTCCAATGTCGCGCCAGCCTGGTTGGCAATGAAGGGAACCGCGATCATCACCAATATGACGACGACAATTCCAATGATACCTGCCGAGTACATAATCCTGCCCACCCACAGTTGGGGATTATGGCTGGACTGATTTTCCGAACTTATACCTTCTTCGTTAGATTCATTTGACGATGTCACGTTATTCTCCCTGCGATATTTTCCCATGATCATATTCGATCGCGCTAAGTTTCATAAGCTTTTCCCAGCGATGATTTGAACGAATTTCTCTAATCGTCCCTGTTTTTCCCCGCATCACAAGACTGTGCGTACTGGCTCCGGTGCCGTAATACTTGACCCCATCCACCACCTCGCCATCCGTAATTCCAGTCACAGCGAAGAAAACCTCATCACTCGAGACCAGATCGTCGATGGTCAGGATGGCGTCCAGATCGATACCAAGGTTTAAGGCAGCTTCTTTTTCCTCATCATTCCGAGCGTAAAGCTTCCCCTGGATCTCGCCGTCCATGCACTTCAAAGCGCATGCAGCCAATACACCCTCTGGCGTTCCCCCGATCCCGATAAGCATATCGATGCCCGATTCGGGCCATGCCGTCATGAGTGCCCCGGCAACGTCCCCGTCTGTAATGAGACGGATGCGTGCGCCCGCTTTACGTATGGACGTAATCATCTCTTCATGCCTCGGTCGCTCTAAAATAACGACAGTGAGATCGTCCACATCGCTGCTTTTTGCGCGAGCGACCGCTTTGAGGTTGTCAGCGATGGGCGCTTCGATATCGATGGCACCCTTTGCGGTTGGACCGACCGCGATCTTATGCATGTATACCATCGGACCCGGGTTGTACATCGTGTCCCGTTCTGCGAGAGCGACGGTAGCAATTGCATTCGCCTTTCCAAGCGCCAGGAGGCGAGTTCCCTCAATTGGGTCGACTGCGATATCCAGACCTGGCGGGGAACCCGTACCCAGAATCTCGCCATTATAGAGCATAGGGGCTTCATCTTTTTCGCCCTCGCCAATGACGACAATACCATCCATCTCAATCGAGTTGAGTACGAGCCGCATGGCATCGACTGCGGCTTGATCGCCCCCCTCCTTGTCTCCCCGTCCCATCAGTCTTCCGGCAGCCAAAGCAGCAGCCTCGGTAACCCGTACAAGGTCCAGCGCCAAGTTTCTCGATGGTTGTTCTTTCATATTCGTTCTCCAAAGGAATGATGCTATTAAACTTCCGCGAGTAAATAAACGAGGTAGAACGCGATGACTCCAGCCCAGAGCCATGAATCGATACGATCGAGCACCCCACCGTGTCCAGGAAGCAGCTTTCCTGTGTCCTTGACATCCAACTCACGCTTGAACATGCTGATCCCCAGATCACCAAGAGGTGCGAGGATGGACACAACCCCCCCGATAATGACACCGCGCCAGACGAGCATATCGATCCCGGGATTCGAAATATACCCCCAGGCAATGGCGACCAGCGCGCCTGTGGTTGTGCCCGCGATTACCCCGGCTCCGTAACCTTCCCATGATTTATTCGGGCTCAATCGCGGAGTCATGCGATGTCGTCCAAAGGCTTTGCCGAAAAAGTATGCAGCGCTGTCAGCAAGCCAGAGCGCTGGATAAGCGATTAAGAACCACCAGAGTCCCCCGGGGAGCTGCCTGAGGGAGATGAGATAGGCGCCAAGCCATCCCACATAGACAACCCCCGAGAGCGTGATGGCCAAGTCTGTGCCCGATCTGGGAGCGCCTTTTTCGAAATCTACAATGTGCCAGGACATGGCGAACAGACATATAGCCGAAAGCACGATCGGGGCGTACGTAAACCCAAATGCGTTCCTTGTGATCGCTAAGACTGCAGCGCCGATGACAAGCAAGGGCATGGCAGGACGGAGACCAGCTTTCCGAAATAAACCCCCATACTCCCATGCTGCGAGTGCTAGAATGAGTGCGATGGCAATGCCAAAAACCCATCCCCCAAGATAAATGATTAAAGCTCCTATGGGGATGAGGACAAGCGCGACGAGAACTCGTTCACGTAACATAGAATGGTCTAAACAGGGTCTTCTACTTTGCCGTAGCGCCGTTCACGCTGTGCGTATACGAATACGGCTTCTAATAGCTCATCGGGGCCAAAATCGGGCCAATACGTTGGTGTAACGAACCACTCAGCATAGGCACCCTGCCAGATCAAGAAATTACTCACCCGCATCTCGCCTGACGTGCGGATGATGAGATCAGGATCCGGAGTACCTTTGGTATAGAGATACCTGCTAATCAGGTCTTCATCGACTTCGTCAGGTGAGATACCATCCGAAATCATCGCTTGAATCGCATGCACAATTTCGGCTCGTCCCCCATAATTCCATGCAACATTTAAAATCAAGCGATCGTTATTCTGAGTTAGCTCGATGGCGTGCCGGACTTTCTCCTGGAGGGATGGTTTCAATCCATCCAAATCTCCGAGGTGTCTCAATTGAACACCGTTCCCGTGTAAACGAGTGAGCTCCCGATCGATGACCTCTTCCAGAATATTAATCAAGCCACGTACTTCATCGATGGGGCGCTCCCAGTTCTCAGTTGAAAACGCATAAATCGTTAGAATCTTGATACCGTACTCGACGCTGGATTCGATAACCTGCCTTAAGTTCTCAACACCAGCGCGGTGGCCCGCGAGCCGGGGCAATTTTCGCTCACGTGCCCAACGGCCGTTCCCATCCATGATGATGGCCACATGCTGCGGGACGTTCTCGGGAAGTTGCATATCTCTGTTTTCGCTCATGGATCAAAATCGTATGGACTAACCTTCTAAGATCTCGTTTTCTTTGCGATTGCTTGTTTCATTAATCTCATCAACGTATTGATCTGTTAGTTTTTGAAGATCATCCTCGCTCCGCTTCAACTCGTCTTCCGAGATGAGTTTCTCCCTTTCAAATTCCCGCAGGTCATTCTGTACATCCCGGCGGACGTTTCGAACCGCCACTCTGGCTTCTTCAGTCCGGTTCTTAACGACACGTACCAACTCATGGCGTCTTTCCTCGGTGAGAGGGGGGATATTTAGGCGAATCATCTTGCCATCATTCTGCGGTGTTAATCCAAGATCCGAACTCTGAATTGCGCGTTCGATGTCTTTGATGCTTCCTGGATCGAATGGGCGTATGACGAGCATGCGAGGTTCAGGCGCAGATATGGTAGCCAGCTGCATTAATGGAGTTGGTGTGTTGTAGTAATCCACGGAGAGTTTCTCCACGAGAACGGGGGACGCCCGTCCTGTCCGGATCGCGCTCAAGTCGTCCTCGAGTGAATGGACAGCGCCTTTCATACGGTTGTCAGCTTCACGCATGGCTTCGTTAACCATAGGAACACTCCTGAGATAGGTGGTTAGAGGAGGGGACGATCACACATATAAGCATAGCGCAAAAATCAAATTTTGCGAAGTAGGTGCTCAAGGAAGATCCACAAAGAATGCTCGGCGAAACCACAATTCTTGAACCGAATATCGCATATACCCCGCACTTCACCACTGGGCGATTCTTGGCTGATCCTTGAAAAGTGACGTCCGGTCCATTGATCCTATCGTCAAATTCATGAGATAACCCGTTCGATCACGAACCAGAGAGACTTCTTCCCGGCTCCTGCTTTATGCATATGGGAAAAGCCCCCAGCGACCTGCTGGGTTCTTCACTCGGAGATTACGGTACCGATAGGATCGCCCATGACCGCCTTGATCAGGCTGTCTTCCTGCCACATGTCGAGGACGATCAATGGCAATTGGTTGTCCATGCAGAGAGAAATCGCGGTGCTGTCCATAACCTGGAGGCGGAGGTTAAGCGCTTCAATGTAGGTGAGCGCCTCAAAGCGTTTGGCATCAGGGTTCTTTTCAGGGTCGGCATCGTAGATCCCATCCACTTTCGTGGCTTTGATCACGATGCCCGCCTCGATCTCCATGGCCCTCAGCGCTGCTGCGGTATCCGTTGAAAAGTAGGGATTACCCGTCCCTCCACCCAGGATCACAATTCGATCCTTCTCAAGATGCCTTATGGCTCGACGCCTAATATATGGCTCGGCGACCGCGCGCATCTCAACCGCTGACATGACGCGTGTGTTTGCTCCTGCTCGTTCGATCGCATCCATTAAAGCCAGGGAGTTCATGACCGTGCCAAGCATCCCCATATAATCCGCGGTGGCCCGCTCCATGCCTCGCTCGATGCCCTCGCTGCCTCGCCACAGATTGCCCGCGCCGATAACAATGGCCACCTGCACGCCCATCGACCGCACTTGAATGACACGTTCAGCCACATATTCTGCTCGCAGAGGATCAATCCCAAAACCATCCTCACCAGCCAGAGCCTCGCCGCCAAGTTTCAGTAAGATGCGTTCAAAAACGGGTTTTTTCATTTTCGTCTTCCTGATAGAAGAGATGCGAATGGCCGATCTATAATAAATCGGGCCAACAATATGTTGGCCCGAACTTTCATGCTAACTCCTCGCCGAGGGTCCAGCGTTCAAATCGTCGAATGGTGATGTTCTCTCCCGTAGCGACGATCAACTCCTTGAGTAAATCTTCTACCGTCTGATCCTCATCGCGGATATATTGCTGTAGTAAAAGACAGTTTTCTCCGTAAAACTTCGCCATGCGACCGTCAACAATACGGTCAACGATATCCTCCGGCTTCCCCTCTTCCAGGGCAAGCTTACGGGCGATATCGCGTTCTTGCTCGATGACCTCTTCCGGTACATCCTGTTCTGTTATCCATCCTGGCGATGCTGCTGCCACTTGTAGAGCTACCTCGTGCGCGAAGTCCAAAAACTCTTTTGTTCTGGCGACAAAATCGGTCTCACAGTTCACCTCGACCATGACCCCAATACGACCATCGCCATGGCTGTAGAGCTCCACTCGCCCATTATGGGCTTCCCTGTCTGCTCTCTTTGCAGCCTTGGAAAGACCTTTTTCACGTAGTAAAACGACGGCCTTTTCAACATCTCCGTCTGCCCCTTCCAACGCCTCACGGCAGTCCAGGACACCAGCACCTGTCATATTGCGAAGCTTTTTAATATCATCAACTGAAGCAGTCATTCTTTTGCTTCCTCTTCCTTTTCCTCCGCATTTTCTTCCTCTTCATCAGATGTTTCGTCTATCTCAGATGCCTCTGCTTCGGTTTCTTCGTCAGCTTTATCTTCGGAGGAAACTGCTTCGTCGGCTGCATCTTCGGAGGAGGCTGCTTCATCGGTTTCTTCGTCGGCTGCATCTTCGGAGGAAGCTGCTTCATCGGCTTCATCGCCGGCTGCATCTTCAGAGGAGACTGCTTCATCGGTTTCTTCTGACTCCTCGACGTCCGCTTCCGGAGCTTCTACTGCTGAGGAATCTTCCGCTTCATCAGCGGATTCAGGCTTCTGCTCAGAATCAACTTCGACGACTTTTTCAGCTTCTCCCTCACCGAATTCACCACTCTGGAGTTTGGCGAGTGTCGCTTCGCCCAGAAGTTCCTCATCGGTCATCTCAGTCCCAGCCATGGCATCTAGCGCAGCATCCGAGGGCGCGCCATCGACTTCTTGCTCTTCGTCCTTGCGCAGGGCTTTCCCTTCCAGCACAGCATCCGCCATCTTGGATGCGAGTAATTTGATCGCTCTGATGGCATCATCATTTGAAGGAATAACATAATCCACAATGTAGGGATCGCAGTTGGTGTCGACGAGTGCGACCACGGGGATCTTAAGTAGATTCGCCTCGTGAATCGCGGTTGCTTCTTGTAGTACATCCACGGCGAACAGCAAGCTGGGGAGTGATCTCATCTCGCGAATTCCACCGAGCCGACCTTCCAGCTTGTCGATTCTGCGAGTCAAACTCAACGCTTCACGTTTTGTCAGCAGCTCGAATTCACCCTCATCTCGACGTCTTTCGAGATTTTCAAGTTCATCGATGCGGCTCCTGATGGTTTTCCAATTCGTGAGGGTTCCACCCAGCCAACGTAAGTTGACGTACGGCATCCCACAGCGAGTGGCTTCAAGTTCGATCGTTTCCTGAGCCTGGCGCTTTGTACCTACAAACAGCACCGTTCCGCCCTCTTGTACCTTATCTCGCAATAGGGCATATGTTTCCTCGAGCGCCTCGAGGGTCTGCTGAAGGTCGATGATATGAATACCGTTTCGTTCGGTGAAGATATAGGGCTTCATGCGTGGGTTCCACTTACGTGTTCTGTGCCCGAAGTGGACCCCTGTCTCGAGCAGGGCTTTCATAGTTACAACGGCCATGGGGTTACCTCCTATGCGTTATACCTCCGTCACCATCGACCCAATCCGGAACCGGTTGGCCAACCGGCACGCCCAGATTGGTCTGGGGACGTGTGTATTTGCCCTTTCTGGGCGAAATTTTTCCCGCCAAGTTATGAACCCGGCGGGATCGGTCAGAAGTATAACATTGTGATGGACATCCGTCAAAGGAGACCTCGCCATACCCCTATCCTGCTTGGACAGTCAGGGACCTGGATTAGGCAGAGATAGATCGGTGTTGAATTCGAAAAGGAATTAAAAAGATTCAGCAAAATCTGTGGGATAGATTTTTCATGTGCAGGAGATCGCTCGGGCTCAGTTTGCGGCGGATTTCTGCGCCACTCGCTTCTGGAATCGGGCGATGTCGATCACGGCGCGCTGATGCTCGGCTTCACCGATTTTCTCCTCTGTATCCCAGACCTCGGCTTGGAAACGGATCAGGTTACCTTCAATCTCGGTGATTTCAGCTCGGACGCGGACTTTCCCGCCCAGCGGTGTGGGTGCAAGATGTTTCACGTGGATGTCCACGCCAACGGTCGATTGACTCGCTGGAAGCTTTGGCTCGATCAGCTTACGGCAGGTCAGCTCGATAAAGCGTACCATCGCAGGGGTCGCATAGACTTTCAGGGCGCCGCTGCCAAGATGAAGTGCTAAATCATCTTCAGTGACCACCTTGCTGTCCTCAATGTTCATCCCAGGGGAAAGTGCTGGATACGTCATGGGCGCTGCTTTCTAGTTCAACCGTTGTCTTCGCCACGTTGTAGCACAACAGCGACCGCAACAGCATGTTCGTGGGTGTGGCTGAGGCTGATCGACCAGCCGAATAATTGCATCTCATCCGAGAGCGACTGAGCACGCCCGGATAGGCTGAGCTTTGGAGCACGCCGTGGTCCATTGATGATTTCGATTTCCTTCCACCCTACTTCCCCTATCCCAGTTCCCAGGGCTTTCGCCACAGCTTCCTTTGCTGCAAATCGCGCGGCGAGTGCTGGAGTGCTCCCCCCGGAATCAATGAGTTCTTGAATGGTAAAGAATCGGTCAAAGAATCTCTGTCCATGTCGTAGAATGGCGCGATCGATCCTCTCGACTTCCACCATATCAACGCCTGATCGAGTTGAGTCCATCATGGTCCTCTATCGGGTCCCGCGATCGCGATGGTAAGTCGATCGGCATCCAGATACCGCTTCGCCGTCGTAAATATCTCTTCACGTGTGATCGATGCAATCAGATCAGGGTAGCGCTGGTAGTAATCCATGCCAAGATCATAGCGTTCGAGGCTCAAGAGTGCTCCTGCCACGCCCTCGTTTGATTCAAGCTGCATTGGGAGCCTACCAATGAAATTGGCCTGGTTCTCAAGCAATTCGGATGAACTCACTCGGCGGCTGGTGATCTTTCGAATCTCATCCTGGATCAATTCGATGGCCTTATCGATGTTGACCGGGTTCACGCCAGCAATTACCTGCCAAGGGCCAGGTCCAAGTCCGCCGGTGATCACACTATAGGAGTAATATGCCAAACCAGCGTTCTCTCGAACCGAATCTCCGATGCGGCCATACATACCAAACCTACCCAGGATATTGTTCGCAAGAACAGCGGTGAGATAATCATCATCATATCGACTCGGTCCT
>JBGUDT010000015.1:20905-27487 GCA_041821665.1 Anaerolineales bacterium
TCTTGCTTGCGGCTTTTGGGCGGGGAACGGGCGGAAGTTCTGGTTGCCTTATCTGTCCTTCCGCAGACCAATCCCCAAACACATCTTGAACAAATCGAAGGGCGTCGTCATTCTTAATTGCGCCAACGATGGATATCACCATGCCGTCGGGTCCATAGTGCGACGCGTGAAAGTCCTTGATATCAATGGATGTCAGGGGATTGATAGTTTCCGGGTAGCCATCGGGTTGAATGCTATAGGGATGATCGCCGTATAAGGCTTCATCAAACGCCATCTGTGCACGCGCACCGGTATCCTGGTCTCGGATTTTGAATGCGGTGAGGATCTGACCTTTCAGTCGCGCAACTTCGTCTTCCGGAAAGGTTGGAGAACGGAGCACTTCCCCAGAAAGTCTTAGGAGAACTTCCAGGTCTTCGGCCAATGACTTGCCCTGAAAGGAGGTTGTATGCGTGCTTGAGCTGATGCTGAGACGAGCACCGATTGATTCGATTGATTCGAAGATTTCACGAAATGATCGAGTTTCCGTGCCCCGCATGAGCGCTGTTGCTGTGAGATTTGCCATCCCAGACTTCTGCGGTGGGTCTGCCAAAGCACCCACAGGTAAGTACCCTGATATCACCACCGATGGGCTCAAAAAATTCTCGCGTACAAGCACTACAATTCCGTTAGGTAGGGTGTACCGGGCAATTGATTCAGGACCAGGTATCCTCCTCCTGTCTATTTTTGGAAGTTGGATCGTCGTCTCAACCACGTTTTGCTCCATCCGTGGGTTGGTACATCCCCACGATTCTTTTGGTTGGAAGGAGATATTTTCTCGCGACCTCTAGAACATCCTCAGCGCGAACGGCTCCCAGTCGTTCCAAATAGCTATCGAACCAGGTTCCATCTGCAAACATCTCGCTAAATCCGGTCCAGAAACCCTGGTTGGTAATACTCTCGCTGCCATAGGCAAAGAGAGCACGAGCCTGCTTGAGCGCTTTCGTCAACTCCTCCATCGCGACGGGTTCATCCAAAATTCGTTTGAGCTCATCCTCCAGAATAGACATCCCCTCCTCGGGAGTGCGATCAGGAAGTAAAGTGACGTGAATTACATAGAGATAAGGATCAATTGTCGCAGCCATACCGGCACGGACACCAGCGGCGACTTCACCTTCGACTAAAGCTCGATATAGACGTGATGTTTTATTCGAAATCCCGCCCGCAAAGAAATTCAAACTTGCAGCGCCCGCGAGTACACTCCCGAGCATGGTCAATGCCATGAAATCCGGGTCGCGCGCTGGTGGGACACGAAAACCAACTTTTAGGTACGCAGTTTCTCCCGGTCCCTCCAGGATGATGCGCCGTTCTCCAGATTGGGGGGGTTCGAGCCGAGTTTGAAACTCTGGTCGAGGGGTCTTAGGAATATCCCCGAATAATTCACGGATCCGATCCAGCATTGGACGCACGCTAAAGTCTCCGGCGACGGCCAAGACTGCGTTGCTGGGGACATAGTACGATTTATAATGTTCGTAAAGATCGTTGCGTGTGATAGTTTTTATATCATGCATATCACCAATGACTTCATGATGATATCCGTTTACCCGGAAGGAAGCTGCTTGGATTTCTTCGGCCAACCGGAAGGTGGGTTCATTTTCATGCCCTTCTCGTTCCGAAACGATAGCTGTACGTTCACGCTCGACCTCCTTGGGGTCGAAAACGCTCTTGCTCATTCGGTCCGATTCAAGCCGCAAAGCTAGATCGATACGATCCGAGGGCATCGTTTCAAAATATGCCGTCCAATCGAGCCATGTGAACGCGTTCCAAATGCCACCATCCCTCGATATAGCCCGATCCATAATTCCTGATGGAAATTGAGGGGTCCCCTTAAACTGCATGTGTTCCACAAAATGGGAAAGCCCTGTTCCCCCAGGTACTTCATTGCGGGATCCGACGCGATACCAAATCCAGGAGCTAATAATGGGAGTTGTGCGGATCGGCTTCAAGCGTACTTCTAATCCATTGCGTAAGCGTGTCACCACGGTGTGATTGGCGCGGATGGTCATGAAGCTGCCGCTTCCGTGTGCGGTTCGGCGATGGATTTCCCGTCTGGACCAAAGCCCCTCCCGACCGGTCGATAGCGGAAACCTATGCGCGCCATGACGATCGGATCGTATATATTGCGTCCATCGACGATCGCAGGCTGAATCATCAAGTCGCGAATACGAACGAGATCGAGATGTTTGAATTCATTCCACTCTGTGCACACAACCAGCGCGTCGCTGCCTTCTGCAAGCGCATATGGATCCTCCGCCATGATGATTTCAGGCATGACCGCGGCAGCATTCGCCATCCCAACTGGATCATAGCCTCTCACTTCTGCTCCCGCAGCCATTAATCGTTTCGCAATATCCAGCGATGGCGCTTCGCGCATGTCATCGGTATTCGGCTTGAATGTCAGACCGAGCAATCCTATCTTCTTGCCAGTCAGATCATCGAACAGATCCTGCACTTTCGACACCAGCAAGCGCCTGCGATCCGTGTTGATCTCCATCACAGCATGGATAAGTTGAGGATTTCGACCTTTCTCTTGCGCCATATGAGATAGCGCTTTTACATCCTTCGGGAAACAGGAACCCCCATAACCCAGGCCAGCGTCGAGAAAATGTGGACCGATGCGCTGATCGTAGCCCATTCCCGTCGCAACCTCCTTGACGTCAGCTCCCAATGCTTCACAAATATTCGCAATCTCATTAATAAACGAAATCTTTGTCGCAAGAAAAGCGTTGGAAGCATATTTGATCATTTCGGCGGTTCTAAGATCCGTGATCACAATAGGGGCACGAAGAGAGAGATGCAGCTGTGCCACTTTTTCCGCAGGCTCTCGTTCTTCTGAACCAAGGACAGTGCGGGAGGGACTCATAAAATCTGGAATTGCCGAACCCTCGCGCAGAAATTCGGGGCATGAAACTACCCAGAAGGGGATCGGTTCGGGTTGATTGGACCGAATAATATCTGCAACCCAGTCACCCGTACCTACCGGGACCGTGGATTTATTGACCACGATGAGCGGGCCATCCATTGAAAGGGCAATCGATTCTGCCGCGGCACGGACATATTTTAGATCGGCTTCTCCATCGACACCCGACGGGGTTCCAACAGCGATGAATACGAATTCCGCACCTTTTACGGCATCCGAGTATGAAGTCGTGAAAGAAAGTCGATTCGCACTAACGTTCCGAGCGACCATCTCATCCAAACCATGTTCATAGATGGGCATAATCCCATTTTTTAATCCTTCAATTCGGGCATCATCAATGTCCAACGCAGTGACACGATTCCCAAGGTCCGCAAAGCATACGGCAGTAATGATCCCAACATACCCTACGCCCACCACGGTGATATTTTTCACGCTGCTTCCTCCATCTGTACACAGTCATTTTATGGATTTTCGCTATGATACCATGGGTAAGAGAAGTAAAGGGAAAGCCTTCGTAGAAGGTCACATCCCCACCATGACACAACTCACTTGCCGCCTATGTGTTCAAGACGTACACTTGGTTCGAAATAGATAACTCCTATCCTAGTAGTTGGAGTAATGAAGTTGAGTTGGAGGAATTGATGCAGATTACTCGTCAAGCCGATTACGCTGTGCGTGCGGTTCTTTATCTATCGAGCTTGAATACCGTTCGACGAGCACCTACGAGTCAGATCGCCCGCGAGCAGCACATACCACCTTCCTTCCTTGCGAAAATCGTCTCACAACTGTCGGTCGCGGGTGTCGTTCAGACCTCACGGGGCGCACGGGGTGGCGTATCGCTTGCTCGACCCGCTGCGGAAATCTCCCTCCTCGAGGTCATAGAAGCTATCGATGGCCCCATCACACTTAACGAATGTGTAAATAATCCAGCAGCTTGCGTGTTCGGAGACGAATGCCCCGTGCAGGAGGTCTGGTGCCATGCGCAATCGGGTCTCGTGAAGCAATTAGAAGGCACAAACTTCGCCGCACTTTCCTGAACCAGGTGTGCAGGATAAAGGGATACCGTAAAATAACCGGCGCATTGAGCGCCGGTTTTCGTTTATTGACACTTGATCTATGTTTTCTCCAAAGTGGGTGCATCGCACATTTACCCGGTTACCGCTTGAAATTAGTGCAGATGAGTAGCTTATGTCCTAACCTGGTCGCAATCGTCGAGGTTTCCGTTTCCATGCATTGAGGTGCATGCCTGGCAGCCGTATAATGATGGGAACAGGAACGGAGGACACCATGGAAGTTTCCGAAGCCATTCGCATGAAACGCGCCGTACGTCTATTCGCATCCCGTCAAATTGACGAAGATACGGTGATGGCCATACTTAATGCTGGTAGAAGGGCGCAGAGCGCGAAAAACCGTCAGCCCTGGAGTTTTATCGCCATCAGAAAACGCTCCCTACTCGAAGCTCTCTCAACGCTAGGCACCTACGCAGGGCATCTCGCAGGCGCAAGTTTAGGTGTTGCCATCCTGACCCCGGATCCAGCAGAACGATGGTCCATAATGTTTGACGCTGGGCAAGCCGCAGCATACATGCAGCTCACAGCCTGGGCACATGGGATCGGATCGTGCCTTGCCACAATCTACGAACCGGAAAAAGCCCGTGCTCTACTGGGCTTCCCTTCGGAATATCATCTTAATGTCATGATCTCCTTTGGGTACCCAGAGAACGAGCAGGAACTTTACGCGAGCCCAAAAGCCGATGGCAGGATTCCTATGGATGAGATCACGCATTTCGAAGTCTGGAAGAAGGGGTCTTGAGTGGATGGTGCAGTTCAGGTGATCCGCAGCGCTGCTCCACGCTTGGTATTCGTCATGAATGCTTTCTTGTTCCTCTCTGCTTGCGGGATCCAGACTCAATCCGCCGATCCCGTCATGAACGCACCAGAAGATTCTCCAGTTCCCAATGCATTATTCTCACCAGCCCGAACGGCCGTCGCCCCTGAAATTACGGCTGTCGGAGATCTAGGTTGGATGGTGATATCCGGTTCAATCTATGATGGAACTTCACCGCAGAACAAAGGTATTGAAGATGCCCTTGTCACATTACGCCATCATTCAATCGTCCACCCTCCTGGTCTCATCTTTCAAGAGATGACCACCGAAACAGGGACTTTCGAGTTTCCTCCCCTCTACCTTCACGACAGTGATGTCCTCATCTTACGCACAGAAGCACGAGGATACGAAACTTCAGAAACACGATACACGGGTCTTGAAATATTCTACGAGCATGATTTATCGATTTCACTTCAACCTGAATGAGAAAGAATGATTCGGTTTCGAAGGGCAAGACATCTGTACCCAAGATAAACTGATGGCACCCAGCCATTAGATCCTGAAATAAAGTGACCACCTTGCGTGGGGAAAGCAGCTTCATCTAGTTTGAAGCAGGAGGAATCGATGAGTAAGCCAAGACCAGTACGAGCCCCACGAGGCACGAAGCTCACCTGCAAATCCTGGCTCAGCGAAGCAGCGTACCGCATGATTCAGAACAACCTTGATCCCGAGGTGGCGGAAAATCCTGATGCACTCGTTGTCTATGGTGGTCGTGGTCAGGCTGCTCGAGACTGGGCCTCGTTTGACGCCATTCTCGAGACTTTGAAAGACTTAGAGGATGACGAGACACTGCTTATACAATCAGGCAAACCCGTAGCTGTGTGTAAATCCCACCCAGACGCGCCTCGCGTCCTCCTGGCAAACTCTAATCTTGTCCCTCATTGGGCGACTCAAGCCCATTTTGATGAACTCTCAGCGAAGGGTTTGATGATGTACGGCCAGATGACGGCCGGCTCCTGGATCTATATTGGCACACAGGGCATTCTTCAAGGAACGTATGAGACACTTGGTTCGCTCGCCAGAGAAAAAGGGTGGGAATCGCTTCGAGGAAAGTTCGTCCTCACCGCCGGATTGGGAGGCATGGGCGGCGCGCAACCTCTCGCGATCACGATGAACGAGGGCGTGGGATTGGTTGTGGAGGTCGATCCAGACCGCGCGCAGCGACGCCTCGAACATGGCTATGTTGAGTATGTTGTTGATGATCTTGAAGAGGCTATGACTCTTGTTGAAGAAGCGCTGGATCTCAAAGAGCCCAGATCGGTCGGTTTGATCGGGAATGCAGCCGATGTCTTTCCCGAAATGGTGATCCGGGGCGTGAAGCCAGATGTCGTTACGGACCAAACCCCCGCCCACGATGTCATATCCTACGTCCCACATGGTCTCTCGTTCGAAGATGCGACGACCTTACGCGCAGATGACCCTGACGAATATGCACGTCTATCGATGAATTCGATGGCAACCCAGGTCATGGCCATGCTTGAATTTCAGCGTGGGGGCGCTGAAGTTTTCGACTACGGAAACAACCTGAGACAGCGCGCATTTGACCATGGCATCAAGGATGCTTTTAACTTCCCCGGTTTTGTACCTGCGTATATCCGCCCCCTATTTTGTGTCGGCAAGGGGCCTTTCCGATGGGTGGCGTTGTCTGGAGACCCCGAAGACATCTTCAAGACGGATGCTGCGATCATCAAACTGTTTCCAGAAGACGAACATCTACACCGTTGGCTTCACATGGCAAA
>JBGUDT010000015.1:27587-34043 GCA_041821665.1 Anaerolineales bacterium
CTCAATGCCCTCATCAACGCTGTCAGCGGGGCGACCTGGGTCTCATTCCATCACGGCGGAGGTGTGGGTATCGGCTTCAGCCAGCACGCAGGGCAGGTGATCGTCGCGGATGGAACGCCGGAGGCCGCCATCCGGCTCTCTCGAGTTCTGGACAATGATCCTGCCCTGGGGATCGTGCGTCATGCCGATGCGGGCTACGAGGAAGCCATCGAAGCTGCTAAAAGGTTCGATCTAAAAATGCCTATGCTTCCTTAGCGTTCCTAAAAGAACCAAAGATTACTGAGATTCATCGCAACTTAGACGAATTCCACATCATGACATGCCACAGCTCAGTTAAAATAATATAGCAACCTCAATTCTCTGACGCGCGTAAAAATTAGTTTTCCCAAGAATACGATACAATTCACGCCATCATGCGTCGCATCTCGCCCCTGATCCTGTTCCTGCTCATGCTAATTTTCATCATCGCGCTTGTGAGCCTTGGCCCAAGCGAAGAATCCCTCGGATCGAACGTGAGGCTTGTTTATCTCCATGGTGCCTGGGTGTGGACCGCGCTGATCGGTTTTGCCGCCGCTGCCGTCTTTGGACTTGCTTACCTCGTATTAAAGAGGGAACAGGTGGGACGGCATGGTATCGCGCTCGGCCAGGCTGCGACACTGTTCTGGGTGTCCTACCTGCCGCTGAGCATGTGGACCATGCAAGCGAACTGGGGCGGGCTATTTTTAGAAGAGCCACGCTGGCGCATGGCGCTTGATTTCGCTGTCGTCGCTGTGCTGATCCAGATCTCGATTCTCATCATGAAAAATGTCCGCGTGGGAAACCTGCTCAACAGCATCTTTTTTCTAATCCTGGTCTTGCGACTTTCACAGACCGAGCAGGTGATGCACCCCCCTTCCCCCATCCTGTCATCTGACTCGCTCATCATTCGAGCATTCTTCTTCATTCTGCTTTTTTGTTGTCTTCTTGCAGGCTATCTGCTCTCTCGATGGCTTGATAAGAAAGTTTCAATCCAGTAATGGCTTCGCGGCCTGGCCCTCGACTTCGCACGCAACTTATCGCCTTTGTATTCACACGCACTGTAATCAATACGGGGTTTCGCATGGTCTACCCCTTTATGCCCGTATTTGCCCGCGCCCTGGGTGTCGATATTGAAGCGATAGCTTTAGCGGTGACCGCACGTTCAGCTTTAGGCATCACCGGGCCGCTATTCGGGTCGCTCGGGGACCAGATTGGGCGCAAGATGACTATGCTTGCGGGGCTTATCGTGTTCTTTGCTGGCATGATCATCGTCGTAATCTGGCCCACCTACCCGAGTTTCTTCCTTGCACTACTGATTGGCGCCGCAGCTAAGCTCATGTTTGACCCAAGTATGCAAGCTTACATCGGAGATCGCGTGGAGTATGGTCGGCGTGGCCGTGCGATCGCCATAACCGAGTTTGGTTGGTCAGGTGCCGCCCTGGTTGGTATTCCCCTTGTTGGCTGGGTGATTGCATACTATGGGTGGGTCTCGCCATTTATATTGTTAGGAGCACTCGCTGTAATCGCGTGCATCATCATTTTTCGCACGATTCCAGGTGAGGGATCAACATCGGGGAAACAGATACCTTTGAAAGATGGAATCCAATCCATCCTCGCCCATCCTTCCGCGATTGCAGCTCTTATTGTTGTGGTCCTTATATCTGCTGGAAATGAATCCATCAACTTGATTTATGGTGTATGGCTCGAAGATTCTTTCGCTCTAAAAGTAATTGCCCTTGGCAGTACCTCCATCGTTATTGGATTAGCCGAATTGAGCGGGGAAGGTCTCGTTGCAGGATACACTGATCGACTCGGAAAAAGACGGGCTGTAAGTATTGGGATCGTTTTCATCGTTGTGTCATGCGTAATTCTCCCGATCGTTGGGCAGAATCTTCTGGGTGCTCTAATAGGCATATTCTTGCTATTCATTTCGTTCGAATTCACTTTCGTCAGCATCATACCGATCATGACAGAAATTGTGCCTTCAGCTCGCGCGACACTTGCAGCAAGCTCTTTCGCAGCTGCGGCCATCGGGCGCGCGGTTGGTGCTTTTGTAAGTCCATCGCTTTTCAAGAACGGCATCATGGCGAACGCACTCCTTGCGACCGCTCTAGCCATCCTGGCTCTTGTGGTGTTCCGCCGATTCGTTCGGGTAGAATAGTAGGCAGGGATTAGGGATCGGGGATTAGGAATAAGGGAATAAGTCACGAAGGAAATATAGCACCAGGTCATTCGTCCCCGAATCCCAGATCCCTAATCCCGAATCCCGTTCCTTGCTGGAGACCACCATGACACAACCTCAGCCATGCGACCTCATCATCCATTCCGCTTCACAGATGCTCACGCTCCGTGGCGGTCCACAACGTGGTTCGTCTCTGGGGGATCTACATATCATTGAGGATGGGGGTATTGCAATCAAGGATGGGATGATCGCCGGGGTAGGTAAAAGTATTGAGATTGAAAGCTCATTCAATGCCGACGAAGTATTAGATGCCCGAGGACGTGTCCTTCTCCCGGGATTTGTTGATCCACATACGCATTTGATCTGGGCGGGTGATCGTGCCGGGGAGTTTGAATTGCGTATAAGAGGGGCAAGCTACATGGAGATCATGGCAGCGGGGGGGGGGATCGCGTCTACCGTCGAGGCAACCCGGTCTGCGGATCTTGATGAGCTTGTCGAACTCGGTGGAGCGCGTGCGCAAACCATGTTTGCACATGGCACCACAACCGCAGAAGCTAAGAGCGGGTATGGCCTCGATATCTCCACCGAACTCCGCATGCTCGAAGCCATCAAGAATATCGACGACCACGGTCCGATAGAGCTCACGCCCACCTTTCTGGGCGCACATGCCCTGCCGCCCGAATTCGCAGGCACACCCGAATCAGGTTATGAAACTTACACAAAATTTATCACCGAGGAGGCGCTTCCCAGGTTGGTTGAGTGGTGGGGGGCGAACCACGCAGATATGCCCCTTCCCTTCGTGGATGTATTTTGCGAAGAAGGCGCCTTTTCGCTCGAGCAAAGCAGGAAAATCCTATTTCAAGCGAAGGAGCTTGGGTTTCCTCTGAAGATCCATGCAGATGAATTTGTAGGGATCGGAGGAACCGGTCTGGCGGTGGAATTGGGTGCGATCTCGGCAGATCATCTGGTGCATACTCCGGAGGAAGACATACTCGCGCTCGGCAAATCTGGCACGGTCGCGGTCGCGCTCCCCTGTACACCATTCGGTTTGTCCGAGCATGCCTATACACCCGCAGATAAATTTCTGGCCGCAGATGGGATCCTCGCAATTGCTACCGATCTAAACCCTGGCACGGCTTGGTGTGAGAGCATGCAATTCGCCATCGCATTGGCATGTCGCTACATGCAGCTCACACCAGCTCAAGCGATTGCCGCCGGAACGATCAATGCCGCGGCAGCCATTGGTCGTGAGAGCCGAATCGGAAGCCTCGAGGTGGACAAGCAAGCGGATGTGCTCATTCTTGAAACTGCGGATTACGGGCATCTCGGATATCGCTTCGGTACAAATCTTGTCGCTAGTGTAGTAAAGAAAGGTGTTGTATATTCTCGAGATACAATCCTACGAGGAGATGTGCATGTTTGAAAATATTTCACTTACTACGGTTTTACTTTTTCTGGGTGTTGTCGCCATTGTCTGGATATTGCTGCGCTTCGTATTCCGCTTCACGATGCGCATCTTCACCTGCGGCTTGTTTTTCCTCGCCGCCATCGGCATAGCCTGGGTCCTCTTTAAATTAATATTCTAAGCCCAGAAGCGAATACTGCTTCCGTTCTCCATAGCCAGCCTCCCTATTGAGGAGTGGATCTATATGCTAACCCAATCGGATAAGCCACGTTCATCGGCTATGTAGTTTAAAATATCGGGAACAAAGGGTTCAGTTCGCACTTGATGTGAGACAAGAGCCAGGAGGGAAACCATCCACCTCGGGCTCTTGTTCTGATTTGATTAAGCCAATATTGATTAGTCTGGATTCAAGTTCTGGCTTTCGGGATGATGATCCAGAAGAGGATATAGGGAAGGATGCCAGGCAAGCCGCCCGGAAGCGCTAGTAAGAAAAAACCCAGGCGAAACCAGAACGGGCTCAATCCAAAAAACTCTCCCAATCCACCACATACACCACCAAAGACCCGGTTCGTCCTTGAGCGTCTTAATACCCGTTTATTCTCTTCAACCACGTTTGACCTCCTCGATTTGTACTTGTGATTATGCCACCAGGTCCCACCCGTAGGTGACGCGGGACTGACAAAGGGCGGATTAAGTTCCGCTCTTGTCTCTAACTCCATATACGTGAAATGGAGTACATAGGTTGCGCATAAAAAAAAAGCAGCCCCTCTGAGAGGGGCTGCATGCAACTTATTTCATTGTTACCGGTTTAATACTCCGGCATTGGAGGCATGGGTGGAGGTGTCTCTTCGGGGAGATCTGTGATCAGGGCTTCGGTTGTGAGGATCATTGCTGCGATCGAAGCTGCATTCTCGAGCGCACCCTTGGTAACTTTCGCGGGGTCAATGATACCCGTTTCCACCATGTCCACGAACTCTTCCTTGAGGACATCATATCCGATGTTCTTGTTTCCCGCCTCTTCCTGCTTACGACGGACATTTTCAATTATAACTGCACCGTCTTTTCCAGCATTTTCGGCGATTCCTTCCATGGGAGCCTCAAGCGCGTTGCGGACGATGTTGATACCGATCGTCTCATCATCATTCGCTCCCTTGACCTTCTTGAGCGTCTCTATGGCGTTTACCAATGCGACGCCACCACCAGGAACGATACCTTCTTCAACTGCTGCTCGAGTGGCAGAGAGCGCATCTTCGACGCGATGCTTCTTCTCTTTTAGCTCGGTCTCGGTCGCAGCGCCAACACGAATGACTGCCACGCCACCAGCGAGCTTGGCAAGACGTTCTTGAAGTTTCTCCTTATCGTAATCGCTGGTGGAGCGGTCGATCTCGACCTTAATTTCCTCGATACGACCCTTGATCCGGTCTGCCTCTCCAGCCCCTTCGATAATCGTGGTGTCATCCTTCGTCACGACGATTTTTCCAGCCTTACCAAGATCGTTTACAGTGACCGACTCGAGCTTACGACCGAGTTCCTCGGTAATGACCGTACCACCTGTTAGGATAGCAATATCCTGGAGCATGGCCTTCCGACGATCACCAAAGCCGGGGGCTTTGACGGTTACGACATTCAACATGCCACGGAGTTTGTTCAAAACCAACGTGGCCAGCGCTTCACCATCGATGTCCTCTGCAATGATGATCAGATCACGTTTCCCGATCTGAACGAGCTTCTCCAGAATGGGAACGATGTCCGTCGCAGCAGATACCTTCTTATCGTGAATAAGAACATATGGTTCTTCGACGACGGCTTCCATATTCTCTGGATCTGTGACGAAATACGGGGAAATATATCCGCGATCGAACTGCATACCTTCCACGTACTCGGTCTCAAATTCAAGCCCCTTGGATTCCTCAACAGTGATGACGCCGTCTTTTCCGACTTTATCCATCACTTCTGCGATCAGTTCACCGATTTCTCGATCCTGTGCAGAAATGGCTGCAACAGCAGCGATTTCCTCTTTGGTTGTGACATCGATGGACTGTTTTCCGATGGCTTCAGAAATGGTCTTCGCTGCATCCTGGATGCCGCGCTTCAGCAGCATGGGATTGGAACCTGCAGCGAGGCTCTTAAGACCATCCGTGACCATCGCATGTGCGAGCACAGTAGAGGTCGTGGTGCCGTCTCCGGCGATATCATTCGTCTTAGTCGCTGCTTCCTTCAGTAGTTGAGCTCCCATATTCTCAAATGGATCCTCGAGCTCGATTTCCTTGGCTACGGTCACACCATCGTGGGTGATCGTAGGCGATCCAAATTTTCGGTCCAGGGCGACATTGCGGCCTTTTGGACCGAGTGTCGTGGCAACGGCGGTGGCCAAAACGTCCACGCCTATCTTAAGCCGCCTTCTGGCATCTTCTCCAAATGCTATTTGCTTAGCTGACATTGTTTCTTCGCTCCTATGATTAGTCTAGTCGAATTGCTTGAGTTCTCTCGACCATCAATTTTCAATGATCGCAAGAATATCGCTTTCGCGCAGGATCAGAAGTTTGTCCGCTTCGACCTTAATCTCGGTGCCGGCATACTTGGCAAAGAGAACGGTGTCTTTCACGGAAACCTCCATGGTGATATGTTTGCCCGCGTCATCGCGCGAGCCTGGTCCTACCGCGAGTACCTCTCCCTTTTGAGGTTTCTCTTTTGCCGTCTCCGGCAATACGATCCCGCTTGGTGTCACATCCTCTTCTTCAAGCGGCTTGATCAGTAAGCGATCGCCTAGCGGTTTAATCTTCATCGACATGCTTTCCCTCCTATAAATTTGGATTGATTAATTACAGTCTTCAACCAATTAGCACTCTCC
>JBGUDT010000015.1:34123-34669 GCA_041821665.1 Anaerolineales bacterium
GTGGAGGTCGGCTCGGGCGTAGGCAAGGGTGGGGCGCCAGGGCTGGTGCAGATGGCACGCCCTTCAGCGACAATTGCCGCCACGAGCGGTTCCTTTCCATATTTCACCATCAGGCTAACGAAGACCCTCTCCGCATCTTCACAAGACGTGGGATGATCCTCATCACCGGCGTAGAAAGTAAGCGCTGAACCATAAGTATAGTAATACTCCAGGGTCTCATCACTGAGGATCATCCCTGGGACCACCTGGCCAAGCTGGCTGGCAACCTCGCTCCCAGGCTCGCAGTTGTAAACACCCAGCTCACACAACAAGTCGCCAACTTCTTCTGCTGTACACCCATCTAGCGCGCATTTAAAAACAGGTATGGCGCTCTCATAGTTGCGTGCCTGAAAGTACACACTGGCCAGCCGGGCATAGATCTCGGGATTCGCCGGGTCAATGGCCAACGCACGTTCGGTGTTTAACGCCGATACGAAGAATTCTCCATCCTGCATATATGTGCGTCCTATCGCCAGATAAGGGTTTGGATCTTCAATTCCAAGCTGT
>JBGUDT010000015.1:34688-36635 GCA_041821665.1 Anaerolineales bacterium
TCGCGAAATTGTCCAGAGCCGAATCGATATCTCGCAGTGTGCGATAGTTAGCACCAATTTTTAAATATAAAAATGTAAGGTTAGGGTTGATGTGCGTCGCCTTCTTGTATTCCTCGATTGCCCGCAGGTACAGCCCCTGATGCTCGAGAACAGTCCCGTTCACTCGGTAGATATCCATCAGATAGGGATCATTCGCACCAGCTTCAGTCGCCCGTTCAACCGCGGTCTGGGCAAGATCAGCGGCCTGTGCGACGTTTTGTTGATCGACTAGGACTTCGGCCAGTAGGGCAAGCGCAAGGCTGTTTGTCTGATCGAGTTGACGTGCTTTCGTTGCAGAAAGGCGCGCCTCGGTAAGAAAACTCTCTCGCCTGTTGCCTTCTCGGATTTCAGTAAACGGAGAAATTTGGAGACTCCGACCGCTTACGACCCACTCGTCTTCTCCTGAGGCCTCGATAATGCCCGAAAACGAGATAGCACGCTCGCCTTCTGGCGTAGCTTCCGACTCAGAAAGTGCTGCCAAATCGGCGAGCTCAATCATATTTGCCGCCAGCCGTCCGTCATCTCCGAGCGTGGCGATGACATACACATTATCTCCAACCCCAATCGGATCGCGCACCTCGGCGGATGCGGACCAATCGTAAACGAGTGCACGGATAGCGTAAGCAAATGAGTTTTCCGGGTCGACCTCAACCGCATTATCGATGGATTGACGAGCTTCGTTTAATCTTGCCTGGCGATCTCTGAGGGTTGTCAAAAGGTCACTGGAGTAGGTTTGGACTCGTGCGAGCTCAGCCCACAGATCGGCGTTTTGCGGGTCAACTTCGACGGCGTTTCCATAGGCGCTTATGGCTTTATCGAGATCGCCAGCGATGAAATGCGCTTGTGCTTCCTGATGATACGTCGTTGCGGAGCGGGTCGCAGTAGGTGTTGCCAGGAACAAAGGCTGAACCTGGCCGCGATCGCGTAGCCAGAGTAAAAGAACTCCGACTCCGATCAATGCCAGGAGCGCGAGGATGCGCCAGGGATTTGAGCGCCCCCGGCTGTCACTTAAGCGTAATCTTTCGCCCGTCAAACGCATCGTATCAAATCACTCGAAATTCAGGAGCTTTCCGTCGGTTCTATTTCAGGGGTCGGAGTACGTTCAATCTCACCGCAGATGAAAAGGCCTTCCTGTGAATTGAATACAGCAATTTCGTCCGCAGGGATCGCAAGAAGTATGTACTCGAAGATATCGACGGCATCCCCACAGATCCCCTGTTTTGCGAGCGCCAGACCGTAGGTGTAGTAAAACTCAACTACCCTCGGATCTGGCCGGGGGTCGTTCAAAGGCAACCCTTCTACCCAAGCGCCCTCGGCGGACTGACCGCCTCGTATTGCCAGACTGAGCTGGATGATGGCTTCGTCAAATACATTATTGTGGTAATACATCCTCCCCAGATTTCCTCGCAGCCTGGGGTTCGCAGGATCTAACTCCACAGCTTGTTTAGCATACTGACTCGCATTCCCAAATTGCCCATCACCTGCGTATGCATTCGCGATCAGGACCAGAGACTCCGTATTAATGGGAGCGAGTGCCACAGAGCCCAAATAGCTCTCAATCGCGCCATCAAGGTCGCCGAGGGCTCGAAGCATATTGCCAATATCGATGTGAAGCCTGGGGATGTAGGGATTGATGCTGCGAGCAGCAAGGTAGGATTCAAGCGCAAGTTCCCGATTCCCCGTCATCTCCCATACGTAGGCGAGAGCTCTGTGCCCTTCCAGCAGCGAGCTATCCAGCTCGACCGCGGTTCTCGCTTCATCCAGGGCACGTTCATAATCGTTGACGTCGTTATCGATGAGGATTTCGGCATAATATGCGTGGATGAGGGGTGAATTCGGATTGAAGCTTATGGCTTTTTCAATTTCAATCAGCGCTTCAGCCGCAAGGGCAAATCGCTCTTCTGCATC
>JBGUDT010000015.1:36811-41199 GCA_041821665.1 Anaerolineales bacterium
TTATGGCTTCCTCGTAAGAGGCTTCTGCCTGCTGCAGTTTGCCAGATTGAAACAAGCTTTCTGCTTCGAGGACGTATGAAGCTGGACTGCGAGTCACTGTGGGGGTTGGGATGAAAAGAGGCGGGACTGAGGGTACGTAAAACTGCCAGAGATAGACGACTCCGGCAATCAGGACAAGAAGCAAGAGGATGCGCCATGGTCTCAGCGGCTTCCTCTTCTTCCGCATGTTCCATTTGCTGCCACTCAGGTACATGATTTCACGCTGATTTCGTTCATCAGACGGTGTGGTCCTGGATATTACCACCTCAGATTTAACCCAGTCAAGACAAGAGTGTGCCACATGCGCATTAACCGCGCATAAGATGAAGTGGGTTATAATGCCCCGCATGGGTTCAACCCAGCCAAATGCCCCACATGATGAAGATGATATCCCCTATCGGGTACTCGATAGCATAGGGGATGATCCAGTGGAAGAGCCTATTTCCCCGAAACAATATTCCCGACATCGTCTCTTAATTGCTTTTCTGATCTACCTGGTCCTCATTCTGGCGGTGGGTCTTTTCGCCTACTTTCAAGGGCGGCAGATGCTGGAAGATGAAACCGTCACGCAGATAGACCAATCGTTACAGGAACAATTCGAACTCGGGGTTGAGGATCTAGAAGCAGGGCGATATGAGCTGGCCAGGCAGCGTTTTGAAGCCATCATCCGTATCGATCCCAATTATCCCGAAGCAGAAATTCGTGTCGTCCAGGCTTACGTCGCCGTAGACGTGCCAACAATTACCCCAACCCCGAAACCGACAGGGACGCCCGACCCATCTCCACCAGAAGATCTCTTCGCGCGCGCGGAGAGGGCGCTGGAAGAGGAACAATGGTCTACCGTGATCGAATTACTGCTCGCAGTTAGAGGAAAAGACCCCACTTACCGCCCTGTCGATGTCGATGGGTTGATGTACCTCGCATTGAGAAATCGCGGCATGATTCTGATCACTCAGGGTCTTATGGAAGAGGGTCTTTATGACTTGAGTCTTGCCGAGCGTTTCGGTCCTCTCGACAGAGACGCCATGTTTCGAAAAACCCTGGCTCAGCAATATTTATTGGCAAACAGCTATTTCGGACTCAATTGGTTGAAAGCCGCAGATCTTTTTAGAAGCCTTTGTGAGTCGGGAGCAACGCTCGATTCATGCCCAAAATATGCTGAAGCCGCCTGGAAATATGGGGATTTGGAGTGGGATGCAGGAAATTCCTGTATCGCAGCGGAATTTTATCTCAGCGCTTATCAAGCCTCTCCAAATGCCACGCTAGAACCCACCGCCGAGCACGCCGAGGATGTTTGTGCGACTGAAAAGGCGCCTCCGCCTCCACCCCCTGCAACAGAAACGCCAACACCTACGCCAGATTCCGGTGGTGGAGGAAACGGGAGTTAGTTCTTGGTAAACTGGACCTTGATCTTAGCTTACTGGCTCCATATGGCGGCCACGGTCGTCTGGATTGGTGGATTGTTTTACTTCTCGGTGATCCTCGCACCAATTCTAAAGAACTCATCCATTCTCCAAAAAGATCCGACTATTCTTGAAGCAATTCGAAGACGTTTCAACCCCCTTGCCTGGTTGAGTCTGACTGTGCTCATTGTCACCGGTCTCATACAGATGACGGGCAACCCAAGCTACAGCGGATTGCTATTATTTGATAACACGTGGGCGTTAGTCATCCTTCTTAAACACATCGCCATCATTGCGATGGTCACCCTTGCCGTCGTTCAAACCTGGGTCCTTCAACCGAGATTGTCAAGAGCCCTGCTCCTCCAAGCCATCCACCCCGACACCCAGACGGACGAACACGCCCGTCTTGTCCACAGAACGATGCGGCTTACGCAAATTAATCTCCTGCTCGGAATATTGGTCCTCCTCCTGACGGCGGTTGCCCGTACCTCCTGACTGAATCCCCAGAGGGCACACAACTTGCATCATTTCTTCTAAATACAAACGCCATCGAGCGCTGCTATTCACAGGGCATAGTCTATCGGGCTACGTGCATATTGGAGAGCAGCCAGGAATATCTATCCAGGGAAGATGAGTGAAATCAGATCACGCTGAGGTAGAACTCTTGGTCCCGGTGGTTGATTTAGAAGGGTCAAGGAAAAGAGTGCATGGTTGTTTCGGAAATCGCATTTTGGATTGGCATCGTTACGCTTTATGTAGGATTCTCGGGTGTGTTAGGTCTGCTTATTCACCGTGCCTGGCCAACTGAACATTCGTCGCACGGCCGGCTGCTCGCAATCCTCTTCGCCATCTTCGTGTTTCTGCCATCCTCTTTGTTCATCACTGGGGTATTAGAGCTTGGATGGATTACTCGGACAGCCCTCTTCGCTTTCGGGATAGGGGTCGTCTACCTTGGTGCGCACCAACCAGGCTGGATGCCAGCGAATATCTGGGAAGGGCCCTTTGGGAGACATTACCTTGGAGCGGCGATGGCATGTGCTTCATTGTGGAGCATCAGTCACGCGCTGCTTTCAAATGCCTCGGCCACCCTGCCTCTTGGGATTGCGGCCCTCTTCGCCTCGGCCGCAGTCATCCGCTCGGCACTTCGCATTTCCTGAAATCGGCATGCAAGTGAAGAACCACGCAGCACGATCTTCCTAGGAAAAATCCCTATGCATGTTGCCACCCCAAAACCCTGTTTGCCATTCATCCCTGCAGTGAGCTAAAGGGCATTCTGGCTTCTTCCAAGGAAAAATCCCTATGCATGTTGCCACCCCAAAACCCTGTTTGCCATTCATCCCTGCAGTGAGCCAAAGGGCATTCTGGCTTTTTCCCATAATAAGGTACAATGGATTTCCCCTCACCGGGGAGAGCTTACGCATCATCACAGGATCCTGATTGTTTGAGATCATTTTTTTAGGCACCTCTGCCGCAGCGCCTTCCGTATACCGCGGGTTATCATCGCAAGTCGTGAGTTACAACGATAAGCGATTCCTCATTGATTGCGGCGAGGGCAGCCAGCGGCAAATCTTGAAATCGGGGATCGGTTTCCGGCGATTAAATAAAATCCTCATCACGCATGGCCATCTCGATCACATCCTGGGTCTCGCAGGATTGCTTTCAACTTTTTCAAGATGGGAAACCATCGATCAAATCGAGATTTGGGCGGGCGAATGGGCCATGGAGCGCATTCACGATCTGCTCTTCGGTGTCGTGTTTCCCGGTGCCAAGCCACCCCTCGATATCCGCTTGAAAATCATCGAAACCAGCCCTCTAATAGAGGACGGTGATTTTCGTCTCTCCGCATTCCCGGTGAAACACCGTGGACCTGGCTGCTTCGGCTTTCAATTTGAGGAACTTCCTCGTCGTCCATTCCATGTTGATAAGGCCCTCGCTTTAGGTGTACCGGAAGGCCCCGCACGGCGGGATCTCGTGCGCGGGAAATCAGTCACTCTCAAGGATGGTCGAGTTGTAACGCCGGAAGATGTCCTCGGGGATCCACAGCCCGGTGCACGCTTTATCCATGTCGGCGATTGTGGAGATACTGAGAGCCTGGTTGAAATCTGCCAGGGTGCAGATGGTTTGGTGATTGAAGCCACATACCTAGAATATGAGCGAGACATGGCTGCTAAGTTTGGACACCTTACAGCCGCTCAGGCTGCCCGGCTCGCAAAGCGAGCTAATGTTGGGCAGCTTTTCCTCACACATATCTCGCGCCGTTATAGGGAGAAGGAGATCAGAGAGGAAGCTCAAGCGATTTTTCCTGATTCGACGGTGGCTCGTGACTTTGATAAATTTGAAATCAGGAAGCTAGATAAATAACTCTTTCTTACCCATTCGACCTTGTTCAGAGTCATCTCCGGTATCTTCCGCTAGTCATCCAATAGAGCCGCTGGGAAATCAGGGCCTCGATGATGCGCTCAACCCTGACCGCAGGGTCTGTCAAGAGTGTTCTACCTTTAAGAAGCCCTGTTACTTGGTTACCAAGAACCCGACTCGCCCCCTCACCCCAACCCCTCTCCCCGCTGGGTAGAGGGGTTGGGGTGAGGGTTCATCGTAGATGAAATAAATGCAAAATCTGCTGCGCAGGATAGATGATGATCAGTGCGGCAAGGAAGACGGAGATATCTCCGAGAGTTGTTTGACCATCGAGGACAATCATCTCGAATTGTAAATTGTCGATTGCCGGGGGGACCTATTCACTCCCCTGTCGAATCGTGTCTCACCGAAAAACTTATAAATTCATTTGTCGGCGGTTCCCAGGTCAAGTCGACTTGATCTACAAGGGCCGAGGGTGGACCCCGGTGACACCAGTCCACAAGCTGCTGAACAAGTTGTTCCTCACCCTCCGCGACCGCTTCCACGCGGCCATCCCACAGATTACGCACCCAGCCGGTCACACCTAAC
>JBGUDT010000015.1:41298-47498 GCA_041821665.1 Anaerolineales bacterium
ACAAGTTGTTCCTCACCCTCCGCGACCGCTTCCACGCGGCCATCCCACAGATTACGCACCCAGCCGGTCACACCTAACTGCTTTGCTTCGGTCATGGTGTAGTAACGAAAGCTCACACCCTGCACTCGGCCGCGAATATACAGATGCGCTCTTTTTGTTGCCATCGTCAAATCCCTTAGAAAAACGGATCTGCAACTAATATACAACGCAATTCCATTGCCTCCCAGAAGAATCGAAAAGAGCCGGGTTACGTGCCCAGGTGGATGTATTTTATATAGCGCATTTTCGGGGACGCGCAAGAGGTGCCGGGGCGAGTCAGGGGATCAACAAACTCGCTTGTGTGGCCATTTCAAGCAAAGGCATAGGCAGAAGCCCAAATAGGAGCGTGAAGACACCCGTAAGCCAAACCGTGGCGTTCAAGAACCCTTCTGAACGCACTTCGGGTTCACCGGAACGCATGTACATGACGACAACGACTCTCAGGTAATAATATGCAGAGACTAGCGATGTGAGGACGGCGATCAACGCGAGACCGACTAGTTCGGAATCGATCACGGCTTGAAACAGATAAAACTTCCCCAGAAATCCCACCGTTGGAGGAACGCCAGTCAGGGACAGCATAAACAAAGTCATCATCGCGGCCAAGGCAGGTCGCCGCTTGCCAAGACCTGCGTAATCATCGATCTCCAGGCCCTTCCCCTCAAGTCGCTCGAGCGTAATCACAACACCCCAAGCGCCCAGATTCGCAATAGCATAGGCGATGAGATAGAACAGCGCGGCGCTTGTGGCCTGGGCAGCAACGCCCTGATGCGCGGCTGCTGGCAGCGCCATGAAGATAAATCCCGCGTGGGCGATGCTGGAATATGCCAACATCCTTTTGATGTTCTTCTGCGCGATCGCTGCCACATTTCCCCAGATCATTGTCAGGACAGCGATCCAAATTGTCAGAGGCCCCCATACCGCCCCTGCTTCGGGGAATGCGGAAATGAATATCCTCAGCAAAGCTGCGAATCCTGCTGCCTTAGCGCCCACGGACATAAACGATGTGACCGAAGAGGGTGCACCCTCATATACATCTGGGGTCCACATATGAAATGGTACAACGGCAACTTTGAACCCCAATCCGATGAGGATTAAACCACCCCCCACAATGAACAGCGCGGAAATTTCGGAGGCAGCTCTAAGATGTTCGATGATCTCACCCAACTCCGTCGTCCCTGTCGATCCGAACACCAGCGCGATGCCATACACCAAGAAACCCGATGCAAAGGCTCCTAACAGGAAGTATTTCAGAGATGATTCTTCTGATTCTGGCTCCGGGCGGGCAAATCCGGCCAGGACGTACAGAGGGATCGATAAGAGCTCGAGCGCCAGGAAAATCATCATCAGGTCGCCCGCCGAGGCCATCAACATCATGCCGCTGATACTGAAAAGCAGCAGGACATAATATTCTCCCCGTTCAATTCCTCTCCGGCGGAGATAATCATATGCTTGTGAGATGGCGAATAGTCCAAGGAACAAGAATAGGACCTGAAAGAAGGTTGAAAAACCGTCCTGAATCAACATCCCATTGAAGAGCGTCGTTTCTATCTCGATTCGTGCGACTGTCGCTCCGAGCGCGATCACCAAACCCAGCGCAGCTAGCGCCGCGGTGATACCTTTGCGATCTTGTGGAACGAAAAGATCAGCGATCAGGAGAATACATGCCCAGCCGATGACGATGATGATGGGCAGTATCGCGAATAATTCTTGTGCAATCATGGCCTATCTCATCACCATAGCAGCGGATTGTAACCCTTCCACAAGTTTCTCCACCGAGGGTCCCATCAAATCAAAAAACGGGGCCGGGTAAAGACCTATCCAGAAGATAAGGATTATCAAGGGCACGATCGTGATGATCTCACGCCAATTGATGTCGTGCAGCACCATGTTTTCTTCCTTATCCAACTTCCCTAAAAAGAGTTTTTGGAACATCAGCAGGAGGTAAATCGCGGCCAGGATGACGCCCGTTGTCGCGAATATGGCATACAAGCTCGACCCAAGCGCCACGGACCCAAACGAACCCAATAAGATTGTGAACTCACCCACGAATCCATTCAAGCCAGGCAACCCCATCGAAGAGAGCACAACGATGAGCGTAAAGGCTGCATAGATGGGCATAATCTTCCATAATCCACCGAAAGCGTCCATCTCCCGTGTATGTCTGCGCTCGTAAATCATGCCGACGATGAGGAACAATGCCCCCGTGCTGATACCGTGATTCACCATCTGAAGAATGCCGCCCTGTATGCCTACAATGTTTAGTGCAAACAAACCCAGCACCACAAAGCCGAGATGGCTCACGGATGAGTACGCCACAAGCTTCTTGACATCCTTTTGAGCGTAGGAAACCATGGCGCCATAGATGATCCCAATGACGGCAAATAGAGCCAACCAGGGCGCTAGATCGATGGATGCATTTGGAAATAATTGAAGATTCAGTCGGACAAAACCATAGGTGCCCATTTTTAGCAGCACGCCGGCGAGGATGACGGAGGCAGCCGTGGGAGCTTCAACATGTGCGTCAGGCAGCCAGGAATGCAGCGGCCACATCGGCACTTTGATCGCAAACGCTGCTGCGAAAGCCAAGAACAGCCAGAATTGAAAGTCTGGAGGTATTTTCGCATTTGCGACCAGATCAGGCACCGAGAAGGAGCTGAACTCCAGGCCCAGCCATAAGATGGCCAATAGCATCAAGAGTGATCCCGCCATGGTATACAGGAAGAACTTAATCGCTGCATAGATCCTGCGAGTACCACCCCAGATTCCGATAAGGAAATACATGGGTATGAGAGTGAATTCCCAGAAGACGTAGAAGAGGAATAGATCCTGCGCGAGGAACACGCCCACCATCCCAATTTCAAGCAGCAGGAAGAAAATCATGAATTCCTTCACGCGCTCATCGACTGCAGACCAGGTTGAAAGGATGGAGATGGGTGTAAGGAATGTCGTCAAGAGGACAAGTAGAATGCTGAGACCGTCTACACCGAGGAAATATTCGATCTGCACCCCACCAATGTTAAACCAGGGAACTCGCACAACCATTTGCAGATCTGGATTGGATTGGTCAAACATGGACAGCATGTAAAGAGAGATCACAAACGCGATCAATGATGTGATCAGAGCCGTCCATCGGATGGCATCATGACGTTTTCGCGGGATGATGGCGATCACCAGCACGCCAATCAACGGTGCGAAGGTTACCCAGTTCAGGATCGAGAGCGATGCATTCATAAGCAAATCCTCGGCCAACATTATCTAAAGATGAAATAGCTCAGTATTAACAGTCCTCCCGCCAGGATCGCGAGAGCATAATTACGGACATATCCTGTCTGCAGCACACTCAGCCTGGTGGCGGCTCCCTTGGTGACATCCGCAAGACCATTCGCAATTCCATCGATGAAGCGTAAATCGAACGTCCAGGCCAACCAATACGAGAGCGAGCGGTACGTCTTCGCAAGAACAGTGTCGTGAAACCAATCGTGCCAGAAACGCCAATCTACAACATCTGCGAGAAACTGAGAAAGTTTCACATAGGGACCAACAAACAGGAACTGATAAAGTTCATCCACCCACCAATTGTTTTCCATCCCTGTGTATATCGGTCCTAAAATTTTCCGTAATGGATCGGGCTCACCCTTCTTCATCGGTTTGCGGCCATAAATCATCCACGCCAAAACAACCGCCACAGTCGAGAAAATAACCGCTAACCCCGCGACGCTGATACTGAATTCTGTAACATGCACGTGCTCGAGTGTGTCATCGAGCCAATCCGTCAATGTGTGCAGGCCTGGTGCGTTGAGGGCACCTGCGATCACACTTAACAGACCCAGGATCAGCAAGGGGATTGTCATGCTTGGTGGGTTCTCCTTCGCATGTGCCGCAGGTTCCGTCTTCGGCTTTCCGAAGAACACCATCAGTACCTGGCGTCCCATATAGAAAGTCGTCAAAAACGCAGCGGCCAGCAGCACAAGAAAGAGACCCGTGTTCTCAATACGGGCATCGGCGAGGATTTCGTCCTTCGAGAAGAACCCGGCCAGCGGTGGAAATCCCGATAATGCCAAAGCACCGATTAGATACACCCAGAATGTGAGCTTCATACGAGAACGTAATCCACCCATGTTGCGCATATCCTGAGGGTCGAATGGCTCCTCAATTTCAGCGCCTTCATGCTCGGCGTCGTGATGCCCCTGCTCTATCCCCTGGATCACCGAGCCGGCGGATAAGAAAAGCAGCGCTTTAAAGAAGGCATGCGTGATCAAGTGGAACATCGCAGCCACGTAAGCGCCAAGGCCAGCGGCCGCGACCATGAACCCCAGCTGGCTGATCGTGGAATAAGCCAGTACCCGTTTGATATCAGATTGGCCCACCGCGATGGTCGCGGCAAAGAAGGCTGTCGCCGTGCCAACAATTGCCACGATATTCGAGGTCACCTCTGTCACACTGTAAAGGGGGCTGCTCCGCACGATCAGATACACGCCCGCTGTAACCATGGTTGCCGCGTGGATGAGCGCAGAAACCGGTGTGGGACCCGCCATCGCGTCCGGCAACCACACAAACAGTGGGAGCTGTGCCGACTTCCCCGCCACACCGAGAAGCATGAACATCGTTATCACGGAGATGATGAGGACATTCTCTTCTCCGAACGCATGCGCCCAGTGGAACACGTCTTCAAAACGGAGGCTGCCCACCACCCAAAAAATAAGGAACATCGCTATGAGAATGCCAAAATCCCCGATGCGGTTGACGATAAAGGCTTTCTTGCCAGCGATGGCATTCCCAATTCCATCTTTGCCTTTTTCGAACCAGAATCCGATGAGCAGATAAGAGCAAAGCCCGACGCCCTCCCAGCCGACGAACATCATCAGGTAATTGTCCGCCGTGACCAGGATCATCATCATGGCAACGAACAAATTGAAGTAAACGAAAAAGCGGGTAAAACGGGATGGATCGCCTTGATGGCGGACATCCTCATGCATATAGCCGGAGGCATAAATATGGATAAGGGCGCTTACACTCGTGACCATGAGCATCATGGCGACCGAGAGAGTATCGATCTGCATCGACCAAGAAATACTCAAATCGCCAACCGTGATCCATTCAGCGATGGGTACCGTGGCGCCCAGGGGAATGGGCTGACCAAGGAGCGCCAGTAATTGCAGCACGGCAATGACAAAAGCTAATATGATGGCGGAGATGGCAATAAAACTAACACCCTTCTCACCGAGTTTCCGACCAATGGTCAGATTAATCAGCAAACCAAGGAAAGGGAATAGGATGATCAGCGGGGCAAAAGCGAATAATCCCAGTCCCTGCGCCCCTTCAGTTAAGAACATCCACACCCTCCGCCGTGAGATTAGCCACGCAAGCTACTCACTTCGTCAACATCGATGCTGCGTTTCGTCTTGAATATGGTCACAATCAATGCCAATCCGACGGCAACTTCTGCGGCGGCGACCGCAATCACGAAGAAGACAAACACATGTCCTTGAAGTCCTGCGCCAGAAGGTCCAAACGAGCGTGCAAATGCGATAAAGGCCACATTCGCCGAGTTCAGCATTAGTTCAATGCACATAAAAATTACGATCGCATTGCGACGAATAAGCACGCCAAGAACACCCAGTGCAAATAAAATACCGGATAGCGCAATGACGTAATCTGTCGGTATGTTCATCAGGCGTCCTCTCTCCCGGGTCGGGTGAGTACGATCGCTCCAATCATCGCGACAAGAAGCAGCACGGAAGTAACTTCGAATGGGATCAGGTATTCACTGAAGAGAAGCCGACCCACCGATGCCGGGCTTCCAAACCCTTCGGATACTTGAGCTAGAGCCTGCTGCAAACCCATATTCCCCTGGATGAGAGCAGCAACAAATAGGATCAGCAGCGCCAGACTCATAAGGAAAGCGGCAGGAGCCTGCCACTTCAATCTGGAGCTGGGTTCTTCGCGCTCATCACCCAGAAGCATGATGACAAACAGAAAAAGGACCATGATGGCGCCCGCGTACACAGTTATCTGTACCATGGCGATAAAGGCCGCATTGAGCAGCAAGTATAAGGATGCGATCGTGACGAAATTTAACACCAGAAACAGCGCCGAATAGACCGCATTGCGGCTGGCAAGCACACTTACTGCTGTCGCGATTGCGATCACTGCTATTC
>JBGUDT010000016.1:0-7112 GCA_041821665.1 Anaerolineales bacterium
CGAGGTGCGTGCCTAATTCGTACAGGACAAGATGAGGCTTTTTCCGGTGTGCCAACAACCTGGCTTTGTCCTCATAACCCTTGTTCTTAAAGTATATGATGGCTTCGGGCAAAGGAATCTGGGTTTTTGCAAAGGGAACGTCCTCCTGTACCCACAATCGCATGCGTTCCTCAAGCTGCTCCAGTTCCTTTTCAGAGAGAGGATCACGCCCTCGTACCTCACAGTAATATCCGCCCGATGAAACGGAATGATCCACATACAACGTTGCGTCGGGAAACAACTCTTCGAACGACGCCGCAAGCAGGAAAGTCAGCGATCGCCTGTAAAACCGCATTCCATCGGCATCCCCCATGGTTAACGGTCGAATCTTTGAATCCATTTCGATTGGATACGTGAGCTCCCGGAGCTCCCCATTGACAATCGCGCCCACAATCGGGGCAGGTGAAATTTCGCCCTGGAGAAAGGTGACCAACTGGCTCCCTCTGGGTCCTTCCAGGATCCTACCGTCATTTAAATGAACCTGAACCGTCTCCCGGAGAGATGTTTCATATACGCTATTTTTTCCGTGATCATCCATCAAATTCATAAACCCTTTTCGTATCTCATTCTACCCTAAATTAACGTCTGTTCAGATGCCAGGATGCCATACCTGAGGGGTATTTCAACCGGAGCATTTTGACATTCAGAATGAATTGAGCCGCATGCTGTAGATTATAGAGAGCAAGAAGAAGGCCAGACCTCGGTTTCCAGGGGATCCGAGGGAAAAATCCATCAGGGGACCCAGGTGCCTGCCTCGATCGAGGCAGGCACCTGGATTTTAACTGTTAAAGATTAATCGGAACTCACCATGTAGAGACGTTACCTGTAACGTCTCTACACACCATAGGATCTCCTTGAACTCACTCCTCAGGTTGGTCCAGATAAGCAGGACGACAGCAGAGCACCAGCTCCTTGGCAGCTTTTACCTCGTCCAATCTGCCGAAAGGAGTCGTATGAGGGGCGGTTTGAAGGACTTCCGGATCCACCTTCGCCTCCTCGGCGATCGCCAGCATAGCTTCGACGAACGCATCCAGTGTCTCCACACTCTCCGTCTCGGTCGGTTCGATCATGAGAGCTTCGTGTACGATTAGGGGGAAATAGTTCGTGGGGGGGTGGAACCCAAAATCCATTAGCCGCTTGGCGATGTCCAGGGCGTGGATATCAGGCGCATCTTCCCAACAGCCTTCCGCGACAAACTCGTGCATGCAAGTCCGATCGAATGGGATGTTGTATGTATCCTTGAGCTTCATGCGCAGATAGTTCGCGTTGAGCACAGCGTGATCCGAAATGGCCCGCAGACCGGATTTTCCCTGTACCCGCATATAAGCGTAGGCTCGTACTATCACGCCAAAGTGTCCATGGAATGCCTTCACGCGTCCGATAGATTTCGGTGGGTGAACGAGCCCGTACAGCGGAGGTGTGACTTCGTCCCCTTCTTCTACGATGTCAACTATCGGACCGGGTAGGAATTCAACCAAATGCTCGGCGACCCCCACTGGACCAGATCCCGGACCTCCGCCCCCATGTGGCGTAGAGAAGGTTTTATGCAGATTGTAGTGGAGCACATCGAAACCCAAATCTCCGGGACGCACGACGCCGAGAAGCGCATTCATATTTGCTCCATCCCCGTAAATCAGACCACCACAGCCGTGAATCAGCTCAATGACCTCGCGAACGTGCTCCTCAAAAAGCCCCAGCGTGTTCGGATTGGTAAGCATCAAACCTGCAACGCATTCATCACAATGACTCTTGAGCGCCTCAAGATCCACATTCCCACGCGCATCGGATGGGATCTCGATCACCTCCATGCCACTCATCGTTGTGGTGGCGGGATTGGTCCCATGTGCGGAATCAGGGATCAAGATCTTCGTTCGACCGGTATCTCCGCGCGCTCGATGATAAGCCCGGATGATGAGGATCCCGGTTAGCTCACCATGCGCGCCGGCTGCCGGTTGCAACGAAACACCTGCAAAACCACCGATCTCCTTCAGCCAATCTTGGACCGCATACATCAACGCTAAATTGCCCTGCGCAGTGTCGGGGTCCTGCATTGGGTGTGATAACGTAAAACCGTTCAGACGGGCAACGTTTTCATTAACTTTTGGGTTGTATTTCATCGTGCAAGATCCGAGCGGATAAAAGCCTGTATCCACACCATGGTTCAGTTGAGATAAACGCACAAAATGACGGACAACATCCATCTCCGATATTTCAGGGAGCGGCAGATCATCCCGGAGGAAGCCTTCTGGCAAAGCAGCTTCGGGGACGTCTGACTCGGGAAGTGGAACCCCCGATCGACCCGGCGAGGAGAGTTCGTATACCAATGGTTCAGGCATGGGCCACCTCCTCTAGCGCATGTACAAGATCATCGATGTCTTCTCGTGTGGTCGCCTCCGTCACTGCGAGAAGCATATGACCCTTCAATTCGGGATAATCCTCTCCTAGATCATAGCCCCCTAAGATGTCGTACCCCAGTAGATTTTCATTGATCTCGGCGACTGGCTTTGGACAAGCGATGGCAAACTCGTGGAAGAAAGGTCCTTCGTTCCAGAGCGTGTAGCCCTCCAGGGCATTGATTTTCTCCGCGGCATAATGCGCTTTGTGATAGCAGAGTTCAGCGACCCGTCGCAAACCGTCCTTCCCCATTGATGTCAGGTAGACAGCTGCGGCGAGCGCCATCAATCCTTGATTGGTGCAGATATTCGAAGTTGCTTTATCTCGCCGGATGTGCTGCTCCCGAGGCGTGAGCGTGAGTACGTACCCTCGCTGACCTCGTGAATCAACCGTCTCTCCTACGAGACGTCCTGCCATCTTTCGCACATATTTTTCGCGCGTCGTGAAGATTCCCACGTAGGGTCCACCATAGGACAGAGGGATTCCCAGCGGCTGACCTTCACCCACGACGATGTCTGCGCCAAACTCTCCGGGTGGCCTGAGCAACCCTAACGCGATGGGATTGACCACAACACACATCAGCGCGCCGACCTCGTGCGCTGCTTCTCCTAACGCTTTAAGGTCTGATATTCGACCGAAGAAATCGGGATATTGGACAGCTACGAGCGTGGTGTCATCGTCGAGCAAGTCGATGAGCGCATCCACATCATTCTCGAGGGTGTCATCACCTTTGAGCGTCAGCCCCATTCCCTGGGTATATGTGCGCACAACCTGTCGGTATTGCGGGTGGATCGCTGGGGAAAGGACCACTGTGCTCCTCTTCCCACGGTGCTGATTCAGCGCCAGGACGACGGCTTCTGCGAGCGCAGTTGCGCCATCATAATGTGATGCGTTGGATACATCCATGCCGGTAAGGTTGCAGATCAGGCTCTGGTACTCAAAAATAGCCTGCAATGTGCCTTGAGAGATTTCCGGCTGGTAGGGTGTATAAGCAGTGTAGAACTCGCTCCGGAGCAGAATGTGATCGACGACAGCAGGGATGAAATGGTTGTACGCTCCTGCACCAAGAAAACAGGCGGTATGGCGGACCTCCAGATTGGCTTCAGATAGAGCAAAGAGCTCATCTGTGATCTCCATTTCAGAAATTGGATCCGGCAGATCCAGATCGGGGAAGCGGACGTTTTCAGGTATGGCTTCATAGAGGTCATCGACTTTATCCACGCCAATGGATGCAAGCATTTGCACTCGTTCACTCTCGGTATGGGGGATATACGCCATCAGCCTTCCCTTTCCTTCGAATATTTTTCATAGCCAGCGGCGTCCATCGTACCATTCAGCTCATCCGGATCGGTAATTTCAAATTTGACCACCCAGGCTTCACCATACGGATCGGAGTTGACCAGTTCTGGCGTATCCACCAGGGCCTCATTCACGGCAGTGATCTTTCCGGAGATGGGCATGTACATATCAGAAGCCGCTTTCACGGATTCAACCGTGCCAAAAGCTTCCTCTTTTGCAAGTGTGTCACCCACTTCTGCGGTCACCTCAACATATACCACGTCCGAAAGCTGGTCCTGCGCGTAATCCGTCAGTCCGACAGTGGCAATATTATCCTCAACGCGTATCCATTCATCGCTTTCGGCATATTTCAAATCAGCTGGAAATTCCATCCTAACCTCCTAATAAATTGTGTCCGTTTAAGTGCTCAGGACGCACATCAAATATCATGTGCGCCCTCTGTCAAAAAACCTGAGAGATTCACCGCATTGTGCGGTTTGCCCCTTCGGTGTCGATTGACTTTCCAGAGATTCGGCCAGACCGGGTCCTTTTTACCTGAGAGTTTCATCGCGCTCATGCACATGTTTACGCGATTTGCACCTTCGGCGTCCGATATAGTTCGGAACTCTCCCCGACCTGTGTGAAATGTTAATCTCATTCTACGCTGATGGATAATCGTTCGTCAAGCTTTATTGGGTTCTTCCATGATTTGTCGCTTACATCTGCGATAATCCCCCCTCACATTCCACAGCAGCAAACGTGGATCATCCCTGTACCCGGTTTCGGATCAATCCTCGCTGTAATTTGAAGGCGATCATTCGAGACTCGAGGTTACATCACTCGCTTTATCAATTGAACCTTTATCTGCAGATCCCATCGATATGATCAGCCACAATACCAACACTGCTATGGACAGTAGTGCAATTTAAGTTTTCCACCATCCAGGATCCCCAAGACCAAACGCCGTGACCCACCCCAAGAGCCACACGATGAGCACGCCAGTTCGAGCCCCTCGGTTCCACGCCAAAGTTAGTGGGAAGATCAGGATGGCGAGACCCCAGATAAGCGTTTGTGGGAAGAAAAGGAATTGGATGGGAACAGTCGCGGCAAGTATAGCTTCTCCATCACTTCGGTTTTTGCAGATCACGCAAATGACCAACAGGATGACCACGGCAGTCAGCAGAGCCTCATCCATGAAACAGGCCAGCAATTACCGAAATCAGTTCTTCCGGAAATACGATTTTGCTCTCTCTATCTTCGTTCCTTGTGATTGCTCGTTAGATGTAGTACGGTTTAATTCGCATAATCATTTGCCCTGCCATATGAACAGTCTCCATTAATTCGTTAACCTGTCGCCTCTTGGCCTGTCAACACCGGCGATCCTCCTCGAAAGGATGTGGAGCATTGGCCAAATGAGTCAGCAACTTTCGCCCGCTCGCCTGACAAGGTCAAAGGCTCTCTCACTGTGCCTGCTTCTGATCCCATACTTTCTCTACATGGGCTTCATCATTCGCTCCGATACGGGGCCAATTGACTATGAAACTTTCATGGTTATAGGCCAACGGATCCTGGCAGGTGAGAACCCGTATGGCCCGAATAGCTACTACCCCCTTCCCTTCGGCATGGTATTCGCTCTTCTATCAGCACTCCCTCGAGCCGTCAGCATGGCTATTTGGCTGATCGGGCAGTTGCTCGTCTTCCTTGCCATTGCAGGGTGGGAGCCTTGGGTTCTCCTCTTCTCCCCCGTATTCGCCCACTTTGTTGGTGGTCAAGCGGGCGTATTTGCGGTCTTAGGTCTTTGGGGTTATCGAAAGAACGCCTATGGTCTCGGTGGAGCCTGGTTGGCTCTTACGCTCCTCAAACCGCAGCTAGCGCTGGTGCCAGTTGGCTACGCCCTCGTGACTTGGTTCAAATCTATGATGAGAACCAGAGTCGTCCCGAAGGGATTCCTCCAGATGGTCAGTGCAACAGCTCTCATCTTCCTCCCCGCTTTCGCCCTTATGCCGGACTGGCCGATCCATTGGCTAAAAAATCCACGCCCATTCTTCGAAAGAGCTCTCTCCGCGGTAGTCCCGAGGACATTGCTGGCAGTGGGAATATCACCCGATTCACCCGCGTTCTGGGCTATCCTCATTGCTGCTGCCCTTATCCTCTTAATTCTCACGTGGTATCTCGCCAAGCGTTGCCTCACCTTAGAGCTGGCTGTTACATGGGGGTTTATCGTCAGCCCTCTCGTGCACGATTATGACCTCGTTCAACTCGTCCCTCTCCTCGACAGTCGTCGTCTTCAATTCGCCGCGGTTCTCTCCTCCGTTCCCGGATGGGTAGTGATCTTCTCCATGTACGGGAACGACTCCGCCTGGTACGTGTTTTCCCTCATTGCTCCCGTAGTCCTTACCGTCATGATCTGGAGCCAGCGACACGTCCCGCGCACTTTGGCGGAAAATCATGTTGAGGCAGCAGGCCCCCGCTCGTTGGAGACAACCGGTGAAGTGGCACAATAATGGTAGCTAAGTCGCATGATGGGGATACTAGAATGTCTTGCGATGGACCATCCCCTGGCGCCTCAGCTCAAGGGTGTTAAACGAAAGAGTATTAAGATGACAGCAGATTAATCTCAATCCTAGGCGCGACACATGGATCAGATTAATACAAGTAGAACGAAGTCGGAAGTTTGTTGCCGCCGCAAGAGCAGGGACGCAACAACATCAGTCATAATTGGTGGCAGGCAGAAGGTTAGAGGACAGAAGAGGCGTATCCGGATTACTACCTACGACCTTCCATTACACAGTCATTGTAAAGACCAGTTAATGATCCCTAGGCAAGTAACTGCATTTATTACTCTTGGATTCCCACTCCTCATGATTGTCATTGGGGTAATTGGTGGTCCAGACGCGATACTGGGGGTCCCGCTAGTGAGTATGTGGTTCTTTGGTGTAATCGCGTGGTTGCTTGTTCCCCTTATATTGCCCATGCCAGCAAAAGGGAAGAAAGGGCATTTGGATTGGAGAGACCCGCAGTATTGAATTCTGAATCAAATCGGGCTTGCCCCTTCTCCTTCTCCATTTCCTTTGATTGCTCTTGAGGTGTAGTGCAGTAAAATCCGAACAATCATTTACCCTGCAACATGGGTAGTCCCGGTTCAATAATAGCAAGGCGGATAAACTAATTTACAAGGGGATACCATGAACTAAAATGTAGATGAGTACGTATTGAACAAGATTGCGCTTGTAAAAATTATTTTCTTTCAAGCAACTGAGACAACCGCTCTTTATCAAAATCAACCACGATTTCGCCGTCGATGTCGAATGTTGGCGAGACGATATTTCCATCCGCCCATGTACGTACCTGAGCCTCCGCACCTGGGACACGATAGACATCCACTTCGGTGTACTCAAGCT
>JBGUDT010000016.1:7535-9207 GCA_041821665.1 Anaerolineales bacterium
TCTCGTACTGCGGGATCTGACCGCTTCAGACTGGCGTCCAGGCCAATGGGAAGAAGGCTAACATCACATTCTTCCCCCGATAATCATCAAGGCTTACTTCCCCTGAATTATGGGAGGGGAGTGAAAATCGGGGAGCCTCAGTACCAACGTCAAGTGACATGTATACTCCTTAAGCGTTTTTGCGATTTTCGAGCAGAACCTGGTCAGCTCAGCGATAGGATCGGGGCACGCGGGCACTCAAACCGCAGATCACTTCGTAATTGAAAGTCCCCCATCGTTCGCCCAACTCTTCAGGAGATATACATTCATCTCCCTGCTTACCGATCAAGACGACCTCGTCACCAATTACAGTTTCAGGTACATCATCGAGGCTTACCATGAGCTGATCCATGCTCACCCGCCCTACCACCGGAACCCGTTTCCCGTGGATGAGGACTTCATTGCCAGGCATCCTGCGGTAGCCGTCGCCATAGCCCACCGGTACGACGCCGATGGTCTCCTCGGTTTTCGTCTTATAGACATGGCCATAACTTATCCCCCTGCCAGCCTCCAATCGCTGGATGAAACTCAGGCGCGCCTTCCATCTCAGCGCTGGACGGAAGTCGTCGGGCAGAGGCATCTTTATATCCGGACAAAGCCCATAAATGGCCATTCCCGGACGGACCATATCGAAGCGGCTGCTTGGACGCGATATTGCCGCCGCTGAGTTGGCAGCGTGAACGATGGGAGGACGCAGCCCGGCTGCCTCGATCTCACTCATGAGATCCAGGAATTGCGCCTCCTGCTGTTCTGTCGTGGGATCTTGTGGCTCATCCGCTTTTGCGTAATGGGTAAAAATCCCCTCTAATTGAACATGGGGCGCATCATGCAGTTTGCGGACAAGATCGTAAGCGACTTCAGGTACTGCCCCGAGGCGGCTCATCCCGGTATCGACTTTGACATGGACGACCGCATCGCGGCCTGCCAACGCCGCGGCGCTTTCAACCGCATCTACATGAGCTGGCTTGAATATCGTCAGGGAGGTGCTATTCCCCACAGCCTCCCCCATCTTCTCTGCAGGTGTGTTGCCCAGAACAAGGATCGGGGCCTCAAAATTTTTCCGGCGAAGTTCGAGCGCTTCCTCAACACGAGCCACCCCACAGTAAGCCGCACCTGCATCCACCGAAGTGCGCGCAACTTCAAGGATGCCATGACCGTAACCGTTGGCCTTGATTACGGCCATGACTCGGACACCTGTCAGGGCGCGTATGCGCTCCACATTATTCTCAATAGCGGATTTATCTATGACGAGCCAGTTGGAAAAACCATATGTGTGATTCACGGTCGCGAGTATAAGCCGAAGGGATGCAGTTGACAATGTTCTGGGTATAATGCACAGCCATGGTCTCTAATTCTGCTTTCCCCGAGTACGCTATCGCCTCCCTAGTCCTGAATCCGACGATCCTCCAGGGGAACTCGTATAGCCTCAAGGTGTTACGGCATCATCCGGAAGGAAGGCTGGTCGTTCCGTGAGCGAGTTCAAATTCGACCTATGCGCGCAAGATGGACACGGCCGTGCGGGCACATTTTCGACCCCACACGGCGTTCTACAGACTCCAATTTTCGCGCCTGTAGGGACGCTTGCCTCCGTAAAAGCGCTTACGCCTGAACAAGTCGTCGGGGCGGGCGCCAC
>JBGUDT010000016.1:9268-15249 GCA_041821665.1 Anaerolineales bacterium
CATGGAGGCTTGCACCAATTCATGGGATGGTCCGGTCCGATCCTGACTGATTCCGGGGGATTTCAGGTGTTCTCGCTGGCGGAGCGCCGCGTCGTGGATGAGGAAGGCGTAACTTTTCGATCCCACGTGGATGGCTCCGAGCACCGCTTTACGCCAGAAAAGGTCATCGAGATCCAGGAACAACTGGGTGCCGACATCATTATGGCGTTCGACGAATGCCCTGAACCGTATGACCGAGCCTACAACGAAGCCGCTCTCGTTCGGACACACGCCTGGGCAGAGCGATGTCTGAGTGTGAAAAAACGCGACGATCAGGCGTTATTCGGTATCGTCCAGGGTGGAATATTTCCAGATCTTCGCAAAGAATCAGCTTCTTATATCGCCTCTCTCGATTTTCCTGGGAACGCAATCGGCGGACTTTCCGTCGGCGAGACGAAAGATGAAATGCATGCCATCCTTGAAATCATCGATGCCGTCCTTCCCCGGGAGAAACCTCGCTATCTCATGGGCGTGGGCGCGCCGGATGATATCGTCGAATGCGTCCTACGCGGGGTCGATATCTTTGATTGCGTGCTCCCGACACGAATGGCCAGAAATCACGCCGCGTTCACAAATCGAGGGAGGATGAACCTGAGGAAAGCCCAATACGCCGAAGATCTGCGTCCGATTGACAAATCATGTTCCTGTTTTACATGTTCCTCCTTTTCCCGTGCCTATGTCCGTCACTTATGCGTCACCCGGGAGATGCTCGCTGGGACGCTCCTCTCTATTCATAACATTCACACGCTCACGACGCTTGTCAGCGACCTTCGAGAGGCTATCATTGATGGGACTCTCGAAAATTTTGTGGAGGATTTTCGTGCCAACTACAGCAAACATCGGGATGCGAGGGAGTAGCATATGACCATCCTCCAGGCTGTCCTTCTTGGCATTGTCCAGGGGATCACAGAGTTTCTACCGATCTCTTCCTCAGGCCATCTCGTCCTCGTGCCCTGGATTCTTGGATGGGATTTCGATCTGCAAACCGCGTTCGTCTTCGATGTCCTCGTGCAATGGGGCACGACGCTGGCTGTGATCATTTATTTTTGGAAAGATCTATGGCACATGTTTATCGATGCCGCTCGCAATCTTCTCCGAGGCACCCCGTTTGCGACCGGAAAATCGCGACTGGCGTGGCTCATTCTCCTCGCGAGTATCCCCGCAGCAATTGCGGGCATGCTCCTCAAAGATCTTGTTGCAGCCGCCTTCATCAACCCTCTCGCATCTTCTGTCGCCCTGCTTCTCACAGCAGGTTTAATGGCATGGGCTGAACATGGGGCCACGCTCAGAAAAAGGCTGTTCGCGACCACGTGGGTGGATGCGATCTGGATTGGCGCTTTTCAGGTTCTCGCTCTGTTCCCGGGCATTTCGCGGTCAGGCGCAACAATTTCAGCTGGTCTCTGGCGCGGGCTCAAACGAACGGACGCAGCACGGTTCTCGTTCTTCATGGCAGTACCGGTCATGTTTGGCGCAGGGCTGGTCGCACTTCGAGATCTTGCGGCCATGCCCGATCCCACGGCACAGATTGGTCCACTCATCGCTGGATTCATATCAGCATTTATTGTGGGTATGCTTTCCATCCATTGGCTGCTCCGCTACCTGGCCAGAAAACCGCTGCGGGTGTTCGTCATTTACTGCACTGTAGTTGGGCTTGTGGGGATTGCGCTCTATGTCCTCCTTCACTAAAAAGTGGAGCCTGTTGCTCATGATCGGGCTTGGCGGGTGTGTGTCCGTGACCCCGACCCCTGCCATACCTGAGATTACGCGCATCGGTACAACCCCCTCCTTCACCCATGTCGTAGATGGTTGGTTGGAAACGTTCCATGATGCACATCCGGATGTCTATCTCGCCGTGGATGTCTTCCCTGATGCAGGCGGTTTGGGTGCTCTAGAGCAAGGTGAGATCGCGACATTCATTACAGGAAATCTCCCCGACGAAGACTTATTCTTAACCCCGGCAGGTATCGACGCCGTAGCCGTCATCTCGAACCCATCCCTGAACATAAAGGATCTTGACCAGGAAGAGTTGATGGCTCTTTTTTCTGGAAGGATCGTGAATTGGGACGAGCTTGAGATGTCCCCCGGACCTGTCGAACTTGTCATACCCCTTCGCGGGGATGCGATCAGGAACAAGTTCAAGGAAGTCATCTTGATGGATGAGGCTTACTCAACCGGGGCCTATCTCGGTCCAACACCCGCAGCAGTGGTGGAATTGGTTGAGGGTACGCCCGGAGCGATAGGAATTCTCCCTTTCTCATTTACAGGAGTAGAAGACCTGTACATCGCCATTGATGGTACGCTGCCGACTCTCTCAAACGTCCTACGGGGGAAATACGTACTTGGCTTCGACCTCGTCGCCATCGCCCTCGACGAGCCTTCCGGGGATGCGCGTTTGTTCTTACAGTGGGTTCAGGAAGAACAGTTGGGTGATGATTGACGCTGCGTGGATATACCGAAATGTGCATGATGAGGCACGCAGAGCAGCTGAAGCAGGGCAGCGTTCCCCTAAGACGTAATTTCGGCGAGGAACGGATTCGTCCCTCTTTCGACACCAACTTTCGTCATCGGACCATGACCTGTGAAGAGCAGAGTATCATCGGGCAGGATCAGAATCTCCCTTTCGATGCTCCCAAGCAACTGCTCCCAACTCCCCCCTGGCAGATCGGTGCGTCCGACGCTCCCTTGAAAGATGAGATCGCCACAAAAAACCGCCCCGAGCGAGTTGGACTTCAGAATGATATGACCCGGACTATGACCGGGTGTATGCCGAACCTCGAACACGTGCCCCCCGAAACTGAGATTCATCCCATCCGTAAGATCGATCGATGGTTCGGGTCCGGGATCAAACTCAGGAACCCCAAACAAGGAGGCGCCGCCTTTCACGCGCCACAAGGGCATATCCAGGAAGCTCATGGCAATCGGCACTGGAGGATCGACAGAATCGACAATGGCGCCCGCCCCCCCGAAATGATCGAAATGCGCATGCGTGAGCCAGATCGAGGTGATTCTCCACTCTCGATTTCGAGCCTCTTCAACGATCAACTCCCCATCCCAGGCAGGATCGATCACAATCGCTTCGCCGCGAAGGGAATCACCAAGGAGATAGGTGTTGGTCATGGCCAACCCAAGTTCGAATGCCACTAATTCAAGATTGTTCAGCGTGGTAGTTTCTGACCTCATACATGGACTCCTGCCCACAAAACTCACTCAATTGACTGCTTGCTACGGCCCCTCTTGTCGAGATGCTGGCCCATTATACAGGGGAACTCTTTCAAGTATTGATAGGCGATTCTGCACTTGACCCGAGTTGCACTCATTGTTATGGTTGGAGTTCAAAAATCCACCTATCATCGAACATTCTTCAGGAGGCGTGCATGCAACCTTACCCCCCCGAGCCTTTCAGAATCAAGACCATTGAACCGATCAGAAGGATCAGTCGTGAAGATCGTGAGTCCGCCATCAAAGCTGCGGGATACAACATGTTTGGGCTTCGCTCTGATGATATCTACATCGATCTGCTTACCGATTCCGGAACCGGGGCGATGAGCGATCGTCAGTGGGCGGCGATCATGCAAGGGGACGAATCCTATGCCGGTGCACGCTCCTACTTTATTCTGAAAGAAGCCATGGCCGATATCTTCGGTTTCGATCATTTCATTCCGACCCATCAAGGACGCGCGGCCGAACATATCCTGAGCACCTTGCTCATCCAACCTGGTCACTCCATCCCTTCGAATACACATTTTGATACAACCGAAGCCAATATCCGCGCCCGTGGTGGAAAACCCATCAATCTCGTAATTGATGAAGCCTCCGATCCCTCCAACCGCCATCCTTTTAAGGGCAATATGGATATCGATAAACTTGAAAGCTTTATCCAGGAGACCGGAACTGAGAATATCCCATTTGGGATGACGACCATCACGAATAACGCGACCGGGGGGCAGCCAGTTTCACTTGAGAACATCCGTCTCACAAGTGAGGTATATCGCAAACATGGCATTCCCTTTTTCATCGACGCCTGTCGGTATGCGGAAAATGCCTATTTCATCAAACTGCGTGAACCAGGATATGAGGACAAGTCAACCCTGGAGATCGCTCAGGAGATTTTTAAGACTGCCGACGGCGCCACTATGAGCGCAAAGAAGGATGCGCTCGTAAATATTGGTGGCTTCCTCGCAATGAACGATGAAGAGCTCTTCACATTGGCGAAGAATGAACTCATCCTCCGGGAAGGGTTCCCAACGTACGGTGGCCTGGCGGGGAGAGATCTGGCGGCCATGGCCGTTGGGCTTTGGGAAGGACTCGATGAGGCTTATCTCGAGTACAGGCTCGGTCAGACCGCCTATCTTACGGAAGGATTGCTCGCAGCCGGTATTCCAGTTGTCGAACCCCCGGGAGGACACGCGGTGTATATCGATGCAGGTCAGCTGCTTCCGCATATACCTCGAGAACAATTTCCGGGCTGGGCTTTGGCCATCGAGCTCTACCTCGAAGGTGGAATCCGGGGCGTGGAGTTAGGATCTGTCGCCTTTGCTTATGTAGACAAGGATGGCGAGGAGCATCATCCAGCCTTGGAACTCGTTCGTATGGCGATCCCCAGACGTATGTACACACAGACTCATATGGATCTCGTTATTCAAACCTCCGCAGAGATCATGAAACGCAGCAAGAATATTGGTGGATATCGGATAACTTATGCACCCAAGCTGCTCCGTCACTTTACTGCAAAGTTTGAACCCATATAGACGCGAGTACCTAGAGAAACAGGCCAAATTTGAAGTAGAGCACACTGTGCAAAAAGAATTAAAAAAAGAGGCCTCTCTCAAAACGAGAGGCCTCTTTTCATGGACGGGGTCTAGAGAGCCGGGATTTTAAGCTCCATGCCGGCCTGAATAATGTCTGGATTATCACCAATCACACCCAGGTTGGCACGATAGATATAGATCCAGTTCACACCGGTCTTGTAATATTTTTCGGAGATCATGCTTAAGTTCTCACCTGCTGCAACAGTGTGAGTCGTCTTGACTTTGAAGTTCTCCAAAGGTTCATATTCCGGTTTGGCTTCTTTAGCCTTGGATTCCTCTATCGCTTCTTTCCTTTCTTTTATGATGTCGTCGTATGGACTGGCTTCCTTCTCCAGGTCCTCTTTTTTCGAATTCATCACTTCGTCGTCAGAGCCTTTCTCTTCTGGCATCATAGCCTCCTTGAAATTTGTTTTTGCATCTTCCCGATTGGACACCACCTCAATCACGATACGTATTTTGCTCCAAGATAATCGATTATCGAAGCCAAAGGTTCGCCTCACGATCCTCAGGTTTACAGAGTGACACGAGAACAGTACAATCCACCAGGTTGTTAGATACGACATCATATCTTTTCACCCTCATAACGGATGTATTTGGACAAAGTGTATGAGAGAATTATTTCGCAGGTCATGGGTCCCTCCTATCATGCTCCTGCTGATTTCCATCCTCGCCTACGGGATTCTTCTGCCCACGCTCGGTTTTTATTGGGACGATATGCCGAAGCTGTGGTTCCTCCACCGTTTCGGTCCTTCAGGGTTCCACCAAGTCTATGAGATCGACCGCCCCTTTTTAGCCTGGACCTATCGTGCTACCACTCTCATCATTGGAGAAAGTGCGCTTAGTTGGCAGTTGTTCGGGCTTATTTCGCACTGGATGAGCGCCGCAGCTTTCTGGTGGATGCTCCGTACAGTGTGGCCAATGCGCGTCCAGGAGGCATTCTGGGGAGCAGCACTTTTCCTTGTTTACCCCGGGTTTTCACAACACGCAATCTCCTTAATTTACAGTCATTATTTTCTCATTTACGCTGTGTTCCTACTGTCATTAGTTTTGATGATCAAAGCGGTACGAGATCCGAAGCGACGCTGGCTGTACACAAGCCTGGCGCTTCTTGCGGCAGCCTACAGCATGTTTTCA
>JBGUDT010000016.1:15462-17656 GCA_041821665.1 Anaerolineales bacterium
ACGAGCGTCGGATCGCTTCTAACTACGATTCAAGAAGATATCATTTTAGCCGGGTTTACTGCATGGAGCCGTATTTTCTATCCCCAGGAGGTGCGCTGGGAAGGCACGAAATCCGTGATGCTTTACACTGGCGTGATCGCAGTTACGAGCGTACTGCTCGGTATTTACATGTACTTCGCCGATGATGAGTTATCCGAAAATCAAGACGGCCGTTCATCGCGTGGAACCTGGGAAGTCGTTATCACGGGGCTGTTCGCACTATTCGTCGCGGGATGGCCATTTTGGATTACCCAGTTGCCTATGGCATTGGACTTCCCCAAGGATAGATTCACCCTGCCGATGGCGTTCGGTTCGAGCCTAACGCTCCTCGGGTTAATCGGCGCTCTTCCCGGCAGGCGATTGATTAAGATTGTAATTATCGCCGCGCTGGTTGGGTTTGGAGCAGGGATGCAGGTACATTATGCCAACCAGATGCGGGTTGAATTTACTTCCTTGAAGACGTTCCTGTGGCAGCTCGCCTGGCGAGTTCCTGATCTGGAAGCGGGGACGGCAGTCTTGACGAACGAGCTTCCATTCCCGCATTACAGCGATAATTCTCTTACTGCCCCGATTAACTGGATGTATGACCCCGATGGCGATTCCCCTGAGATGTCTTACATCCTCTACTATCCTACGGTGCGTCTGGGTAGAGGTCTTCCTGCGCTTGAAGAGAATCTCCCCATCGAACAATGGTATCGGGCCACGACATTCTCCGGATCCACTTCGGAGATGCTGGCATTGTCATACACACCTCCTGGATGCCTGCACGTCCTCGATGTTATTTATGATGACTCTTTACCAGGGCTTCCCCCGGAAATGCCTGATGTAATCCCGCTCTCGAATTTAGACCAAATCGTCACAGATCCATCGGAGCCTGCTCGGCCTCCAGAAAATATTTTCGGAAGCGAACCTGCCCGCGGCTGGTGCTACTACTATTTGAAGGCGGACCTCGCCCGACAGCAAGGAGATTGGGGCAGGATCGTGGAACTTGGAGAGATCGCTTTCAACTTAGGTGATCGACCAAACAACGCATCAGAGAGAATCCCCTTTATCGAGGGGTATGCGCATCTTGGGTATTGGGAAACCGCCGTAGAGCAAAGTATGAGAGTGGTTGAAGATCAACCTGCGATGGATCGATTGGTATGCCATGCCTGGGATCGTATTGATTCTTCTGTCGTATATAGCCCAGCAAAAGTTGAGGCAGTCTCTCTCATCCGTGAAGCGTTAGACTGTTCTACGGAATGAAATGATGGCCGTTCGTCAATCGGCGAATTAATCCGGATTCGCACCTGTTGAGCCAATAAATACCATGGGGGGATCCAATTTTGTCATCCAATCGCAATCTAGTAAAGATCGCTGCCGGCCTCACGCTCATCATTTTGATTTCACTCTTTTCGATTTTTCAAATTCAGGGTGAGAACGAAACTCTCTCTCCGACAAGACAAGAATCCGCCGAATCCGAATGGTACGCACTTTATTTCTCGGATCCAATGACTCCCGAATCCAGATCACTTCGAGGCGGCCCTGATGAGGTCTTTGCCGCAGCGATCAGAGAGGCATCATACTCGGTAGATGTCGCCGCTTATGATTTTGATCTCTGGAGCATGCGAGATGCGCTCATAGATGCGCATCGGAGGGGGATACACGTACGCTTCGTCACGGATGGAGATCACCTTTTAGAGCCCGAGGTGCAGGATCTTCATCGAGCAGGCATCGAGATCGTAGCTGATCGTGGCGAGCACCTCATGCATCATAAGTTCATCGTGCATCGATCGCATGGACGTTTGGACGGGTTCCATGAACTTCACCATCAACGGTGTTTACCGCAATCACAACCACATCATACGAATAAGGTCACACGCACTCGCAGAAAGCTATACCCACGAATTTGAGGAAATGTATACTGAAGCTCGATTTGGTGCGCTTTCGAGGCAGGACACGCCAAACGCATTCATTAAAATTGGTGATGAACAGATCGAGGTCTTGTTCTCTCCGGACGATGGTGTATCGGAGCGAGTCATGGACCTGCTGGATGGGGCGGATGACCGCATAGACTTTCTGATGTATTCTCTAACCCTGGATGAGATAGGTGATGCGCTGGTCGCCAAAGCCGAGTCGGGGGTTCGGGTGCGCGGTGTTCTTGATGGTGCTCAAG
>JBGUDT010000016.1:17987-23294 GCA_041821665.1 Anaerolineales bacterium
ATCATCGATGATCAAGTTCTTTACGATCCTGACGATCTAACGACGCATGGGGTGGTCGTCGGTATGACCGGATCGGGGAAAACGGGTTTGTGTGTGGATTTACTTGAAGAAGCCGCACTGAATGGGATCCCGGCAATCTTGATCGATCCGAAAGGCGATCTCGCTAACCTTCTCCTTCACTTTCCGGAGCTCGCGGCCGAGGATTTTCAGCCCTGGATAGACAAAGACCAGGCTCGACGTGAGGGAAGATCAACCCAGGAAATCGCTCGAGACACAGCAAAGCTTTGGCGTGATGGATTGGAAAAATGGGGGATTCCGCCCGGGCGAATCGTGAATGTTACGGAATCTGTCGAGTATGCTGTGTTCACACCGGGAAGTGATGCAGGGATCCCGGTCAACATCCTTTCATCCCTGAAGGCGCCTGAGATCGAATGGGAAGGGAATAAGGAGGCCATTCGAGAAAAAATCTCCAGCACAGTTACTGCGCTGCTTGGTTTGGTTGGCGTCGATGCGGACCCTGTGCAATCGCGGGAGCACATCCTACTCTCGAATGTATTTGAAGCTTCCTGGAAAGAGGGGCAAGATTTTGACCTTGAAGAACTTATCCGTCAAGTTCAGAATCCACCCTTCGAAAAACTGGGCGCATTCGAGTTAGAGCAATTCTATCCTTCCGAAGATCGCTTCAAGCTCGCCATGGCGTTAAATAACCTGCTTGCCTCTCCATCGTTTCAGGCCTGGGTGGAAGGAACGCCCCTGGATATCGCAAAGCTGCTCTGGAACAGCGATGGAAAACCACGTCATAGTGTGTTCTACCTCGCCCATCTACCAGATAGCGAGCGCATGTTCTTTGTGACCCTGCTCCTCACTGCTATCGAAGCCTGGATGCGCTCTGAAGCAGGATCATCGAATTTGAGGGCGATGTTGTATATCGATGAGGTCCTGGGATTTCTGCCGCCTGTTGCTAACCCGCCCTCAAAGCCTCCCTTATTGCGCCTTTTGAAGCAGGCTCGAGCATTCGGGTTGGGCGTTCTGCTGACAACGCAGAATCCGGTCGATCTTGATTACAAAGGACTCGGTAATGCAGGGACCTGGTTCGTTGGGAAACTTCAAACTGAACAGGATAAAGCACGCTTGCTCGATGGACTCGAGAGTGTCGTCGCGGGGAAAGGTGGTTTCAAGCGGAGCGAGGTGAGCGATATTATTTCGTCGCTCCAAAAACGTGTTTTTCTCCTTCACAACGTCCATGAAAAAGCGCCACAGATTTTTCATACACGCTGGGCCATGGCTTACTTGCCCGGACCGATTTCACGCCCTCAAATTGAAAAGCTGAACGAGCTCGTTGGTGCAAAGGTTCCAATATCAAGCACCTCTACTCGTGCGGCAGCCGCCAGTGAACTTGAACCCGAATCACAAGTACTCGAGGATTCTGAATCAGAAAGCATATCCCAAACTCGTCCAAAGGCACCCAAAGGTGTAAAGGAGTACTTCATCTCCAACGAATTGACGATATCGGAAGCGCTTAAAGAGGCAGGCTTATCTAAAAGCACCTACGAGACCAAGGACTCCCTTTATCGACCTGCTTTGTTGGCTCAGGCGGATGTGCGTTTCATCGATCGTAAGTCGGGGATCGACACCACAAAAAGGATCGCATATCTTGAGCTGCAGCCTGATCGAAGGGGGTTTGTCCGTTGGGGGGACCTTGCACCGAGGGAGGATCCAGTCACAACTCCTGACGCCAATCCAATTGCAAAAGCTCATTATGCAGATCTTGGATCCCCACTCAATGATGCAAAGATGATCAAAGATATTGAGAGGGATTTCATCGACTACATCTATACAAGCGTATCGATCACACTTCCCTTCAACCCAAAGTTAAAAATCACAGCCACGCCTGATATGACCGAAGAGGATTTCATTCAAAAATGCAGTGAGGCAGCTCAAGAAGCCCAGGATGAAGAATCCGAGAAACTGAGAGAAAAGTACGAGGCTAAGTTGAAACGTGTCCAGGAAAAAATGGAAAAAGAAGGACGCGAATTAGACGAAGACCAGGCGGACCATTCTGCGAGGAAACTTGAGGAGATGGCTACCGCGGCCGAAAATATTTTAGGATTATTCGCTGGCTCTCGCAGCAGCCGCCGTGTGTCTTCTTCGATGACGAAACGACGCATGACCTCAACGGCAAAAGCAGATGTCCAAGAATCGTTGGATGCCATCGAGGAATTTAAGGAAGATTTACTCGAAATCACGGAGGAATTACAGGACGAGTTAGAGGAAATCAAGGACCGCTGGGATGAGATAGCCACCGAAATCGATGAAAAGGTGATCACACCATACAAGAAAGATATCCATATTGATCTATTCGGCCTCGGTTGGGCTCCGTATTGGCGCATCGTCCTGGATGGCGAGGACCGAGAAATTAACGCATTCAAGTAATGGCTAGTGGAAGAGACATAGGTCCCCTACCTGAAATCAGCAACCAGCCACAGAGGTGAGCCTTCGTGCCCACCATTTTGTTCCTCGACCGTGAGCATAATCAACCTGTAGGGGCGGACCTGTGTGTCCGCCCGCCCTCGTGTCAAATTCACAAGGATGCTCTATCGGAGGTCACAAATCCCGGGCCGGCACATTGGCAGACCCCTACGCGAGCATTATCAACCTGTAGGGGCGGACCCGTGTGTCCGCCCTTTCCTTCCTCATAATCACAGGCGCTTTTCGTGACAGCCCCTTCTCTATTTCGACATGACTGAGATTCGGCCAATACTTTCTTAGGGCAAGACCTAGTCATCTGCCTTTGAGTAAGGCCGGTGGGGTGGAGATGGAACGGGTTCAGGGAAGCCCTGAACCTCTTCCATTTGCTGTACGTCATCACCCTTCGATTTACCTCCGCGTTTCCGTATCCAGAGAAACCACAAAAAACCGGGGATCATCGACACGAGTCCAGTCCATAACAGGATAGTTTGAAACGTGATGCTGCTCTGATCGATCACCCATCCCCCAAGGGCAGAACCTAATGCACTTGCGAGGGCGAAGAAGGCAAATTCGGTTGAAAGGACGCGTCCACGGAAACGCTCGGGAACCAGAACGAAGAGGAGCATCGTTGAGAAAACCCAAATGATCCCGCCACCGAAGGCGCGGATAAAATTTCCAAGCAGGACCACGCCAAGGCTTGAAAGCAGGGAGGCGATGATCAGTCCGGCAGATGTGATGAAATAAGACAGCCCGATGGCTACTCGAACCGGGATCTCACGGTCTCCGGTGAAGCGACGTGCGAGGATCGGTCCAATTCCTGTGCCAATACCAGCCACTGCGTAGAGCAATCCCAGGGTGATACCACCGGCTTCTCCGATCGGAAAGACATCCTCGGAAAGCTGCACGATGAGCACTGAGAACATTCCACCTGCAATCAGGCCCCATGCAGCTTTGTGGAAGGATATCCATAGTAGATCGACTTTTTTGATGAGAAATCGAAGTCCATCGACATACTCGCTGAGCATGGTTGCAGGACGGACATCCCGTTCCCCAGAACTCCCAAGGGGATGGTAGTGGATTCGGGCGATGAAAACAGCAGAAACTAAAAATGTGACCGCGTCGATGGCAAACGCAGGATAGATCCCCCAGCCACCGGCGATGAGGCCACCGAGGGCTGCTCCAACTGCGAGCATCACAGACCATGTCGTTGAAGAAAGTGCGTTTGCGGTACCCAGTTCATTTGGCGCGACGAGGTCAGGAAGGATGGCGCTCCGCGCAGGAAAGAAGATCCCACTAATGCCGAGCTGAAAGAGGGTTAGGAAGTACAACAACCAAACATCCTCCGGATCCCGGACGAATAAAAAAGCGAATACGATCAACGCCCTGCTTATGTCTGCGAGGATGAGGATGTGTTTGCGGTTGTATCGATCGGTGATTACACCGGCCAGGGGACTGATAAAGAATGGGGCTAAGAACCGGACGATGAACAACCCGCCAATTGCGAGCCCGGATCCTGTGAGCCTGGCGACGAGCGCTGCGGAGGCAATTAAGTTAAACCAATCCCCTAATAGGCTGACAATCTGGCCATACCATAAGTTGCGGAAGTTGGGGTTCTCTCGAATGAGCTCGAGGTAGCCGACTGTGCGTTCTTCTTGTTGTGATTTATCCATTCACTCTTGCCAAAACCTAGTTACCAGCAATGACCAGGCGACGATGTCGTTTGCTCAATTGTGAGAAACATAATGCTTCGCCGTAATATTACGCATTGTCCAACACATCATTCAAAGTATCAAGGTTAGGTTTCTTCTGTTTGTGAGCATAGGATCTCACCCGATAAGCTTCATGAAAATACCTGTTGTTTATCGGTTGACGGTAAGAATTGTTCGGAACCGGAGTCTGAATGAAGGCGAAATTCCACAATTACGAGCAAGTACGATCGATGAGCACAGCGAACGCCAACTCTAGGAAGTTTTGGAACAAGGGGTTGGTTTGGACTGCGGATTGGGAGACTCTATCTCAGGCGCTGAGGGTCCAGTTGGGCAGGACATCGATGTCCAGCGCATCACGCTGACCGGCAAGATACCTCCAGTGGCCAACAGCCGCGATCATGGCCGCGTTATCGGTGCAGAGTTCGAGAGGGGGTACACGCACCGGAATCTTCGATTGGTTCTGGAACGAACGTCGAAGCGCAAGGTTTGCAGACACACCACCGGCTACGAGGATTTGGCATGCTTCGAATTCCTCGCCGGCTGCGATCGTCTTTCCCACGAGTACATCCACCGCAGCGGCTTGAAATGAAGCTGCCAGATCGTCGACCGGCAGACCGGGTTCCGGGATATCAACACCAGCCTCGAGCTCCGGCTGCTGTTCCCGTACCTCACGAAGGACGGCGGTTTTTAGACCACTGAACGAGAAATCCCAGGTTCCTTTGAGCCAGGCACGAGGAAATTTAAACGCCTGAGGATCTCCATTTTCGGCTGCCTGTTCAATGGCTGGCCCGCCGGGATAGGATAGCCCCAATAGCCGGGCAACTTTATCGAACGCCTCCCCGGCAGCATCATCGAGCGTGCCTCCCAGCCGTTCATACTGAAGATGATCATGCATGATGACCAACTCCGTATGTCCGCCGGATACAATAAGCCCCAGGATGGGGAATGTGGGATCCGCCTCTTCCTCCACCAGCCAAATCGAATACAAGTGTGCCTCGAGATGGTTCACTCCAATAAGCGGCAGCCCGGCGCCCATTGCAAGACCCTTAGCCATATTCACCCCCACAACGAGAGAGCCAGCCAGGCCAGGCCCGCGCGTAACAACAATGGCATCAATGGCTTCCAGGTC
>JBGUDT010000016.1:23412-26746 GCA_041821665.1 Anaerolineales bacterium
ACGACGTTAGACAGGATATGTCTTCCGTTCTCCACGATTGCTGCAGCGGTCTCATCGCAGGAGGTCTCGATCCCTAGGATTCTGGTTTCATCACTCATTATCATCGCTCATTATCAGTATGTCTCGCTCAAGACAGGTCGCTCAGATGGGACTCCATCCTGGCCGGGAAGACCCCCTCTTACCCACCGGGGATCTTAATCACGAGGTCCTTAGGGAAATCGACAAGCGTCTCGAGCTCCCCATCGGGCTTCATCCAGACGGTATCCTCGATCCGGACACCCATGCCTCGATCAGGATAATACAATCCGGGTTCGATTGTGAACACTGTGCCGGGTGATATTACTGTCTGATTCATCACACTATGCCTGAAGACGGGATCTTCATGGATACTTAATCCTAGACTATGCCCTAACGAGTGGACGTAGCCATCGAGGGTCCTGGGATCTGAGCAAATCGTCGGATGTCCCTTTTTCTCGAACAACTCACAGGTCATCAATTGATATTCTCGCGTCTGGACATCCGGCTTGATGGACTCGTACACCATTTCGTATACTTCGAGCACATCCTCGTAAAGCGCCAGGGCCTCATCTGTCGCATACCCAAGGCACCAGGTGCGTGTGAAGTCGTAGAAGTATCCTCCGCCTGCTTCACAGGGGAAAATGTCGAATATGATGGTCTCTCCGAGAGGAATTGGATCCTCATCCGTTCCGGAACTATGGGGGACCCCCGCATCACGTCCAATGGCGAAAATGGATCCATTCGGATTCTCCGCCCCTCGCATCGCCAGCCATAGATTGATCTTCGTTTTTACATCTCCAATTGTGAGAGCATCCCCATTCCTGTCGACGAGGACATTATCTTTCGCCTGGTGTGAGGTGAGGAAACCGACCACGTCCGCGACAACCGCCGTGGTGATCTTCCCCATCCCCCGTATCCTCTCTACCTCCTCAGCATCTTTCGTGGATCGTACTAAGGCCAGGACCGAATCCATCACGGATTCGCCTACGATCTCGACCTCAGGATAGCGCTCCTGGAGCATGTTGTATGTGCTGTAAGTCGAGCCAGCTTCACCTTGTCCGTAGATGCTCACCTTTCCCTTTACGTCAAACTCTCTGAGAATTTTTTCAATTAACATGGCATCAGCGAGGTTGCTGTCTCCTTCAGCGGCCTCGAATAGCTTCATGGGTTCATAGTCGGAAAGAACACGCAGTTCGAGACCAGTACTCGCGGCTTCATCCCGTTCCATATCGTTGCAGAAAAGGACGGGCGCATGCTCAAGGATTTTCAGCAGATAACCTCCAGTAAGATGCACCATCCCGGTGAAATAGGTCATGGAGGCATTGTGCTGGGCTGGTCCACGGACGAGGATGGCAGCAATATCCTTTTCTTTCATACTACGATCAATATCGGATTTCATCTATGGACCTCCGAATTGGATTTTGTTGGATCCCAAGATGCAAGTCTTTCTATATGTGAGTATAAACTTGATGTGTGATCGGTACCTGAATGCATGATTGGCTTATTTCATCTCCTGAATATGGCGAGAAAGCTGGGTCAACAGGTCTTCCTCCTGATGGACTAAGACCGTGCGGGAGTCTATCACGATGAGGTCGTCTTCAATACGAGCGACGATCGGTGGATCCCCCTCTCGCAATCGATGAACAGTTGCATCAGGATGTTTGACACGGAAAGCAAGCAGCCACGTCGGGAGGGTCTCCTCTGGAAGACTTCCCCCTCCAACTGTGGAGCGTCCCGCACGAGGCTCACCCTGCCCCAGCTTTGTGATCCACCCCTCTACGCGCGCCTTGAGCTCAGCTTCAGGAACTGAAATCATTTGCCAGACGGGTATTTCCTTCTCTTCCCTTTCGGTGAGATAGGAGAGCAAGGTCGCTGAGAGGGCGGCGAGGCAGAGCTTGTCAGGGCGGATTGCTCTGGCGAGCGGGTGGCGCTTTAACCGATCGATGAGATCCTTGCGGCCCACAAGTATCCCTGCCTGAGGTCCGCCGAGGAGTTTATCCCCCGAAAAGGCTACCAGAGCAGCCCCTCCTTGGAGTGATTCTTGCACCATCGGTTCATGACCAAGGCCATATGCGCTGGTGTCAAGCAGCGCCCCTGAACCGATGTCATCCAGAACTGGCACGCCGTATTGCTCGCCCAGCTCACTCAGTTCTTCAAGAGAAGGTTCGGTGGTGAAGCCGATGATTTTAAAGTTGGAGTGGTGTGCACGCAAAATCATGCCTGTGCGTTCATGAATGGCCGCTTCAAAGTCTTTTATATGGGTTCGATTGGTGGTGCCTATTTCGACGAGTTTTGCCCCCGACTGCTTCATGACATCGGGGATGCGGAAACCACCACCGATCTCGATCAATTGGGAGCGCGAGATGAGCACTTCTTTTCTACGGGCTAATGCTGTAAGGGCGAGGAGCACTGCGGAGGCGTTGTTGTTTACGACCAGCGCAGCTTCGGCACCCGTGAGCCGCCTGAGGAGGGCTTCCGCATGGTGATCTCTTTTGCCCCGCTTCCCCTTGCGGAGGTCGTATTCCAGGTTGCTATAGCCACTGGCAATCGACGATATAGCATCCTGGGCGGGTGTGGAGAGAGGAGCTCTCCCGAGATTCGTATGAAGAATCACACCCGAAGCGTTGATGACGGGCTGCAGCGTTGCGGTGGTCCAGGAGCTCAATATGCTGGCGATACTCTCGAGGATTTGCTCCTCCGAAGGTGCGCTCGAACCCTCACGGATCGAAGTGCGGGCTTGATCAAGACTCTCTCGCACCGCCTCCTTGAGGAGGCCACGACCGAAGGATTCGGCCAGTTGTTCCGCAGCTTCACTCTGAAGGAGAAAATCGACGGAGGGCAGATCTCTCATCGTCATCAGTATGACCTCCACCGGCTGCGCTCGAGAATGCGGAGGAGATATTCGATACCAATCAAGCTTAGAGCGAACAGAATTGCCAATGACAGACTGAGGCTCCGGTTAAACTGCAGCCAGATAAGGACTTCGACATACAAAGTGAAGAGAAGCGCTTCACGGAGAAGCGTGGACGAAGGGGCGTACCCATTATTGGAAAATCGCCGATGGAGCAACCAGACAAAAGGCAGGGCTGTTCCGGTGATGGCAAGCGTCGACAGGAAGAAGAACAGCCAGCGAGGGCCGACCGTAGGTAGCGTTGTAAAGAGGAGAATAATCAATCCCACCCACCCAACGACCGCCATGATGATGGCGGCGATGATGAGGCTTCGGTAATTATTCGATGGCGGATCTAACATTTAACGGAACCCTACAAGGTTTGGTAGGAATTATAGCTCAGCGACCAACGGAGTGGAAAATCGC
>JBGUDT010000016.1:27675-30513 GCA_041821665.1 Anaerolineales bacterium
GAAGGCGGAAACGCTTGAATCGCCTTCTCCGTGACGATGCAATTCAGGTTGAGAAAAAGGAACACACAGCAAGAATTAATTTCCAGCCCGTGGATCGGTCGGGCGATATCGTCCTCCAAACCGAGAATCTCGTGGTCGCACATCCAGATCTCAAAGAACCCCTCTTTTCAACACCCGAGATCATCCTGCGGCGTGGCGAGAGGGCGGCATTGATTGGTCCCAATGGTGCCGGGAAGACAACCTTTTTGCGAACATTACTGGGCGAGCTTGCGCCGTTGGATGGATCAGTTCGACTTGGAGAAGGGCTTGAACTGGGATATTTCGAACAAGCCCATGCTAGTTTGAATACAGACCACACAATCATCGAAGAAGTGCTTGAAGCCGATCCGTCCCTCAAACGCTCTGAGGCGCGAAATTTTCTTGCCCAGTTGCTCTTCACCGGAGAGGAAGTTGATAAATCAGTCGCCATTTTATCCGGTGGTGAAAGGGGGCGGTTGGCCCTTGCGAAGTTGATCCTGGAGGGCGCAAACTTCTTGCTTCTTGACGAACCAACAAATCATCTGGATCTGCCCTCGCAAGAATCACTTGAGGAGGCGCTAAAACATTTTCCGGGCACTATTTTGTTGGTATCCCACGATCGCTACTTGGTCGAGTCACTCGTAGATCAGATATGGTCCATCTCTCCAGGAGATCAAGCTCTGCAAGTGTTCAATGGCGGATATTCTGCATATCAGGCACACAAACTAGAGGGAGATAAGAAAGCACAAAAAGAAGATGGGAAAACACCCTCGCAAAAGAGATCCCCTCAGAAGAGGGGTAGCAAAGTCAATCTTCATGATGTAGAGGCACGCATCACAAATCTCGAGAACGCGCTGCGTGAGGTAGAACAAGGCCTTGAGGGGGCTGGTGTGCGCGTCGAAGAGGTTGTAGAACTGGGAGAGCGGTATGGCGTCCTGGAAAAAGAGCTCCAGCTCCAACTCGAGCTCTGGGAAACCCTTTCGCGTGGCACAAATGAGGCGTGATATAATCCGCCGATTAATTTGGGGAGATCCCAGGTTGAAGACAATGCATCATGAGTGAATCAAAACGACGTCGAGGGAAACGATCATTACCCGCATCATTAGTCAGGGTGCTGGGGGTGGCGTTTGTTGCCGGGGCGTTGCTCTCGATCCTGTTGGTCTATATGGCAGTCAGGGGATTGGCTGCCTCCTGGTCCGGTACGGGATTGCCGTCATTTCAATTTTCGAATACGGATGAGGTAACCGCCGATGCAACCTCTGTTGTCGAGATCCTGGAGGAATTGCCCGACCCCTGGAGCGGTACAGAACGTGTGACCGTCCTCTTGATGGGACTTGACTACCGCGATTGGGAGGCTGGCGACGGCCCTCCGCGTACCGATTCAATGATGCTCGTGACGCTGGATCCGGTGAGTAAGACCGGTGGCATGATGTCCATCCCCAGAGACCTCTGGGTGGACATTCCAGGCTATGGCCATGGACGCATCAACACAGCATATTTCCTTGGTGAGCGAGACCGGCTCCCAGGTGGTGGACCGGAGCTGGCAGTTAAGACCATTGAAAAACTGCTCGGAGTTCCAGTCCCATATTACGGACTGATCGACTTTCGCGCATTTGAACGCATGGTCGATGAAATTGGCGGTGTTGAGATTGTCATCCCAGAGAAAATCAAGGTAGATCCAATTGGTAAGGATAACGATATCTGGTTCGACCCAGGAAAGTATGTCCTTTCCGGTCCTCTCACGCTCGGGTATGCGCGCAATCGTAAGACTGAGGGGGGAGATTTCGATCGAGCTCAACGCCAGCAGCAGGTCGCCATCGCCATCCGAAACCAGATCCTGCGCCTGGATATGATCCCGACACTTCTAACCAAGGCGCCTGTGCTCTACAATGAGCTAGCTTCGGGCATCACGACAAACCTTACCCTGGACCAGTTGATCGCGCTCGGGATGCTCGCACTTGAAATTCCCCAGGAGAATATTGGACGGGGCGTGATTGGTCCGCCGGAGATGGTGACGCTGGAGAAGGTGATTTACGGTGGCGCAGAAGCGGATGTCCTCAAACCGGTTCCAGATAAGATACGCATGCTACGGGATGAGATATTCACGGAAAGCGGCGCCATCGGGCCCTCAGTCGAGACCGGGGATGCTTCCAGCGCGGCTCTATCCGAGTCCGCCAGGGTAGCAGTGTTGAACGGTGCAGGCGAAGAAGGGCTGGCAACTCAATTTTCAGAAAGAGTAAAGGCGCTGGGTCTTGATGTCGTCGAAATTGGTAACGCCGATCGCATGGACTACCCCACAACAAGAATCATCGACTACACCGGTAATCCTTACACCACGCATTACCTGCTCGAGTCCATGGGGCTCACCCAGGGGCAGATCCTCTCTCAGACCAACCCCGAGAGCGAAGTCGATATCGCCGTGATCGTCGGTTACGATTGGCAAAACATCATCTCTCTGCTGCCAGGTGGATGATCGGGAGTGCCTCGGCGCTCCATTCGAAGAATTTTATACTTCGTAAAGCCCCCCTAATCCCTGATCCCCAAGGCATACTTTTCACGGAGCGTCATGGAGAGCTCTTGAAGGATTTGCAGGACTCTTGCCGCGAGTGACTCGTCGAGTATGCCCCCTGCCCCGCAGCTTGGGGTGAGTAAAGCGCGGCGAAGGAGCAGACCGCGATCGATCCCCGTTTGAGCCAGACGCTCGATGCCGGCTTCAAAGCGGAGGCATAAAGACTGGACGGTTTCATTGGCAGCAGCCTCTCTACTTAAAGTGGGGACGATGCCCCAACCAAGCCACCCTCCACGATCAAGAAACGCGCG
>JBGUDT010000016.1:31399-45695 GCA_041821665.1 Anaerolineales bacterium
AAAAAGCTTCAGTACGAAAATCTGCAATTCATAATTAAACCAATAAGAGTCGAGGTTCAGGACACAATGGCGCGTTGAGCCGAATCTGATTAGCTCAGCACCGCGAGTGTCAAAAGACCTGCCGATAACCCAATTAAAGACCCAACAACCACATCTGATACGAAGTGCAACCCCATGACGATCCGGGATAGTGAGACCACGATCGCCCACACAAGTACGAGCAAGCCCAACCAGGCTGGTCCTAACCCAAAAGCGAGCACCACGAGAAGAGCCGCTCTAGCGGCGTGACCAGAGGGAAAGGAGTGCGGATCCGTCTTCCTGTATATTTGACCCCAATCCCCTTCTGGGCGTTTTCTGCGAAAGGTAAATTTAATAAGACCGACGAATATAGCCAGGACGAGGATTGCGATAACCGTTTGTATCGCCAGTGCGTGCCATGCGGCATCCCCAATAAGCCAAATTAGACCCAGTCCGAGAAGGATAAGCCAGGTATCGCCAGAGTGGGCTGCCAGACCAATCAGTCGGCGCTCAATCTTGCCCTCATCCCCGAGCTGCAAACGTGCAGTCAGTCTACGGTCGGTTTCCCGGATTCCGTCGAATGGATTTGAACTCATCCCAGGTTTTTCGATAGATCTGCGCGCATGATCGCGAGTTGATCAGGCTTATCGATATCCATGGCGACTTCGGCATAAGGTGATACGGTGGCATGACCATTCAATTCAAGGCGGTCGCTGATATATAGCTCAGCATCTTTCAGACGCATGCGTCGAAGCAGGACGAGGATCAGGAAGCGGTAACCAATTAATTTTGCTTGCCGGAATGCGCTCTTTCTTGCTTCAACGACTTTTTCCCAGAACACTGAATCTTGTGCCAATCTCATTTTGAGAATATTAATATCTCCACCGCACACATCGATATCCCGGAGGTGGACGTAGGAGCGACGAGCGTCGGGAAATCGCCTCTCCATCACGCTCCTTGCGACGACTGCATAGTCGACATCGATATCTCTCGATTTCAGCGAACTAATACGCCAATCCACAATTTCGGGCGTAATAGCAGGTATGTCTGCGGATACGACCAGGGCATGCTCATCCTCAGGATGAGTATGTTTAAGAAATGAGAGGCTTGCTTCAACGTTATCCAACAGACCTCCGTGGTCGGGGAGAAAATGCAGCGGCTTGGTTATTTGTATTCCAGGGACTCCCTCGAGGCCTACGACTATGAGATCCTTAGTTAATTGGGCTCGATCGAGCGCTTCGATCACCCACTGGACCATAGGTTTCCCTGCGACGTCGATCAAGGATTTTGGATGATTCGGGTTCTCGTCATAGAGAGGATCCCCTGGATCTAGATTACCGCCTGCAAGAATAATTGCATTCATGATTGAGTTACCTTCGCTTCAAGTTTTTAGTCATGATTATCGGATTACGCGTTCCTGTCATCAGGAGCCCAGCCGAAGGAGTCTAAATCTATCCGTCCGGTCTGATCAAACACGACACCTTCGTCTTCCATGAGAGATTTTTGAAGGTGCGGGCCCAACCCAGGTCGAACACTGATCCTTCCTTCTGCGTTTACCACCCGATGCCAGGGCACATCATCGGGACAAGATCTCATCGCATAACCCACCCATCTTGGACCAATTCGTTCGTATGCATAGATATCGGTACCCTGCGGAGGACTGATGTGGGATGCGATCAATCCATAAGTCATCACCCGGCCTTTCGGGATCCTCCTTACGAGCGCATATACCCTCTTTGAATATTCGGTTTTGCTGGTGGAAGGTTTTGATTCCATGAAAATCTAGACCTGCGAGTACGACGAATTTAATGAGCGGATTTGGGGGTGTAAATCTAGTTGATCAATAAGAGTTACGAGCTCAGATGGGTTGAGCGGTTCGCTCTTCCCGGTTGCGGCAATAAGGGCTGCTTCCATCATGTTCGTCCCGAAAGAACGACCATCAATTACGGGGGTCGAAGTCACGAGGTATGCCGCACCGGCTTCCCGGAAACGATCGACGTCCCCCTGTGTGGTCGTATTCGTAACGATTACTTTCCCCTCCAGTCGAGGGGGCATATAGCGCGAAATAAAGTGGCAGTCGCCGGCAATCACCGTACCCCATTCGTAATACTCTCCCCACTTCGGATCACGCGTCTCTTGCTTTTCACCGGTCGGGTACAACCACTCGAACGGCAGTCTACCCACAATGGGGATCAGCAGCGCGGCGAGAATTTTTAAAGCACGTTTGCTTCTCAACGGAATAGGTAGACCCAGCGCAAACATGAGATCGCCAACGACACAGTCATAGCCCGCATCGAAGAACGAGGATGTCATTCCCCATCGATCGGCGCCGCTGGTAATCAACGCTCGCCGGGGATGCACATGCTCACCGATGAACTCATCGATATAGGGAGCCAGTCGAGACTCGAGTGTGTTTTTTAACCCGGAGCCATCTGCAATAGGTGTTTTATGAACGTCTTTCACCATCTTCTGAACAGAATGAAGCACATAGACCCGCCCATCCACGGAAAGAGTCAAGTCTGTGCCACCAACACCGAAGGCATCGACTTTTCCGTCGAGCTCACGGAACAGGTTGGTTGCCACCTCCATATCTCCATCGGTTCCGATACGTTCAAGGCGGATTCGTTCGCCGAGCAGCTCAATCTCGACCTTCTTATCCCTTTTTGAAGAGCCAAGGCTCACACTCACAGCACGTTTCATTCTCGCTCCCTGCGACGATTTTATTGCGCGAGGCTTTCCACGGCTGACCGAGCAACGACATCTAACACTCGCTTCGAGTTGTCACTACAGCCGCAACCTGCCTTCATGTACCCCAATCACGTAGACCTAAGGAAGTCATAGTCTACTGTGCGATTGCTCAGCTTTGCGATAGGGGGCATCATGCGTTTAAATTGAGAGCCCTGAATTCTCTTCATCACCCTTTCAACAAAGTCTGCGTTAAAACCGGCCTCGACACATTCTTGTGGGGAATATCGCTCATCGACCAGATTATAGAGTAGTTGATCGACATCCTCATAAGTGAAACCCAACTCATCCTCGTCGGTTTGACCAACCCAGAGATCAGCAGATGGAGGCTTCTGGATGACCTCTTGCGGGACACCCATCACCTCGGCTAACTGGCGCACTTGTGTTTTGTAAAGATCGCCGATGGGGTTGATTGCGCATGCCGAATCGCCATACAAGGTTGTGTAACCGAGAAGAATCTCTGTCTTGTTCCCGGTACCAACGACCAGTCCAGAGAACGCAGCTGATTGGTCATACAGGATGATCATCCGCTGTCTTGCCATGATGTTGCCGCGTCGGATCTTGGCATCCTCAGGGATAGTATCCAACAACGGCTCGACCATCGGGGTAATATCGACGGTCAGGGATTGTGCGCCGGTGCGATCGATGACAAGCTCAGCATGTTCGGTGGATTCTGTCGACGTGGTCTGGTACGGCATATGTAGTGCGAGCACGTTGTCGGGTCCAAGGGCCTTGGCCGCCAGAAAACACGCAAGAGCAGAATCGATGCCGCCAGACACCCCAACGACCGCATGCGAAAATCCAGCGCGAGTGATCTCACTGTTAATAAACGACGTTAGGATGCTTTCGGCGATTTCAGCGTTGATCTTGAGCTTATCCAGGTATTTCTTCATATTTTTCATCGTCTAAGCCTCCAGATCATGACCAGCAGGGCGCCCGTGAATATCATTCCTGCTGCAACGGTATCCACACGGAAATCACCATAATAGAGTGCAGGATCTCCTCTGGTCAGGCTCAAGCCAAATAGGCCCCCTGAAATCAGTAATACGGACAACAAGAAGAACGAACCCGACCGATGTAATCGATTCCCGAAATATAATAATATCAAGATTGCGAACGCACCGTACAGCACACCGATGAGTTGAGTCGGCCACCGAGGGGCGATCTGACCGAATAAATCTGGTGCGTTAAGGATGGTCAGACTTGTGGATATCTCTCGCCCGTAGGCACATCCTTCGAGAAAACATCCAAGCCAGGAGGCTGTGGCGACGATTGCCAGAGGGACTGCAAACACATCAGCCAATTCTCCCAAGGGCTTCCTCTTTATCCCGGCGAAGATGAGTATGCCAACAAATATGCCAATGGCGCCTCCAAACCAGCTTAATCCCCCCTGCCAGAACCATACCGACTCGGCAATGTGCTGGGAATAATAAGTCCAATGTGAGCCGACGAAGAATGCGCGAGCACCCACCATCGCACATGCAATTACGAGGAATGCCGCATCGATCGGATTGACAGCTCCCTGAGGGGGTGAGGTGAGTTGTTCTTTACGGTCGCTCATGAACCCAATCCAGAGAAGGCTGATGAGGACCCCAAGAGAGAAAATGACGGGATAGATAATGATTCACCCTCACTTGATAGACCCGAATCATACCATCGGGGTTCTTCAAGCCACAATTCAGGAGGGAACTATAGGGGATTGGTAATCCAACCGGGTTCTTGTGTGTTGCGCTGGTGGTTTCATCGGGAAGATCCCCGGCTGGCATTATCAGGTAATCAGGGAGCTTTTCGGCATGCAGCCACGACTGTATAATCACGATACAACCAGGAGGAGGATTTGATGGATAAGCTACAGGTAAAAGCGGTGAAGGGCGAGGGCGAACTAAAGAAATTCATCACATTTCCATGGGAAGTTTACCGTGATGATCCCTATTGGGTTCCGCCTCTGATTTCAGAACGAGTCGAATTTCTGAGTGCTGAGAAAAACCCCTTCTTTGAGCATGCCACTGTGGAATTTTTTATGGCTTGGCGAGGGGATCAAATCGTCGGTACGATCGCGGCATTTACGAATGATGCCTACAACACATTCCAGGGGATAAATATCGGTTTCTTTGGTTTTTTTGAAGTCCTTGATGACCCCGAAGCTGCCTCTGCACTATTAGCGAGAGCAGAACAGTGGGTACGTGATGCAGGGCATGAAAGCATCCTGGGACCGGCGCAATTTTCAACAAATGACGAGGCGTTTTTATTGGTCGATGGTTTTAATGACTCGCCACGAGCGCTCATGACATACAACCCACCCAGGTATATGAGCTACCTGGATGCGGCCGGGTTTGAAAAAGCGAAGGATGCCTGGGCGTATAAGAACGATCTTTTTGAGTTCGTTAAAAATGCCCCACCCAAGCTTGTGCGGGTAACCGAAAAAGTAATGGAACGCCGAAAACTCACGCTCCGAGCGATGAATATGAAGGATTTCGACGCTGAAGTGGAGCTGTTCAAAAAGGTCTACAACAGTTCTTGGGAGAGAAATTGGGGATTTGTACCCATGACAGATCCGGAGATTGACCAGTTGGCGAAAAGCTTGAAGGCGATCATCGATCCTGACCTGGTCCTGTTTGTTGAGTATGAAGGGGAAGTCATCGGCGCGTCTTTGACCATCCTGGATCTCAATCAGCCGCTTAAGCTTGCATACCCTCGACCGGGGACACCCGAAATATTCACCATGTTGAAGCTTCTCTGGCATTGGAAAGTACGAAAACAGGTTACCTGGGTGCGTGTCCTCGCACTTGGTGTGTTGCCTGAGTATCGTGGCGTGGGTGTGGATGCGCTTATGTACCTCGAAACGGCGAAGACCGCTGCCAGGAAGGGGTATCCGATGGGGGAGTCGAGTTGGATCCTTGAAGATAACGACATGATGACCCGCGCGGCAGAGATGCTGGGAGGAGTGGTTTATAAGACCTATCGTATGTACCAAAAGCAGGTCTGATCTCTCTCCAACAATAATGAATCTTGGCCTTCACTCCACCCATCTTCGCAAACGACTCAAACGAGGCCTTCACCTCGAAACCGAGATGTCGGCTGAATGTCGGCTTCAGGGTAGTTGCGCTTGGGCGTCTTCTTGTAGCCTACACTTGCTATGAGTGATCGAGGAGATGTGAGATGACTTTTTATGATACCCCTCTATTTGCGAACATTATTTACCTGGTTCTCGTGGCGGGAATCTGGCTGGCCGTGTTGGCCGTCTTACAGCCAGGTACAGGTGTACTCGAAATCCTGGTCGTCATCGCGTTTTCAATTGTGGGTCTGTCAACACTGGTGCTCCAGTTCAGTTATTGGGCGCTGATTATTATCTTTGTTGGGGCTGTTCTTTTCGTAATTGCCCTACGGAAGGAAAAACCGGAGTTTTGGTTGGCTCTTTCCGCCCTGGCATTCAGTGCGGGATCGAGTTTGCTGTTCGGGATCGATGACGAAGGCACGGCAGTACACCCCTTTTTAGCGATTACAGTCACAATTCTAACGGTTGGATATTTCTGGTTGGCGATTCGTGGAATCATGATCTCTCAACGTGCAGCGCCTTCCATTGATCCTACAAGAGTGTTGGGCCAGATCGCTGAAGTCCGGGCTCCCCTTGATCCTGTGGGAGCCGTTTATGCAGCAGGGGAGCTGTGGACAGCGCGTGCAGATACCCTTGTTGACGTGGGAGAACGCGTAACTGTGGTCAGCGCAGATGGATTGATATTGAAGGTAGAGCCGGTCGAGGGTGAATAGTTTTTGAGCCAAGGAGGTTGGAGAAATGGACACTACTGTTATCGCTTGTTTAATCGGATCTGTCGGTATTCTCGGTCTAGCAATCGTTGCCTTTGCAGTTAGAATCGTGCAGGAATATGAGCGGCTGGTAGTATTCCGAGTGGGTCGCTGTGTGGGGGCTCGAGGTCCCGGTCTGGTATTGCTGCTCCCCTTTGTTGAACGAGGCGTGAAGGTTGACCTTCGTGAGCAAGTGCGAGATATCCCGCACCAAACCTCAATTACAAAGGATAACGTCACCATCGCGATCGATTTCATCTGGTATTACAAGGTAGTGGATTCTGTTCAGAGTGTGATCCAGGTCGGAAACTTTGAGGTTGCTGCGGAGGGGATGGCGACGACGACTCTGCGTTCTGTCATCGGCGGCATTTTGCTTGATGATGTGCTCTCTGAGCGTGAGCACATCAATCAGACGATACGAGTTAAACTGGACGAGGTAACCGAGCGCTGGGGCGTAAAGGTCACCAATGTTGAGATCAGGGAGATTATCCCTCCCGACGACATTCAAGACGCAATGACACGCCAGATGACTGCTGAGCGAATGCGTCGTGCTACTGTGACCGAATCAACCGGGCATGCAGAAGCGGCTATTAACGTCGCGGATGGAGAGAAGCAAGCGGCCATTTTAGTAGCCGATGGCGACAAACAGAGCAATATCCTGCGCGCGGAAGGAGATCGGGAAGCCCAGCTCCTGAGAGCCGAAGGCTATTCGGCCGGGTTACAACGAATTCATGACATTGCCAAGGATGTCGATGAGAACACGATGACCCTGCAGTATTTCGATGCGTTGAAGGAGATGGGCGCAAGCCCGTCTACGAAGTACATCTTCCCAATGGAGTTTGCGAGATTCCTGGAGGGTTTTCGACCTGGCAAGTGATACCTTTCAAATTGCTTAGCCGGGGAGGGAGAATGAAGAAACCTGGAATTTGAACTTCGAACGGCGTCGTGGCGAGATCTAGGCGATCTGAGAGTTCTGGAGAAGTGCTGCTTCAATCGTGATAGCTGGCCCTGGTTTGATCTGTTGGCAGCGCTGGTATTCCCTGAAACCGTCCGCCATGTCTCGACGCTGAATGATCGAATCGTCGGCTTCGTGATCGGTGACCGCCGACGCGGAGTGAACATGGGATGGATCGCCACAATATGCGTCCATCCCGATTTCCGTCGTCAGGGATTGGGCGAACAATTACTGCGAACTTGCGAGCAGGCCCTGGATGTGCATAGAGTTCGCCTTACGTTGAGGGAATCCAATAAGGATGCCAGGCGGCTGTACGAGCGCATGGGATATGCCGAAGCAGATCGGTGGGTTCGATACTATCGCGACAAGGAAGACGGCATCGTGATGGAGAAATGGATCCATCCTCAGTGAATCAAAGCCCCTCTATCCTTTCTCCGGGAAAGTGGTTGGGATGAGGGTAGATCCAGTTTGTGTACACAGTGGTACCGGCTGAGACTCAGCGTTTGCCGCCTGCATCGAGCGTCTCACCTCGCCGCTTGACCTAGAGGTGGGATAAAGATAGAATCAAATCAACACAATAATGCACGGGGAGCCTTCTCGATAAGGCTGAGAGGAGGGCCAATGCGCCCTCGACCCTTTGAACCTGATCCGGATAATACCGGCGAAGGGATGGTGCGACGGTATTCCACAAACCGCACAAACCACCCTCATCGCCGGGGGTGATTTTTTTATGCCACCAAATAACACAGCAGGAATCATCTTGGCCAACGGCGAGCTCAACCACCCAGAGCGCATCAACGAGCGCTTGAGGGAACTTGAGATTCGCTTCGTCCTGGCTGCGGATGGCGGCGCACATCATGCTTCCGTTCTCGAACTCCATCTGGATAGAGTAATCGGAGATCTCGATTCTATCTCTAATTCCGAGATGCAAATCTTCGTAGATGCAGGCGTGACCATCCAGGAGGTGTCGGCTCAGAAAGACGAGACCGATCTTGAATTGGCCCTGCTTCATGCCATCGATCTCGATGTGAGAAGGATCATCATCATTGGAGCTACTGGAGGCAGGGTAGATATGACCCTATCCAATGTGACCCTGCTAACCCATCCCGCGATCGGCTCCCAGCGTCTTGAATTCTGGACAGGGAATCAGACTACGTGGCTTGTCACACCGCCTGGCGAAGGTATTGAGGGGAACGTTGGAGATACACTCAGTTTGATCCCATTGTTCGAGGACGCACTTGGGGTCAGGACTATGAATCTCGCCTATTGTTTACAGAACGAGGATTTACCCCAGGGACCGGCTCGCGGGGTGAGCAATGTGTTCACCTCTTCAAACGTAGAAGTACGGCTCAAATCAGGCAGCTTAGTAGCGACACAAACAGCGGGTCGCGCCTGAGCGTGAGAGGGGAGATCTGCACAATCCTGGATCATGCTCGTCCATGGGACAAAAGAACACCAGAGAGACAGAGATCAAGGGACCGGTGATGGGAAGGAGCGCATAACCGCAAAATGAGAGAGAAAAGCTCGCGATGGCGCAGGAACCTCATCCCCCCATTCCTGCTCATCATCTTCGTGATCCTCGTTTGGCAAACCGTCGCCCTCCGCAGCGGGTTGTCTGCGTTCATCCTGCCCTCCCCAATCCAGGTTTTGCAGGCTGGCTGGGAGACACGCGAAGTGTTGGGGTCCGCCATAACAACGACGATGCTTGAGACGATGATTGGCTTAACCATTGCGACCATACTGGGCGTGCTCATCGCCGCGGCAATCGATCTCTCATCCGTAGTTCGACGGGCACTATACCCCATTCTTGTCGCCTCACAGACTGTCCAAATCCTGGCCATCGCACCTCTTCTCATCATCTGGTTTGGATTTAGTATGCTGCCGAAGGTCATGATTGTTGTGCTGATCTGCTTCTTTCCCCTTGCGGTGAACACTGCGGATGGGCTTGCATCTGCCGATCCGGACTACGTTTCACTTCTGAGGGCGATGGGCGCCGACCGGAAGCAGGTCTGGCGGCTGGTGAGATTCCCGGCGGCGCTGCCTGCCTTTTTCACTGGATTACGTATCGCCGTCACATACAGCGTGGTTGGCGCGACGATCGGCGAATGGGTAGGTGGTTCAGATGGACTCGGGTTGTATATGCTGCGGTCGAAGAACGCGCTGGCTACCGATCAGGTGTTCGTGGGCATTGTTTTGACTTCCATGTTGAGTATCGGTCTATTCTTGCTTGTTTATGTCATCGAGAGAGCCCTGCTCCCATGGTATTACTCCTCAGAACGTATCGAACAGTGGGAAGGCTCAGGGATCTATTAGCGAGTGATTATGCGCAAAATACCGAAACATGATGAGATTGTGGGAGGAAGTACGATGAAAAGAATGGCCATCGCAGGAAGTGTAATCCTTCTCGGTCTCCTGGGCGCATCCTGCGCAGGTACGGGTCCCGCCGAGGACCTCACACCTGTGACGGTGATGCTCGACTGGGTGCCGAACACAAATCACACTGGGCTGTTCGTCGCCGAAGCCGAAGGCTACTTTGAAGAGGCAGGTTTGAAAGTCGACATCGTTCAGCCCGGCGAGGTGCTCGCCGAGCAAGTCGTAGCTTCGGGAGCTGCGGAATATGGGGTCAGCTTCCAGGAGCAGGTGACATTGGCACGGGCGCTTGAGATACCCATCGTTTCCATCGCCGCCATCCTTCAGCACAATACCTCAGGTTTTGCCAGTTTGAAACATCACCAAGTCGTCTCTCCTTCCGATTGGGAGGGACTTCAATATGGCTCCTTCGGCAGCCCATTCGAAGAACCAACGCTGCGAGTCCTGATGGAGTGCGACGATGGGAATTTCAGCGACCTGGAAATCATCGATATCGGATTCTCAGATCCCCTTGCTTTGCTCGATGAGGAGAAGATCGATCTAGCCTGGATTTTCACGGGCTGGCAGGGTGTTCAAGCCAACCTTGAAGGAATCGACCTGGATGTGTTGATGATGGAAGACTGGTTCGATTGTGTCCCGGATTATTACACACCTGTGATCATCGCCAGTGAAACGACGCTTTCAGAACAACCCGAGCTTACTTCCGCGTTCCTTACAGCTGTGTCCAGGGGCTATGATTACGCCATCGAAAATCCTGGCGAGGCTGCGGACATCCTGCTCGAGGCCGTCCCCGAGCTTGACGAAAGCCTCGTCCGCGCCAGTCAGGCCTGGCTGGCCAGCAGATATCAGGCGGACGCAGCCCGATGGGGAGAGCAATCTGCTGATGTATGGTCAGCCTACGCCGACTGGATGGTCGGACACGAGATCATCCCAAACCCCATTGATGCGGATGCGGCTTTCACGAACGATTTTCTTCCACCGATCAAGTGAACCCGGTTTGAATTAGCAGGATGGACAGATGAGCGATCACCTTCACAAGTTCATGGAGAGCGATGACACCACCCAAAATTGAGCTGCGCGGGGTAAGCAAGACCTTCAGCGGGGAGGATGCCTCGATCGAGGCCTTGCATGACGTCTCCTTCGAGGTCAACGTCGGGGAATTCGCCACGATACTGGGTCCCTCCGGGTGCGGGAAAAGCTCGATCTTCAACATGATCGTCGGGCTCCTCGAGCATGACAAAGGCGAGATTTGTATCGATGGGGAAGTTTGCGACGACCGCATCGGCCGTGTCGGTTATATGCCCCAACGCGATCTTCTGCTGCCGTGGCGCAGCGTGATGGACAACCTCATCCTCTCACAGGATGTGCGCGGCATCCCTCGCACCCAATCCTATGCGCAGGCTGAGCGTTTGCTGCCTCTGTTTGACCTCGAGGCGTTCACCGACGTCTATCCCAGCTCCTTGTCGGGGGGTATGCGCCAACGGGCTGCGCTGCTGCGTACCATGCTCACCGATCGGAACACCTTGCTGCTCGACGAGCCCTTTGGTGCGCTGGATGCGCTCACGAGAAGGGAACTCCAGGATTGGCTCCTGGGCGTTTGGAGGCAGTTCAATCTCACGATCCTGTTCATCACGCATGACGTCGAAGAAGCGATCTATCTCGGCGACCGAGTATTGGTCCTCAGCCCTCGACCAGGACGAGTGGTCAAGACGCTGGACGTTAAGCTTCCACGACCCAGGAAGCAGTCCATGATAGCCGATCCGATGTTTGGCGCTCACGTCGCAGAACTCCTGGAAGCGCTAGGCGTGGATGTATAAAAACCTGCGTTCGAAGTGGAAATAGGATGCCAAAAACACCCATCACCGTACACAAATTGAATGAACAAGGTGTAGAAGTTTGGCAGTACAAGGGCACGGTTGTTGAACGTACGGAGAACAGCCTCACCTTGCATGCCCATTTCGATCGGGACGACATCCACTTTTTTGGTTTGAAGCTCGAGCGTGGAGATCTCTTTGTGGAAACTTTCTACCAGGACCGCTGGTACAACATCTTCACGATTTATGATCAGGAAGGGAAAGGTCACAAGGGCTGGTACTGCAACGTCACGCGTCCGGCGATCATCGGAGATGGACATATTTATGCCGAAGACCTCGCTCTCGATCTGCTCATCTTCCCTGATGGACGTCAAGAAGTTCTGGATGAGGCTGAATTTGATGCTCTGGAGCTCTCGGAGGATGATCATCGGTCCGCCCTGGACGCACTGGATGAACTGCAGAGATTGGCCGACCGCCGCGAAGGTCCATTCCAAATCAAATAAAAAGCGAGGCGGGGTTCCCGCCTCGTTTGAATTCCACTATCATTGAACAGCCAAGTCCTTTAGTACACTTCCTCGGGGTCATCCCGGCGCCACATCCGCCACACGATGTAGGATGTGGCGATGATGGCAAATGTCCCAACAAGCACGGGGATGATGATGGCGAGGATCGAGATCGTCGCCGCGATGATGTCCTCGGCGATGCTCACTGGTGTGTTAGCGACGCCGCCTGTCGTTAACGTCACTGCCGGACGTACCGCGGCCGTCTTTGCCACGTGCACTGTTCCGGAGACCAGGATACCCAGGATCATGGCTAGAATTGGATGGATATCCGTGATCACCTGCGCACTGCCTGCGAATACGATCGCCCCGGCTACGGGTCGGATAAAGGTCTGAATCACATCATTGGCATGGTTGGCTACGGGGGCTTTGTCGACGAAAAACTCGATCACCAGGAGCACAAAGAGCACACCGATCACCCACCAGCTTGTGAGCACATCCCAGGGTGAGCGAAGCGTGATTAAATCGGTGTATTTCGCAACTAAGGCGACGACGAGCAAGGGGATGTAGGCATTCAAACCTGCGCTAGCGGAGAGACCAAATGCAGCAAATATGCCGCTTAATGCTTCCATAAAACCCCTCCTTTAGAGATGGAACCCGCTCCAGGTTCCGGTCAATTGGAACCGTAGAAAATCAATCACGGCAATCTGTATCATAGCTAGGATGAATCCAGCCGTCAATGGTTCGATAAGATCGCGCCATTTGTTTGCTTTATTGATCTTCCCAAAGAGTGGAATCATCAGCAGGGAATACGCTATTGTGAGCAGAACGATCACCCCCGCGGCGGATAGGAGTGAGAGTGGATAGAGGATGAGAGGATTGCCATTCAATATGAGGGCGATCATGATGGCTGCGAGGAGCAGGATGAGCAGCAGCTCTTTAATCGAGCCCAATACACGTTCATTCTTCCATTCGATCCATGCCGTCTGGCTGAACACCGGATAGACCATCGTCGCCAGCGCAATACCGACCAGCGAGCCGGTGATCAAACGGTACTCGTTGCGTGCTTCGTAGAGCGTGGGCGCACCGGGGATCAGGTGGAAGTACGAATTGATGCCGTCGAACGCCCATACGAACACGAACAGCACGAAGAGCAGCATGACCTTCTTCGGGGGGAAGCGGCCGTATTTCGGGCGAAAGATGGCGTAAAAACCGAGCGCCAGGAAGGCGCTCAGGAACATCCCCGTGCAGCGGGCGCAGAGCGATATGGGTCGTTCGCCGATGTGGAACGAACGCAGGTCAATGCGATGACAGACGGCGTAACCGACGGCGTCCGCCTTCCCGAGCAGACCTGCGGGGGTGTTCAGCAACCAGGCACCCAATACCAGGATGGCGAGAAGGAAGATGCCAATTCTCAATAAGCGTCGTTTGACAGAGATAGCGCCTTCAGGGTTTGAAGATGTATTCATTATGGGATTATATGCGCACGGTTGGAGCGTGACAATGGAAAGGATCCTGGGGTTCGATTGAAGGCTCTTCACCACCATGCGGGTTTTGGGATCGGGGATTAGGGATTCGTAACGACTCCGAACACCCTTGTCTTTCCATGCTTTTCTTGACGGTGTTTCTAGCCCCCGTTATAATCCTCGTGCCTTCCTCGGTAGCTCAATGGCAGAGCAACCGGCTGTTAACCGGTAGGTTGTTGGTTCGAGTCCAACCCGAGGAGCCTTTTAACACTCCACAAGTGTGCATATTAGCTAAAAGAATCAAATATCTCTTTTTAGAAACACAAGGGCTTTTTTGCCCCCGGTTATAACAAGATCCCGCGATATTGCGGGATTTTTGTTCTGGATATCAACTCTTATAGAAAGAATATCTTGTTTTTCTTCTTTTACCTCTTTTTGTAATAATATATGAGGTATCTTTCTTGATATTCAATAGTTAGGCCGCGCTCCTGGTTGCGATTATTTTAATTTGCCTATGCATTCATGGGGAAGTAACACATGTGGAATTGGAACTCATGTTTGAAATTTATCGCCTTTTGGATTCTCGCATCAATAGTTGGATGGATCATTGGTGGAATGTTGATA